>JAAXIC010000030.1 GCA_012270555.1 Chloroflexota bacterium
CGAATTAGTCAACATTTACAATTCCCTATTGACTCCCTAGTTTTTCATGGAGAAGCCGCGCAGTTGCAACGCGGGAAGCTCCGGTCCCTGGGATTCACCAGTGCGAGTGCAAAGCCATTGAACGCTTCGCGCTCAGCGCCTCTCGTCGTAGCTTGGTGGTACTTTACTCAAGCCGGCTGTGATGGGCAAGAAGCACACCGGAGCGTGATGAGGTGTCCCGGAAACTTGCTCGTCGGTGGGTAATTCTGAGAGAGGAGGTCACGGGGCCTTCGCCAGACGGCTTAAGACCAAAGGCCCCTTTATACCGCTAACCGGAACCTCAGCGTGAGGGTTCTCGACTTTCTCCAGCTTGGTGGACCGGACTGGACGAATTCAAGAACCGAGGCCGATTCCGACGTCACCCCGCCCTGGGGGCATGCCTGACAGGGGTACGTATTCTATAATCGCATTCACGTGTCATTCCGAGCGGAGCACAGCGGAGTGTCGCTAAGAGCGCGGAATCTAAAGCACAGCCCTGCAATAGCAACATCTCTAGATTCCGCGTCTTCGACGAAGTCAGCGAAGACTGTTCGACGCTGCGCTCGGAATGATTTTATCTACCCCTGTCATCCTGGTGGAAGAGAGGGGCTATTCCGTGATGCTGAGGAAGCCGGAGCCAGTCTCTACCTAAAGAAGAGGAAATGTGGAGGGCCGGCCGGGCAGGAAGCCAAGGCGTCACGAAAAGCGAGGTGTGACTTGGTGTAGACTTCCCCTGGGGTCCCGAGCAACGCCCGGCGGCTCGACTCCGGCCCGTCACAATTGGCTCAAATCCAATCCGTTATCAGCAGATGCGGGGGATTGCCTCGCTGGTGAAATCAAACCGGGATTCGCCTTTGGCAAACTGCCTCCGAAGGCCCCGGACTGCTCCATCACCGGGCAATCCCGGAGTATCCCAAGCTAACCCCTGGGATCGGTGGGAAGTTATGTCGAATACCATCCCGGCAACAAGCGAGGGCGCCATCTCTTGGTCCGGATCCCAGCAGGCGGCGCCTCTATCCCGCCGGTGACGACGGCTGAGGAGGATGCCGACTGTACGGTGGCGGCGATACGATACGTATGGACTAGTACGTAATTTTCATGCGGATCAGACAATGAATCGTGGCGTCCACTGTTTACAATGCTAACTCTATTTACAATGTTAACTCTGTTTACAATCGCTCGCGAAATTGGTACGCTCCATTAGCGGAGCAGGTCGTGTTAACAGGCCCCGTACCCGAAGGTGAGTTCAAGCATTGCGCCGACACCAGGACAACAGGGAGCCACCGACAGTGTTCAACCTTGCTGAGGAATTGCTGCTCCTGGTTATGGACGAGGACAACGGCGAAGCAACCAGCGTACCGGCGCGCACCCTGGGCTATGCGCTTGCCGGGGCGGTGCTGTTGGAACTAGCCCTCCAGGGCCGCACCGATACCGGCCTTGAGACCCTGGAAGTGATCGACCCGACTCCGCTGGACGATGACCTGCTGGACCCGGTTCTATCCGACATCGTGGAGATATCGAAAGGCGGGCCGCGCAACCCTGAGTTTTGGGTGCGGCGGGTGGCCGAACGATCGGAAGAACTGCGTACCCAGACGCTGGAACGGCTGGCGGCGGCCGGTGTGGTTGAGGCCGACGACACAGGGTTTTTCTCGCTCTCTCGGCTGGTGGCCCGGTCCCGGCGCTACCCTGCTACCGACAGCCAGCGGGATAAGGAGGTGTGGCTCCGGGTATTGCACGCCATCTTCAGCGACGACATTCCCGACACCCGGGACATCGTCATCATCAGTTTGGCCAATGCCTGCGATGTATTCCAGCAGATGCTGTTGCCTGAGGAGTACGCTGAAAGACGCGAGCGGATTGAGCTGATTTCCCAACTGGAGCTGATAAGCCGGTCGGTCACGGACGGGATCCGGAACCTGACGCTGGCGGAAGCCCACGCCCGGCGCCGGGGCATACAGGAAAAAGGCGGCGGCTGGCCCCGGGCGTCGGGACACTTGCCCCTCATCGGCCACGCGCTTCAATTCCGCAATACCATCAATGGCTTCTTGGCGGAACAGTACCAAAATCTGGGGCCGGTATTTGAAATTTCCTTACTAGGCAAGAAGTGGCTGGTGCTGGCGGGGCCGGAAGCCAATCACTTCCTGATGCGGGAAGGCAAAGACTATCTGCATACCGATCATGTGGCGTGGCAGGGATTTGCCCAGCAATTCGGCGGAACCAGGGCCCTCGCCGGGATGGACGGCGCCGAGCACCTTCGCCTGCGGCGCGCCATGCGGGAAGGCTATTCGCGCAGGCAACCGTTTAAGGATTTGCCCCATGCGGTTTCCATCGTAGACAGCGAGATGCGGGAGTGGCCGGAAGACCGTCCGGTTTCAGTTTTCCCCACCGTGCAGCGCATGGTGGTCACTCAACTGGGGACACTGATGTCCGGTGCCTCGCCCCGGGAGTTTGTTGACGACATTCTGACCTTTATCCACGCGCTGGAAATGGTCTACATGGCCAGAATGTACCCCAGGTTCATGGCGCATACGCCGAAGGTGCGCCGCGCCCGCCGCCGTGTCGAAGAACTCTTCGAGCGGGTGCTGGCAGCCCACGAGCCGTCGCTGCGCGTCGGGGAAACGCCGAACCTTTCGGACACCCTGATGGATATGCGGCGCTCTTCCCCGGACTTCATCTCGGATGCGAGCCTGTTCGTTGACTCCATGGGGCCATTTCTGGCCGGAGCGGACACCTCATCCGCAGCGACTTCCTTCATGCTCTACTCGCTGCTGAAGCATCCCGACGTCCTGGAGCAGGTGCGTGACGAGGCCGATGAGTTGTTTGCCAACGGCGCGCCAACGGAGGCAGGGTTAAACGACATGCCAGTCACGCAGCGGGCCATCTTGGAAACGCTGCGGCTGCATCCCATCGTGCCGGTAATGGTGCGTTCGGTGGCGAACTCTTTCGAATTCGCCGGCTACTGGATTCCCGCCGGCACCGCGGTGTGGGTGGCCATGCCGGTTTCGCATCATCTCCCGGAGATCTACCCCGATCCGCACCGTTTCGATATTGACCGCTTTTTACCGGAACGCCGGGAGCACGGACGGCCCGGGGCATACATGCCGTTCGGTTTCGGGCCGCACAGTTGTCTGGGACAGGGGGCGGCGAAGATCCAGATGGCGCTCCTCAACGCGACGATCCTGCACCGGGCGGAAATTGCGCTGGACCCGCCGGACTACCGGTTGAAACTGGATTCCATACCTGTGCCCACTCCGAACCGGAGCTTCAAGATCCGGGTGACGCGATGGCGGCAATAGGGAGGGAAGAATCATGAAGGACGCCTCGCAACCCGCTCCACGGTACCATGACCTGGACGCGCTGCGCGCCGTGGCCACCTTGCTCGGCATCGCGCTGCACGCGGCTTTCTTTGTGCTGCCCGAGTTGATATATCCCTGGCCGGTGCACGATAAGACCGTCGGCGACGACCCAACCTACCACATCATTCTCGACATCACGCATGGCCTCCGGACCCCGGTGTTCTACCTGCTCAGCGGCCTGTTTACTGTATTGCTGTGGGAGCGTCGAGGGCTCCGTGCCTTGGGAATGCATCGCCTCAAACGCATCGGGCTGCCGCTGGCCGTCGGGTGCTTCACCATCGTACCGCTCACCGCCGTGGCCATGGCCCTGACCTCGGGCCGGGAGCATCCCTATGACTTCCCCTTCTGGGTCCTGCCGATACTCTGGGTATTTGCCACGATGCACCTGTGGTTCCTCTGGAACCTGCTGCTGATGCTTGTCCCATTCATCATCATGGTCCGAATGGGGGTGGAGTTCCGCAACCCGAAGGTCTGGCTGCTGGTCATTCCAATCTCGGTGGTAGCCGCTCTGTTGATGCAGGAGCCGGTCTTCGGGGCGGATTCCATGCAGGGCATATTGCCCAAGCCGGCGACTCTCGTCTTCTACTCCTGCTTCTACTTCTTTGGCGCGTTCTTCTACCAGCAGGGCGTTGCCGTGCGCCGCTGGTGGACCGTTGCCCTGCTGCCCGCGGCTGTCACCTTTTGCATCGGGTTCCTCCTACTGCGGGAATATGCGGTTGAGGCCAAGCCCTTCACTCACGGCGAATTGCCCGAACACGTGTGGATGTTCAGCAACACGCTGACGGCGGTGAGCGCCCTGGCAGAGACGGCCTTTGCCTGGCTGACGTGCTTCGGCATGATGGGACTGTTCCGCTGGCTGCTTTCCAGCCCCAGCTTCACGGTGCGATACCTTTCCGACGCCAGCTACTGGATTTACTTGGCGCACCTGCCGCTGGTTATCGTGGCCCATTGGGTATTCGTGGATTGGCCCATCAGCTACCACCTGAAGTATATCTTGACCTGCGTCAGCGTCACCGGCGTCCTGCTGATAACCTACCAGTGGTTCATCCGTTACACGTTCATCGGCAACGTTTTGAACGGCCCGCGCACCCGGCGCCAGCGAGCCGTCCGGCCAGCCGCACCCTCCAGCACATAACAGGTCACAGGGCCCAGGAAGAATAGGGCAGAGTGCCGGCCACGCTCACGCGCCAACTGCAGGGGCTTCGGCCGCTGCCTTTCTGACGACTATGCCGTCAAGGCAAACCGGATCAGGAAGGTTCTTGATTTTATTCAGTTTGGTGGACCCGATCGGGGTCGAACCGACGACCTCGTGAATGCCATTCACGCGCTCTCCCAACTGAGCTACGGGCCCGCATTCGACTATAATTGTAGCATCGAATCGCGGGTCGCGTAAACGCTACACCCCTAATAGCCATTAGGCGTTGCACAAAAGGAGTCATGCTGTGGCTACCTATCGTGTCGGAATCGTCGGCTGCACCGGCATCGCCAGTGCGCCGGCCAAAGAGTCTTCTCATCCGATTATGGGCGCGGCTGCGCCGCACTCCCACGCGGCGGGCTACAATTGCGTGCCCGCCACGGAGATCGTTGCGGTGTGCGACCTTATAGCGGAGCGCACGCAGGACTTTGTTTCCAAGTGGCAGCACCGCTGGCCGGGCATTACCCAATACGAGGACTATCGGGAGATGCTGTCCAAAGAAAACCTCGACATGGTCAGCGTGGTGACCGGGGACGACCGCCACGCCGACATCACCGTGGCCGCGGCGGAAGCCGGAGCGCGCGCCATCTTCTGCGAGAAACCGCTCGCCACAACGCTCGCCGATGCCGACCGCATGATTGCGGCCGTCGAGAAGCACGGCGTCTTCCTGTCCGTCGATCACAGCCGCCGCTGGCAGCCCCAGTGGTATGAGGCGCGGGCAGCGATCCGCAACGGCGCCATCGGCCCGGTGCGCACGGTCGTCGGCAAGCTCGGCGGCGCCCGCGCCATGCTCTTTCGCAACGGCACGCACCTGATGGATGCGATTTGCTTCTTTGCCGACGGCGAGCCCGAATGGCTGTCGGCACGCTTTGACGACAATTTTGCCGACTACGGGCCGTGCTATGCCGGAGACGGCGGTCACGACCCCGCCACCGACCCCGGCACCAACGCCTTCATCCTCTTCTCGAACGGCGTGCGTGCCTTCTACATGGGCTCGCAGAACGCCGCAACCGGTTTCGAGTTGGAAGTGACGGGGGAGACGGGCCGGATTCGCTTGGGCAACTCTATTGGCGCCGAAATCGAGATCGCCGATGGCGTGCAGGCGCTCGCACCGGCTACGGCCGCGGTCTCAGGCAGCGCCGCCGCGATAGAGGAACTGATAGCGCTAGTTGAAGGACGCGGCACCCTGCCCCAAATCTCAGGACCCTACGACGGGCGGCGCGTGACGGAAATCCTCGTCGCGATTGTGCAGTCCGCCGACCGCCAGGGAGCGCCGATTACGTTTCCAGTAAAGGAGACCCTCGCGTAACCCTCGCCGAAGCGAGATAGTCCCCTCTCCCTCGATGGGAGAGGGCTAGGGTGAGGGTGAATCTGCTCTGCTTTGGTCTCATTTCAGTGGTTTGTCTCCCTTATATGGGATAAGACCTGATTTGCAAGATTTCCCCTCACCCCGACCCTCTCCCCGAGGAGAGGGAGATAGTCTTTTGCCACTGTCCGTAGTTGTCCATAGGTCTCCTGAGAAGCGCACATTCGCAGGAAGTGCGTTAGACACAGCAAATAGGGTGCAGCTTTGACCTCAACCGGCCATCACCGTACAATGCAGAACGTGCACGCTCACATTCGTACACTTAAGTAAGCACGTATGGACTGAAGGAAAGGACAACCATGACGCCGGAAGAAAAACTCAAAGAACTCGGTTTCGAACTCCAAGAACCGAACGCGCCTATCGCCAACTATGTCCCTTGGGTGCGCACGGGAAATCTGATCTACCTGTCAGGACAGGGTCCCAATCGCGCCGGCGATACCAACGCAACTGTCTATGACGGCAAGCTGGGAGAGCGTTACGGCATCGAGGAGGGCTACCAGGCCGCTCAGCAAACGGCCTTCAACCTTCTGTGCGCCCTCAAGGCCGCGACCGGCGACCTCAGCAAAGTGTCGCGCATCGTAAAGGTGCTGGGCATGGTCAACAGCGCGCCGGACTTTGCCGACCAGCCTAAAGTGATCAATGGCTGCTCCGAACTCTTGGTAGAGGTCTTTGGCGACAAGGGTAAGCACGCCCGCTCCGCGGTCGGCATGGGCGCGCTACCGAATAACATCCCCGTTGAGATCGAGTTCATCGCGGAAGTAGAAGACTAAGCGTTGGCGGAAACGACTGCTCGCCACCCGGTGCTCGCTCTGATGGCCGGGTGGCGAGTTTTCTTTTCCACAGAATTGCTTCTGAAGTTATGTCAATGTAAATCCGCCCTTCGCCGGGAGTGGTTATCTCGCCCGCCCTGTCTGAGTTAGACCGACAGGGATCACTCAACTTCAGGCATGGCTAAACCAAGCGAAAGATCCAAAGTGACACTGCGACTCGACCGTCTCCTCGTCGAGCAGCGCTACTTCCCCAGCCGCGAAAAAGCCGCCTACGCCATTCGCGCTGGAGGCGTGCAAGTTAACGGCCTTACGGTCACCAAACCCGCTGCGTTTGTTGACTCTGAAGCGCAAATAATCGTGAACCCACAGAGCACCCTTCGCATTGGGCGCGGCGAACACAAGCTGGCGGGCGTGCTGGAGCAATTTGGCATAGACTGCTCCGGCAAGACAGCCCTCGACGTGGGCAGCGGCGCCGGCGGGTTCACCTGGCAACTCCTGCAGCAGGGCGCGGAGCGGGTCTATGCGGTTGACGTGGGCACCAACTAACTCCATCAGGATCTCCGGTCGGATCCCAGGGTCGCGGTCTTTGAGCAAACCGACGTTCGAGACCTCACCGAACTTCCCATACTGCCCCAAGTCGCCGTTGTAGACGTTTCTTTCATTTCCCTGCGTCTCGTTCTGCCCCACGTCTGCACGCTAACGCGGGCTGACGCAGATCTTGTCGTTTTGCTCAAACCACAGTTCGAAGTCGCCACAGTTGAACCTGCAAGAGGCAGTTCAATTCACGAGAGAGACAAGCGGCGCCGGATATGCGACGCCTTTGTTGCCTGGTGTAGCGCAAACGACCTTACCGTAAAGGCCGAAATCGAGAGCCCGCTCCCCGGCAAGCACGGCACTCGCGAGTTCTTTTTGCATCTCAGATGCGCGTGAGCAACGGAAGTCTTGCCTGAGTCGAGGAAGGCGGAAGGTCTGCGCGTCTCTTCCAATGGGCCAGTCTCACCCGCCAAAAAGCGTGCCGCAATGTGTAGCCATTCTAGGCAGGCGACTCTTCAGGTGCGCTTGTTTCACCCGCTGCGGGGCTCGCCATGAGGGTGCGGAACGGATGCAGTTTATGGACGCGGTGGTTGCCGGTGTCGGCGACGTACACGTGATCGCGGTCGTCAACGGCGACCCCGCAAGGGTCCGAGAACTGCCCCGCTTGACCGACCACCTGTAGCCCCCACTGGGAGAGCGGTTCGCCGGCTGAGGACAACTCCTGCACACGGTTGTTCCACGTATCCGCGACGTAGATCCTGCCGTGCTGGTCCAAAGCAATTCCACTCGGATTGCGAAACTGCCCTGGTTCAGTGCCTTCCTCACCCCACTGTGCGCTTGGTTCACCCTCGGGTGAGAGCTTCTGAATGCGATGGTTTCCCGAGTCCGTCACGTACACCCACCCTTCACCATCTACCGCAATGCCAACCGGAGCGCGGAACTCACCGGGCCCGCTGCCGTCGGACCCCCAAATGGCCTGCAACTCACCTTCCGCGGAGAGCTTCTGAATGCGATGATTGCCGGTGTCCGCCACGTAGATACTGCCCGCAGCGTCAACTGCCACCCCACTGGGCGAGCGAAACTGCCCCGGCTTTGCGCCTTGCTCGCCCCACTGCGCCAGCGCTTCGCCCTCGGCGGAGAGCTTCTGGATCCTGTGATTGAGCGTGTCGGCAACGAAGATTTGACCACTTTCATCAATCGTCAAGCCGTGGGGCGAACGATACTCGCCCCCACGCTGCCCGGTTGTGCCCCACTGGTCAACTGGTTCTCCTGCGGGAGAGAGCTTCTGTAGACGATTGTTGAGTGTATCGGCAACGTACATGTTGCCCTGCGGATCGAGCGCTATGGCATGTGGGGAACTATATTGACCGGGTCTTGAGCCAAGCTCCCCCCATATCGCCAAGCTGCGGCGGCGTTGGCCCGATTGGACGCGGCGAACAAGCCGCACAGCCCATACTAGCGCGAAGACAAGGACGACTAAACTGAGCGGCAGTAGCGGCAAGGCCCCGAGCAGCAAGGGAAAGTCGTACAGACCGTGCAGCACTACCGGCACTACCCAGGCCAGGAGCATATGTCGGCCCCAACGGGTAGGGGAAAACGCATTCTGCGCGATGTAATAGCCCATGATCGCGCCCAGAGCGCAGTGAACCGGGACCGAGGTGAGCGCCCGCGAGAACGCTCCAATTACGTCCCCTTCACTGACATAGGCGATACATTCCAGCGTCGCGAGGCCCAGCGAAGCAACAACACCGTACACGACGCCGTCAAAGGGCTCAGCCAATCGCTTGTGCTGGCACGAGAAGTTGGAGAGTACCAAATACTTGAACGACTCTTGGAGAATCGCCGAAGTGAGAAACGCCTGCACCAGGGCGAACAGCAGCGGGCTTTGGGTTTCGCTTGCTACTATCGACAGTACGATTGATAAGGGAAAGAAAAGGACAATGACCGGGAGGGTGATGAGCGCCCCCAGGCCAAAGGTTGCCCAGAGAGTCGTGCGTGGTTGTGGAAAACTCTCACGGGTATGCAAGAACCACATGAGAATGAGTCCCGGCACGACCGCAGACGAGAACATCAATAGTGGTTGCAACGTAGCCTCCCCGGTAGAGTTGGGCTAATCGGCGAGATCACTTCACGTGAGGAAATTCTCCCACAAGGATCTTCTCTCATACTTCTCGCTGCCCTCATAGCTGTTTTGAAGCCAAATCGAGTTTGCCAAGACTCACCAAAACTCAACCCTACTGTACTACAGTCGCCGTCACTATCCGAAACCACATTGGCTCGAAAGGCCGCCTCTCCAGCATCCCCAAGCAAGAATTGTGCCGTTCTTGCGGGACCTGAAGGCGTTTGGCAAGCCTCCACACGCACCAATGACCGAGGTGATCGAATCTCACCCAGTCGCAGTCAAGGAGTAGTTCTCGGTGCGGCTACGGCGTGTATTCTATCCAGACGGGACTAGACCACGCCCGCGGCCCCCAGGCAGGCGCGACGTTGGAGAGGTGGGTACGCCACGCCATGGACTGTTCGACCCAAAGATAGTAGAAGTGCGTTCCCGGCTCTGCATCCACGTCGGTATGCTGACCGGAGGCCAGTTCGCTGGTGGCTTGCCACGTTTGAATCACCTGCCCGTCGCGCAGCAGCATAATCTTTGCCGGTGTCTCCGTAAGCTGTGCCTTCCAGTGGATGTCCGGCGGAGCGTGCGTTTGGCCAGCGCCACCCATAAAGACATCGGAGACCCAGAGTTGCACGGCAATGCGGGAGCCATCGGTGGCAAAGCACCGGTGCTGCTGCAAAGCCTCTACGATGGCCGTACGCGTGAGCGACTCGGCGTAGATGCCGGTCAAGCCTCCACCAGTGCCTGCCGTGCGGCGATGGCCGTCGCTGCAACCAATGAAGCCGAGCCTCCGGCCGCTCCTCAACACGTGATGTATCTTGTCCAGATACGCCGGATCAAGCATGTGCACGCGCCAACCGGAGCAGACCTCCATGTTCGTTTCGGTCCATGAATCCGACAAGAACTCCCAGTGCTCGTGGTGTGGGTGCAAGATCGCGCCATGATCCTCGGCATGCGCGGCCAGCGCCGCGAGGGGCTCCCCCTCTACTTCCGTGTAACGCAAGAGCGGCAATTCGCTCTTACCGGCGATCACCGTGCGGTGGTTTGAAGTCCTCCCCCCGTCAGTGCGCTTCATCTGCGACCATTCGAATGCCGGCAGCAGAACGAAATCATCCAAGTGCCGGAAGTGGCGCACAAAGTGATAATCCAAGTCATACTCCGATGACGTCAAGCTGAGGAGGTGCTTGTCGTTATCGGAAAAGGCCACGCAGTCCAAGTGGGCTTTGTCGCGCGCGTAGGCGATGAGTTCGTCAACGTACCCCTCGGCATCGGCGGAATGCGTGGTATGCACGTGCAAGTCCGCCCAATACAGATTGAGTTCCACACCCCGCGCTGACGCCGCCCGCGACCTCTCGGTCCAATCTCGGACTTGCACGCTGGGCCGCGGCTCGAGGCACGGCTCGGACACGCTGACGGGTTTCCAACCATACCATGTGCCCTCATCGCGGAAAGCGGGGGCGTCGGCTAAGGAATAGGTAGCTAAACAGACATCCTCGACCGAGATTTCAGGCGCGACCCGTGCCGTCACCAAGAGCTCGTTGCGTTGATCGATGGCTGCGCTTGAAACCGGCGTGTAGTAGCGCGGGCCCTCGGCGATGGCACGGGTCTCATGGGCTACCGGCTGTGCTTGGCCGTCTGCTTTATCGAGATAACGCCCGCAGAGCACACCGGGCGTAGTATGCGTGCTGCCATTGGGCAACTTCTTCCGTTCCCATAGCAGCCAGACACCGCCCTCGGGGCCGGAGACCACCAGTGGCTTGCGCCGCCGGCCGAGATAGCCCCAAACGCCCAAGCCCTGCCATTCCAGCATGCCCCAGGCCAAGACACCCAGGTCCGGCGACCCGCCGGCATCGCGCACAAGCTGCCAGCTACCGTCTACCCGCCGCGCTACTCTCGCCACGGGCCACTGGTCGAGCACATTCGCGTCGCTCACGACTTCCTGCCGGCAGAGCCAGGCAACCCAGGGATCGCCTTCAGAATCCAATGTAAGCGAGGGAACTAGCTGCCAGGCTTCCGCTGTGACCATTGCGGTTTCGGCGGCGCGGTCGCTGATCACTTCCCGTTGCACAACCGCTCCGCTGCGGTCAATAAGAGCGCCCTGAATGCCAAACGTGCCGCCTGTGTACGCATCCCAAGCGACCCAGCAGCCATCGCTCGTTACAGCCACTTCCGGCCGCTGCACCCAGCCCGGCGCACTTGTTACGTCCACCGGGTCCGACCAACCGCTGCCATCGTTTTCCACAAGCCGGATGACGTAGAGACCTGGCGACGCCGCTTCGCACCACACCACCGCCATGCGTCCGTGAGCAGAGTCGGCGTGGAGGGACACCACAAAGCCCCGGCTGCCCAGCCGCCGTGGCGTATCCCAGCCGGAAATGGAACGGGTAGATCCGACCACCGTATACGCCTGACTAGAGACCTGAGATATCCAAACACATATCGGCATATCGCGCGCCAACCCCATGTGCGGTGAGTGGCGCTCGCCTCCCACGGGCGTGATCGTTTCAAGGGGTGAGAGCGAATTGCCGATGAGTGCCCGGGCATAGATGCGTTCTTCGTTCCGCTGGTAGCCCTGCCAGGCCGCCCACACCGCGTCGCCGCTGCGCACGGCATGGGGCGTATGGCACTCGATGCCATCCAGTTCCGTCGAAAGTACTGCTTGCGCAATGGGAATGGTCATCGTGAAGAAATACCTCTCAGTTCCCTATGCCGTAACGACATGGTCGGTCTTTGCCTATTCCCTAAGAGTATCCCGACTGTGGCTTGGTCGCGTCAACCTCGATGAATATTTCAATATATAGCAATAGAAGCACTGGTCTAGAACACCCGGCTACTTTCGAGAGAAGAGCTTGCTTCCTGAGTGGGTTGATTCAGACAGTTTTGTCACTCAAGACAAAGTGTTTGGTGCTCGCGCGGCCCCTAGACCTGGCCAAGATCCTTCAGAATCTCGTGGGCGGCGTTATGGCCGGGCACGCCGCTGATTTCGCCGCCGGGATGCTGTCCTGCGCCGCAGAGATAGAGGCCCGGCAGAGGCGCTCGGTAGTGCGAAATCTCCGGCAGCGGCCGGTTCCAGACAAGGTGCTCGCCGGTATGCTGCACGTGCCAGATGCAGCCGTCCGTCAACCCGTTCTCGCGTTCCAGGTCGAGGGGCGTGCGCAGCTTGTAGTCCCGGATAGATCTACGGAAGTTCGGCGCATAGGCGGTGATTTGGTCGATGAGGCCCTCCGCCACCCGCTCGCGCACGTCATCCCACGTCGTGCCCTGCAGCTTGGCCGGCGCCGGATAGATCCAAATGGACGCGGTATGGTATCCCGGCTGGGTCAGGCTATCGTCAACCGCCGATGGAATTGAGTAGCTTATCAGTGGCCTCCGGGGCGGACGACCGGCTTCCAAGTCATCGTAGCTTGCGGACATCTCCGCACGATCGAGGCTAATCACCACGGCGCCCTTGCTGGGCAGTTCGGGATCGCCGTCCCAAGCAGTCCACTGCGGCAACTCGGATATTACCGCTAGAAACTTGTAGCAACTGACGTGGGTGATCATCCCTTGGATGCGTTTGCGGAAACCGTTATCCAGGTGCTGCGAGGGCATGAGACGCAAGAACGTGCCTTTGGGGTCAAGGTTCGAGGCCACCACCCGGCTACGCACTTCTTCATCGCCGGCCAGCCTAATACCGATGACTTCTCCATCTTCCACCAAGAATTCTTCGACCTCGTGGTCGGTGTGAATGGTCACCCCCGCCTCTTCCGCGGACTCTCGAAACAGGCGGCTGATCACGCCCACCCCGCCGCGCACGTAGCCATTCGGCGGCTTGATGCCCGTCTCCTCGTCAACCGCGTTCAAAGAAGCGTAAGCGAATTGAAAAGCAAATGGGTTTCTGCCGATGGCGCCCGCCTCATAGGCCAAGCGGTCCTTGAGTTTCCCATCCGGCAGCAACTCGTCCTGGAGGTCGTAAATCCGCGTCGTCAATGCTTTCTCAAGCACGTCGGCCGCGGGAGTGCCGGCAATTGTGGCGCGCACTTCATCGAGCGACGGCGGCGGTTGCAGCCGGTAGGGAGAAATCGCGCGCTGCAACGTATTCTTAAACTCGCCGTAGCGGCGCTGTCCTTCTTGCTCTGCTCGTGTAAGGTGAACGGCGCAATTGCGAGACGAGTCATGCGTCTTCGGCCCAAAATACGTCCCATCGGGCATTAGTTGAATGCCCTGACGCGGAATGACTTCCATCCCTCGCTCTAGCAACTGAAATTCACGATAGATCTTCGGCTGAATGCCGTGCACCATATGAGCGCAGGTAGAGAACTTGAAGCCCGGCCACAGTTCTTCCGTGATCGCCGCGCCGCCCGTCCAAGAGCGGCGTTCAAACACATGAACATTCAGCCCAGCCCAAGCCAAATACGTCGCCGCCACCAAGCCGTTGTGGCCGCCGCCAACAACCGCTACGTCTATGTCACTCGCCACGGAACATCCCTCCAAAGCCAGGTCAAAAAAACAACCAGCACCAGAATCCCTAAAGACCTGAGAACAGGCCAACCCAATCTCTCCATGCCACTCTATGGAGAGGCTTGGCCATAAACCCGTCATTCCGAGCAAAGCGAGGAATCTAGGGCGAAATGCCTCTACCCCTTTTCCTCGCTTTGCCTTGCAAACTCAACCACTAAACTACTGAGAAGATACCTAAGTGGTAGCAATCTCCACTAGCCTAAATCCCAAGCTCCTTACGCCATTCTTCGGCGATTATGTTCATCTGCTCTTCAGCCGTGGCGAGGGCTTCCTGAATGCCGACCTCGCCGTTCCAGATAGATCCGACCCACCCGCCCGTAAGCACCTCTATGCGCATTTGATCGGAGCCAGGCACACCAAAGCCCAGGGTCGACGTTCGGTGCTGCATGTTCTCCGACATATGGAGGACAAACGGATCGTTCTCATGGAACTCTTCTGAAAGCGTAGCCGACTTGCTCACCGGCACCCGGTCGAAGGTCTTTGTAAACGCCAGGGTATTTTCCGGCCGCGCCAGAAACTCGAGCAGTGCAAAAGATTCTTCCGGCACCTGCGTCCAGCCTGAAACCATGTGGATCCAGGCGCCACCGAGGCTTACTTGACGCGCTGCGTTAGGGGGCAAGGGGAATCCTGTGTACCCAAACTCATAGTCCGGGTCAATCGGAATAATCTGCTGCTTGCGCTCGGCATACGTCATGTAGATGCTGGCGCACTTCGCGTTGACGAGCGCTGCTCCGCGATCTCTGCCGGAGGGACGCGCTGATTCTTGGAATTCCTTGATGGCGGCAAATCCATCCTGCAAGTCCCACAACCGTTTGACGAACGTAAAGGCCTCAATTCCCTCGGGGGTATTGAAGGTCATCTTGGTGCGGTCGTCGTTGGTGCGACTGCCGCCAAGCTGCAACAGTGGGAGCATAAAGAGCCAGGTGCCGTTTGAGCCCCAGTCCGGCGGGAAACCAGCGACTGTGAGCTTGCCCGCGGCGTCTTTCTGCGTCGTCTTTTGAATAGCTTCCTCAAACTCGTCCCAGGTCTGCGGCCCGACCGCCGGATCCAGACCGCCATTGAGGTATAGGTCGATATTCATGTAAAGAACGCGCATGTCCGGGCCGTACGGCATGCCGAATACACGGCCGTCCCGCCACACGACGGGCTCCAACAGGCCTTCCCAGATGTCGTTCATATCCAGGCTTGAACCCTTAATGAGATCGTTCAAGTGCAAGACCGTGCCTTGCAAGCCTCGGTCAATGGGCGTGCCTTCCCCGCCGGTTACAACGTCATACGGGATGTTAGCTGCGGCCGCAGCCGCGAACGCCTCGTTGCGATTGCCCGTATAGGGTTCAATCAGGAGGTTTATGCCAGGATTCTCGGCACTGAACTCCTCCATGAGACCGTTAGAAACGTGCCCTTCTTCATGAAATCTAAAGGCAGGATTTGGCACAAAGACGACGTCCAACGGCTCAGCCGGCGCTGGCGCCGCTTCAGCCTTCTGCTCCGCCGGCTCTTCTGCGTCCATTTCGGTCTGCACTGTCGCCGTGCCGCAGGCGGCAAGGACTGCTATGGCGGGGATAGTGCTGGCGCCAACCAAGAGCTTGCGTCGGGTCAACGCTGCCACTTTATCTGACATGATTTACTCCTCTTTGCTTGTGTCGTTAGCTGCAGTGAAGCGGAGACGCGCGTCCCTCCTTTTCCTAACTAACACTACCGCTTGGTACGGAGGTGCAGCACCCTCTTGGAGGAGAGTATACCACTATTCAGATTCTCAATTGCCAAGCACTCTTTGTAAGCTGCGGCATTTGCAATACTCTATGGTTTCTTCGCGCTTGAGAGCACCGCCGCCATTGGCAACCGAATGCTCCCTGCGTCATTAAACGTCATGACACCGTCCCGCGCCGCCTGGCGAATAGCGGATTGGGCATCCGGCGACTGCGCCTGTAAGAGCGCGCCGGTGCGCACCGCGCCATGGAGAAACGTCTCAAACAACGTATCCGCGTCGGGCATTGCCCAATCTGTGTCTGTCACCTTTACATCTGGATTGAGAAATCCGGCCTCGACAAGCACACGTTTGCTTTCTGCGGGATCGCTAAAGCGGAAGAAGGGCGGCCCTTCCGGCAGAGGCACGTCCATGTTACCGTGCTCCGCAATGGCGTCGAGGATTATCTTGAATCCTACACATGCTTGCGGGTCTGCCCAAACCGAGAAGGCGATACGCCCGCCGGGACGCAGCACCCGGTGCGCTTCCGCCAGCGCCCGTTCGGGCCGGGCGAGATGCAACAAGCCGAAGTTCATGAGGACTACATCAAAGTGGGAGTCGGGAAAGGGCAACTCTTCAGCACTAGCAGTCTGAAAGGCAATGTCAGGATATTGCTGCCGCGCCACAGCCACCGCCGCTTCCGCGAAGTCTATGCCGCTTACCTCAGCGCCGCGATCCGCCGCCGCCGCGACGTAGCCCGGTCCCGTAGCCACGTCGAGCACACGGCAGCCGGCCTTCACGCCACCGGCATCGAGCAAGGGTTCGATGAAGCGCGTCGTGAGGGCCGCAAAATAGCGGTGATAGTCCCCGGCGACTCTCTCCCATCCCGCTCTCTCAAACTCGTGGAATTCACTAACGTCGTCTTGATTACGTTCCGGCATTCCTAACTCTCCCCGAAATTCTTGATACTTTCGCACTATTGTAGCGAAAGAGGAACATGCTACCCTCCGCAAGGGTTCGGAATGATTGTGCACTTATCTTTGCTGTGCAGCCGTTCCACTGACCATGCATCCGTATACTTGACCGCGTGCGTGTACGCTACACGCCTAAGAATGCTATAGTATGGGATGATCTTCTTTGCAGCGACAGCGGGGTAGCGACACATCGTCAAACATACGAGCAGCTACCTTGACGGTCGTTCGATCTATGGCACTCATTTTCTGACAGGAGTCTAGGGAACGTCGCATGTGCGGCATTATCGGCTTTCTCGATAAGCAGTCTGACGGTACATCGCCGGTTGGCAATACGGTGCTCACCATGCTCAACGCCTTGGCATGCCGCGGGCCGGATTCCGCCGGTGTAGCGCTCTATACCGGCTCTAGTAACGGGCATACCGTTCTGCGTGTAAAGCTGGGGGAGAACGGCGACTTTGCGGGACGCCGTGAGAGCATAGCGGAACGTATCCAAGGACTTGGCACGATCCTGGATTCATCAACCACCGAGGAGTATCTGCGGCTTGAGCTCGACTTCCAGGGCGATCCCAAAGAACTCAGCGCCCTTATCGAAACAGAGGCGGACAATGTCGAAGTCGTGAGCATGGGAAACGCCCTGGAAATTGTCAAGCAAGTGGGTTCGCCGGAGAACTTGGAACAGACCCACGGGGTCTCGC
Source organism: Chloroflexota bacterium (assembly GCA_012270555.1). Taxonomy (GTDB): domain Bacteria; phylum Chloroflexota; class UBA11872; order VXOZ01; family VXOZ01; genus VXOZ01. The sequence goes on from JAAXIC010000030.1 coordinate 17,206, forward strand.
GCATCACCGGCACGCACGGCATCGGACATACCCGCCTTTCCACTGAATCGCGGGTAGACCTGAGCCACTCGCAGCCGTTTTGGGCGCACGGCATGCCCGACCTGGCGGTTGTCCACAATGGGCACATCACCAATTACCACAAATTACGAATGCTATATGAGCAGCACGGCGTTCGCTTCTATACCGACAACGACTCTGAAGTCATCGGCGTTTACCTAGCCGACCGGCTTTCACAAGGCATGTCGTTGCAAGAGGCGCTTACCGCATCCCTGGATGACTTGGATGGCTCCTTCAGCTACCTGGCAGCAACTCGGAATGAACTCGGCTTTGCCAAAGACCGCTTCGCTCTGAAACCGCTCCTCTTCACGGAAACTGACGAAACGGTTGTAGTCGCTACTGAAGAAATCGCGATAGAGAATGCATTTCCCGGCATTGGCGGCGTGCGCGAGGCGCAAGCGAAGGAAGTGCAGGTATGGCGGTTGAACTAGATTGCACCGGCAAGTCCATTCGCGAGATCAACACCGGCATCAAGAAGCACATTGCCAACGGAGAAAAAGAGGTCCTCGTCCGCAATCCGGGAGCGCGCCACAACCTCGGCGTTGCGTTGCTGGAGCCTTCTACGGTGACGTTCGATGGCAGTGTGGGCTACTTCTGCGGCGGTCTGATGGATGGCGCCACTGTGGAAGTGAATGGCAGCACCGGCTGGGGCCTGGCTGAATCGATGTTGTCGGGCACCGTCATCGTCCACGGCAGTGCCGGCAACGGCGCGGCGGCCACTATTCGCGGCGGCACCGTGGTCATTCACAAACATGCAGCCGCGCGCGCCGGTGTGGCGATGAAGGGCGGTCTCCTACTAATAGGCGGCAATTGCGGCTACATGGCCGGTTTCATGGGGCAGCGTGGCACTATCGTCGTTTGTGGCGATGTGGGCGAGGCCTTCGCGGACTCGATGTACGAGACGGTCTGCTACGTTGGCGGCAAGGTGGAAGACTTGGGCAACGATGCCGTTGTCGAAGAGGTCAGCGCCGAAGACATTTCCTTCCTGGAAGCGATTATTGCCGACCATCTTCCTGACCGTCTAGCCGAGCTTAGACCCCGCTTGGCGAATTTTAAGAAGATTGAGTCCGGCCGGCGGTTATGGAATTTTGACAAGACCGATTGGGACGTTTGGCAGCAGGTGGTGTAGCGGATTAAGACTTGCCGTGTGCATCCCCTATTACGCTTCTTTGATGGATGACAAGCGACTTCCATCTGAGCATTCTCTAATAGAGTTAGACTTGGAAAAGTCTGGGCGCACGAGATCAGAAATCACATTTTTGAAGTGAGGAGGATGGCGCTTGGAGCGTCTTGGGCGAAATGCCGAAGACCATAGGGCGTCACGGTTGACCAATTGACAGTTGAGTTCCCAATAGGAGGAGCGTGGGAAAATGCCAGACGGCGAGAACGGCCGGCTGCGACCGAGTGGAACGTACACCCCTGAGGTAATTGCCGAAATCCAAGAGAAAGCGCAACTGGGGCGCTACCTCATGCGTGGCTTCGGCACGCTGCGCGAACGGAACTGGGCCACGTTCGACGATCTTACCTTTCTCCCGTGCACCTTGACCCGCATTCCCCTGGAGGGCTACCGCGAACACTGCTCGACAAAGACCGTCATCGGCAGACGCTATGCCGAGAACCCGATTGAACTCGATATTCCCATCATGATTACGGGCATGAGTTGGGGGGCGCTTTCGTATAACGCCAAAGTGGCCCTGGCCCAAGGCGCGGCTGCGGTCGGCTCATCCAACACCACCGGCGACGGCGGCATGTTGGAAGCGGAACGTGAAAACAGTAAGACCCTCGTCTACGAGGTACTGCCGTCGCGCTACGGTGTCAGCATTCACCACGCGCGCGCTGCTGACGCCATTGAGTTGACGATCGGCCAAGGAGCGAAACCGGGCACCGGCGGCCTTTTGCTGGGCTCGAAGGTGTCTGACGTGATTGCCGAACAACGCGACCTCCCCATCGGCGTCGACCAGCGCAGTCCGGCGCGCCACCCGGACTTCCTGGGTCCCGACGACATGATCATCAAGGTCGAAGAACTCCGCGAGGCCACCGACTGGAAGGTGCCGATCTTTGTCAAGATGGGTGCAACGCGTGTCTTCGACGACGTGCGCTTGGCGGCGAAAGCGGGCGCGGACGCCGTGGTCGTGGACGGCATGGAAGGCGGCACTGGCGCCTCGCCGGAGATGCTCCAAGAGCACACCGGCATTCCCACGCTGGCGGCGGTCTGCGAGGCGCGCGCAGCCCTGGAAGACCTCGGACTCTATGGCGAAGTGCAACTCATCATCGCCGGCGGCATTCGTCACGGCGTGGATGCCGCCAAAGCGCTTGCGCTCGGCGCCGATGCGGTCTACATCGGCACCTCCGCCCTGATCGCCCTCAACTGCAACCGCTCTCTATACGTAGAAGACTACGAGAAATTAGGCACGAAGCCGGGTTTCTGCCACCACTGCCACACGGGTCGCTGTCCGGTAGGCATCACGACCCAAGACCCTGAGCTTATGAAACGGTTGCCCATAGACGAAGCCGCCGAACGCGTCTCCAGCTATCTGCGCTCGATGGTCTCGGAAATGCAGATGCTGGCCCGGGCGTGCGGCAAGGCCGACGTGCACGACCTGGACCCGGACGACCTCCGCGCCCTGACATCGGAAGCCTCCATGATCTGCGGCATCCCGCTCGTGGGCACAAACCGCATCGTCGGCGGCGGCCCGGGGTGGGAAGAGCGCGGCCACTAGTCTGTAAGCCCTGCTGCCAGAGACCTAAGTCATTCGCTCATTCTCTAGAAAACTAAATGTAAGCAACATGGGCGCATCCGTAGAGTCATCCCCCACTGCCCTGAACAGCCTATCCCGCCCTAGAGTGGTCTCTTACCGAATATCTCGCAGGGAGTCCGCATGTCTTTCCTAATCCCGTGTCCCAATTGCGGTAAGCGCAGCGCTTACGAATTTCGCTTTGGCGGCGAGGTGAAAACACGGCCGGAGGCGGGGTCGAGCAATGAAGCGTGGCTGGGGTACAGTTACGCTGCGGCAAACCGCGACCACTCCCAGAAAGAATGGTGGTTTCACACGTACGGCTGTCGCCAGTGGCTCTTTGCCGTGCGCGATACGGTGACCAACGAGGTCACTGAGACCAGCCTGCCTGAGGAGGCCCCGTGAGTGACCAGATGGATTCCCGCTTTCACGGGAATGACGGATCATCGCCATCCTCGATTCCCGCAAACGGGCAAGTACCCGCTACTTTCTATTTCAACGGCAGACCGATTGAAGCGTTGCCCCAAGACACGGTAGCTTCTGCGCTCTATCGCTCCGGCCGGCGCATCTTCAGCCGCAGCTTCAAGTACCATCGACCGCGCGGCCTGCTGTGCGTCTCGGGCAGGTGTCCCAATTGCTTGATGAACGTGGACGGCACGCCAAACGTACGCGCCTGCATGCAGCCGGTCCGGGATGGCATGCGGGTCACACACCAGAACGCCAGCCCATCTTTGGAAAACGACTTCATGGCAATTGCCGAGAAGTTTTCGTGGGCGATGCCGGTGGGGTTCTACTACAAGACCTTTACCCATCCCTGGATGTGGCGCCTCGCCGAACCGTTCATCCGCCGCGCCGCCGGTCTGGGCAAGATCGACAACGACCCAAACGCGGTCACAGACCATCCCTACGAGCACGTCTTCCTCCACACGAATACCACCGTGATTGGCGGGGGGCCGCACGGCATACAAGCTGCGCTGGAGGCGGCAGTTGCCGGCGAAGAGGTAGTCCTCATCGACGACCAGCCCGAATTGGGCGGCCACCTGCGCTATGCGAGTTCGACTGACGATACTCCCGAAACTACGTCCTCTACGGAGTCACCCTTTCGCGGCAAGCCACATGTAGGTCTCGCCGATCTCTTGAAGAGTGTGCACGAGACCCCTAACATCACCGTCTTGAGCAATGCAACCTGCTTTGGACTCTACGAAGGCAAGCTTGTCGCCGCCATGCATCGTAGTGCGGAATCGCCGGCAGCACAGCGCCTCACGCAACTACGTACCGAAAACATCGTCATCGCCACCGGAGCTCACGAAATCCCGCTGCTCTTTGAAAACAACGATCTGCCGGGAGTCATGCTGAGCAGCGGCGCACTGCGCCTCATTGGGCTGCACGGCGTGAAGCCCGGCGAACGGGCGGTTGTTGTCGGCACAACGCAAGCTGCGGATTCCGTTTGCGGAGCACTAGAGGCGACGGGGATTGAGATAGTTGCAACAGTCTCACTTGAGCAGGTCGTCAAGGCCGTCGGCAAGAAGCACGTCTCCGCGCTGCAGACGAATGAGCAGCGATTCGCCTGCGACCTCATTGTCATGTGCGGCGATTGGATGCCGGACGCGGGGCTCGTTGGGCAAGCCGGCGGCACGGTGGCGTGGGACGAAGAACGTGCCGTCTTCGTTGCGAGCGACTTACCGGAAGGAGTGTCCGCGGTAGGCGCAGTTACCGGAGAGGACCTGCCGCCTGCCATTGGCATCTCCCAGAGCGCAAGTGCCAACCCGAAGAAAGTCTTCGTGTGTCCCTGTGAAGATGTTTCGCTTCACGACCTGAAGACGGCAATCGATGAGGGCTTCGACCACATTGAAACGCTCAAGCGGTACACGACGACCACGATGGGTCCCTGCCAGGGCAAGATGTGCCAACAGGCGGCCATAGGCATTTGCGCCGATCAGACCGGGCAAACAATCCAAGAAACAGGCAGAACGACCTCACGGCCGCCGACGTCTCCTGTACCGCTAGGGGTGTTGGCCGGGCCGCACTTACATCCCGTCAAGCGCACGCCGATGCACGCCAAACACGACGAAATTGGCTGTGTCTGGATGGACATGGGCGAATGGAAACGCCCGCTCTACTACGGCACGCCGGACAGCAAGCGAGAGTCGGTGGAGCAAGAGTACTGGGCAGTACGGCAACGCGTGGGTCTCATTGACTTGAGCACACTCGGCAAGCTCGACGTCGTCGGCAAGGACGCCGGCAAGCTCTTGGATAAGGTCTATACGAATCGCTTCTCCGACCTGCGCGTGGGTCGCGCGCGCTACGGCGTTATTTGCGATGAAGCGGGCATCATTTTAGACGACGGCACGGTCTCCCGTGTTGCTGAAGACCGCTACTTCATTACCACCACCACCGGCAACATCGAGTTTGTGCAGGAGTGGCTGGAGTGGTGGCTGGCGGGTACCGGCATGTGCGTACACATCACGAATGTCACCGGCGGCATGGCCGCAGTCAACGTCGCCGGGCCCAAGGCTCGTGACACGCTCGCCAAGCTCACCGAGCGCGACCTCGGCAATAAGCGCTTCGGCTACATGCGTTGCCGCCAAGCAGAGGTAGCAGGAGTACCCAGTCTCATGCTGCGCATCGGCTTCGTCGGGGAGACCGGCTGGGAGATTCACTTCCCCGCCGAGTACGGCGAACACGTGTGGGGTGCCATCATGGAAGCCGGTGAAGAGTTCGACATTCGGCCCTTTGGTGTAGAGACGCAACGCGTGCTCCGCCTGGAAAAGAAACACGTGATCGTGAGCGTTGACACCGACGCGACGAGCAATCCCATCGAATCCGACTTGGCATGGGTCGCGAAGCTCGACAAAGACGACTTCATCGGCAAAGCAGCCATCAGCCGCGCCAAGGACCGCGCCCCCCGGGAAAAGCTGGTCGGGTTCATCATGGATGAGAACGTACTGCCGCCGGACGGCTGCGTGATCATTGCCGACGGCCAACCGGCAGGGCGCATCACGAGTGTGCGCTATTCGCCGGTGAATGAGAGGATAATTGGCTTGGCTTGGGTCTCCGCAGGTCTCGCGGTCGCCGGTCAGTCGATCACGATGCGGGTCGACGGCCGTCCGGTTACTGCCCAGATCGTTGACGAACCCTTCTACGATCCCGCGCAAGCGCGGCTCCGACAGTGAATGAATCAATGAAAGCACCGCTCAAGCAATCCCCGCTCCACCATGTTGCCCGCGCATTGGGAGCGACCTTTGGCCCCCACCTTGGGTGGAATGTTGCTATGCGTTTTGATACGCCTGACACGGAAGCGGCGGCCCTCGAAAATGGCGTGGGCATCGCGGACGCGAGTTGGCTGGGAAAACTAGAGTTCAAAGGCCGCCTGGCAGCGTTGGAAGCCGTCACAATCGAGGAAGGCAAGACGTGGAATCTGGCGCGAGGGCATCGCTTCATTGCCTGTGATCCCATGAGCAGCAGCGCGGTCATCGAGTCTATAGAGCGACAGGGTGCAGAACGAGAGAATGAGAACCCGGCGGGGACAGGCTGCATTCACGTGATAGACGTGACCTCCACCTTCGCAGGTATCCTCCTCGCGGGGCCCCATAGCCGCGACGTGCTGCAGCGGCTCACCGCACCAGATGTTTCCGATTCCACTTTCGCGAACGGTGCGTGCCTCAGCGCCAAAGTTGCCGGCCTGCATGCGCGGATTGTGCGGGACGATCTAGACGAAACGTTGGCCTATTGGCTCTTTGTCGGCACCGAATACGCCGCCTATGCCTGGGAAGCAATCATGCACGCCGGACGCCAGTTCGGCATAATGCCGGTGGGCATCGACGCTGTGCAACGAGTGCGCGGAGGTGACTGATGATCCAGTTGTTTCGCAAAGAGCGCATGTGGCGCACGCATGAACTCAAGCGGAGCTACGACGTCGTCATCATTGGCGCCGGCGTGCACGGCCTTGCCACGGCGTACTACCTGGGCAAGGACCACGGCATCACGAACGTGGCTGTCCTCGAAAAGAACTACCTCGGCGCGGGCAATTCCGGCCGCAATACGGCCATCATCCGCGCGAATTACCGCACGCCCGAAGGCGTACCCTTCTTTGCGCGCTCGTTGGAGCTTTACGAAGACTTGTCGCGGGAGTTGGAATGGAACCTGCTGTTCAATCAATGCGGACACCTGACGCTGGCGCACACGGACTCCTCAGTTGATGGTTTGCGCGTGCGCGCTGAAACCAACCAGATCATGGGCGTGGACAGCCGCGTCATTTATCCGGAAGAGATACAGAAACTCGTTCCCGCCCTCGACATGAGCGACCGTCCGCGCTTACCCGTGATGGCGGCGCTCTACCACCCGCCGGGGGGCATCATCCGCCACGACGCCGTGGTGTGGGGCTACGCCCGCGCCTGTGACCGCATGGGAATTGAAATTCATCCGTACACGGAAGCGACAGCGATTAGCATTGATAGCTCTGCATCACGCAACAACGCCAATAGAGCACCGAGCATTGATGCTCCAGAAGGAAAGATTACAGGCGTGGAAACGACCGGTGGCAGCGTAGCTACCGAAACTGTAGTGAACTGCGCTGCGGGCTGGGCAACGACAGTTTCCCGCATGGCCGGCGTTGCTTTGCCGATCGTGACCCAGCCATTGCAAGCCTGTGTATCGGAGCCGCTCAAGCCGTTTCTCAATAAAGTTATCGTCTCGGCAAACCTGCACGTCTACATCAGCCAGACCGACCGGGGCGACTGCGTCATGGGCGCCGAGGTCGACCCGCTACAGTCCTATAGCATGCTGGGCACCCTCCCAACGCTGGAACAGATGGCCACCTATACCTTGGAGCTTTTCCCGCAGTTGCACAATGTAAGCGTCTTACGGCAATGGGCGGGCATCTGTGATATGACCCCCGACTTTTCGCCCATCATCGGCGCGGTGGACGGTCTGGAAGGCTATCATCTGGACGTGGGTTGGGGCACGTACGGCTTCAAGGCCGGCCCTGTCGCCGGGAAGTACCTGGCGGAACGCATCGCAACCGGCGAGACACCTGAGCTCATTGAACCGTTCCGGCTTTCGCGCTTCCGTGAAGAAGCATTAGTCGGCGAAAAAGCCGCAGCGGCAGTGTCACATTAGTATGCACTGCACTTGTGTATGATATATGCAGCCAGCGACGCTCCGGCCCGTCATTCCGGCGAAAGCGCGCCCCCGCTCGGGGGCGAGGAATCCAGCGGTGGGAGGGGTGAGGACGCGTACCTGTAACGAAAACGCTTGAAGTAGCACTTGCACGTAGGGAGGCACACACATGACACTCGACGAGGTCAAATCACTGATCGCTGAGCGCGGCATCAATTTCTTTCTCTGCTCGTACGTGGAGATGAGCGGCGCGCCGAAGGCAAAGCTGATACCCGCAACCCACATTGACGACATGGCAGACGGCAGCGCCGGTTTTGCCGGGTTTGCCGCTGGCGACATGGGGCAAAGCCCGCACGACCCCGACATGCTCTGTCATCCCGACTTCAATTCGACCCTCGTTCTGCCCTGGCGGAAGGATATTGCATGGGTATCGGGCAATATCCACGTCAACGACGTGCCCTGGCACTACGGCCCCCGCACAATCTTGCAGCAGCAGTTGGCGAAGGCTGAGCAGGCGGGCTATCTCATGAACGTGGGCACCGAAGCCGAATTCATGCTGCTCCAGCAAGACGAAAACGGCGGCTATGCGCCCTGGGACGCGCTGGATACGCTCGACAAGCCCTGCTACGACGTGCGCGCGCTCTATCGGAACCTTGACGTCATCACTACTCTGGTCGGCTATATGCAAGACTTGGGCTGGGAGCCGTACGCCTCCGACCACGAGGACGCCACCTGTCAGTTCGAGCTTAACTGGCTCTACGCGGACGCGCTCACCACCGCCGACCGCCACACGTTCTTCCGCTGGATGGTCAAGACCGTCGCCGAGGAGCACGGCCTCACCGCCACGTTCATGCCGAAGCCGTTCCAGAACCTCACCGGCAACGGCGCCCACTGCCACGTGAGCCTGTGGGACACCGCCAACACGACCAATCTTTTCCTGGATGAGGACGACGAAAACGGCCTCTCGCAGCTTGCGTACTGGTTCACCGGCGGCGTGCTGCACCATGCCCGCGCACTTACCGCGGTAACCTGCCCCATCGTCAATAGCTACAAACGCCTCATCCGCGGCCAGCCGCGCTCCGGCGCTTCTTGGGCGCCGGTCTACGGCACGTACGGCGGCTCCAATCGCACCCAAATGATCCGCATCCCCGATCCGGGACGCATCGAGAACCGCATCGTGGACGGCGCCACAAACCCGTATCTAGCCTACACGGTCCTGCTTGCTGCCGGTATGGACGGCATCGCCAACCAGATGGATCCCGGCGTACGCAACGACGACAATCTCTACGAACTGGATGAAGACGAACTCCGGCGCCGCGGCATCACGTTCCTGCCCACCAGCCTGCCCGAGGCGCTCGACGAACTCGACAAGGACGACGTCCTGAAAGAAGCCCTGGGCCGCGAATACGCTGACTACTTCATCGAGGTGAAGCGCGAGGAATGGAACCGCTACCACCTCAGCGTGAGCCAGTGGGAGTTGGATAACTACATCGGGGTGTTCTAGTCGGCGAGATCCAGATTGCAGAGATGCAATTGCGCCGGTTTTCAAGCCCTGTACAAGAGATAGCAATACTGGTGCAACACCTGAAGCCGTGCTCCGGGCCAGTCTGGAGTGCGGCTCTTGTGTATAATCAGCGTGACTCGTCAATACAACTGGGGCATGCTCTATCCATCAGCATGAACCAGTACCACCCTGAAAACAGCAGCGCAGAAACTGGAGGTCATGATGGCGACATTCTACGACGCAGATTCCGGCATTACGCTGGACAACGAGTTCGAGTGTGCCAGCGCGCGGGCGTTCAGCAAGATCGGCCCCGGGCACTACCAAGTTGAGTTGCTCATCGAGAACTACAGCCCTGATTATCCGGTGGTCTGGGAGTACATGTTCTGCTTCCGGGTGCGGTCCGAGGCAGACGAAGCGCAGTCCGTGACGTTTCGCATCATGGAGGGCCGCGGCGGCATCAGCTACCTGGATGGACCGCACTTCGCCAAGCGCAACGGCAAGTGGGAACTGGTGCCCCGGTCCCAAACGCACATGAGCAAAGAGTACGTCGAAGTTACGCTCGCCGTGGCGGCGGGCGACGAATTCCTGCTCGGCAATCACCCCTTCCCCACACCGGCAGAAGTCGAGTCCGCCGTGCGCGCCACCGCCGCCGCGTTGGACGATTTCTCGGTGCGGGAGTACGGTCGCACGCCGGAAGGCCGGCCGCTGCTGGCGCTGGAGTCTGAACCCCGCGACAAGACCGTCATAGTCTTTGACACGATGCAGCCGGCCGAGCCGGGCGACGTGCCGATCCTCTTCCTCGCCCACTGGCTCAGCAGCCGCTCTGCCGAGACCGAAAAGCTGCTGCGGGACTACCAATTCTGCCTGCTGCCTCTCACCAACCCGGATGGCACTGCCCACGGCCACTCGGTGACAAATGCCGCCGGGGAGGTACCGCGCTGCCACTTTGAAGACGCCAAGCTAGGCAAGCCCGTACCCGCCGAAACCGCCGTCATCTGGGAGTACCTTGCCGGCAAAAAGCCCGCCATGTTCATCGAATTCCACATCCACTATCTGGTGCACGCCGCGCATAAACTGGTCGGCGTCCACGTGAATGAGCCCTCGGATGAGCGCGGGGTAGTCGCGTTGCCTGCGGCAACCGTATTGTGGGGCGAACTGCTCAAGCTCAATAGCAACTGGCGGGCGCGCCTCATCGAAGCCGAAAGCGACACGTTTCGCAATGCCCTGGCCGAGACGCTGGCGCGGGACTTCGGCACTCTGTCTTATGTCTATCAAATCTACGCTCCCACGGTGGAGGCTGCCTGTGCCCATGCTGTGGACGTGGTGCGCGCGACGGTCAACGGAGCGCAGGCAGCCGTCGCCCTCAATCTGCGCAATGCTTGATCCGGTGTCGTGACAGTTCACACTTAAGTGTGAATTTGCACCCTGTATGTATAGACATGCACACCTAGCTGATGTACCCTACAGTCAAGCGGTGTAAGGCGCAAAGGAAAGTAGGGGAAACACGGCTGCGACACCGCGCCTTACAGAGAAGGAGTGATTAAGAGCCAGAAGGAGGAGCAAGAGAAAGTAGCATCGCACCGTACTCCTTATGACCGGTTGCAGCCGTGACACGACAGAGAAAGGACGAAAAGAATGGCAATGCGCAATCGTCATCTCACACGTAGGAGCGTGCTTGCCGGTATCGGCGGATCGATTGGCGTCTTGGCAGTCGCCGCGTGCGCGCAAGGGACTGCCACGCAGATGCCTGCGGAAGAAGAAAAGCCTGCGGATGAGCCAAAGCAGGCGGAAGAAGCACCGGAGATGGAAACAGTCACGGTGCGCGCCGGTTGGATTTCCAATGACGCCGCGGTGATCGAGCCCTTTTATGGTGACCTGCTTGTTGCCAGCTTCGAAGAGGCGCACCCCAACATCAAGGTGGAGTGGGAAGGCGCGCCCGCGCGCGAGCACCACGCCAAGCTCGCAACGCAACTGGCGGCCAACGAAGCGCCGGACGTGTTCCACAGCGACGGCGTCCGCTACGCGCTCTTCCGCGACTCCGGCTATATCAACGACCTCGCACCCTACCTGCAGCGCGATGCCGGGACGCTGCAAGGCGTGATCGGCCCGGAATTCTTCCGCGATCCCGACGGGAGCACGTGGGGCATTTCCAGCAGCATCGGCGGCGTGGCTACGGCGTACAACACTGCGCACTTTGACAAGTTCGGTGTCAACCGGCTGCCGGAAAACGGCATCAACTGGAATCCCACCGACGGCGGGGAGTTCCTAGAAATCGCGCAAGAGCTCACCCAGCGCGGCAGCACCGAGGCCGACCCCGTATGGGGGTTCTTCAACAATAAGCAGATCACCGGCGACGTGCTGAGCCTGCTCGTGCAGAACGGCACGAACTTCCTCAGCGATGACTACCGCCGCTCGCGCATTCACGAGCCGGAGTTCATGGAAGTGGTGGAATTCCTGCACAATTTGGAATTCAAGTGGCAGGTGTCGCCCAATCCGGAGCAAGTCGCGCTTCTGCTGGAGGCCATACCCGAAGGGCAGACCTACCACGCGCCGTTTGCCTTCCAGCGAACTGCGATGATGAACCTGCTCATGGGTCAGTCCGGTCGTTGGGGCGGCCCCGATCCGGAGAGTTTGCCGGTGGTGGCCGTGAAGTTCCTGAACGGTCCCCAGAACGACAAGGTACCGAGCGGGGGCCGCGTCATGGAGCACTGGGGCAGTTCACAACAACCCGACGAGGCCTGGGACCTCATGCGCTTTTTCCTGACCGACCACGAGGTGAACATCGCGACCTTCACCATTCTCAAGTCCGGTCTGCCGCCCAATACGAATTTCTGGGACGACGAGCGGCTCTACGTGAAGGCAGGCCGCCCGCCGCGTGAAATCGAGGCCTACATGGCCACGTTGCGCGAAGGCAAGGGCTACTACTGGCAGGTGAACGGCGTCTGGAGCGCTTGGATCGGTGCCTATCGTGCGGGCCAGGGAGCGATCTGGGCCGGGGAAGCCACGGTAGAGGAGGCGATGCAGCAGGCCAGTAAGGAGGCGCAAGCGGCGCTGGACGAATACTACGGCTAAGCTGCACTACCGCACCGCCGTACGTCTCTCAGTGAAGAGACACGAAACACCGAACGCGCCGCTTCTCGTCATGAGAAGCGGCGCGTTCATATTTCGCCACTCTTGCGTTAGCACTAAGAGTCGAATCCAAGCAGCCATCTGCTGCTCGTCGATCCAAACCTAGCCGACCCTCCTTACACGGCGGCCCCTAAGGCTAAGCGGACCTCTGTCTGTAGAAACAACATACCTTGTTGCCGTTGTTGCTCAGAGAGTTGGCTGCGAGGATCACAGACCACCACCAAGCTGTCCTTGCCTTCCGGGATCCGGAAAGGCACCTCGCAGACCGCTTCCTCGCGTCCAATCACTTTTGGCACCAGCGCATGTCCTAGTTGCACACCGCCGCCTTCATCAAGCGGCCCATCGAAGACCATCACCGCAACATTATGCGCGTCCAGTACACCCCGATTCGACAGGGTCACCTGTACACGACCGACCTCCCGATCCAACTCTGACACCTCAACTGCGGCCATTTCTAGCGCACATTCCACGCGGTCAACCGACACCGCCACATGCGCATCAATGAGGCCGTGCCCCATAAAGGGATTCCAGCCGCTGCCGCCTGCCGGTTGCCGCGCCGTATTGCGTATGACCATCCTTACTTCCTCCGCCGTCAAGCCGGGATGCCGGGACCATACAAGCGCGGCCAGGCCGGATACATGCCCGATCGCCATGCAGCCGCCCGACCACTCCACGTACCCGCCGTGCTCACCGGAAATCGTGCTGAGCACACCGTATTCCTGTTGTGGATGCGCACCGAGCGTGGCTGCCATGACATCTTCCTCCGCCAGCGGCAGGATGCGGCGTGATGGATCACTGGCAAGATCGTAGCCTCGCCAGCCGGAAGGCGCCGCGACCTCCGTGAGGTCGCCGTAGTCGCTGAAGTCGGCCATGCGGCCGCTCTTGTCAGCGGAGGCTACGTTGACCACCCCCGGACAGAGCGCGGGATACTTGGCGACGTTATGGGCCTGATTGCCGCCGGTGGCATTGATGATCAGAACATCATTCTGCTGCGCATAGAGGCAGGCTTCCCATAGTTCTTCTGAATGCGGCGGCGTCCAGGCGCTGTAGATCGTGGGCAGGCCGTGCTTGATGTTGTACATGTAGCCCACGTCGCTCAGGTTAATGACGCGCGCGCCGTTGTCCACGGCAAACCGGATTCCTCGCGCAAGCTCGCCATCGTGGTACGTATTGACCCGCACGGGCAGAATGCGGCATTCCGGTGCGACCCCGGCAGTGCCAATGCCGTTGTCCGCGCGCGCGGCGATGATGCCGGAGATGTGTGTGCCGTGGTCGGTAGAGTCCTTGTGCCGGCGCGGCTTTGACGTGTCGTCAACACTATCGTCATCGTCCCACAGGTCCCAGCCCGGCAAGAACTGCCCCGCCAGATCGGGATGCCCCACGTCAATGCCCTTCTCGATGACGGCCACCACCACGTCAGGGCTGCCGCGCGTTGTTTCCCAGGCATCTGGTGCCCGTATGAGCTGCAATCCCCATTGCTGTGCGAAGAGTGGATCATTAACGGGCACCATAGTCATCTTCCTTATTTGGCGCTTGGCACATAGCTTATCCTCAGTGTAAACAGGTCGTTACTCAAGCGGCTAGACATGCTCTCACTATGAATTGCTTCAAGAGGCTTGTCAATCCCGTGGCACGTGAATCCTACTCTCCACTTGACGACAGGGATTTGCATAGTACACTATCGGTATGAAGAACCGCGTTCTACAGAGCGCCAACTCTGTACGTTACGGAAGGGGGTTACCGTATACGATTCTGGCAGAGCAAAGTCCGCGTGGGTTCGCTAGGCGCACCACAAACGGCCTGGCGGCCCGATAGGTGAATATCAAAGACAAGAGAGGGTAAGAAATGTCATTTGCACGTAGTCGCATTACGCGTCGGCGCATGCTTGCCGGTACCGGCGGCGTGTTCGGTGCTATCGCCCTGGCGGCGTGCGGCACCGCCATGCCGGCGGATTCCGGTGACATGCCGGAGCAGAAGGATGAGGCGCCCGCGGCCGAAGAACAGAAGCCAGCCGAGAAGGTCACGGTCTCTGTCAGATGGATCTCGAACGACCTCACCCTGGTTGAGCCATTCTACGAGAATCTCGTTGTGGCGCGATTCTACGAGAACTACGACAACATCGAGCTTGATTGGGTAGGCGACACCTACCGCGACACCATGAGCCAGCTGAATACACAGTTGGCCGCCGGCGACGCGCCCGATGTCTTCCATAACGACGGCGTCTTCTTCGCGCGCAACCGTGACGCGGGGTTCGCTCGGTCACTCACTGAGTACACCAAGCGTGATGGCGCTCAGCTCGAGGGCATCCGTGGTCCTGAGTTCTTTAGCGACGAGAAGCAGGACGTCTACGGTGTCTGCATGGGCGTCGGTTGCTCGGCGTTTGCCTACAACACCGACATCTTTGACCGCATGGGCATCAACCGTTTGCCCGCCGAAGGCATCGACTGGAATCCAGGCGACGGCGGCACGTTGCTGGAGATCGCATCCGACATCACGGCAAAAGGCGAGAACGAAGATCCCAAGATTTGGGGCTTCTTCAACAACAAGCAGATCACCTTTGACGTGCTGGGCATGCTGCTTCAGAACGGCACGAACTTCCTGTCCGACGACTACCGCCGTTCGCGCATCCACGAGCCGGAATTCGTCGCGGTCATCCAGTTCCTGTGGGACTTGGAGTTCAAGTATCGGGTCTCGCCG
The DNA here is from genome assembly GCA_012270555.1 of Chloroflexota bacterium. Lineage (GTDB taxonomy): Bacteria > Chloroflexota > UBA11872 > VXOZ01 > VXOZ01 > VXOZ01. The sequence goes on from JAAXIC010000030.1 coordinate 32,446, forward strand.
AATCCCGACGACATTGCAGAGTTCAATGCGAGCATTCCCGAAGGGTCCGGTTACCACGGTCCATTTGCCTGGCAACGGGCAGCCATGATGAACCTCGGCCTCGGCCAGTCCGGTTCCTGGGGTTCGCCGGAGCCGGAAAAACTGCCCATCGAAGCGGTGCAGTTCATCAACGGTCCGGCCAACAGCAAAGTGCCTGGCGGTGGACGTGTGGTAGAGATGTGGGGCAGCACCGAAGTGCCCGATGAGGCCTGGGAAGTGATGAAGTTCCCGTTGGTCGACCATGAGGTCCAGGTTGGGGTCTTCACAATCCTACGCGACGGCTTGCCGGCCAACACCAATACGTGGGACGATGCACGGCTACTTGAGAAGAGCGGTCGTCCTCCGCGTGAGGTGGAAGCGTACATGGCCCCACTTAGAGAAGGCCGCGGCCAGTACTGGCAGGTCAACGGCGTGTGGCTGGAGTGGATCCGCGCATTCCGCGGCCAGCAGGCCCGTGCGTGGGCGCAGGAAGTCACCGTCGAGGAAGCCATGCGTGAGGCGAGCAATTTAGCGCAGGCTCACCTGGACGAGTACTACGCCAATCAGGGCTAAGTTCCCGCTACATTGGCAATCAAACGAGGAGGGTCGCCTGATCCTCCTCGTTTTGCGTTGTGCCGCCTGAGAACTCTAAGTCTATGCTCCGGTATACTGAGGTTGTGAACACTCGCAATCAACCTGCAACGGCACCTGCCATTCAGAAACGTATGCAAGGCTACAAACATCTGCGGAATTCCGCTATATGCTTGAGGTAAGTGGGATTTGAGCGAACACGATTTGCCAGTGGGCCGCCATCAATTCAAGTGGTCGTGGCTCTTGGGACAAGGAATGGCAAGACAGCTAACGAAACAGGGCTAGCAGGATGACGCCACTTCTAACCGCACTCATCGCATTTGGCGCCGGTATCGCGTCGTTCCTCTCGCCGTGCGTGCTGCCGCTGGTGCCGGCCTATATCGGTCACTTGGCGGGAACGAGCGTATCGGAAGAACGGGACACCGAGGCCACGCTACGTACGGTGGCCCACGCGGCCTTTTTCGTCCTTGGGTTTTCGGCCGTTTTCGTCATTCTTTGGGCCTCAATCGGCCTCGTCGGGTGGGCCATTCAGGGCTACACTTTCTACCTGCGCTACATCGGCGGCGCGATTCTCGTCATCCTTGGTCTCCACGTTGCCGGCATATTTCGCTTGCGCTGGCTAAACCGGGAGCGGCGTGTCTACGTCGACCGCAGCCGACCCCGGAGCTTCTTTACTTCATGGCTTGTAGGGATTACTTTCGCGGCAGGCTGGACCCCTTGCATAGGCCCCATCCTCGCCGGCATCATTGCGCTTGCTACCACGCGCGATACTGTCGGTCAGGGCTCTTTGCTCCTGGCACTTTACTCCGCCGGCCTGGGCATTCCCTTTCTGCTGACGGCAATCGGCCTATCCCGCGCCGTCCCGATACTGCGTTGGATGAACCGTCACGCCCACACGGTAGAGGTAGTCAGCGGCGGCTTCCTGATCGTGGTAGGCATAATGTTGTTTACAAACACGTTTGCCCTACTCAACGCCTACTTTGCGTGGATACCGATTTTCTAGCGATAGGCAGACCGATGACACTCGCGCCGGTAGCGCAGGTTTGCATCCCGCGCTCGGTGGCGTAGGTTTGCAACCTGCGCCCATCTGCCGCACAGACAGTCGCCGTTCACCCTTCGACACGCTCAGGGCGAACGGCTAAAGGTAGGCTGGTCAAGTCGCGGGCGTACGGCTGAAGGTGCGTAAGACAAGCCGCGGACCACGGCTGCACGTGCCTGGGAAAGCGAGCCATCCAACTACTGTTCACAAAATTAAGCGTACGAGCGCGGGGTTTTCACCCCACGCTCAAGACTCTGCGGTTGCGACTTAAGTAGTCTTACGCAATGGCGTCACGGCACGCGATATGTCTCCGCAGCAGGCTTCACCGGTCGCGGCATCCAGAGCGGACGTCGCAATGCGTTCGTTCCTTCTGCTGGCCGTGCCTTCTTAAGCCATTCCAAGTAAACTTCGTGGGATTTGCGCGTATCCACGAAGACGTCGCCGTACCGGTCGTCCGCGCCTGCCGTTTCCACGCGCACCTTCTGGTGCCAGCAGTGCATGCCGCTCACCGGGTCCGGGTGCACCGGGAACGTCAGGTTTTGATGCACACCCGATTCCTTCCACCAGATGCGCTGGGAATCCGGATCGTCGCTCTCGAACGGCCCGATGCCTTCGATCTGGCGCATGAACCACTGGCCTTCGCCGACATTCTTGAAGTCCACGTGGGCCGTCGACCAGCGCTCGCCGCCGTTCTCTTTCGAAAGGCGCCAGCGACCGAGATGATGCGAACACGCCACGATGCCGGGGCGTATGCCCTCCGTGACCCAAACACGAATCACGAAATAGCCGATTTCGGTGTTGACCCGCGCCAAGGCGCCAGTCTCAAATTCCAGCCGCTCAGCGTCCTGGGGATGCACCCAGAGTGGATTGGTGTGCGAAATCTCATACAGCCACTTGGCGTTGCCGGCGCGTGTATGAATGAGCGTCGGCAAGCGAAACGTCGGCAGCAGAACGTACTCGCCCTTGCCGTGGTCGATGTTCTCCCGATGCACGTGACTCTTGATGTAAGTCGGCACAGCGTATTCAGACCACTTAAAGTCACGAAGCGTATCAGAGAAGAATTCCAGCTTGCGTGACGGCGTATGGAATCCTTCAACCGCCTTGCCGTCCACAACCACACCAAGCACCTCGCCGTTGTTGCGCACGTGACCTGTCACAGCGTCAATCTCAGCACCCTCAAGTTGCTCGTCGGTCAGCGGATTCTCATGCACCGCGTAGGTATCCCGCTTCACCTCAAACGCGCCGTACTTGCGCATGTACGCCAGCGGCGTGAGGTCCTCTTTTCCTGCCGCCTCGGGCAGACCGGGCACGCTATTTTCGAAAATCCATTGGTAGTATTCGCTGATGGTGAGCTTCTCGCCAGGTCGGTACGGTGACTCGAAAAACTCCCGCACGCCCAGGCTGCCGTCCGGATCAATGCGCCAGGATAGCTCAATCCAGAATTCGTCCTCTTCCCAGACTTCACCGGGATTGGCTTCATAGGTGAATTCGAACGATTCCCCGCCCTTTTCCCGTGCCACGCGCATGACCGGCTGTCGAAACGCGATCCACGCGCCGGCCTGCGTTTCCTGGCTCATGAGATCATGGCGCTCGGCGCCGTTGCCCATGGGCAGCACGTAGTCGGCGAACCAGGCCGTCTCGCTCCACACCGGCGTCAGCGCAGCGTGCACCCCAATCTGTTCTTCATCGCTCAGCATCTCAATCCACGAGGCACCATCGGGATTCGTCCACACCGGGTTATAGACACGCGTAAAGTACGTATCCACCTTGCCGCGGCCTTCCTTGAGGAAGTGCGGCAGCAAAATACTCATTTCGTGATGCGCCAGCGGATATTCCCGCGGCCACAGGAGTTCGCTCCACACCTGCTGCGGCGGCGGTTTGATGTAGGGCGCGGGGGCGAATTTGTTCCAACTGTTGGGCGACGTGCCGCCGCGGGTGCCGATGCTCCCCGTCAACACGCCGAGAAACGTGAGGCAGCGCGAGACCTGCCAGCCGCCTTCATTGCCCGAGGCCGCGCTGCGCCAGACGTGACTGGCAAAGGCAGTGCCTGCCGCCGCGATGTCACGCGCCACCGCCACGATCTGGTCTGCCGCCACGCCGCTTTCCTGCGCGGCATACTCCGGCGTAAACGAGGCATAAAATTCCTTGATAGCAGCGATGAAATTGTCGAATGTGGCATCCACATCGGGATGCTCAGCACGCATGAATTGCTGCCAATTGAGCCACTTTTCCATGAAGTCGCGGTTGTACAGGTCTTCTTGAAGAATGACGTTCGCCATAGCCAGCAAGATTGCCGGTTCTGAGCCCGGCCAGGATGACAGCCAGTAGTCCGCCCGCGAAGCCGTGTTCGAGAGCCGTGTGTCGATAACGGCAATCTTGGCGCCGGAAAGTTTACCCTCGATGATGCGCTGCGCGTGGGGATTGAAATAGTGGCCGGTCTCCAAGTGCGCGCTGATCAGCAGCATGAAGCGCGAATTCGCATGATCGGGAGAGGGGCGGTCCGCGCCCTGCCACAGGGTATACCCCAGGCGGGCAGCGGATGAGCACACGTTCGTATGACTGTTGTGCCCGTCCACACCCCAGGCCTGCAGCACGCGGTCCATATAGCCGTCGTGGCCGGGACGACCCACGTGGTACATGACCTCAGTGCGGCGGTCTTCCTGCAAGGCTTTGCGAATGCGCGCTGCCAGCGTATCCAGCACTTCATCCCACGTGGTGCGCTCCCATTGACCGGAACCACGTGGACCCGTGCGCTTCATGGGATAGAGAATCCGCTCGGGGTCGTGCACTTGGTTGATGGTCGCTGGGCCCTTGGCGCAATTGCGGCCCCGGCTGCCGGGATGCGCCGGGTTGCCCTCGAACTTGCGGATGCGCATATCCTCTTTGTCGATATACGCCAGCAACCCACAGGCCGCCTCGCAATTGAAGCACACCGTGGGCACCAACATGTAGTTCTTGGAGACTCTCTGCGGCCAGGCATCCGGATCGTATTCCGTCCAGTCGTCCCACTGGTCGACCGGCGGGTAGTTTGTCAGTTGGCCCGACTCCGGAAACTGCGGTTCAAATACCGACATTACGCAGACACTCCTCTCGCTAGCTCAGCGGCAGCGCTTGGCCGGCTCTTACCCATATGTCTTCGAAGAGCAGCAGCCCTATGAGAGCGAAACCGCCCGCAACGATGGCAGCAATCGGTGCCAATCCCACGGAGATTGCAATTAGCAATACAACCGGCACTACGTGCCCTAAACCAACGACTCCGATCCAAAAGCGCTGTGCATACTGACCGCGCACGATCATCTGCACGGCTTTGGCCGCGTCTCGCGTGCCGTGGGGCAGCCACAACTCGCCAACCAGAATAATGAAGAGATTGGCGATCAAGCTCCACAGCAGCACGGTGCGCAGAAATTCTTGAGTCTGCTCGGTGGTCTCCACGGCAATTCCCAGGATCGCCAAAGCAGCCGCTCCAGCGAGCGCAGCTTGCACCAGCAAGTGCACCGGCAACGCCGGACTTAGCCAGAGGTCGCGCGCTTTTGATTGCGCAAAAAGGAATCCCGTGTAGATGGCGGCCAGGATTGCCAGGATACCGCCCGGCCACCATAGGACCTGTACTACTCCACCTGCTCCCAGGAGTGCGGCGAGAACGCTCAAACCAGCGACTACCCCAAAGAACAGCAGGATAAACGTGCCGAGGGCAATCCACGACCGCCACTGCGGTCTGATGAGAATGGTAAAGAAACGATCGGGACGCTGGAGGTCCCAAACCAGCAGACCGGCCGTGATCGCGAGGAATATCAGGGCCAGAATTGGGCCTCCCCAGGCCAGAAGTGGGTTATCGGCTACCAAGCCCAATGTAAGGCCCGCCGCAGGCAACAGAAATGCGCCGGCGGCAATTGACTTCGTCCAAATATAGGCGCTGACTTTCCAGCCCCACGGCGACGGATGCTCTACGTCGTATACCGTCTTGGCCGACTTTGCAACGAGGTCTTGCAGCAAATTCTCACTATCATGCAAGGTGGCGGCGCCGTTGCCGTGAGCAACACCGTTGCCGTTGGCAGTGCTGCTGCTACTTGCGCTCGGCATCTCATTCCAAATGCCGTAGTCTTGGGCAGGGGTCGCCGCGGACGGCGTCAAGGTGCTTTCGTCGGCATCAATATAGAAGAGCTTCGGTACGGTGCCCTTTTCCGGCTTGCGTACTTGCACCGGCTCCCGTGAAATCAACTGGGAAATGTAGGTTGTGGGGTCGTCCAAATCGCCCGAAACTATGGCTTGGGTCGGACACACGACCTGGCACGAGGGTTCCAGACCCACCTCCACGCGATGGGCGCAGAAATTGCACTTGGCGGCCGTATGCGTATCCGGGTCGATGTGGAGGGCGTCATATGGGCATGCCTGCAAGCACGCTTTACAACCGATACACCGCTCAGGATCGAAGTCGACGATCCCATCTTGGTGGCGACGGTACAGCGCAGTGACCGGACAAGACGGTATGCAGGGAGCATCGTCGCAGTGGTTGCACCGCAGCACGGTGAAGTGGCGGCGGTTATTGGGAAACTGGCCCGTCTCAACGTACTTCACCCACGTGCGGTAGACACCCAACGGCACGTCGTGCTCGGACTTGCACGCAACCGTACAGGCGTGGCAACCAATGCACTTGCGGTTGTCGATGAGAAAGCCAAGTCTCATGGCGGCTCCTGTGCCTGCGGTGCGGATTTCGTTGCCCAATTATACAATAGTGGTTGCTCGGCTACCACTTTGGAATATTCGCTCAGTGAGCTGTTACTTCAACCCATGCTTCCGAATCGCTTCGTACACTGTCTCGCACCATGTTAACAAGGAATTCAGCTCACTTTCCTTGAGTCGTCGATTGATTGCAAGCTTGAGATTCTTGCCCGCAGTGTCAAAGAACCTAGTCTCTTCAGCTTGCCTATGAAGGCAAAGAATCGCCTCTTCCGGCACAGCGCTTCTTATATCAACACCAGGGTCCCCAAAAAGATACGTGTAAAAGGACTGTCCGTACTTGCAGTCAGGGATGTAGCCGTAACCGAAGGCAACGAACCTGTCATTGATTTCAACACGTAGACTGAACCCTGCACTTCCCCACCGCGTGGTTAGAGGCTGCTTCTTCCCAAACTCAAGTATCTTGGTAAAGACATAGCGACCGTTCTCGTCGAGCGCAGCCATGAATTCATCCTCTGTCAACGGGGGTCTGGGAGGAGAAGGCGTAGCAGGATCCTCGTCGATTACTGTCTCAAAAGCCAGAAGACGATTCTTGCTATTGTCCTCAAAGAGCTTAAACTCAACGCACGTCACGCGGAGGCCTTTGTTATTCAAGATTTCTGCCGTTTGCTTGACCTCAGGGGTAATCTGCTGACCAACAATTACAATGCGTTGATCCTTATTGAGATGTACAGATCTATCGAGACCAAAGTGATTGCGGTGACACTCGGCTAGAACGAGCGAACTGTTCTTTCGGTAGCAGCGAAAGATCTCCTCCAACCGTTGAGCATCAAAACCCGTAACGGACGACACATACGCCAATGCCTGGCCGATCGCGTTGCGGGATGCTGTGCCGCTCTTCAATTCGACCACAACCACGTTGCCTTGCCGGTCCAAGCACAGTAGATCAATGTATCCGTCCAAATCAGTGCGCACCTGTCGCCCAATTACGAGGAGACTGCCGCTCTCCAGAATGGCGTCAGGGTTGGATTCAAGCCAGTCTTCTAGCACGACTTCCTCATGCTCGTCCTCAAAAGGAGTAAGCTCAAACTCGACAAACGTATCCTTTGGTTGTATCTGAAAGATCCTCATAGCCCCTGCCATCACAACAAGTGTTTCAAGCACTCTTGTATATACGCCGCTAATGTCGCGCAGAAGACTCGAAACCAAAACTATCGAGTTCATCTCGCGGCGCGCGTTCCAGCAATTCCACCGTCGCTTGAGCCACTGTGATACCGCCAAAGAGCACTTCATGCAACAACTCGGTAATTGGCAGTTCCACGTCCAATTGCCGGGCCAAGCGCACGGCGGCGCGCGTGGTCGGCACGCCCTCGGCGACGTTGGTCATAGAGGACAAAATAGTGTCGAGCGGCTTCCCTTGCGCCAATTGCTCGCCCACGTGGCGGTTGCGACTTTGGCGGCTAGCGCAGGTTGCCATGAGATCGCCCAAGCCCGCCAATCCCGCAAACGTGAGCGGTTGCGCCCCCATCGCCACACCCAGGCGCGTCATCTCCGCCACGCCGCGCGTCAGGAGCGCCGCTTTCGCGTTGTCGCCTAACTGCAAGCCGTCACAGATGCCGGCGACTATCGCCATCACGTTCTTCAGCGCCCCTCCCAACTCGACGCCAAAGACATCGGTACTCGTGTAAATGCGAAAACGCGGGAGCATGAGCATCTCCCGCGCCTGTCGCGTCAGTGCGGTGTCTGTGCCCGCGAGCACGGCGGCCGCGGGTTGGCCTCTGGCAATTTCGCGGGCAAGGTTGGGACCGGAGAGCGCCAGCACACGGCTAGGCGCAAGCACCGGCAACTCTTCTCTAATGAGAGCCGACATCGTCTTACCGGCATCGGTCTCAAGACCCTTGGTGGCCGAGACCAGGATAGAGTCTGTCGCAATACCCGGCGCGATCCAACGGACGTTCCGCCGCATCGCTTCTGACGGCACCACCAAGAGTGTGAGGTTACTCCCCTCCAGCGCCTCGTGCGGATCGCTCGTTATGCAGATGTCTGGCGGTATTTCCGTTCCAGGCAGGAAGCGCTCGTTCTCGCCCGACTGCCGCAACTGAGCCGCCTCACCCTCGGTGCGAGCGAGCCAGCGTACGGAGCGGTCCGCGCGTGCGAGTTGCACCGCCAACGTCGTCCCCCACGTGCCGGTGCCGACGACAGTTATCACGTTCTCGGCGTCCTTAGAGGTGCTTGGATTGTCTGCACTATCCCATCGTTATGCATCGTAAGCCGCAAGCAAAGCGCTCACACCCTCGCGCAACCGGCGGTACCCGGCGTCCGGTCTCGGGCAAACTCTGGTGATCATACTGCTAGGTAATTGGTGCGGAAAGGGATTCCCCTGAGCCACCACCAGCTTCTTCCCTGCAAGAAGGCACCTAGTAGCCCGCCTCCTTGTCCACCACGTTGAGAAGCGGTTCGCCACTTAGGAAACGCCCAATGTTCTCTTCCAGCAGGTCAAAGAAGCGATCGTCGTTATGCGGCGCAGTCCCCGAGGTATGTTGGGTGACAATGACATTGGGCATGTCCCATAGTTCAGAATCCGGCGGCAACGGCTCCGGGTCGGTTACGTCGAGACCGGCGCCCGCAATCCATCCTTCCTTGAGCGCAGTCAGCAGCGGCTCTGCCTGAATTATCCTGCCGCGGCCAATGTTGTAGATGTAGGCGCTCGGCTTCATCGCGTGTAACTCTTCTTCACCAATTAGACCTGTCGTTGCCGCAGTAAGCGGGCAGCACACCGCCACGTGGTCCGACTGCCGCAAGAGATCGTGCAGGCCGTCTGAGCCCACGAGCTTGTCGAGATATGACGGCTTTTCTTTGGGCCGGCGGCGCAGCCCAATGACGCGCATATCCAGGTGATGTGCCTTTTCGGCCAGCGCGGAGCCGATGCCACCAGCGCCAACCACACCAAGGCTCTGTCCGCCCAAGCAGAAGGGATCGAATTCGGGAGGCCGCCACACGTGATCGCGTTGCGCCTGAAGAATCTTGCGGAAGTCACGGGCAAAGCACAGCATCATAGTCAAGACGTGCTCGGAAATCTGCGCGGCATGCAGGCTCTGCGCATTTGTCACTATCACGTCAGAAGCAATTACCTCTGGCGTGAGCAAGCGGTCAACCCCGGCTCCTTGGTTTTGGATCCAGCGCAAATTACGCGCCTGGGGCAGCAACTCTTGTGGCAAACGCCCTACCACAACGTGGGCCCGGGGCATCACCTCCGCATACTCGGCGTCGTTGCTTGGCACGACGAATTCGATCTGCGAGAATCTATGCCGTAATTGCTCAACTTTGTCCCTGCGCTCACTCCATGTTGACAAGACTACTGTTAGCTCTGCCATGAACGGAAACACATCCTATGCTACGCAAATTCCATTACAACGTGAGAAAGTCCACCCCATGATAGCAGAGCACCCATGATTCGGCTTGAAGATCTCGACTACGAGTTGCCGCCAAACTTCATTGCGCAGCAGCCCTGCGAGCCGCGCGACGCGGCCCGTTTGCTGGTCTACCGCCGGGCCACTGGCGAGATTAAACACAGTCAGGTAGCGCAGCTAAAAGACTTCCTTCACCCGGGCGACCTGCTGGTGGCCAACGACACGCGCGTGATTCCGGCGCGGCTTATTGGCAAACGAGAAGGTACAGGCGGCAGAGTAGAGGTGCTCTTGCTGCGTCCACAAGAGCAAGACTGGTGGGAAGCGCTCGTGCGGCCTTCGCAGCGTCTCAAGCCCGGTGCCCGCATTGTGCTGGAGAGCGAGGAGGACAAGAGTCCGGATGTCGTTGAGGTTGGCGCTTGGCTCCCGCACGGCAAGCGGCGCGTGCGCTTCCAGGATGATCCAAATGCCGTAATCGAACGCCACGGCACGACGCCCCTGCCGCCGTACATCCGTGAACCCCTTGCGGATCCCGCGCGCTACCAGACCACCTATGCCCGCGTGAGCGGCTCTGCCGCTGCGCCCACTGCCGGGTTGCACTTCACGCCGCGGCTCGTCCAAGAGCTTGAGGAATACGGCGTGCGCTTCGCCTTCATTACCCTTCACATCGGCCTGGACACGTTCCAACCTATCCGAGAAGAGAATCCGCTGCAGCACCCTATCCATAGCGAGTATCTGGAAGTGCCCGCGGAGACGGTGCACTTGATTCAAGGGACCAAGGCGCGGCAAGGCAGAGTGATAGCGGTAGGGACAACGAGCGTGCGCGCGCTGGAAAGCGCCGCCGCTGCGCAGGGAGTAATGCAGCCCTTCAGCGGCGAAACGCGCCTCTACATCTACCCCGGCTATCGATTCCGTGTGGTGGACGGCATCCTGACGAACTTCCACCTGCCCCGCTCCACCCTGCTGCTGCTCGTGGCAGCGTATACGGGCTTGGCCGAACTGAAGCGGATCTACCGGACCGCAATCGAAGAGAACTACCGCTTCTACAGCTTCGGTGACGCGAGCCTGCTGCTCTAATAGCAACTAGGCAAGCTTCTCCAGCGGCGCAAACGAGGCGGAGAGGCGCTTGATGCCAATGTCGGGAAAGGCGACGGTCACTTCTTCGTCCGTGTCGGTGATCTTGCTGCTCACCACCCTGCCTTCCCCGAAAACGCTGTGCCGCACGCGGTCGCCGTCGCGGTACTTCCGCTCCTGCGCTGACGACTCGCGCTGCGGAGGTGAGGCGGAATGCGACCCTTGCCACACGGCCTCCACCGGGGTTTGCATCTGCATGCCGGGGCCGGTCACAAGCTCCATGGGCAGCTCCGCGATGAAGCGGGAGGGAATGCGGCCAAGCGATTGGCTGCTGTAGCGCCGCGCGGCATAGAGTAGGTAGAGCCGCTCCTTGGCCCTCGTCAGCGCCACGTAGCAAAGGCGGCGCTCCTCCGCCAACTGCTCCGGATCGTCAAGCGAGCGAATGTGGGGAAAAAGCTCTTCTTCCATACCTGCCACGAACACCGCCGGAAATTCCAGACCCTTGGCGTTATGCATCGTCATGAGGGTCAGGCCGCCGTCTTCAGCCATACGATCGACGTCGGCTACCAGCGTGGCTTCGTGCAGAAACAGGCTCAGGCCCTGCGGAGGCTCAACCTCGTCAAAGCGCGCGGCGGCAGCCACCAACTCATCCAGGTTCTCTTCGCGGTCCACCGCCTCTTCGACATTGTCGTTATTGCGAATGTGCTCCAGATACCCACTCTCCCGGACAACCGTCTTCACAAACTCGCTCAGGGGCAAACGCTCCATCTCCTGGCGAAACCCGCTGAGCAGATGGCCGAGGCTCTCAAGGGCAACACGCGCCCGCGCCGTCACGGGCAAAGGGTCTGTGATGCTGCCCGCCACGAGGCGCAAGACCGCCTCGGCGGGGGCCAGACCCTGCATCTCGGCCCACATGGTTAGCGCCGCGAACGTCTTGGCGCCAATCCCGCGCGGCGGCACATTGACGACGCGCCGAAAGCTGAGGCTGTCGCTGAGATTGTGAATTACCCGCAGATAAGCCAGCGCGTCCTTGACCTCCCGCCGCTGGTAGAAGGCGACGCCCCCTACCAATTGATAGGGAATGCCATAGGTGACCAAGGCGTCTTCCAAAGCCCGTGATTGCGCGTTGGTGCGGTACATCACAACGCAATCGCGCAAGCCAAGGCCCTCATCCTGCAAACGGCGCACAGTATTCACAATGAGGCGCGCTTCATCTTCTTCATCGAGCGCCGGCAAGACGACCAGCGGCGCGCCGCCGCCGTTCTCCGTCCATAACCGCTTGTCGCGGCGGTGTGGCAAGCGGCTGATGATGTTGTGGGCGGCATCCAGGATGTTTTGTGTGGAGCGGTAATTCTGCTCTAGCTTTATGACAACGGCGTCGTCATTCTCCTGTTCGAAATCCAGGATGTTGCGCAGGTCGGCGCCTCGCCAACTGTAGATGCCTTGGTCGTCGTCACCCACAACGCAGAGATTGTGATACTTGGCAGCCAGCAGCCGCACCAACTCGTACTGCGCATGGTTCGTATCCTGGTATTCGTCAACCATGATGTAGCGAAAACGGTCCTGATAGTGCTCGCGCACGTCGGGAAACTCGCGGAAGAGCTGCACCACATACATGATGAGATCATTGAAGTCGAGCGCATTGGCGTTGCGAAGGGTGTCTTGATAGCGCCGGTATACCCGCGCCGCGGCCTCTTCAAAAGGTCCCTGGGCGTGTTCGGCGAACACGTGCGGAGTGATGAGTTCATCTTTGGCGCGGGATATGGTGTTCAAGACGGCACGCGGACTCAGCCGCTTCTCATTGATGTCGAGGGCTTTGAGCACGTCCTTAATGACGGACAACTGGTCGGCGTCATCGTAGATCGTAAAGCCTTCTTCCCAGCCCAGCCGTCGGAGTTCGCGGCGGAGTATGCGCGAGCAGAACGCGTGGAACGTGCTCAGCAGCACGTTATCGCCAATCGGTCCTGCGAGTTCCCGTACCCGGTTGCGCATTTCTCCAGCAGCTTTATTCGTAAACGTCACCCCCAGGATCTGCCATGGCGGTACACGCTTGGCGAGCATGAGATAGGCAATGCGGTGGACGATTACCCGTGTCTTGCCGGAACCGGCGCCGGCCAAGATAAGCACCGGCCCGTTCGTCGTTTCAACTGCGCTCTGCTGGGGTTCATTGAGATTTGCCAGCAGAGATTCAGGGTTTGTGATCAAGAAATACCTCTCCGTGCGGCGCTGGAGAAAAGCTCAGGGCCTAGCAGAAATGTGAGCGGGGTACGTAGGAAGGAGCAAGCTAAGCACCCCTCTGGAGGATTTTATCACCATCACTCCTCGGCTGCACTCTGCCTCAATTAAGTGACGGTAGCGAAAAACCATCTGACTTGTAGGATTTTCAGCAACACGCATTCAGGGGAATCTCGACAATCATGGAGTCAAGAGAGTCCAACACGCCAACTCGATCTCTGGAAAGCGTGCGGACTGCAAAAAGAGTGCCTCATGCACTATCGTTAACCTGAAGTAAGGTCACTTAAATTAATCCATAGTCATTTTCTAGGTTTTCTCCGGGAATTGCTTGACTCGCACTAGAGGTTAAGGTACCTTAACTTTTGCCAATCAGGCTAACGTCTCACATTCTGACGCAAGGCGCCAACTGCCAAGCGCCAAAATGGAACCGCTCGCTGGGTGTCTGATCGGCAGAACTTGTGCTCAAAGGCCTTGCAGCGCACGACAGAATATCTCAGATACAAGGGGAATTGGCACAAATGGAGCCATCATACGTGTATGTAAATCGCCGCACGCTGCTTAAGGCAACGCTGTCGTTGCTGCCAGTCGGGCTTGGGGCTGCCTGCGCCACCGGTGTTTCGGATCCACGTGGCGTGGCGGGTAAGGCAACCGTAACCCTTGGTTCACCTTCTCTCACCGTATATTCCGGCCGCAACGAACAGCTCGTTGGTCCGCTCCTGGAACAGTTCTGGCAGGACACTGGTATCACTATCCAGGTGAAGTATGGCGGCACCGCCGAGATTGCGGCGACCATCCTCGAAGAGGGCGAAAACAGCCCCGCAGACGTCTTCTATGGGCAGGATGCCGGCGCTCTGGGCGCGTTGCAGCTAGAGAATCGTCTTGCTGCCCTGCCCGACGCAATTCTCAACGCCGTAGAGCTGCGATTCCGTTCCCCACAGGGGCAGTGGGTTGGCACCTCGGGGCGCGCCCGCGTCGTGGTATACAACACGGAGAGTGTAACGCCGGCAGACCTACCGCCTTCCATCCTGGACTTTACCGCTCCCACGTGGAAGGGACGCATTGGCTGGGCGCCGACGAACGGTTCGTTTCAGGCGTTCGTTACCGCTATGCGTGTGACGCTGGGCGAAGACCCAACCCGGGCGTGGCTGGAGGGCATCAAGGCAAATGAGCCGAAGGTATACCCCAAGAATACGCCTACGGTGCAGGCCGCTGTAGACGGCGAAATCGCCGTTGGTTTCGTCAACCACTACTATCTCTTCCGCATTCGTGCCGAGCAGGGTAATGTGCCCGCGGAGAATTACTTTCCGCCCAACGGAGACCTCGGTTCTCTAATCAATGTCGCGGGAGCCGGCGTCATTGCGGGCTCGGAGAATCAAGCAGCCGCGGAGCAGTTTATCGCCTATCTCCTTTCGCAACACGCGCAGGAGTACTTTGCGACGGAGACCTACGAGTATCCCTTAGTATCTGGCGTAGCCGCTCACCCTGATCTACCCGCGCTCTCTGACATTCAGACTCCGGACATCGACCTCAGCGATCTCGCCGATCTGCGCGGCACACTTGAACTCTTGCAAGAGGTGGAACTGATCTAACATCTGAAAGGGCCTATGGCGACATCGTCGAAGACGACGTTTCCATTCTCGCTGAGCGAGACATTTCGCGGTGGCCGGCGGACCTATTGGTCTGCCGGTCCGCCGCTGCTTCTCGTTGTGGTGAGCAGTGTCGTAGCGATAAGCATCTTGCTGCCCCTGGCCTACCTGTTGTTGCGTGCTGCCGGCGCCGGAGACGAACTCTGGCGGCTCCTGCTCCGTCCGCGCTCCGCGGTGATCCTGTTCAATAGCGTTGCTCTCGCCTCTGCGGTGACCTTCAGCACCATTGCCATCGCCGTCCCTCTGGCTTGGCTCGTCGTACGCAGCGATCTCCCCTTGCGGCGGCTCTGGACCGGCCTGCTGATCGTCCCGCTCGCCGTACCCAGCTACGTGGGCGGGTTCGTCCTCATCGGGGCTTTGGGCCCGCGCGGCATGTTGCAGCGGTTGCTGGAGCCTCTCGGCGTCGAACGCCTACCGGAGATCTACGGCTTTCCTGGCGCCTGGCTGGCCCTGACGCTCTTTACGTATCCCTACGTGTTCTTGGTGGTGCGCGCCGCGTTGCAAGGCATGGACCGTACGCTGGAAGAAGCCTCGCGCAGCCTCGGACAGAGCGGTTGGACCACGTTCTGGCGGGTGACCCTCCCGCAACTGCGACCGGCCATGGCGGCCGGCGGACTCCTCGTCGCGCTCTACACGCTTAGTGACTTTGGCGCGGTGTCGCTGTTGCAATTCGATACCTTCACCCGCGTCATCTACGTCCACTACCAAGGCTCATTCGACCGGCACCTGGCAGCCGGCTTGGCGCTTGTGTTGGTCTGCATGACTCTGCTCATTCTCGTTCTCGAGCACTGGAGCCGGGGACGGGCGCACTACCACAGCGGAACCGGCAAGGGCGCAAGGTCGCCGCGCCGTGTGTCTCTGGGAAGATGGCGATTACCGGCCTTCCTGCTCTGCGCAAGCATCGTACTCTTTGCGCTTGTCATGCCTGCGCTCACTGTCAGCTACTGGCTGCTCCGTAGCGTCGCGCTCACCGCGAATTTCAGCGCGTTGCCGGGCTTGGCGTGGAATTCGCTGTGGGTCTCCGCCGCCGCCGGAATCGCCGCAGTAGTGCTTGCCGTGCCGGTGGCATACCTTACCGTGCGTTTTCCGCGCCGCCTCACCAAGCCTTTCGAATACGCCATTTACCTTGGGTACGGCCTGCCGGGCATCGTCATTGCGCTCTCCCTCGTCTTCTTTGGCGCCAACGTCGCGCCCTTCATCTACCAGACCTTCTTTCTCCTGATAGCCGCCTACCTGATCCGCTTCTTGCCGCAAGCGTACGGCAATGCCCGCACGTCGCTGCTGCAAGTCCAGCCGTCGCTGGAAGAGGCATCACGTAGCCTGGGCCGCTCCTGGCATGGGACACTGCGCACCATAACCCTGCCGCTTGTGCGCGGCGGCGCCACCGCGGGCGGTATTCTGGTATTCGTCACGACCCTGAAGGAACTCCCCATCACGCTCTTGCTTGGTCCAATCGGATTTAAGACGCTTGCCACGGAAGTCTGGTCGTTGACTGCGGAAGGTTTCTTTGCTGACGCCGCACCCGTCATCTTTGTGCTCTTGAGCGTCTCGCTCCTGCCGACGTTGCTTTTTGTTGGTAAGGAACCTTAAAATAGGGTCATGAGCATTAATCTCTTCGCCATCCGCTGCAAGAACGTTACGAAGCGTTTCGGCTCCGTAATGGCCGTGGATCACGTCGACCTCACCGTTGCTCCCGGCGAATTCCTCAGCCTGCTTGGACCTAGCGGGTGCGGCAAGACAACCTTCCTGCGGCTCATCGCCGGCTTTGAGGTACCCGATACCGGCACAATCGAGATTGGCGATATCCGCGTTGTCGGCCCAAAGCGGTGGATCCTCCCGGAACGCCGCCGCGTGGGTATGGTCTTCCAGGACTACGCGCTCTTTCCGCACATGACGGTGGCAAAAAACGTGGCCTATGGCGTACGCAAGTGGCCCGATCAGCGCGAGCGAGTAGGTAACGCCTTGCGGCTGGTGGGACTGGATAGTTTCCGCGAGCGGATGCCGCATGAACTCTCCGGCGGACAGCAGCAACGTGTCGCATTAGCCCGTGCGTTAGCCCCGGAACCCGACGTCATCCTGCTGGATGAACCGTTCTCCAATCTGGACGTGGCGCTGCGTGCGCGCATCCGCGCGGAGACGCGCGAGATCCTCGACCGGGCCGGCGCGACAGTGATCTTCGTGACCCACGACCAGGAAGAAGCCCTCAGCCTCGCCGACAGAGTAGCCGTCATGTGGGACGGCCGGATCGTTCAGGTGGGCGAGCCGGAGGAACTCTATTGCAACCCGGCATCACGAGAAGTGGCAGAATTCGTTGGCAGCGCAAACTTCCTCTCCGCCATGGTTACTGACGGTCACGCGGAGTGCGCGCTCGGCCGGTTTGCCGTCAACGGAGCGGCCAAGCACGGCGATCTGGACCTCATGTTTCGTCCCGAAGACATTGCGCTGACGATTGCCCCCGACGGCGCGTCACGTGTCGTGGCGGCTACGTTCTACGGCCATGACAGCACCGTGACCATTCGTCTGGAAACCGGCGAGCACATCCAGGTGCGGCTCCTCGGGGCGCCGCTCGCGCCGGGTACCCGCGTCCACTGTCAGGTGACGGCGGAGCCGCGCACCTTCTCCCGGTCCCCGCAACCCGCATCTCTCTAGCTGTACCGCACAGGGTATAGTGGTAGAGACGCCAGTATGCCTACGCCCAAAGGAGACCTTTGCGTAACCACCTGCAGGCGAGAAAACCACCCTCTCACTGGGGAGAGGGGCGGGGTGAGGGGATCTTTTTGTTACAATAGCCCCTTACATTGTGTAGTGTCAAGATGTATTACAGCAAGAAGCGGTATACTATGTAGAGATTTCAGGAGATTCACCCTCACCCCCGTATCGAGTACGGGGCAGGCTCTAGCCCTCTCCCGTCGAGGGAGAGGGAACTCTCTCGCTTCCGCTAGGGTTACGCAAAGGTCTCCAAAGCAGGAAGTTTCTACAAACCTATGTCAGTCTATGATTGCACGCCGCTACGTGAAGCGATTCCGCTCTTACGAGACCATGTCTACCTGAACACCGGCACAGAGGGGTTGCTGGCCGAACCGGTCCTGTCCGACTACCTGGCTGCGATTGCGCGCCAGGAGCGCGAGGGGCACGTGGCGCTCGAGTGGCGGTACGCAGAACTTGAGCGCACCCGCCAGGTAGTTGCAGACCTAGTACATGCCCATCCCGATACGATCGCCTTCACCCGCAATGCCACTGACGGGCACAACCTCGTGCTGTATGGCCTAGACTGGCAGCCTGGCGACGAACTCCTCATTTCCGATCAGGAGCACCCGGCACTGAGCCATCCGGCGGCCTATCTGCAAGACCAAAGCGGGGTGGTGGTGCGCGTTTTTGGGATAGATGCCGATCCACACGTCACCTTGCGGAATGTCGGGGCGGCTCTCACCGCAAAGACTCGTCTTATCGCTTTCAGTCACGTCAGTTGTGAGAGCGGCATCCGGCTGCCCGCCAAGAGAATCTGTCAACTCGCGCGGGAGCATGGGGCGTGGTCGCTCCTGGATGGGGCGCAGTCGCTGGGCGCGATACCCGTGGACATGGCGGAGTTGACGTGCGACTTCTTTGTCAGCAACGGACACAAGTGGCTGTGCGGTCCTAAGGAGACCGGCATTCTCTACGTAAGACCGGACCGCTTGGATGCGCTCACACTGCATGCAGTCGGCGCCGGTACTTTCGAGCGTTCCTCCTGGCGTGGTGAGGACTTCTGCTATGGCTTGCAGCCGAGCGCGCGACGCTTTGAATTTGGCACCCGCAACCAAGCCGCCCTGGTTGGACTGCGCGCGGCAATCGCTTGGCTGCAAGACTTGGGGCTTCCTAACGTCCACGGACACATCGCTGACTTGGCTGAGCGAGCGCACCGAATACTTGCTGAGGTTCCCGGTATCGCTATAGTTACGCCGCGTTCTGGTGAACAGTCGGCGGGTATCATCACTTTCAATGTGCCGAGCAGAAGTCCCGCGGAAATAGCGCAAGAACTCCGGCGCCAAGGGATCGTCACGCGTCACACGACAACGCCACCGGGAGTGCGGGCCTCCGCCGCGTACTTCAACACCACGCAAGACTTTGCGCGGCTGGCAGCGGCGCTGCGTTCACTCATGTAAGAGAGTAGCAAGCAGCTTTCCCGGGTCGTGGATGCTTGAAACACTGTGCTCCTCTTGGCATGGTAGGAACGTACGCTTGGGAAATGCCTGCCTCCCTGCTTTGCTCGTCGGAGAGTTCGCACAAAGGGATAGCCCACCGCACATGACGAACATTCAACGCCAACTCCGCATCCTCGTCACCGGCGGCGGTTCCGGCGGGCACGTGACGCCCGCGCTTGCTACGGTAGAAGCGATCAAGGCGCTTGCCGACCGGGACGGCACGTGGCAGCCCACGTTTCTCTACATAGGCAGCCACAGGGGAATAGAGCGTGAGTTGGCGTCTGCCGCCGGACTGCCCTTTACCGCGATTGCGACCGGCAAACTGCGCCGCTCGCAGAACTTACTGGGTCACTTCACGTGGCAGAACATCCTCGACGCGCTGCGGCTGCCCTGGGGCGTGTTGCAGGCAGTGAGCGCGGTCGCGCGCTTCCGTCCCCACGTTGTACTCAGCACCGGCGGTTTCGTGTGTGTGCCGCCGGTCATCGCGGCCTCGCTGCTGCGCGTCCCGGTAATCACGCATGAGCAGACGGTCCAAATGGGACTTGCCAACCGCATCGCCTCCCGTCTCGCAAACCGCATCGCCCTCACCTATGAGTCCGCGCAGCGTGACCTGCCGGCGCGCCTGCGAGAAAAAACTCTCGTAACCGGCAATCCGGTGCGTCCCATCATATTCAACGGCAGCCCCGAGATAGCGCTTGCGCTCACCGGCTTTGCGAACGATGACGCTCTGCCGACCCTGTACGTGACCGGCGGAGCACAGGGCGCCCAACACGTCAATCGCGCCGTGGAAGCGGCGTTGCCCGACCTTCTGACACTGTGCCGCGTCATCCATCAATGCGGGCGTCAGACTCGGGATGGAATTCCCGCCGTTGAGCACTTGCGTGAGGTTCGCGCGGCGCTGCCGAGCCACCTGCAAGATCGCTACCACGTGGTTGACTTCGTGGCGGACGAGATTGGCCACTTCTATGCGCTTGCAGACGCGGTGGTGAGTCGCTCCGGCGCGGGCACGCTGGCGGAGCTCTTCGCCCTCGGCAAACCGGCGATTCTCATCCCCTTGGTGCCCACCGGCGGCGACGAACAGCGGCGCAATGCCCAGCACGCCCAGCACGCAGGCGCAGCAACCATCATCGAGCAGGCGGACTTGACCGGCGAACGCTTATGTAAATCCGTCAGCGGCCTCATCACCGATGAAGAAAGGCGCAATGCAATGGCATGCGCCGCCAAGCAACTCGCCCGGCCCGCTGCCGCGCGGCATCTGGCGGAAGCCACCATCGCATTGGCAACCCAGACCGGCGGGTAGCTGAAGTATCTCAGTTACATATCCTCTACCGTGTAAACGCTGAACATCGAGTCGCCGTGTTGCCGGCGGCGCAGCAGTCGCAGCCTGCCCCACCGCTCCGCAGGCAGATTCTTCTTCCAGTGTCCAACGACGAGGATCGTTTGATCCTTGATTGCGTCTGACTCTGCGAGTGAAGGCAGCCAGTCCTCGTGAGCAACGGTATGGTAGGGCGGGTCTGCCAGGATGAGGTCGTACGGCTCCTTGAAGCGAGAGAGCGCGCCCGGCACGCGCCCTTGGATCACGCGCGCGCGCTCCTTCAGAGCCGCCGCGCGCAGGTTTTCGCGTATAGCGCGGCACGACGCCGGCAACACGTCGACAAAATCGCACCACTCCGCCCCCCGGCTCAAGGCCTCGATGCCCAGCGCGCCCGTGCCCGCAAAGAGTTCCAGCACTTTTCCTTGCTCACCCCTCTCGCCCAGCGAGTTGAAGATGGCGTGCTTGACCTTATCGAGCGTCGGCCGCACCAGTTGCGATTTCGGCGCGCGCAAGCGCCGCCCCGCAGCCGTCCCGCTGATGATGCGCATGCTCATGGTTCCAATCCATTCGGCCTCGGCGGTGTTCGCTAGCGATAGATACGAGATTTCTCTGAAAGTTGGCTCATTTGAACAAAGTTGCCCGAAGGTAGCAAAGGGTAGATCTTACCTTCACCAGATTCTCCAGACAGCATATATCTCAAATTGAGATGTGCGGATAGTCCTTGAAGTGCAAGTCGGTCTGAACGCACACTCGGTAGAAGTAGCGATCCGCTTGGGGAGCGAAATCCTCCGCGCGGACTCTCTGCTCCGCGATCCACGCCTCATTCGGATGGCAGCGCTGATTGCAGAGCGCTTTTACTGAGATCACGGGGCGTTTTCCCGTGAAGAGTTTCAGTGCAGCCGGAATCGGCATCTCGACCAGGGCCGCAACCTCGGCGGGATTCGGCGAGAATGCCGTCAGCGGCAGATTCGCCCGATAGAGGAAAACATACTGGACCTCATAGTCGCGTACGCCGGGCTCGATATCGATAGCGGCCTGGCGCACTCCCAGCGGCAAGAGATCGCTCATAGAGAGGCTGAGACCGATCTCCTCCTGCGTTTCCCGCAAGGCCTCCTCCACGGTTTCACCGGCTGCCAAGTGTCCGCCTACGGTCGCATCCAGTTTTCCCGGCGACGTGTCCTTGGCATCCGCCCGGCGCTGGAAAACGACGTATGGCGTGCCGTCACGGTATTGCCCCACTACCCAGCAGTGAATCGAGCGGTGCCAGTCCCCGTCCCGGTGCACATCCGCCCGGCGCTTCCGCAGACCCAGCGGGCGGCCAAGCGAATCGCAGACATCGAACAATTCATCCAGGTCGGTATACGGATCGTTCATGAGAGTTCGCTCTCTACACGCCAGAACTCGGCCACACGTTTGGCAAGACCGGCGTGCTGAGGCTGACGCAGCGTAGGATCACCATCAAACAGCCTCTGGGCCTCTTTCCGGGCCAGTTCCAGAGTCGAAAGATCGGAGAGTTTCGCCACCTTGAGCGCGGGCAGCCCGGCCTGGCGCGTGCCAAAGAACTCACCTGGACCACGCAGCATCAGGTCCTTTTCGGCCAGCGCAAAGCCATCGCGCTGCTCCTCGAGGATGCGCAAGCGTTCGTTTTCCGCCGCGTTCGCCGAATCCGATAAGAGCAGGCAGTACGATTTGTGCTCGCCGCGACCAACCCGACCCCGGAACTGGTGAAGCTGCGCCAAGCCGAAGCGCTCGGCGCTCTCAATCATCATAACCGTTGCATTGGGCACGTCAATGCCGACCTCCACAACCGGCGTACTGACCAAGATGTCGGTCTCGCCCGCCGCAAAGGCGCGCATGACCTTCTCTTTCTGCCTGCTCGTGAGACGTCCGTGGAGCAAGTCTACCTTCAATTGCGGGAAGACTTCCTTCTGTAAGCGATTGAACTCGCTCTTGGCGGCGCGTACCTCCAGCGTCTCGGACTCTTCGATAAGTGGGAAGATGATGAAGGCTTGACGTCCTTCCCCAATCTGTTTCGCGACAAAAGCATACGCCTGTGCGCGCTTTTCCGCCGGTACCCAGCGGGTCGTAATCGGCAGTCGTCCCGTCGGCATCTCGCGTATTACGGAGACGTCCAGATCACCGTAGAGCGTGAGCGCCAACGAGCGCGGTATCGGCGTCGCCGTCATAACCAGCACGTGCGGATTGCGTCCCTTCCGCCGCAAGACTGCGCGCTGCCGCACGCCGAAACGATGCTGTTCGTCCACGACGGCCAGACCTAAGTCGGCAAACATCACGTCATCCTGAATTACAGCGTGCGTGCCCACCAAAAGGTCAAGGCCGCCTGCCTCTAGGTCAGCCAGAATCGTCCGGCGTACACTCTTGCGCGTGCTGCCGGTCAGCAAAGCGCAGCGGATTCCAAATGGATTGAGAAAGCTCTGGAACGTGCGAATGTGTTGTTCCGCCAAGACCTCCGTCGGCGCCATGATGACGGTCTGGAGGCCGCGCTTTGCCATTTGCAGCGCCACCGCCGCCGCGACGACCGTCTTGCCGGCGCCCACGTCACCTTGCAGCAAGCGGTTCATGGCGGCCGGTTTACCCACGTCGCTCAGGATCTCAGTAAGCGCCTGTTGCTGGTCATTCGTAAGTGCAAAAGGAAGCGATTCAAGAAACCCTCGCGTTGTCTCAGGGTTCACCTCGACCGGAATGCCGGGCTGATCGAGCTGCCACTCCCGACGCCGCAGCAGCGTGCCAAGCTGAATGCAGAAGAATTCGTCGAAAGCCAGGCGGTGGACGGCGCGCCGGAGATGCTCCGCGCTTTCCGGAAAGTGCATGTGGCGCAGGGCCTCTTGCGCGCCCATCAGGGAGTTTCGCTCCAGGATATCGTTCGGCACCACCTCTGCCACTGCGTGGAGGGCCATGTCGAGTGCGGAGTGGACCCACCGGCGCATCCATTTGGCTGAGAGGTTGGATGTCAACGGATACACCGGCACCAGACGCCCCACGTGCAAGCCTTGCTCGGGACTTTCGGCGAATTCATACTCCGGAGAGCGCAATTCCAGCCCGGAGCGGCCGATCTCCACTTTGCCTGCCACCGTCACACGACGCTTGTTGGTCAGGCTTTGCCGCAGGAACGGTTGATTAAACCAGACGGCCTTGATATACCCGGTCTTGTCCGCCAGGGCAGTTTCGGTGATGACCATGCGGCCCTGGGTAACGCGCCGATTCTCCACCTGCATCACGTTGGCGACGATCGTGGCCTCTTCGCCTGGCTTGAGATCAGCGATTTTCTTGATGCTGCTGCGGTCGATGTGCCGGTGCGGGAAGTGCTGAATCAGATCACCGAGAGTAGAGAGGCCGAGTTTTTCGAGGCGCTTGGCGTCCTCAGCCTTCAACATGGGCACGGCAGTAAGAGGGGAACCAAGACCGGCTTTCGGCCCGGCGGCACGCCGCTTGCGCGTGCGTGCAGGCTTTTTTGCTGCCTTTGCGGGTGGTGCATTCGCAGCGCGGCGGGGTGCACCGTTTTGCGGGGAAGAAGCGGCATCCGCTTGCCCGTCGAGGAGTCTTAAGGCTTTCTCTATCCGCGCGGCTCTAGCGGACGGTTCGAGTGCGTTATAGCCCTGTAGCACACCACCGACTGTAGCCAGGTTCTGAGCGTCCCTACTTGGATTGGTAGCGCCCTCTGCCTGCCAGTTCGCAAGCAGACGCTCCAGTCCGCCGATTACCGCGCCGTCGTCATATCCCCGCCGCACCTCTTGCTCAAGAATACGGTGCAAGGTCTCGTTACGGTCGCGCGGTTCGGGGCGGGGCATAGCGCCTCATTCAAGAGTCAGCAGGTAGGGATAGTGCGGCTGGCCGCCGTAGATGACCTCGATTTCAAGTTCCGGGAATGTCGCTTGCACTTGCTCAACGAGAGTCTGCGCCTCGTCCTCCGACACATCGACCCCAAAGTAGCAACTCAGCAGCTCTGACGAGTCCGCTCCCATGCGCGTGACCGCCGCCAGCAGAGCGGACTCCAACTCATCCTCCGCGGCGCATACGTGACCCTGCGCCAAAGCGAGCCATTGCCCTTGCAAGACGTGCACGCCGTCCACCGTGGCGTCGCGGGTGGCCAAGGTAATTGAGCCGTACCGCATGCTCTCTGCCGCGTCTCGCATTGCCGCATCGTTCTCGCTGGGGTCGCTTTCCTCTTGAAACGCGAAGAGCGCCCCAATCCCCTGCGCCATTGAGTACGTCGGCAGTACGTGGATATCACACTCCGCCAAGTCCCGCGTCTGCTCCGCGGAGAGAATGACGTTCTTGTCATTCGGCAGGATAAACACATGATTGGCGTTGGCAGCCACAATCGCCGCGTGGATTTCCTGGGTGCTGGGATTCATGGTGGGGCCGCCGCTCACCACTCTTGCGCCCATCTGTTCATAAATATCCTTGAGCCCCTCACCATCTGCCACAGCGACGACACACTGTTCACGGGTCTCAACGGGAGCCTCCGGCAGAGCGACTTCTATGCCCGGCAGATCTCCATCGGCAAGAGCCGACTGCGCCCGCTCGTACTGATCGTCCATGTTGAAGATCTCAATGCGGTGCAGATTGCCCGCTTCCCGCGCGAGATCAAGTACGGCGCCGGGATTCTCCGTGTGCACGTGGACCCGCACCAAGTCTTCATCCCCCACGACGACAACCGAGTCGCCGCGCTCAGCGACGGCGTGGCGCATCTCCATGACGTCAAGACCTGTCCCGCTCACCAAGAATCCCGTGCAGTAGCCGTACAGGGTCTCCGTAACCACGGCGATCTCCGGCAGCAAGGCCCGTTCGCTGGTGGGTAACTCCACCTGCTCCACAGATTCGCCGGATACATAGCGGCGCGCGCCTTCCACGAGCAGCCACAACGCCTGTCCGCCGGCATCCACCACACCGGCCTCCCGCAATACAGCCAGCAACTGGGGCGTACGGGCAACCGACCGTTCTGCGGCAGCCACCGCCGTCGCCAGGACATCCTGCATCTCAGCATCCGCTGGCAGTGCTTCGCACGCCTCTGCGGTGTCTCGCGACACCGTCAGCATCGTGCCTTCTGCCGGTTCCTGCAGTGCCGCATAGGCGGAGTCCGCTGCTGAGCGCAACGCGCGTACCAAGCCTGAAACCCTAATTGTCTCCGCACCCGCGAGCGCATCCGCAATCCCACGCAAGCACTGCGAGAAGATGACGCCGGAGTTGCCGCGCGCGCCCATCAAGGCGCCACGGTAAATCGCTTGGGCTACATCGCCGGCATGCGTGCTCTCGGCCTGGTTTCCCGCCTGCAGGGCCGCTTCCAAAGTGAGCAGCATGTTCGTGCCGGTATCGCCGTCGGGCACCGGGAAGACGTTGAGCCGGTTAATCTCCTCTTTGTTAGCCGCGAGGAGATGATAGCCGTACTCCAACGCCCCCATGAGACTGCGCCCATCGCAGCCTGATAGAGTCTCTTCTTGAACTTCTCGTCCGTCCTGAATGTCATCCACCGTGTTTGCGAACCTCTCCTTCGACCAAGGGGCGCTCGTTCCCTTCAGCGTGAGTAGAGAACTTTCGCACCCTCTACCTTTCATTCTGCCATTGCGTCCGTTCACAAGCCCGGTTGACACGAGGCAATGGGAACACCGTAAATATCAAGCGATACGTAGTATTGAGCACACGGCCAAATCTATGCTAACATTGAGGCTTGGTGATACGCTCATCATAGCGACAGATTGAACGCATGGTCAAGATTGGCACGAACGAACGCTAGGACTGAGGAAGATTTCATGGCAGTTTGCGAAATGTGTGGCAAGGGCGCGCAAGTCGGCCACAATATCCAGCATCAGGCCTCCGGCCAGTGGCGCTACCGGGCGCCGAAGACCCGCAAAGTGTGGAAGGCCAACGTGCAGAAAGTGCGCCTGCTCGTGGAAGGTCAGCTCAAGAAGGTAAACATCTGCACGCGCTGCCTCCGCACCCAGGCGAAGTCCACCGCGGTCTAGTCTCGAACACGCGTGCGAAATAACCAAGAGTCCGAAAGAAAAGTCAGTATCCGTTCGTCCTGAGCCTGTCGAAGGATGAACGGATACGTTTCTATTGCTCCTGAAGTCAAGCAGTTCGTTGGCGAATTCATAAAAAAAGCGGGGCCATATGCATGGCAAATTCTCGCTTACTCCCAAGACACTATTCACGGTACTATCTCATCTTTGGGATGCAGGGATTTGACCACGTAACCGGCTCCAAAGGCATTACTGCCATTAAGCCCAGCCATCAAGCGAGAGTGCCAACATGCGTCAAGTAGCTGCCCATCTCACACTGAGGCGCTATCCTCAGATTGTCTTGCCACATCTCGTTCATAGATCGTGCCCAGCACGCCGTTGATGAAACGGGGAGCGTTGTCCGAAGCGTAGGTCTTGGCCAGTTCCACCGCTTCGTTGATGACAACTTTCGGTGGAACCTCGGGGACAAAGAAGAGCTCGTATACCGCGAGGCGCATGATGGCCTTATCCACGTGCGCCATCTGGCCCATGGGCCACATTGGCGCGGCTTGCCGTATCTTTTCATCGATCATGGCTTGGTGGCTGCGGACGCCGTCAACGAGGTTTTGCAAGAGTTCGCGGGCATCAGCCTTGATGTCCGCCATGCAAGACACCCGCTCCAGCACGACTTCCGGCAGATCATCGGACACGTCAAGCGCGAAGAGCACTTGCATCGCCGCTACGCGCGCGTGGTGACGCGGGTGAATGCGCCCTTTGGATATCTTGGCAGGACTGGCTGTCATCCGGTGTACCTTGTCGTGATTGCAGTCAACCGCCGTCTCACAGTAGGTAGCGGCGAAGGAACTGATCGTCGTAACGTATGCCTCTGCGCCGCCCGCCTTGGGACAACCTCATGGCACAGCTCAGACGATGTTGGGCAGGTTCGCGTCAAAGCTGCCCTCGCGAAAGCTCTGCGCGCGGAGGATTTTTCTGTGGAAGTCAAGATTGGTTTTCACGCCGTCGATGACGCATTCGTCAAGCGCCCGGAGCATGCGGTCTATGGCCTCAGTACGGCCGGGCGCCCACGCGATGACCTTGGCGATCAGTGAGTCGTAGTGCGGCGGGACGACGTATCCGCTGTAGAGGTGCGAATCGACGCGGATACCGGGGCCGCCCGGTGCAAGGAAATTCGACACTTCTCCGCTCTCCGGTCGAAAGTCATGCTCGGGGTCTTCGGACGTAAGCCGGCACTCGATAGCGTGTCCGCGGAAGTCGACATCTTCTTGTTGGAAACCAAGTGATTCTCCAGCCGCAATCCGGATTTGCTCTTGCACTATATCGATGCCGGTGGTCTCTTCCGAAACGGTGTGCTCCACCTGCAGGCGACAGTTTATCTCCATGAAGTAGAAGTTCAACGCAGCATCTACCAGGAACTCCACCGTGCCCGCCGACGTATACCCTACCGCATTGACGCCTTGCAGCGCAGCCGCGCCGATAGCCTCCCGTGCCGCGGGATCGAGCACGGGAGACGGCGACTCTTCGATGAGCTTCTGGTACCGCCGCTGAATGCTGCAGTCGCGCTCGCCCAATTGCACCGCGTTGCCTTGATTATCTCTCAGAATCTGCACCTCGATATGGCGGGCGGGCGAGATGTACTTCTCCAGGTAGAGCCGGGAATTGCCAAACGACGCCTGGGCCTCCGCCTGGGCCACCGGAAACGCGACCACCATTTCCTCCTCATCGCCCACGAAGCGAATGCCGCGTCCCCCGCCTCCGCCGGCCGCTTTGAGCACCACCGGGTACTCTATGGCATCGGCAACCTCGAGAGCATCCGCCACGTTCCTGACCGGCGAGTCTGGACCCGGGATTACCGCGAGACCCGCTGTGCGCATCGCCGCCTTGGCGTTCGTCTTATCCCCCATGGCATAGATGACATCCGGACCGGGACCGATAAAGGTAATGCCGTACTTCTCGCAGATTTCGGCAAAGTACGTGTCTTCCGCCAAGAACCCAATCCCAGGATGAATAGCCTCGGCGCCCGTGATGAAAGCGGCGCTGATGATGTTCGGCACGTTCAGGTAGGACTTGCTCGCTGGCGCGGGGCCGATGCACACGGCTTCATCGGCAAGATGGACCGGCAATGAATCCCGGTCCGCATCCGCATAGGCAACGACCGTCGCGATCCCTAGCTCGCGACAGGCCCGGATCACCCGTAAGGCTGTCTCGCCTCGATTGGCAATGAGGATCTTCTGAAACACCGCATCTACCTAATAGTCATTGACAAGAACAGCCTCGGGGACTTCCACCCTCAAGCACACCCACGGACTTTCTAACCACAACTGATCCCGTTGCTCCCAATATTTTCCACAGGCACGGCGCAAAAGGCTTTGCGCGCGTCATTAGTACATCATAATGCCGCCGTCAACGATCAAGATTTGACCGGTTATGTACGAGGCATCCTCGGAAGCCAGAAAGGCCACCGTGGACGCGAGTTCATGGGGTTCGCCGTAGCGGCCGAGGGGAATGATCCTGAGAATAGTCTCAACCATTTCCGCAGGGATCGTGTCCGTCATAGGACCACCGAAATAGCCCGGCGCAACGCAGTTTGCGGTCACGTTTCGCGGCGCCACCTCGCGAGCCAGCGAGCGCGTAAATCCCCAAAGGCCGGACTTGGAGGCGGAATAGTTCGCTTGCCCCGGCGCACCCATGAACCCGCCAATTGAAGACACATTGACAATGCGGCCGTACCGTGCCCGCAGCATATTGCGCACAACTGCTTTGCTGCAAAGAAACGCCGACTTCAAGTTCGTATCCACCACCGCATCCCAGTCAGCTTCAGACATCCGCACGAATAACGTATCGCGCGTGATACCGGCGTTGTTGACGAGTATATCGATCTTACCCCACGCAGCGTGAATGCTCTTCACCATCTCATCGATTTCCGCCGCATTCGTCACGTCCGCCTGGATAGCGCTGGCGCTACCACCCTGGGCGACAATTTCCGCGACGACTCGCTCAGCCGCTTCCGCGCCACTGTGGTAGTGCACGAATACGTGGGCGCCCTCTTTGCCTAGCCGCGCGCAAATGGCCGCGCCTAAGTGCCCCGACCCACCAGTGACCAGCGCAACCTGCCCCTTCATTTTTTTCCCTTCAAGTGGTAATTCTGCTGCCAGTCAGATTCAGCGGCCTGCTTGGAGCCGTTCAAAGCAATCTCCACTGGCCAACTCGTTGGTCCGATCTCGGCCTGAGTCGGGCTCCCAGCACCGCAGCACAGGTTTTTTTCGCATCTAATCGTATGCGCCCGCATCAGCCAATTGCCGGACTGCTCGCGGTGAGTGGACTGATACCGCTGTAGTTGCCGGCGCAATGCGCTCAATCATCCTCGTGAGTACGGCTCCCGGCCCAAGCTCAAGGATTGGATCAAGATTTCTCCGCAGGAGCATATCGATCGTTGCTGCCCAGCGAACGGGAGAAGTGAGTTGCACGCTCAGTTCATGTCGCAAGGCATCAACTGTAGTCAAGAGGTTGGCGGACACATTTGCCACTATCGGAATATCCGGCGGCACGAGCGGGGCTGCCTCCACGGCTGCTCTCCACTCATCTTGCACGGATGCCATAGCCTTGGTGTGAAACGCTCCGCGAACCCTCAGCGGGATTAGAAAAGGCGCTCCATGCTCCTTGAGCATAGCTACGGCCCTGGCCAGGCCTGCCTTTTCTCCTGCTATCACGACCTGTTGCGGAGTATTGAAGGAAGCGATGCCGACAACGCTCTCGGAGTCCGCGCTGCGAGCCCGCGCGCAGAGTTGCATGACAACCTGCGGCGAAACGCCAATCACCGCTGTCATTCCACCTGGAACGTCCTCAACGGCCCGTTGCATGAGAGCGCTACGGGTCTGCACCAAGCGTAGGCCATCCTCGAATCCGATGGCCCCCGCAGCAACAAGTGCCGTGAATTCTCCAATACTATGGCCAGCGATGAGCGAAGGTTGCAGGGCTCTTGGCAAATCGGAGACTGCAGTGACGCCACAAACCTCCAAGTATGCAGCCAGGAAAGCCACGCTCGCCGTGAATATTGCAGGCTGTGCGTTGCGAGTTTCAGTGAGTGTATTCAGGGGGCCTGCAAAGCTGAGTGTACTAATTTCCATACCGAGAATAGAATCCGCGGCGGCGTACACACGCTGCGCGGCAGGCGAGTGCTCAGCTATGTCCGCGCCCATGCCGACACGTTGCACGCCCTGCCCCGGAAAGATGAACCCTCTACTTTTCACCACCCCACTCCCTGCTGGGACGAATCTCTCGCAGTAGGACTATTATCCGGACCAAAGATCTCACGACCACTTTCGCCACCGCAAACTCATCCTCGGATGCTGTATCGCTTTTCACCGTGGCCCACTCTTCTCTGTGACACGTACGCAATCGCCAAGCGCGCTGAAATAAGAGTTCGCCCTAGACTCCAAGGTAGGATACCAATCGCAAGCAGGAGTTGCCATTCACTCGATTGATCTCGAACCTGGAATGAGAGAACATCCAGGAATCTATGCGCCATGGCGAGGATAACACAAGGCGCGCCGGGGAGAGCACGCTGCCGCGTGGCTGCCATAGGTTCCTGACCGGCCTTCAAACACAACGTAGAAACGCATGCAAGAAGGTGCATGCGACGTTGCGACTGGCATCTGTAAAGGGATTGCCTTAGGACCCTGGAGTCTCGATCTCCAACACTTCCTGGCCGCGGTAGTAGCCGCAAAACGAGCAAACGGTATGGGAAGGCACCGGTTGGCGGCACCTGGGACACGCCACCAAGTGTACGCTCAAATTATGCAAATGCGAGCGTCGCTTGCCCTGCCGCGAACGTGAAATTTTCTTCTTCGGTTGTGCGCCCATTGTCACCTCACATCTATCATAGATCTAGCTTCAGGCCGTTCGCTCCCGCTCCATCTGCCGCAGCATCTCTTGAATTGGCGCCATCCTAATGTCCGGCGTCTCTTCCACGCACGTGCAGAGACTGCTGTTACGGTCGGCGCCGCATTCCGGGCAAATGCCAAGGCATTCCGGCTGGCAGCGGGGCATGAGCGGTTGACTTATTTCAATGTGTTGCCGCACGGCATCACTGAGGTCGAACTGATCGACGTTTTCAATTAAGAACTCAGGATCGATGTCATCGTACTCTAAACGCAGCGCCATTCCCGTCGCCAGATCGACAAGCGGATAGTACATTTCCTCAAACTGCACGAGCACGTCTGCAGCGAAGGCATCCAGACACCGACAGCACGTTAACTCGATCGCTGCCTGGAGATCGCTTCTAACGACGATACCTTTTCCAGCGCGGACTAACTCAATTGCGCCTTCAATTGGAGCGACAAGCGAGATTCCATCCCAACGCGGCAGGAATCCTTTAATCTCGAGGCGACGCGACGTGCCTGACGTCTCTTGCAGCAGCCCGGCCACGTTTAGGGCCAGCCTATCCATGATTCTATCTTACTCTACCGCGTCCTGTGAGGTACGATCACCTCTCGCGCGCGCTGAAGGAATACCCTCCGGTTCGGTGTCCGCCATCGCTTCAAGAAAGATCTGTACGCGCTCATGCAGTTGTTCGAGCCGTGTCCGTAGATCAGTGAGCGACCGCACGGCATAGGCATCCGATTCCCGTTGAATCTCACTGGCTTGCTCTTCGGCTTCCTCCATGATTTGGCGCGCATTGTCTTCTGCCGCCCGGACTAACCCATGCTCGGAGAGTATTTCTTCTGCCTGCTCATGGGCGATAGCCACAATGCGCTCTGCCTCCAAGCGGGCTTGCTCGGGAATACGGCTGCGCTCCTGTAGCATGCGCCGCGCCTGTCGCACCTCATCCGGCACCGACATGCGCATTTGTGCGATGACGTCAAGGCACTCTTGCTCGTCCAGCATGATCTTATTGACAAAGGGTACCCGCTGGCCCGTATTGACCAGCGCCTCAAGACGTTCGATCAGCGCAAATATGTCCATCCTGGATGCCCTTCTTATCCTCCACCCCTATCATGCGTTCATAGCAGCGCAAGCGCAACTGCATGAATGCACATAACGGGCAATCATGCAGTTTGTACTTCGCGCAAGCGTGCCGCAACGACCTCCGGTACGAATGCGTCGACGTTGCCTCCCAGCTTCGCTACCTCCTTGACGAGGCTCGCACTCAAGAACGAGTACTTAACCGACGTCATGAGGCAAACCACTTCAAGATCAGGTCGCAGCTGTTGATACATTGCGGCAAGTTGAAACTCATACTCAAAGTCCGTTACCGCCCGCAAGCCGCGTACCAACACCTGGGCCCCAAGTTCATGCGCGCACTCCACTGTGAGATTTGCAAAGCTTCTGACCTGAACGTTTGGCCACTGCTTCACGGCGCTCGTAAGCATTCTCACTCGGTCTTCCAATGAGAAGAGCACATCCTTCTTGGGATTGGCGTACACTCCAACAAACAGTGTATCGAATAGTCGGGACGCCCTGGCGATAATATCCATGTGTCCGTTTGTAACCGGATCGAAGCTCCCAGGATAGAGCGCCGTGCGCACGTTTTCCTCCGCCTTCCGCGTGCTAGTCGAACCACATTATATAGTAATCGAGTTACCGCGTCTTACTAAAGGCGCAACGTTGTTGGCAACTCGTGCTATCGCCAAGGGAAAGCAAATGCCACCCTTCTCTGCGCGGTATTCTACCAACGACAGATGAACATTACAACTTCCAGAAATAGCATCCTCTCGGCTTAGCAGGTGTTAGTTCTCTTTTCGCTTTCATCCATTGCAGGGACCTCTGCTGTCTGCTATCCTAATGTATGGAAAGTCTTCTCTTTAAACCCGTCCCGCGAGGCAGGTAAGAGAGGTCCAGATATACTTGGATGCTTCTTGCCTGCGGGCAGGAAGTGTTTTTTTCTGCCTCCGGCGCATAGAGTACGAGTTTTGCAAGTGCCGTTGTTAGCAACGAGGAACTCATGACTAGTCCGGGGAAAGTGTTACTCCAAGCGGAGGAGATTCGCCGCGCGCTCTCGCGCATTGCCCACGAAATCGTGGAGCATAACCGCGGCGCTGAAGACATCGTCTTAGTTGGCATCCAGGCCCGGGGGGCGCCGTTGGCGCGGCGACTCGCTAACAGCATTGAAACCTTAGAGAGTATCGTCGTGCCGGTCGGCAGACTGGACATTACCCTCTATCGCGACGACCTGGAGCGCGAACACTTTCGTCCGAACGTGCGCGAGACGCAGATCCCAGTCGATCTCACGGAGAAAAACGTCGTGCTCGTGGATGATGTGCTCTATACCGGTCGCACCATTCGCGCCGCGATGGACGCGGTAATGGATTACGGCCGACCCCGTACGATCCAGCTTGCCGTGTTGATCGATCGCGGCCACCGTGAGTTGCCAATCCGCGCCGACTACGTTGGCAAGAATGTGCCGACGTCACGCGCGGAGGAAATCGAGCTTCACCTCTTGGAAACCGACGGCAAGGATGAAATCATCTTGGTGCCCACACCGGAGGGAGCCGTCTAGATGCCGCTAGAGCGCAAAGACCTCCTCGATTTGGACGACTTTTCGTCCGAGGAGATCACGCTCCTGCTGGAGACTACCGCCGCTATGACGGAGATCCTCTCCCGACCCATCCGGCGGGTGCCCACGCTGCGGGGCAAGACGATTGTCAATATGTTCTACGAGGCGAGCACGCGCACGCGTTCCTCTTTTGAACTGGCAGCGAAAAACCTCTCCGCGGACTTAGTAAACGTGTCCGCCAGCCAGAGCAGCGTCGAAAAAGGCGAGTCGCTCATCGATACGATGCGCACTCTGCAAGCTCTCGGCGCCGACATGCTTGTAATGCGGCACTGGGAAGCCGGCGCGCCCTACCTAGCCGCGTCCTGGCTGCATGCCTCCGTGATCAATGCCGGCGATGGCTGGCACGCGCACCCCAGCCAGGCGCTGCTCGACCTCTACACGGTTCAGGAACGACGGGGCGCAATCGAAGGACTGAAACTCGTAATCGTGGGGGACATCCTGCATAGCCGCGTGGCGCGCTCCAATCTCTGGGGCTTTGGCAAGATGGGCGCACGGGTCGTGCTCTGCGGGCCACCAACCCTCGTGACCCCGGACATCTTGGGAATCGCAGAGAACTTGCCTTGGGTGACGATTTCGTACGATCTCGA
This sequence comes from Chloroflexota bacterium, assembly GCA_012270555.1. Lineage (GTDB taxonomy): Bacteria > Chloroflexota > UBA11872 > VXOZ01 > VXOZ01 > VXOZ01. Next base: position 66,749 of record JAAXIC010000030.1, read on the forward strand.
TGAGGCGATTGCGGATGCCGACGTGGTGATGATGCTGCGCTTGCAGCGCGAGCGCATGGCGAGCGGGCTTCTGCCTTCTCTTCGAGAATACGCCGCTCGTTTCGGACTGACGCAGAAGCGCATGCGGCGCGCGCGTCCCAACGCACTCATCATGCACCCCGGACCGATGAACCAAGGCGTGGAGATTACGCCCGAGCTAGCCTACAGTGAGCAGGCCGTCATCGAGGATCAGGTCGCGAATGGCGTAGCGGTGCGCATGGCCATCTTCTATCTCCTCGCAGGCACATCGGAGCGCATTGCATGAGCGAGAGCTGGTTGATACAGGGAGCGCGGGTGCTCGATCCGGCAAACGGTCTCGACGCGGTTCGGGACGTGCATATCGTGGACGGCAAGATAGCACGTGTTGCAGAGTCAATCGCTCCCGAAGGACTTCTCGTTGTCAACGCAAACGGCCTCGTGCTGACACCGGGTTTCGTGGACTTGCATTGCCACCTGCGTGAGCCGGGTTTTGAATACAAGGAGACCGTCGCTACCGGCACGCGCGCGGCGGTGCAAGGCGGCTTCACCACAGTCTGCAGTATGGCGAATACCGATCCGGTGGTGGATACTCCCGCAACGGTGGCCTTCATCCTAGAGCGCGCCAAGGACGCCGCAGCCGCGCGCGTCTATCCCCTCGCTGCCGTCACGCAAGGCTTTGGCGGCACGCAACTCGTGGAAATGGCAGCCCTGTCAGATGCGGGCGTCGTTGCCTTCTCCGACGATGGTCTGCCGATAGCCGACGCTCGCATGATGCGTCACGCCCTTGAATACAGTCTCCTTGTAGGCAAACCAATCGTGAACCATTGTGAAGATCCCGCGCTGGCGCACGGCGGTGTCATGAACGAAGGACTGACTTCATTGCGGCTCGGTCTGCGCGGCATGCCGGCGGAAGCTGAGGAAACCATGGTGGCGCGCGACGCGCTGCTGGCCCGCCGCACCGGGGCGCACGTTCACATCGCTCACGTCTCCACGCAAGGCAGCGTAGAGATCATCCGCGCGGCGAAGCAGCAAGGTATTCGCATTACCGCAGAAGTAACGCCCCACCATCTCACGCTTACCGATTCGCTCGTTGCTCAGAGATTGCACGCAGGCAAAGGCACGGGCTTTGCTTACGACACGCACGCCAAAGTCAAGCCGCCTCTCCGTACCGAGGCTGACATTAAGGCCCTCGTCGAGGGTCTCAACGACGGCACTATAGACGCGATTGCCACCGACCACGCGCCCCACAGCACGACCGATAAGCTCTGTGAATTCAGCGATGCGGAGTCGGGCATCTCGTGTCTTGAGACGGCATTTTCGCAGGCATATCAGCTAGTGCAAGACGGCAGGATTACGCTGCAAACGCTCATCAGCAAGCTGACAGTGGAACCCTCGCACGTATTCAGCTTGCGAACGGGCACGCTTTCCCCTGGAGCACCAGCAGACATAGCCCTTCTTGATCTCGAAGGTACATGGACTGTCAATCCGAGCGCGTTTGCGTCGAAAGGCAAGAACACGCCCATTGCCGGGACGACTCTCCCCGGTAGGGTGGCGTTGACGTTTGTAGACGGCCGGCCGGTACACATCGCTGACGGTTACGAGGAAAGAGGTGCTACACAGACGTGACGGACGTACCCAACCATCCCCATGCCCTGCTCGCCCTGGAAGACGGCAAAGTCTTCTTTGGCCGGGCTTTTGGGTCGGCTAAAGACGCCGCCGGTGAACTGTGCTTCAACACAAGCATGACCGGCTATCAGGAAATCTGTACCGACCCGTCCTATCGGGGGCAGATCGTTACCCTAACCTACCCGCTCATCAACAACTACGGCGTCACGCCGGTTGATATGGAGTCGGTACATCCCTGGCTGTCCGGTCTTGTCGTGCGTGAACTCTGTGCGCACCCGAGCAACTGGCGCGCCACACAGGAACTCGACGAGTTCCTGGCAAACAACAATATCCCCGGCATCTACGGACTGGATACACGCGCCATTACGCAGCACCTGCGCACGTACGGTTTCAAACGCGCCGTGCTCGCGGTGGCGCCGCCGGACGTGTTGCCGGAAGAAGCGCGCGATCCCTTTCTGTGGTCGAGCGGACGCACGCCGGGAATCGAAGCGTATGTGAACGACTGCATAGCCCGCGCACAACACGTAACGCCACTATCCGACCACGACGTGGTCGGTGAAGTATCGGTGAACACAGGGAAGTACACGGCCCACGCGCCTTGGCAGCCGTGGCCGCTGCCTCAGCAAACTGCCGCGCAAAAACGCGTCGTTTTCATTGACACCGGCGGCAAGCATAACATCGCGCACTCGCTGACCAGTCGGGGCGCCGAGGTTGTGTGGGTGCCGTACGGCACCCGGTACGAGGAGATTCGCGATATGGACCCGGCCGGAGTAGTGGTGTGCAACGGACCCGGCGACCCGGAAGTCGACGCGGTTGCCGCGACGGTCGCAACCACAGCGAAGCTCATGCAACGCTATCCGCTGCTGGGCATCTGCCTGGGACACCAGATCATCGCGCTCGCGGCAGGCGCCCGGACAAGTCGCCTGAAGTTCGGTCACCGCGGCGCCAACCATCCCGTGCAGGACATCGAAAGCGGCAAAGTGCACATCACCACGCAGAATCATGGCTTCCAGGTTGACGCAGCCAGTATCCCGGAGAATTCCGGCTTCCGCGTAAGCCACATCAGTCTGAACGATGGTTCTGTGGAAGGCCTCCGCCACCACGACCTGCCGGTATTGAGCGTGCAGTACCACCCCGAGGCCTGCCCCGGCCCCCAAGACAACCAATACATCTTCGACGAATTCACAGAGCTCATTTCATGACAGATAGACCGTCCAAAGTGCTCATCGTCGGTTCGGGCCCGATCATTATCGGCCAGGCCGCCGAATTCGACTACGCCGGTACGCAGGCATGCAAAGCCATGCGCGAAGAGGGCATAACCTCGATCCTCGTCAACTCCAATCCCGCCACGATCATGACCGATGAGGACATTGCCGATGTCGTGTACATCGAGCCGCTCACGGTGCCGGTCATCGAGCGCATCATCGCGCGCGAGCAGCCCGACGGGCTCATCCCTACCCTCGGCGGGCAGACCGGTCTCAACCTGGCCGTAGCTCTTGCCGACGCCGGTGTGCTCGACAAATACGGCGTGCAACTGCTGGGCACCCCGCTTTCGGCAATCCAGAAAGCGGAAGACCGGGAACTCTTCCGCCAGACCATGACCGAGATCGGCGAGCCCATCCCCGCCAGCAGGACCGTCAATTCGGTACAAGAAGCCGAGAAATTCGTAGAGGAAATCAGGCTGCCGGTCGTCATTCGTCCTGCCTACACGCTTGGCGGCACCGGCGGCGGCATCGCACACACACCGGACGAACTGCGCACCGTGGTAGCGGGTGGTCTCTCCGCCAGCCCCATCACCCAAGTGCTGGTGGAAGAGTACTTGCTGGGCTGGAAAGAAGTCGAATACGAAGTCATGCGTGATAGCGCCGACAACTGCATCACCGTCTGCAACATGGAGAACATCGATCCTATGGGCGTGCATACCGGTGATTCCATCGTTATCGCGCCCAGCCAGACTTTGAGCGACCGCGAATACCAAATGCTCCGCACCGCCTCTCTCAACATCATCCGGTCTCTGGGCATCGAGGGGGGCTGTAACGTGCAGTTGGCGCTGGACCCGCATTCGTTCGCCTATCGCGTCATTGAAGTGAATCCCCGCGTCAGCCGTTCATCGGCGCTCGCCTCCAAAGCCACCGGCTACCCAATTGCGCGCATGGCGGCAAAGATCGCCATCGGCCGTACCCTCGACAAGCTGCCAAATCCCATTACGCAAAGAACAACCGCCGCTTTCGAACCGGCCCTCGACTACGTTGTTGCCAAGATCCCGCGTTGGCCTTTCGACAAGTTTCCGTCGGGAGACCGCGTACTCGGCACGCAGATGAAGTCCACCGGTGAGGTAATGGCGATTGACCGCACGCTGGAAGCGGCCTTACAGAAAGCGGTGCGCGGACTTGAAATCGGCGACCGCAGCCTCATGTGGGAAGACGAACAATGGCAACGCGACCCGGAAGCCGTCTGGCAACACATCACCGAGGCCAGCGATCTGCGCATTTGGGCGATTATGTGCGCGCTTAGGCGAGGGACAAGCGTGGCAGAACTGGCGCGCCGCTCCCACATCGACACCTTCTTCCTCGAAAAGCTTGCCGGCATTCGCGACATGGAGCAACGTCTGCTCACTGAGTCGCTGACGCCCGGCTTGCTGTGGGAGGCGAAACGTCTGGGCTTCGCCGATTCCCAAATCGGTACGCTGGCTGATGTTCTCCCTGCCCGCGTGCGCGAAATGCGGAAGCAATGGGGCATCGTGCCGGTCTACAAAATGGTCGACACCTGCGCCGCTGAATTTGAAGCACAAACGCCGTACTTCTACAGCACCTACGAGATTGAGAACGATGCGCCCTCCCTGACGGCGGAGAGAGCCGCCGTGGTCGGCTCCGGGCCAATCCGCATCGGCCAAGGCATCGAGTTCGACTATTGTTCCGTGCACGCTGCGTGGGCGCTCGCTAGCGCCGGTGTGCAAAGCATAATGGTAAACAGCAATCCGGAGACAGTTTCCACTGATTTTGACACCTCCGACCGCCTCTATTTCGAACCGCTTGACACTGAGAGCGTCCTGAACGTCCTCGACAACGAAGGCGTGCCGCCAACCATCGTACAGTTCGGCGGACAGACGGCCATCAACTTAGCCGAACCGCTGACACTGGAAAACGTCGCGCTTGCGGGGAGCGGCGTCTCCGCAATCGATCTGGCTGAAGACCGGCGCAAATTCGAGGCGTTCCTGGACCGGCTTGGCATACCTCAGCCGCCCGGCGCTGCCGTCACCAACGTCGAAGACGCCCTCTCGATTGCCTCGAACATCGGCTATCCGGTGCTGGTGCGGCCTTCCTATGTGCTCGGTGGCCGCGCCATGGAGATTGTGAATACGCCGGAAGACCTCAAGAGCTACGTGGCAACCGCCGTGCAGCTTTCGACGCGCCATCCGGTCTTGGTGGACAAGTATCTCCAAGGCAAGGAAGTCGAGGTGGACGCGATCTGCGACGGCAAAGACGTGCTCATCCCCGGCATCATGGAGCACATCGAGCGTGCCGGCGTGCACTCCGGCGATAGCTTCGCGGTCTATCCGCCCCGAGACTTGCATGGCCACATTGAACAGACCATCGTGGACTACACGACGCGCATTTGCTTGGAATTGGGAGTCTTGGGACTGGTGAATATCCAATACGTGATCTTCCAAGACGAGGTGTTCGTGCTCGAAGTAAATCCCCGTTCCAGCCGCACCGTGCCCTTCCTCAGCAAGGTTACCGAAGTGCCGATGGTGCGCCTGGCGACGCTGACGATGCTTGGCAAGTCACTGGCCGAAATGGGCTTCGCTGGCGGACTGTGGCCGAATCAGCCGTTGGTGGCCGTAAAGGCGCCGGTCTTTAGCATGGCAAAGCTCCGGGGGGTGGAAACGTCAGTAGGTCCAGAGATGAAGTCTACCGGTGAGGTCATGGGGGTTGACGTCACATTCGAGGCGGCGCTGTACAAGGCCATGGTTGCTTCCGGGCTCAATGTCCCTGCCGGCGGCACGTTTCTTCTTTCCATCGCGGATGCGGACAAAGACGCTATCCGACCCATCGTTCGTCAGCTTGCCGCTGCCGGGTACAACTTCATGGCTACCGAGGGCACCGCTACGATGCTGGAATCTATGGGCATTCCGGTGCGCATGATAAGCAAGCGTTTGCAAGGCACGCCCAACGTGGTCTCAGTGATCCGGGATGGGGAGGTGCAAGCCGTCATCAACTCGCTGACGGGCGGCCGCGCGGTACTGCAAGACGGCTTCTACATCCGCCGCGCGGCGGTAGAAATGCAGATTCCCTGCCTCACGTCGCTGGATACCTCGCGCGCCCTGGCAACCGCCCTATCGCTGCAGCAGGACGCGTATCTGGTGCAGCCGCTGTGCGCGTACAGGGATGACCGCTAAGGCCGCTTGACAGTCGTGACCCTTGCGTTCTGGTCTTACAAACGAAAGTCGAATGTGAACCATGAGCGTGGTCCAAGAGATAGCCAAGGTCGTATCAAACGAACCCGTCACGGACGGGCTGCTTGTCATTCGCTTGCATTCGCCGGAGATTGCTAGGCAGTGCCAACCCGCGCAATTCGTCCACGTGCGCTGCGGCGACGGTATTGATCCCCTGCTACTGCGTCCTTTCAGCATGCTCACCGTTGATCGCGCAGCCGGGACGCTCGACATTCTTTACCAAGTCGTCGGGCATGGCACAGAAATCCTCAAGAACCGACGGCCCGGGGAGAAAATCCTGCAGCTTGGGCCGTTGGGAAAGACCTTCTCCACCCCGCCTAACCCGGGCAATTTGCTGATGGTAGGCGGCGGCATTGGCATCGCGCCGCTGGTCTTCTTGGCGGAAACGATGATACCGCGAGGCTACACGGTGACTCTGCTGGCCGGCGCCCGCACTGCCGCGCGCCACCTACCGGCTGTGTTCGTACCGCCAGAGGTTGAGTACGTGCTGGCAACTGACGACGGTTCTGCGGGCTATCACGGGCCGGTGACCGACCTCATTGCGGACTACTACCTCTGGAGCGACGCCGTCTACATTTGCGGCCCTTGGCCCATGCTGACGTCCATCGATGCCGCGTATCAGGCGCGAAGCTGGGGATGGCACAGCAAGAAGCCCATCCAGGTATCACTGGAGAACCAGATGGGCTGCGCGATGGGCGTCTGTCTTGGCTGCGTGGTCACGACGCCGCGCGGCTACCAGCGAGTGTGCCGCGACGGCCCAGTATTTGCATTGAGCGAATTGCACCAGGAAATCGCTTCCCGACCAGGACACGCCAGCCAGTCGAGCCATTCTGTGGGTCCATAATTGTCTTGGCAAAGCTCCCGCCTGCCGCAGTCAATGCCTGGCCTACGGCGAGAACTTCAAACAAACAGGCGTCGGCACGGAGGCAACGTGTCCCGTGGGTGTAAGCGTTCCGGTTTCGGCATCGATGCGGAACGTGACAATGGTATCGGTGTCTTGATTGGCCGCCAACAAGAACGTGCTCGTAGGATCGATCACGAAGTTACGCGGCACCTCACCCAGCGTGGACTGGTGCCCGACGAGACTAAGCGTGCCATCCGCTGCGTTCACCGCATAGATGACGATACTGTCATGCCCGCGATTGGAGCCGTAGACAAATCTCCCATTCGGGTGAACGTGCACGTCGGCGGTATGGCTGGTTTCCGTGAAGCCCGGCGGCAGCGTGGGAATGGTCTGGAGTTCGCTCAATGCGCCCCGCTCCTGGTCATAGGCAAAGACCGTCATGGTATTGCCGATTTCGTTGATCACGTAAACGACGCGGCCGTTGGGATGGAAGTCGAGATGGCGGGGCCCAGCGCCGGGATGAACAGTTGCAAATGGCGGATCGTTGGACCGCAGCGCCCCCTGCTCAAGATCGAGTCCGTAAACGAGCACCTGGTCAAGACCCAAGTCGCAGGCCAAAGCGAACTTATTCGCCGGGTCCGGCGTGAATGAGTGCGCATGCGGCTCGCCTTGGCGATCGGGGTTTACGCTGGAGCCGACATGCTGCACCCAATCTGTCGGAGGCCCCAGACTTCCGTCTTGCTCGATCGGCAGTATTGCCACACTGCCACCCGTGTAATTCGCCGTGATAGCATACTGCCCCGTCTGCTCCACGCTCACGTGACAAGGACCCGCGCCCTGCGAAGGCTGCCGATTAAGAAATGTGAGAACGCCTGTCTCGTGGTCCACCGCATACGCGCTCATCGCGCCTCCGGCGTGGCCGTCGATCTCCGGCACGGCATTCACGGCATACAGGCAGGGCAATTCCGGATGCAGCGTCAGAAATGACGGGTTCGGTACGTCCGGCACGCTATGCACCAACTCGATAGCGCCGCTGGTCATGTCCATACGGCAAACGTAGATTCCTTCGGCACCGCCACCAAGTTCCGTGGCTCCCGTGAACGTGCCGACGTAAATGAACCGTGTGTCTGCAATTCGTGCACTCATAGTACTTGCTCTTCGTCCTTTTGCCAGCGTTACTTAAGATGATCTGTGATTCGCAATCCTACTGCTAACGACCTCAAGGGCCTTGCCAACACTTGTGCTGGACTTCACGTCTCATTTGCTGCGGAGGAGGGCCTCTAGCGCAGCCTCTATCCTAGGATACCGAAATTCAAACCCGGCTTCAGTCAAACGCGTCGGCAGCGCGCGTTGTCCGTGCAACACAACGTCGGCCATTTCGCCCATGCCCAGACGAATCACCCAGGAAGGTACGCGGAACAGCGACGGACGCCTCAACGTCAATCCCACGGCACTGGCAAAATCTGAAAACTGCACGGGATTGGGCGCACTGACGTTTACAGGCCCGGACAGTTCCTCGTGTGCGATTACGAACTCCATCGTCCGTACGGTATCTGCAATGTGAATCCAGGGCACCCACTGGCGGCCGCTGCCCAGAGCGCCGCCTGCAAAGAACCGAAAGGGCAATACCACACGCGGCAGCATGCCGCCTTCCGCGCTGAGCGAAACACCCAAGCGCAGCACCACCCGCCGCGTCCCAACCTCCTCAACCGCCGCCGAAGCCTGTTCCCACTCTTGGGATAGATCTGCAAGGAAACCGACTCCCGGCGCATGCTGCTCGTCAACCTCCTCGTCCTCAGTATCTCCGTAGTAGCCCACCGCGGAGGCTTGGAGCAGCACTGCCGGCTTTTGCGGTGCAGCGCGTATGGCGGCCACGATGCCGTGCGTCGACCGTATGCGGCTGTCGCGCAAGCGCCGCTTCTGCGCGTAGGTCCAGCGCCGGCTGGCAATGCCTTCCCCGGCAAGGTTCACCACTGCGTGGGCTCCATCAACCAGATGTTCCCACCCCTCGCTGCTGCTACCATCCCAGCCGGCAGCGTCGGCGCCCTCGGGCAGGCCTGTCACCGTATGCGGCTGCCGGCTCAGGACGACAACCGCGTAGCCTTGCGCGCAAAGATGCTGGGTCAAAGCACGGCCAATCAACCCGCTGCCACCGGCGATAATGACACGCATGTTAGCCTCTCCCTCTGTTTCGTCCAGCCCGTTTTATCTGCGGCAACGAAGCGCCTTTCTCCCCGTCATTACTGGCATGAGAGCGTCTACCACATTGAGGCCGACATCCTGAATCTGGTATAATACATAGTGTGAATGACCCGCGCACACTCCGGCCCATTGAAGCCCTGGCAGAATCCGGTACTCTGCTCAATCGGCGCATCTGGCTTGTCCTGTTGCCGATCGGCTTAGACCTGCTCATCTGGCTGGCGCCGCGCGTCATGCTTGGGCCGGAGCTACTCCCTTTGGCAGAAGGATCGCCTTCTTCCCTCGACGAGGGTACAAGCTCAGAAGGCGGCGACATATTCTCATTCATCCGGCAGTCGAACCTGCTATCACTTCTCCTGGGCGTGTGGGTGCCCTCCCTGGGGATTTCCTCTGCCGGAGCCGAGGCGAGTAGAACGATGGTCTTGGAATCATACCCCCAATTGCTGTTTGCCTTCGTGCTGCTCCTTCCGATCAGCCTTGTGCTCGGCAGCATCTACCTTGCCTTGATTGCCTCAGAAGTTCAACAGCGCACGTTGACCTGGGAAATCTTGGTGCCCCGAGTAGCGCGTTTGGCGCTCCGGCTTGCCGGACTAGCCGGCATCTTACTGGTAGTTACGGTGGTGCCGTTCACCATTGCTACACTGGTTCTCGTGGTTATCCCCTTCATAGGAACCCTGTTGTTCTTGCTCTCAATCGCTGTATTGCTTTGGATTGCATTCTACGCCTTCTTCATCGTAGACAGCCTAGCGCTCGTGCGCCAGCGTCTGCCCAGGGTGGCCCGGCTGACTCTCGACCTGATTCACAGCAACCCGTGGTCCTTTGTCGGCGTCTTCCTGCTGTATTGGCTCATCTCCTTTGGCACGAGCATTGTGTGGAGCGTAATCATGGACTTGGCAATCCTGAATATCGGCATTGGGAGGATTATCGCTACGGTTGGCAATGCCTACGTTGGTACGTGGGTAACGATCGCTATGTTCATGTACGTGTGGAACCGCTTGCTTATCTTTCGTGGTGAACCCACGGCTCCTTAGCACTCCAAAGCACTCTTACACGAAGGGACGTCTATGGCAAAGAAAGTTATGGAAAACGGCGGCGGCGCTGCGACAATCGTAGTCGAACCGGAGCCGACTGCTGCTGATCTAAATGATTATACTGCTGCCGACATCCAGGTCTTGGAAGGACTTGAGCCCGTACGCACGCGCCCGGGCATGTTCATTGGCAGCACCGACGTTCGCGGACTACACCATCTGGTCTATGAGGTCGTGGATAACAGCGTAGACGAAGCGCTCGCAGGCCTCTGCGACCGTATCCGCATCACAATTCATGCAGATTGCAGCGTCACCATCGAGGACAATGGCCGCGGCATTCCGGTCGACGTGCATGAGAAGACCGGCGTATCGGCTTTGGAGACCGTCCTTACCCGGCTGCACGCCGGCGGCAAGTTTGGCGGCAAGAGCTACAAGGTCTCAGGCGGACTCCACGGCGTTGGCGTCTCAATCGTCAATGCCCTCTCGACAAAACTCGTTGCGACCGTCTACCAGGCGCCCTCCGTCTACCGGCAAGAGTACCGCAGCGGCGCGCCTCTCGGCCAAATCGAGCAGGTGGGTACCACCGACCGCAACGGCACCACCATCCATTTCCTGCCTGACAGCGAAATCATGGAGACGCTTGACTACGAATTCAACACCCTCGCGCAGCGTTTCCGCGAGGTTGCCTATCTCTGTCCTGCGCTCCGCATCGAGTTCCGCGATGAGCGCACCGCGCGCGAACTGACGTTCTACTTCGAGAGCGGTGTCCGCGCCTTTGTCCATCAAATGAACCGACGGAAGACAATCATCAACAACGAAGAGATCTTCTTCGCCGGGGCAGCGGATTCGCTGCAGCTTGAAGCGGCATTGCAGTATACCCAGAGCTTTGACGAGCGCATCTATGCATTTGCGAACACCATCAACAATGTTGACGGCGGCACCCACTTGACCGGATTTCGCTCCGCTCTGACGCGTACGCTCAATGACTACGCCCGCAAGCAAAACCTTATCAAGGAAAAAGACCTCTCTCTAACGGGCGACGACGTGCGCACGGGACTGACGGCCGTTATCAGCGTGCGCCTCACGAATCCCCAATTCGAGGGACAGACCAAAGCCAAGCTCGGCAATTCGGAAGTGCGCGGCTTTGTCGAGACGACAGTCAACGAGAAGCTCGGTCAATACCTGGAAGAGCATCCCAGCGAAGGCAAGGCCATCATCGAGAAGTGCCTGAACGCCGCACGCGCACGCATTGCCGCGCAAAAGGCGCGGGACATGGTGTCGCGCAAAGGCTATCTGGATGTCTCCACGCTGCCGGGAAAACTTGCTGACTGCTCCGAGCGCAGCATGGAGAATGCCGAGATCTTCATCGTCGAGGGCGATTCCGCCGGCGGCAACGCCAAGCAGGGGCGAGAGCGACGTTTCCAGGCAATCCTCCCGCTGCGGGGCAAGATCCTCAATGCCGAACGGACCAACCTCGACCGCATGCTCTCGAATGCCGAGATTCGCGCGCTGGTTACGGCGTTGGGCACAAGCATTGGCGAGACGTTCGATATTACGAAACTACGCTACGGCAAGATCATCATCATGACCGACGCCGACGTGGACGGCGCCCACATCCGCACGCTCTTGCTCACGTTCTTCTTCCGCTACATGCGCGAAATCATCACCAACCAGCGCCTCTACATCGCGCAAGCCCCGCTCTATCGCGTGGCCCGCAACCGCGACGTCCACTACGCCTGGAATGACGACGAGCGCGACCGCATACTCAAGGAATTCAAACGCGCGAATGCCGCTATCCAGCGTTACAAGGGTCTCGGCGAAATGAATGCCGACCAACTGTGGGAGACCACGATGGACCCCGCGCGCCGCAAGCTCCTGCAGGTCATGCTGGAGGACCAGGCCGCCGTCAGTTTGGTGTTCGACCAGCTCATGGGCGATGACCCGCAAGCGCGTAAACGCTTCATCCAGGCGCACGCCAAGGAAGTCCAGCATCTCGACGTCTAGGCGTTTGTGTCATATACTGATGCTTAAACGCCGACTGGGAACCGCTGGGACATGAAGAGACGCGCTGCGTCTTGCCGCGAAGGGCCGCTCCTAGCCGGTACACGACCACAAGGATTCAATGAAGCATCCTTAAAAGGCAGTGGAGCCGGTGTGACATGAGCATTACGCCCGATAACGCCCAGTTCATTGTACTCAGTTTCGAGGGTCCTGACCGCTACTCTCAAGCCGGTGGACTTGGAACCCGCGTCACCGAGCTTGCTCGTGCCCTCGCGCAAGCGGGATTCACGACCCACCTCATCTTCATTGGCGACCCCAATCTGCCCTCTATCGAGACGAGCGAATGTGGCAACCTGCGTCTCTATCGCTGGTGCCAATGGATCAGCCACTCATACCCCACCGGCGCATACGAGGCCGAATGGGATAAACTCTTCGACTACGCCAACAGCGTTCCCTGGTTCGTCACCGACCGTATTGTGCGACCCGCCGCCGACCAAGGCCAGCTTACCGTGGTCATGGCGGAAGAGTGGCATACGACGGAAACACTGGCGCGCCTCAGCGATTCCCTCCATTTCAACGGCCTCCGCCAACAGTGCGTGCTGCTGTGGAACGCCAATAACGAGTTTGGGTTCGGTCACATTGATCTCCCCCGCCTCGACTTCATTGCCACCATTACAACGGTGAGCCGCTTCATGAAGCATCGCCTCTGGGATTGGGGACTGAACCCGCTCGTTTTGCCTAACGGCATTCCGCGCCGGTTACTTGAGAAAGTGCCGCAGCAACCGGTAAGGCGGCTGCGCAGAGGCATGGCCGCTGATTTTCTGCTCCTGAAGATGGGCCGCTTTGATCCGGATAAGCGCTGGCTCCAAGCCATCGAGGCTGCGGGCCAGCTCAAGCACGCCGGCCACCGTGTACGCTTCATCGCCCGTGGCGGACTGGAGCCTCATGGCGGCGACGTGTTGCACCGAGCGGCCGAAATGGGCCTCGTGGTACAAGATATCTATAGCGACAACTCCAATTTGGAGGGGGCATTGGATGCAATTCTCGCTGCCAGCGACCACGCGGATGTCCTAAATCTCCGCGATTTCGTGCCGGAGCCGTTGCAACGCGTATTCTATTCGGCGGTTGACGCGGTACTGGCCAACAGCGGCTACGAACCATTCGGACTGGTGGGTCTGGAGGCGATGGCCTGCGGCGCCGTGGTGGTCACGGGGACTACCGGTGAGGATTACGCCGTACAATTGCACAATGCCCTCTCGGTGGAGACCGACGACCCGGCAGAATTAGCGAGCTATCTACAACTCGTGCACAGCCAGCCTGACGTGATCAAGCAGATAAAGCGTCATGCGCGGCAGACGGCGGCGCTCTTCACCTGGGATTCGACCATCCGCGACCTGGTGGGCAAGGTCGAATACCTCGCTGCCAAGCAAGGCATTGACTTGCAGAGCAACGCAGATGGCTGAGAATCTCGTAATCTACGCCGTCGCACACCAACCGCGGCGCGTGCGACTGCCCGCCAACGTTATCCCACCCGGCACCGCGCCGGAAGAAATGGCGCCGTTCCTCTTCGATGAGAAGATGAACGAGCGGTACTTTCGCAAAGTAGCCCGCTACTGTTACAAGCCAGCTACGGAACTGTGGCTGCGGCTTCTCGACCGCGGCCTCAAGCTCTGCTTTGGCATCTCGCTCTCACTAGTCAAGCAAGCGCAGCGTTGGGACCCCAGCGTGCTTGAAGGCTTCAAGCGCATCGTGGCCCACCCCAATACGGAGCTAATTGGGGTTGATCCCTATCACTCGTTCCTCATGCTGATCGATCTGCCCGCCTTTACTGCACAGATGCAGTCAATGGCGGACGAGTTGAACGGACACTTTGGCAAACGACCCACGGTAACAGACACAACCGAGATGCTCATTTCTGAGACGATAGTAAGTGCGCTAGAGAGCGCCGGCTTTCGCGGCGCTCTCATGGATGGGCGGGAATGGATTCTGGGCTGGCGTCAGCCGACGTATCTCTACTACCACCGACCCAGCGTAAAGCTGCTTGCGCGGCACTACGAGCTCAGTGACGACGTCGGCTACCGCTTTTCGCAACGCCAGTGGGCGGGCTGGCCGCTGATGGCAGACGTCTATGCGCATTGGATACGAAGTGCCAACGGCCAATTCGTGATGGTCGGCTGGGACTTCGAGACGTTCGGCGAGCACCAGTACTACGATAGCGGCGTATTCGAATTCATGGAGGCGCTGCCTCGTCGCTTGGAACGCGAGGGTGTCACGCCGGCGACCGCTTCAGAGGTCATCGACGCCTACGGCAGCCAAGCCCATGAGCTTGCGCTGCCGCCGTTTCCCTGCACGTGGGCGGGTTCAGGCGGCGCCGAATTCTTCTTGGGCAACGACCCTCAGCGCGCCCTCTTTCAACTCATGACCGCCTGCTACCACAAGGCGCGACTTACCAGCAATGAAACGCTCATCGATCTCGCTCTCTGGCTCACCCAGTCCGACAATCTCCACCTCATCAATTGGTGGGGGCGTTGGGGCTCTGAGGCGGAAGTATCCGTCTACTTCATGCCCGATGAGTGGTGGCGCTTGGGCGTGGACGGCATCATTTGGGAGCAGCAGTGCGTCTACAAGAACTTCCTGAAAGCGTTAGATGACTACCTGTAGTCTGTCTAGGAAACTAGCAACTCTCTCAGTTCAGCACATGACCCGGACGTGGTTGTTCGCCCAAACCGCAGCGCCCTTGCCAAGCACCCATTTCCCACCATCACCCGGTATGCTAAGCGTAGTCCAGCATTTCAGTCTGCGTAGCGAGAGCGGCTCAAGCGCGCCACATGCGGCGTCCCGGTCCCCTCATCCGAACTTTCGTTGCCGACCGGGCGGCAGCCGTTAGCGGAAACCGGATTTAAAAACCATGCAAACTGATGCGGCTGAGACAATGCGACGGCGAATTGCCATTGTGGGCGGAGGTATTTCAGGATTGGGCGCCGCTTGGGCGCTGCACCATAGTTCGGACCGGTTTGACTTTCGGCTGTTCGAGGCACAGGCACAAATCGGCGGCAATGCCATTACCGCCGACATGCCGCAAGCTGACGGGACATCCATCCCATTCGACATTTCCGTCACCGCCTGCATTCCGTCGGTCTATCATCACATCCTGCTGTTGATGGAGAAGTTTGGCATCGAACTTATCGATACCAAATTCAGCTACAGCGTGAAGTACCACGGCCAGGTGTACGCCCACGACTTCGATTCCGAGATTAAGCGACAACTGCACTTCGAGATTACAAAGTTTCAGCGGCTCCTGCGGCGTCTTCATTGGTTTGGGGGCTTGACCCGTTCCCAGTCGAAGCTGCTCAACGCTCTGAACCCCTTCAACTACCTGAGCATGGGGACATTACTAAACCTCGGCGGCTTCTCCGGGGACTTCAGATACAAGATTCTCAAGCCGATGTTCGTCAATTTCCTCATGGCGACAAACGTCTTCGACATGCCCTCGGCGCTCTTCGCACGCTATCTCGAATTCTTCGACATCGAGAGCGCTACGCCCATGCAGACGTGGGACCGGGGCACGCGCCGCATCTATCAGAGCTTATCGGCCGACTTCAAAGACAAGGTCTATCTCAACCGCCCGGTGCGCAAGGTGTATCGGCAGGCGACCGGCGTCGTGGTTGAGGACGAAAACGGTGAACGGGAGACCTTTGACGAGGTGATCTTTGCCAGCAATGCCAACCAGACGCTGATGATGCTCGATAAGCCCACGTTTCTGGAGCGCTACATTCTCTCGTCGATTCGCTACGAGAGCGAACTCCACAACCATACCGTTGTCCACTCAGACCCTTCCGTCCTGCCGGACAATGAAGTAAAGCCGCTGACCACGCGGAGCAACCACATCGAACAGTACGGCGCGCGACCGGACAACTATGAAATCACGTACATCATGCACAACCAGCAACCGTGGGCCAATCGCAGTGACAAGCCCTGCCTAGTGACCTACAACCCGATCAGCTCTATTGATGAACGGAAGATCATCAATAAGTGGTGGTTTCAGCACATTGTCCACGACGTGCGCCATGTCGCCTGGCTTGTCAACCTGTTCCGCTTCATTCAGGGCAAGCGGTGCACGTGGCACTGCGGCGCCCACACGCTGATCAACAGCCAGGAGACCTGCTTTATTACTGGGCTTGCCACCGCCAGGCAACTTGGCGCGGACTACCCTTTCAATGATCCCGCGGCTAAGCGCATGTTCAACTATTACGGCAGGATCATGTACGGCTGGCGCTTCAGGAAAGCATAGCGGGTGCACGGCCCGGCTGGTGCTTGTTGGTACGGCGTGTCTGGGGGAGTGCCGAATAGACGACCCCAGGCGGGAGATCAGTTGCTTTCGGCAAGCTCGGGATAGAACTGGGCGCAGTAGCGTCGAAATCTGGTGATCTCGCCGTCGGACTTGCAGAGGCGCGGGCGGGATTGGTACCGCTTGCGGCTCCAGATGATCTCATCCTGCAGCACTTCGCGCTCTTGCTGCGACGCGGTGAAACTATTCATGATCGGCGCGCGCATGCCCACCGGGAGAAATCCCAGGCCCGCGAGCCACCGCTTCGGCTTGCGTATTTCCCGTATTTGCGAGGCTAGCGACATCTCTATGAGTGTGCCGTCGATAGGAGTCGACAGCACCCACAGGCGCATGTCCATGCCGATCGAGTGTTCGTGAATATCCAAAAACGAGTAACCCAGCCCGTAGACGTGGGTGTCAGCGGAGAGATTAAAGGTGAGTTTCGCGATTCCGGCAAGCGACCGGACGGACTTGAAGTTGAAACGGCTTCTGAGATAGGGGCCGTCTACCGATACCGGCTCGATACGCTCCACCTTGCCAAAACCGTGGATGTAGCGCAGGTGCGCCAAGTCCACGGCGTTCTCCGATGTCTCCTGGGGATGCCCGGCAAAGCGGACCGTGCGGATCTCTAGGTCGCACCAGCCGTCTTCGTCGATAGAATCGGCGGGCAGGCGCCACTGCGCTTCCCGCCCTTGGATACCCCACCAGGCAAAGATCATGCCGGCGATTTCCTGTGTCTCGAATACCTTCAGCCCCGTGGCTCTGGGGGCGGGCGCATACGGCGTGGCGACGCACGTGCCGGTGGCGTCGAATTCATAGCCGTGGAAGGGACACACCAGTCGGCCGTCGCGCACGCGTCCCCCGGCGGCGGGACTGAGATCGGAGCCCAAGTGCGGACAGTAGGCCTCGGCCACGCAGATGCGCCTGTCTTCATCACAATAGACGACGATATTCTCGCCCATCCAGGTCTTTTGAATGAGCTTTTCCTTCTCAATGGCCTTCCGGCTTGCGATAAAGTACCAACCCTCCGGAAAAGGGGATGGCAGTGTGCCGTTCTCAGACGGCTTAAGTTGGGCTATCATCTTTGACTCGTCCCCATTATGTCCCGATTGACAGCTTTGCCGCCAATCAACTACCATTAAGTCAATGATAACAAAACTACCTGTGCGACACCTTGTGGGTACACACGCCAAATGTGCGGCCCGCACTTCATTGTGAAAAATTCCTCTACTCCTTTCTTCTCCGCTAGCGTAATCTACCAACGTCTCTACTACGACACCACGGCCTCCCAGGTTTCCAGTCATACAAGGATGTAAGACTCATGTCTCTCACAACAGAACGTGTCGCCATCCATGAGCTAACCCTGCCGCAAGAACTCGTCCTGATGCTGCTCAATGAGGAGACCGGCTACTTTCGCCAGGTGGTCGGCTGGGACTTGAACTGCGCCATCATTGGCGGCGCATTAGCGGAACTCTCGCTCAGAACCCGAATTGACACAGATATGGAGTCCCTCAAACTGCTGGACGCGACGCCGACAGACAACCCCGTCTTGGACCCAATTCTGGAGAAGATCGCTGAAGAACCGGTTGAACATAACGTGCAGTACTGGATCGAGCGGCTCGTCTTTCGCGCGCCGGCCATAATCGACCAGACTCTGGAGGGCTTGGTTCAGTTGAAGATACTGGATTACCACGACGGCGAATTCTGGACGCTCTCCCGTACCTCGTGGCAGACGGAACTGTACACCGACTCCCGTCAAGTCACCGCGGCTGAGTTCGTCGAGACGCGCGTGAGCCGGGCAATCTTCGACAATGAGATCCCGAACCCACGAGATGTCATCATCATCGCCCTGCTCAATACGTGCGACGTTCTACGCTTCATCTTTCAACTCGATGAGGACTCGGAGGAGCGTATACAGACTATCTGCAGAATGGAGTTGATAGGCCGGTCCATCGCCGAGGCAGTTGCCAACAACTTTGCCGGAGGTTCGCTCCAGCGGTCCGCTCTCGCCAAGAAGATCCCGACGGTCCCTCTGCATAAGCTGCTGTTGAATCCGCATCTACGCAGCGCCAACATTCCGGCGATCTTTGCGGAACTTGGTAAAGAGTTCGGCCCTGTGTTCCAAATACGCCCGCCCTTTTCCGAGCCCCTATACTTCATTGGCGGGCCCCGCGTTAATCAATGGGTGCAACGAAACGGGCGGCAGTTCCTACGGGCCAGGGATTACTTTGCCGACTTCGAGAAGGTCTTCGGCGCGTCCGGACTCATTCCCGCCGTAGATGGGGCCGATCACTTCCGGCTGCGCAAGGCCATGTCTCCCGGATACTCACGCGAGAGGCTGGAGGCACAACTGGATGAGGTCTATCGTAACGCCCGCACGTATATGGCGGATTGGAAGGTTGGAGACTCCTATTCTGCGCGGTCGCTGTGCCGACGGATGATCAACGCACAAATTTCGCCGTTCACCGTCAGCATTGAGTCACAAGATATCGTCGACGATCTCATGGCATACAAAGAACGGGGGCTCAGCACGCACGTCGCGCGGGTCCTGCCCAAGTTCATGCTCCATACGCCCGGCATGAGACGCCGGGCGAAAATCGTCAATGAGGTGGCGGAGCGAGTACAACGTGTCCATACACCCGCCCAGCGCGCGGGTCGTCCGCGGGATCTCGCGGATGATCTTCTCAGCCTGCAGGCCAGCGATCCGCAGTTCCTGCCGGAATCCAATATACCGTTCATGCTGTCGGCGCCGCTGCTTGCCAGCATGTACCTAGGCGATGCGCTGAGCTTTGCAGTCTACGCCATGGCTGCGCAACCTGAGCTCTATGACAGGATCAAGGTAGAAGCGGACGCGCTGTTCGGCAATGGCGATCCGCAGGGCGGGGACTTCACCCTGGAAGCAATGGACGTCACGCACCGCTTCCTCATGGAGGTCTTGCGCATGTATCCGGTTGTGCCCATGTCAATTCGCAACGTCATGAACGCTTGTGTGGTGGAAGGCTTCGAACTGCCGGTGGGAGCGAGGATCCATATCGCTACGACCGCCTCGCACTACATGGAGAGTGCCTTTCCTGAACCCTTCAAATTCGATATTGACCGCTATGCGGCGCCGCGTTTTGAGCATCGCAGCCGGGCATACGCCCCATACGGCCTGGGCACACACACGTGTCTCGGCACCCGGTTGATGGAACGGCAAATGACTATCAACGTACTGATGATCGCGCATTACTTCACGCTCGAGGTATCCCCCGATAAGTTCAGGCACAAGCTCACGTTCAGTCCCTTCCCTTCCAACAAGCCGAGCGGGAAGCTGAAGTTCGTCATTGCCGAACAGCGGCGTGAGATTCCTGCCTGATACGCCGTCGCCCCGCGCCTCGTTTCTCCGGTAGCGCAGGTTTACAACCCCGTACGTGATACGGGGTTGTAAACGTGTCCTGAGTCTGTCGCAGGGCCTGTGCTAGCGGGAAGTCGAATCGGCCTCTCCTGAGCTTACCGAAGGCCGCCGCGTTTCTCGCCGCAACGGTAAATGCGGCAGCATTACCGACTGGCAATGCTGCCGCATTTGCTTCTTAAGAGGAGCCGAGTTTTTACGCGTACCGCTGTTCTATGGCCTCGATCTCCAAATCGAGCTCGTCCGCCCAGCGCTTCACCTTGGAGCGCAGCCGGACATTTTGGTAGGCACCCCAGATTGTCATCGCGGGTGGTACCAGCAGGACGGACACTAACAGCGAGTAAAGGATCGTGATGGAAGCCGCAATGGCGAACTGCTGGGAAGCAAGCAATGGCGAGGCTATCAGCGCACCCAGTCCGAGCGCCGTCGTTAGCGCGGAACCCAGCAGCGCCGAACCGGTGGTCGCGAGCGTCCGGATTGCCGCTTGCTCCGGGTCCCGCCCGCGGGCGTACTCCTCGCGATAGCGATGAATCACGTGAATGGTGTAGTCCACCCCAATACCTACCGAGAGCGCCGTGATGATAGACGTGACGAGTGAATACGGAATACCCAGCAGCGCCATGGTGCCTAGCACCGAGATCAGCACGAGCACAATCGGGCCCACCGCGATGATGGATAGCGCCGGCTGGCGCACCGTGACCCAGAAGAAGAGCGCCAGGACGCTGAGGGCCACCGCGATGGTCGTAGTAATCGCCTCCGTCTGCCGTTCAGTAATGGCGTCCGTGATTGTGATACCAATGATACCTTCGGATGTTGCTACGATAGCGTTGTCATCACCGAGCCAGAGGTCCTCTAAGGACTCTTGAATCTGCTTCGCCTGATTGGTGTCGCCCGAGTAGGCCGGGAACTGAAGCAGCATGGCGTCAGTGCCGGCCGGGTCGTTAACCAGGAGATACGCGAGCGTCGGGTCCTGTGCTTGGAGCCTGTTGAGGAATTCCTGCATCAACCCGGAATCAAGTCTCACTCCCGCCGAGGCTTCCTGGAAAAGAGCGGCAAGCTCAGAATCGTACTTGTCGCCGGGCTGGCCGCTGTCGTGTATCCAGTCTCGCACAAGGAGCTCATATGATGCCTGGATTGGGCCCGCCGCCGCGGTTGGGCGGCTTTCTTCGTCCTCGAAGGCGGCGGTGATATCCCGCAAGTTCAGCAGCGTACGGGTCTCTGTGGCCTCGGCCTTCACGATCACACTCACGATCTCCGTTGAACCGCCGATAGCCGCATCGATGGTGTCCAGGTCCGCCAGCAAGGTGCCTCCTCTGGGCAGAATGTCGCGGATGTTGAACTCCGACTTGATTCCTGTGGCCGCGTACCCCAGCGCGATCGTAACCGCAAGCACAACAATGAGGTACGGCGCAGGCGCGCGCGTGATACTCCTGCCCAGCAGTGTCGCCAAGCCCTCGATACCGGGCAAGGCCGTCGCTACCAGGCGGGGCTGCTTGAGCTTGCCCCGGGCTTCCCGCCGCCGGTCGATGATCGTCCGGCCGGCCGGGAGCAGCGTTAGCATCACGATGAGGGTCATGCCCACGCCTAAACCGGCGATCAAGCCGAAATCACCGATGATTCCAATAGGAGAAAACAGACTTACCAGCAAGCTGACGATTGTCGTGACAGCGGCCAATACCAGCGGAATGGTGACGTTGCGCAGTCCGATCTGGGCGGCCGGTACCACCGACTCGCCTTCATGACGCTGCTCCCGGTAGTGCGAGACAATCTGAATCGCGTAGTCCACCGTAAGGCTGATTACGATAATCGGCACCATCGCCGTAAGCTGATTTGGCGGTCCGGTGATGCCCAGCGCGTGAGGACCCAACCAGCCTTCCACGCCAACGATCCACATCAGCGAGATAAACAGGCCGGCCAGTGTGAGCAGTAGATCAGACAACGTACGCAAGAAGAGCAGGATTAGTCCCGCGATGAGCAAGAGCGCCAGCCCAATCAACGGCCCCATGCCTTCCTGCGTAGCTCGCTTGTACTCGTCCTCAATCACCGCCGGTGATACGCTGCTCACTTGCAGCGGACCCTCGGACGCAACTGCGAGCTCGTTTATTTTGCGTTCTGCGTCGCCAGTGCGCTCATCACCCGTGTCCCGCAGACGGATGACGGCAACTGCCACCTCCGTTCCATCTGTATCGGCGCCGGTCAAGGCGTCTAGCGCCACTTGAATCTCGGGTGGGCCGCGGGCAGCGTTGATTTGCTCCTGTGTGATGGACGCTACGTTGTCCGTTTGGAGCACAGCCTTGATGAGCAACACGGGCGCGATGAGGGGATCTACCGGGACGAAAAGTTCTCTGACAGCAGGATCGGCCACAATCTCGTTAATCAGGGCATCCATCTGCGCCAGACCGGCGGGCGTAAGGGCGTTTCCGCGGAAGAGGAGCGTAACCACACTAGCTTTGCCGGTTTCGCCAAAGATCTCATCGATCTCAGCTATGGCTTCAGCAACGGTACTCCCTGGAGGAAGTATCGCCTCATCTCCGAGAGGAGGCGCGCGCCGTACCGCCCCGGCAGTCAGGAAGATCGTAATGTTAAGGATGACAAAGATCGTAATCCAGGGACGAGCCGTTACCAGCCCAGAAAACCAACCAAGTGTGCGGCTCAGGGATTGCATTTCTACCATAGTGACCCCCATGTGCCGGGACGTATCTCGGCAGTTGCATACGGCTCTGGCAGTATGATTAACGGCAAACGCGTCAAAGCCGGAACCGCCGCGCTACGTACTGTACTTGCCACTGTGGGGAAATCATAGCAGGGATTGCAGGGGTTTGTCTTATATGCCCGTGAATCCGTAAAGGCCATTCACTACAACGATGTAACCAGCGCAAACTACCAGCCTGCCCCCACTTTCTTGTGATCTGTTGCGTCGCAGCGGAGACAACCTGAGGCCAACGCATCCCGCACATGCCGATCACAAGCTCATGCGTGCGTCCGCGCGGGCCTTCCACTTAGCGTAACTGGGGGATTGCAAGAGCGCGCCGTTCGGCTGCACCACTAACCGGCCGTTCTGTCCGCGTGGATCGCCGCGCTCCTCGTTCACGCGGGCGAGCAATGCGCGCAATTCGTCAATGCGGTCCTGTGCTGCGGCGTTACCAGCGAGATCGCGGCACTCCTGCGGGTCATCAACCAGGTTGAAGTACCGTTCCCTGCCCGTATGGTGGAACCAGGTGTACTTCTCCCGCTTCGTCGCGATGAACTGCATGCCTTGGTCCCAGCCATGGATTCTGGTTTGTTCCCCTTGCAGGAAATCGCGCCATTCAGTTTCTTCGCCACGCGCGAGCGGAAGAAGGCTCTTTCCGTCGACGGATTCAGGTATCTCCACCCGCGCGGCGTCGAGCACGGTCGGCATGAGGTCGCGAAGTTCGATTATCTCGTCGCAGGACCCGCCGCGCTCCTCATCCCACGTGTCCGGATACTTGATGAAGAACGGAATACGCGCGGAACCGTCGTTGGAGTAACCCTTGCGCCACAGACAGTGGTCCCCAAGCATGTCGCCATGGTCTGAGGTGAAGATGAAGAGTGTGTTGCGCAAGGCATCGCGATCGCGCCAGCTACACTCATAGAGGAAACGGCCCACCTGATGATCGATGAATGTGATGCTACCGTAGTAAGCAGCTCGTGTGCGGTGCACCTGTGTGTCAGGAGCCCGGCCGCGCCAAGCAGTGGTGCTGGCAATCGGCTCGTCGTATGCCGCGGCCCAGTCGCCCATGGACGGCATGGGAATGTCGGGGTTGTCCTTATACATATCGAAATAGACCGGTGGGGGATCGTAGGGCGCATGGGGACGCGTGAATGACAGCCACAGGAAGAACGGACACGTGGGATCGCGCCGCTCGATGAACTTGACCGCTTCGCTCACGGTCCAATGGGTGGCGTGCAGGTGTTCCGGCAAGTGGCTTGGCCGGCCCATCAAGCTATTCCACTCGAGACCATGGTCGAGGTCACCGATCTTCCCGGCTGTCTCCGCGCGCAGCCAAGCCATATAGTCAGTCCAGAGACCACGGCCCGTGCTATCCTGCACGGCTTCATAGAACCCGTAAAGGGCGCGTCTGGGAAACTGGTCCGACTTCCCTATGCTCGCAGTGTGGTAGCCAGCCTTCATCAGCTCGCCAGCCAGCGTCGCCGGGAAGTCCAAAGCGTCTTGGCCTGCGCCACTGCCAAGCCGTCCGTGATTCCACTGGTCCATGCCCGTCATCATGGCGGCCCGCGACGGCAGGCAGGACGGTGAACTCGTGTAGCACCGCGTAAACTTCACGCCGCGCCCGGCGAGCTCGTCGAGATACGGCGTTTCCAAGACCGGGTTCGCGTACCCAATGCAGTCCGAGCGCTGCTGGTCAGTGACAATCACGACGATGTTCGGGCGACTTGGCATAATTCGGTCTCCTTAAGATCGCAGGCGATAGAACAGGATGTGATGTAAAAAGGAGAAATTCCCGCATTTCCCCATGCGTGCTGAGTCTATTGAAGCACTGGCTATCCGTAAGCGCAGCACCCAGTTTCCGTTCGCGCTGAGCTTGTCGAAGCGCCATCTGCCGGCAACCGAAGCCCCCACACCGTTCGTGCTGAGGGCTGCGCGAAGCCCTTGTCGAAGTATGAACGGGAAATCAGCGGCTGGTATTGCAATGCAGCACTCAAGCCGAAGCCGTTGCAAGCGCCTCCGCCACAAACTGATTTATGTCAATCCACTCACCCGCGCGCCGGATGGATTCTTCCGCCGCCAGGCAAATCACCGTGCTTTCCATACCGGCTTCAGGAGTTGCTGGTGCCGGTTTGTCGTGGGCGACGCAATCCAGAAAGCGAAAAGCTTGGGTCAAGTCGCCGGAATGCCCCGGCATATTACTGTCGCGGCTGACGTGATAGACGGCCCGGTCATTGAGCGGCCGGCGGCCGTAGACCTCCACCGATCCGCCCTTGACGATGATGCGCCCGTTGGCGCCGACGGCATCCAGCACGGCGCCGGGCCCGGTGGAAGGCGGGGAAAAGAGACAAAGCTGCAAGCAACCCTTCGCGCCGTTCGCATACTCCACCAGCACCCAGGCATGATCGATGATGTCGTTGTTCTCCGTCAGCACGTGCTGACCGCCAATGCCCATCACGCGTGCAGGCTTCGAATCGACAAACCAGTTGAAGAGATCAAAGCTGTGGCAGTCTTTTTCATTAAGAGCGCCGCCGCTCTGCGACTGGCTGTAGCGCCACGGCGTCGGCGCAAACGGCGGGCGTATCGTGCGTGCCAAGACCATCTGGGGCTGGCCGATCTGGCCGCTCGCTACAATCTCGCGGCCCTTCGTCACCACCGGATTCGAACGCTCGTTGAAGCCCATAAAGCACTTGCCGCCGCTGCGATGCGCCGCGTCCACGATCGCCTGGCAGTCCGCTACCGTGGTCGCCAGCGGCTTGTCGCAGAGCACCCAAGCCCCGGTTTCCATTGCCGCGCAAGCGATCTCCCGATGGGTGAAATTGGCGCTGACCACGACGACGGCGTCTAGATTGGCTTCGTCCAGCATGCGGCGATAATCGGTATAGGATACTGGCGCATCCCGCCCAAATTCCTCAGTGAGTATCTCATTAGCCGTCGCCAGGTGATCTTCCTGTACGTCACACACGGCCACGATGTCAGCCTTGAGGTCCCGGGTCTCCACGATGCCGTACTCCTCAAGGCTGCGTGCATACTGTTTGTACATCTCCTCAGGAAACGCAATATCGCGGGATTCCCGCAGCACGGTGCCCCAGTACGAGGTCCGCTTGGTATGGCTCCAGTGTCGATCTGCCCCCAAGTATGCACGGCGATCGACCTCACTGATCCACCGCAGGTAATTCTGCCCGCGGCCGCCAATGCCGACAACGCCGACCCGAATTGCGCTCATTACTGCTAACCTCGTTTCCGTTTAATCCTGCTGCCATTTTAGAAGCGGTCCCAAGAACGCTAATGGCAAGTTGCGAGTTTCAATCGTACACGCAACCGTTCGCGCTGAGCTTGTCGAAGCGCGTTTCGCGAGACAAAGAGCGCGCCCCTGATGATCTTAGGTTAACTGTGCAAAGTCCCAAGACGCTACATCTCCGCAGAACCAAGATCTGCGGAGATGTGCAATTGCATTATTTTGCTGCTGAACTCGCAGGAATAGCCTTTAGCTCTTGAGTCTGCCGGTTTCCTCGAGACGCGCGACCCACAGCGCATCCAGTTCCCGCGCCACCTCTTCCACAGACTTGGCGCCTTCCCAAATCTGCGGCAGCGCCTGACGCGAACTTTGATCAAAGAAGCGGCCGTCCCAACTGCCGCCGAAGGGCACTACGGCGAAATCGGGATTCTTCAGGAAGCGCGTCCTGTTTTCCGGCTTTGTCAGGTACTCGCTCCAGAAGAACTCATTGGCCGCGATCAATGCGGTCGGAGAACCGGCTGGGTAGGAAATCGCCCGGGCAACCGCCCACTCGCCGCCATCGTAATTGCAGAACCACTTCAGCACCTCCCAGGCAGCGTCCTGGGAATCGGACGTGCTAAACATCGAGGCGCCGCCGGAGCCGTGGAACGTAAACCTGCCTTCAGGTCCCTGCGGCATAATGCCGACATCGAAATCAAGCCCCT
This sequence comes from Chloroflexota bacterium, assembly GCA_012270555.1. GTDB lineage: Bacteria > Chloroflexota > UBA11872 > VXOZ01 > VXOZ01 > VXOZ01. The sequence continues at coordinate 93,270 of JAAXIC010000030.1, forward strand.
CTACATTGCCCAGCCGCACTGCGGCCCACTCCGATAGGAAGGAGATTGCGATCTTGCCCTGGGCAAAGCCATTGTTCCAGCCCAATGCCGGGTAGGGATGGGTGCGATCCTTGAGGATCAGATCGGCAATGAACTGCAGCGCGGCAATTGACTTGGGATCGGTAATGACCGACCGCGTATTATTGTCGGCAAGAAAACCGCCGCCATACGACCGCAGCACGTGATCGATGCGTACCAAGCGAAACTCCACGCCCCATGATTCCGGTTCGCCGTCATTGTTGGCGTCCTTCGTCAGGACACGCGCCATCTCGCGAAGATCGTCCCAATTCCAGTCTTCGCCCGGATCGTCTAATCCGGCCTCTCCCAGCAGTGTCTTGTTGTAGTAGACGCCTTCGGTGGCGTGGTTCCACGGCAAGGCCCATTGCCCGCCTGCCGGCTCGCGATAGAATTCGGTGACACGCGGGTAATATGCTGCAATATCAAAGTCCGCATCCGCCTTAATATGGTCATCCAAGTTGACCACCACACCGTCAGCAGCATAGGTGAAGTGCCCACCGGACATGTGCACCACGTCCGCATTGGCGCCGGCGGCGACAAACGTGGCGATCTGCTGCTGATAATTCGTGCCCGACTCCGCCACGATGAGCTTGATTTGAATATCGGGAGTCTTCGCATGGAAGTTCGTCAGCAGCGTCTCCATGGCATCGGCGTTGCGTCCCGCGAACGGGCCGATTAGGAACTCCACGTCGGTCGGCTCAGCCGGCTGGGGCGCCTCTGCCGGCTTCTCTTCCTCTTTCGGCGCCTCGGCCTCTTTCTCTTCCATGGCCGGTGCAGTCTGCACCGTGCCGCACGCCGCCAGACCCAACACGCCGAGCGTGCCGCCCATGCCCTGCAAGAGCCGGCGTCGGCTTAGTCCTAGGGGATTCGCTGTCACGTCCATACCCTCCTGCGCTAACCAAATACGCCCTATCTCTAGTTGCCTAACCATACTACAGAACCTCGAGTTAGTCTAATTGCACACGCAAGTGCTACCGCCCAGAATACTGCGCCAGATGATCCCATTGGAATGACACTGCCGGCCCCGGTTGAGAGCCACTCGGTCGACCTACCATCTGCACACATTGGTACGGCAGAAGTCTGTGTGGCATAATCGGGAACGCTGTCTTAGGAGCGGAGGCACGCACTGGAAAGTCTAAATCTGAAAGCCGTTACCTTGTCTTGGCTCAAACGCAAGAGATCCCCTTTGGCATCTACTTGCCCAACTAGCCAGCATAGGCCGAGCAAGGCATGAAACTTCACGAACCCTCCGGAATCCCGAAAACAACGTATATCGGGCCCAAGACTCCCTCGGACCGTTTCTTTGCTGCCGCCGCAACCGGCTCGACCCAGTGGTGGCGGTGGGTCCTGGGCACAATCGCTGTCATCGGCATGTTCTTAGGCATCGTTTTGGTGGTTACCCAAGCCTGCACGTCCAGCGCCTTGGCGTTCATCTGTCACAACGAGATTCATGGCGTCTCTGTCTTGCTGGAATACGGCCTTCGCTACCTTCATCACGCAGCAGCCCTCGTAGGCGTTTGGCTCGTCGCAAGACTTCTGCACAAGAAGACTTTGACACAGGTAACCACCGGCAGGACATCGTTCGATTACGGTCGCGCCCTCCTTGCCGCTCTTGCCTTGCTGTGCGTAGCCAGCGTAGTTCTACTGCTGTACAGACTCATCCCGGGTGTGGAGGTGACTTTTCAGGCGCGAAGCCTTCGGGAATTCCTGCCCCTCGTACTGGCTGTGCTTATCTTCGTTTCGATTCAGTCCGGCGCTGAGGAAGTTTTCTTCCGTGGCTACATATTGCAAGGCCTATCGCTGCTCACTAGGAACAAGCTAGTTCTCGCCATTGGCACGGCGTTTCTCTTCACCGTCCCACACCTAGTTACCAGTTCGGACCTCAATGTGATCGAAATCGTGATTCTTTCCCTCGTGCTCATGCCCCCAGGCATACTTCTTGCCGTGATGACTCTGCTAGACGGCGGCATCGAGCTGGCGGTGGGCTACCACGCGATGCAGAACATCTTCAACAAGCTGGTTTTAAACCTTGAGGTCGGGAGAGCATCGTCTTCCTCTCTGTTCGCAGCCGACGCGGACCAAGCGGCAGTGCTAACCATCTATTTCGTGCACATCTGTGGATTGGCGCTTGCACTTCTCATTCTCAATCTGAGGTATAAATGGTTCGCGTATCCGTGGAGCAAGTCTACGCAAAGATCTTGACCTCCAACAGCCCCAATGGGCAAGCGCATTCTCAAATCAGTAAGCAGTATCGCTGAGCACCCTGGAGGTGTTCCACTATGACCGTGCTCGCATTGCTGCTCGTGCTGGGTGCGGCCTTAGCGCATGCCACGTGGAACTTGCTCCTCAAGCGCAGCGGCAGACCCCTGATCTACACGTGGAACATCTGCGTGGCCGGCACCATTGCCACGCTGCCGGTTGCCCTTTACGAGCTTGCCGGGGCAACGATTCCGCTGGTTGGCTGGGGGTTCTTTCTAGGCACGGCGATCATCCACGCGTTCTACTTCATACTGCTGGCGCAGGCGTACGAGCATGGCGACATGTCGCTGGTCTACCCGCTCGCCAGAGGCATGGGCGTGGCGCTCACACCTATCGGAGCGGTGCTCATACTGGGTGAGTACATCAGTTTACCGCAAGGGCTCGGCATAGCCGGGATCGTCGTGGGGCTGCTCATTCTGCAGATTCCACCGGACCTCTCGCGCCAGACCCTGGCCGCGCACTTTCGACCGGCGGCCGGGCTCATCTTCGCGGTCGTGACTGGCATGACCATCGCCACCTACACGTTGTGGGACAAAGTGGGGGTTTCGCACGTGCCGCCGCTGCTCTACGTGACGGGCGCATTCCTCGGCCCGGCCATCGCCATGTCGTGGATGCTCCGCCGCCGGGTGGGTACGCTGCTTGCGGTATGGCGCGCGCATCCGGTCACCATGGGCGCCGGCGCCATACTCTCTCCGCTCGCGTATAGTCTTGCCCTGGTCGCGCTTTCAATTGCGCAGGCGAGCGAGGTGGCGCCGCTGCGGGAAGTGGGTGTCGTCATCGGCACAGTGCTGGGCATCGTGGTACTGCGCGAGGCTTCGCCGGTGCCGCGCATCGGCGGCGCGATCGTGATCGCCTTGGGGGCAATTCTGCTGGCGTATAGCAGCGTTACGGTCTAGCGCGCCCTCTGAGGATGCACGTCTCTTGCGCAAGAGGCAGGGGACAAGCCCCCGCGCTGTGTCTCGGCCCAATGCAGGGCGTGGGCGGACTGTCAATTCAGTGCCAACCCAAACCAAACAAGCAAGAATCCCCTCTCTCCCTTGGGAGAGAGCCGGCGTGAGGGGAGATAATTCAAGACAAGAGCGCGCTCCAAAAGGCGCGACCGAACTACGCTACTTGTGCTAGCACCGCATCAAGCGACTCTTTAGCAATCTTCAACGACACTTCACGCTCTTGGTTCCGGAATTCCTCGTCGAATATCTCGATTGCCACGTAACCGTCGAATCCTATCTCGGCAATGGCCTTAAACCAACCGGTCAGGTCGATGACACCCCGGCCCGGCAGCACGCGTTCCGTATCCTCCAAGGTCATCACGTTGTCGTGCGGCGAGTCATTCACGTGCAGGTGCACGATGTCCGAGGCGCGCAACGAGCGAATCTGGTCCAAGTTCCCTTCGCTTGTGAAATAGTGGAATGAATCAAGGATCAGTCCGACGTTGGGCCTGCCGGTCTCACGCAGCATTTCAATTGTGTCCGGCACGTTATTGATGAAGGGGTGCGGCTCCTCCAGCCGATGCGTGCGCAGTCCCAGAAACTCCAATCCGATGGCGATGCCATGTGGCTCCGCTCGCTCAGCGAGGATAGCCGTTCGATCCCGCAGAATCTCTCTTACCTCGTTTGGCGGCAGCGGCATGCGGTTTGGGAATGACGTTCCCGTACGCCGGCACCCGACTGACGCCGCAAGCGCGCAGTTCTCTTCAAATTGCTCCAGCGACCCCATAAACTCCGCTTCCGGCGCAAATATGCCCGACGCCAAGAAGCCCATGAAGGCCGGGGCCGTATCGTGCGCGGCAAACAGGTCACGCGCCGCCGCGGGCGATGTCTCTTCCACTAACTCCCGCACTGCGGCAAAAGACGCATCCACGCCGGGAAACTCAAACTGCTTGGCGAGTTCAAGCAGCTCTTCCAGTGAAAAACCTGCTTTCAAGATAGAACCATGAATCGACGGACGAGGCATGTTCATATTCAACTTCTCCAGTTATTCCCGCTCACATGCGGGTCTTTACTACCACATACCTAAAACTTGGAGTCCATGTTGTAACTCTAGTGCCGAAAGTTCGTGCATGTCACGTACCCGATGCGAAAGTCTCCTACACAGGTTTGGTATAGTCGAACTCCCAAAAGCCTTCTTCCTCTAGCAGAGCCGCCGGCAGATTGGGCCAGCCTGCCCTACCGATCCGCGCCGCATACATGTCGAGCGCACGTTGCTTTGCTGCCGGGTCGGTCACGGGAACGCGCCAGTCGGGAGACGGTTGCCCTTCCAGTGCCTGCAAGTATATAAACACCCGCGCCTCCCGCGGCGCGACCTCACGCAGCGACCGCGCGATCAGCCGACCCGCTGCGGCAACCGTCTCGTCGGTGCTGGCGGGTGATGGCAAGTATATCTCGCTGGGGTTCAGTTCAACAAGCACGTCATTCAGGTCATGGAGAATCGCATTGAATGAATAGGGCACGCCCTGACCCGAACGCGCGATGCGATACGGGGTGATGCCGGCGTCGAAGAGACCGTCTTTCTCGGTATATGGTGAACGAACAACTTCATCCGGCGCTTCTGCCGTTAATGCATGCAAAGCGCCGTCGGGGTACGAGAGGAATATGACATCCTCCGGTTCCATGCCGAGCGCGCTCCGCGCTACCTGGAGCGCCAACTCTTGCAGCACAGACGCCCCGTCCAGATATTGACGCGGCGTTGGCGTAGCGTTGGCAGGAAGCTCAGCCAGGGCTCGCGCCACGTCAGTTTGAGCATCACCGTTCGTAACATATACGATGACGACGCGCTTGCCATCCTGCTTTGCCTGCCCAATCGTAGCGTACGCAGACACCAAGGCATCACCCGGACGCGCTGCAAAGACGAGCACGTCCGCCTTGGCGATTGGGTCTACGCCAACTGCAGGCGTCGCGGCTGGCACGTAATCAGCGGGCGGTTGGATTTGGGGCTGGGAGCGGACGGCGTCATAGAGCCGACCGATTCGCTGGGTCTGTCTCTCTACTGAACAACCCAGCAAGAGCAAGAATAATGGCAGGCATAGCAGCCAGCGCGCGGCCACTCTCACCATTAGATCCGTCCCACCAACTCGATGAGGTTATCGCCCCGCAAGCAGATTGTCGTGCCATCCCGCCGTATGGTGTTGACGCCATCGCACGCGCGCGCATCGGCAAATTCCGGTGAAGTGTACTGCAAACACAACTCGTACGGCGGCGCAAAGACCAGAGGAGGCACCGCGTCCCAGCGACGCACTGCCCGCGCCGTAGCCTTACGAATTCTGTCGTGCTGGTCGACAACCGGCAAAAGCTTGGCAGCGTGCCGGCCCAATCCGGTCTTTACCGAGACGATCTCGACCTCAGACCCCAACAACGCGCGCGCCTCAGCACACACCTTGTCGTCACCGACCACGAGACCGACCGGGATCCCGTAGACGCCCGCGCACGCGGCGCTCAAGCCAAGTTCACCTACGGCTATGCCATTGAGCCAAACGTCGCTCCAGCGGGATGAACTCACCGTATGGTCCCGGAAGGCGTGCATTCTGCCCTGCGCGGCGTGGTAGCCCAAGCAGAGGTAGAGGTCAACATCCGGTTCCAAGAGCGCATGCTGGGGATACGGCAGGTTTCCCATGTAGACGTGTATACGCGGGTCAAGCTGCTCGATGGGCATGTTCATGCTGCTGCCGTGGTTGTCGTGGACGATGACGTCGGTAGCGCCGCCAGCAAATGCCCCTGCCACCGCTGCGTTGACTTCCGCCGCCACCAACCTGCGCCCCTGCTGATACTGCCGCCCGCCAAGGTAGCGAGAAATCTGCTCGCGCAGCGCGACGCCGGCCAGCCCTTCCATGTCAACGCTCATATATACCCGCACAGACCCATGCCTCCGTGGACAATACGCACGTGTCCAGTATCGCCTACGCAGCCGATATGCGCTACACTATGTTTACGAACCCTCATCCGAACTTCGGATCCCCCGCGTATCAGCGTATTCCTGTGGTAGTTCCCGTTAGACCCCAATGCTGTCGCATTAAGATTAAGCGGTACGCTCATTGGGCGCGCTCTGCCCCCTCTCACTGGGGAGAGGGGCGGGGTGAGGGGAAATGGCAGTCGCCAACAGGCGGGCGCAGAGCCTGCCCCGTACTCGATACGGGGTTGCAAACCTACGCTACCGGGGACGTGAGGCGCGGTATTCATTGCCATTTTGTTTAATGCGACAACATTGCCGGTAGACCCCCTCTCTTTCCGCGTAGTCCACGAGCGCAATAAGGATTCAATACCATGATCGCTCCGGTTAGTCGCGTGCGCACGTGCATCATCGGCGCCGGTACCAGTGCACGCCAGCACATCGTTGGCTGGCAAGCGGTAGAAGATTCCCAGGTGGTTGCGGTGGTTGATCTGGACGAGTCCCGCGCTCGCGGTCTGGCGCTGGAGTTCGGCATCGAAAACACCAGCACTGACTACCAGGCGGCCATTGCGCGCCCCGATATCAATATCATCTCGCTGTGCTCCGCCACGGCGCTGCACGGGCCTATTGCCCTCGACGCCGTCGGCAATCACAAGCACATCTTCTGCGAGCGCAATACCACGCACGTATTGGGCGAGTATGACGAACTCCTGGCAACGGCGCGCCGTAAGCGGGTGGCAGTGGGCATGAGTTTCCCGCGCCGCTTTTCACCTAGCTTTGTGCGCATCCGCGAGATGATGGACGAAGAATTGCTTGGTCGGCCGGTGATGTACCGCGTGCATTGTCTCATGCCAGCCCCTGGCAGCAACTCCGCCAGCAGCGAGGCACGAAACATAAAGGTATTCCTCGATTTGTTTGCAGACCACTACGATCTGTGGGCATGGCTCTTCCGCAGTGACGTCGTCCGCGTGACTGCGCGCGGCTTCAGTTGGGCGAAGCGAGAGTCCGCTCAACGCAAGCGGCTGGATACCGCGCCCGACACCGGCGTCGTGCTCATCGAATACGGCACCGGAGACATGGGCGTCATTACGGCTGCCTGCGCCATGCAACCGGAATTCAAGCCTTTTCTGACACATGAGGAAGAGCTATTTGGGCCGCAGGGCGTGATCACCGACATCCAACCCACCCAGTTCACGCATAGAGACCATCTTGGTAGAGCGCAAGAGCACAAGTTTGAACCCCAACATGCCTACACTGAGGCCATTCAAGAATTCGCTAGTCGCATTCGCCGCGGGGAACCGCCCCGTGTCTCCGGTGACGATGGCAGGCGGGCGTTGCGCGTGGGACTGGCTATTACCGATTCTATGGAATCGGGAGAGGCGATAGCGTTTTGAGCAATGTCCTGGCGCAACTTGGGTAGTTAGCAGAGTTTGACTCGTCTCCCCCTTCAATTCATCCGCTTCCCCTCGGTAAAGACCAACTCGCCGTTCATTTGCGTTGGGGCCCTAGAGTGTGAACCAGCGAACAACCTGCATGTACGCTAACGAGCGCCACACATCCCTTAATTGATCTACGTCCGCGTGCTATACAAAGGAGCTAGATTATGTCAATCGACGAAACCCGTCCTCACGTAACGCATTCCATGCTCGTAGACGGCTTCGGCAGCCTTGGACTTACGGACGGCGATACGGTCATCGTGCACTCGTCTCTATCCCGCTTTGGGTACGTTGAGGGCGGCGGCGATACCGTGGTGGACGCGCTGCTCGCTGCCGTTGGCACAGAGGGGACAGTTGCCGTCCCAACCAGCCCGGTGATTTGGCAGGGAGGCTCGCACTTTCACTACATCAAACACAACCCCATCCTCGACCTGCGCGTAACCCCCTCAAAGCTCGGCGCCATCACGAATGCGCTGCGGGTGAGACCAGAAGCCCGGCCGTCGCTCTCCGCCTGCCATACGCTGCACGCAATCGGCGGGCGCCGCGATTGGCTGCTGGCGGGCGCGGAAACCGCGGTCTATCCCACCGGCCCCGGCACGCCGTGGCACCGGAATTGCATCAGCGGCGGCAAGGTCCTCTTGATAGGCATCGGCCAGAACAGCAACACCACGATCCATACCATCGAAGAAGCCGGCGGCGCTCCGATTCTGAGCACGGAAGTCTTCTACCCCATGGTGATAGACCTCGAAGGGCGCATCATTACCGTGCCCACCCGCGCCCATCTGCCCAACCATCCCCGCGCCTTCGAAAAGATGGATGCCGTCTGCCAGGAGCACGGCATCATGCAGGTTGGGCAAATCGGCAACGCCACCCTTCGCCTCATCGAGGCAAAGCCCTTCCTGGAAATAGGCGTCGGTATCCTTGAAAAAGACCCGCTCTTCCTGCTTGCGTAGCCACGACTGACGCACGGCTGCCGGCATGGGAGCAGGGCTATTGCTACTGCACAACACAGCCACCCCTGGCCTCGGTATGTGCTATGATGGAATTACTAGTAACACGGTAGGAATTAGCTATCCCTACTGCACTTGGCACATACGCAATTCAACGCAAGCGCCTGCCTCAAGAGGGAATGACATTGGCTGCAACTCGCTCGCAACTGGCGACCTCCAATGCCAAACGGCTTCTCCGTTCATCGGGCCGCCGTTTCACGCGGCAGCGTGAAGCTATCCTGAAGATCATCCGCGAGCAGCCTGGGCACTTGGGCGCGGATGAGGTCTTTCAGATCGCCCGCCAGCGGGGTCACCGTGTCAGTCTCTCCACGGTCTACCGCACGCTCGATCTCTTGCGCGAGCAAGGCCTCGTCGAAGCGGCAAACCTCCAGCAAGACCATCGCCACTTCAAAGCTGCCGGTGATGGAGAACACCACCATCTCGTCTGTGTTTCGTGTGAGGAAGTCATCGAGTTTAGCAGCCCGCATATCGACCGTCTCAAGGAAGCTCTGCAAGACGAGCACCGGTTCACCATTAGAAACGTGGAACTGGAAGTCGGGGGGCTCTGCTCGAATTGCGCAGCCCCCGCTACGGGCTAGCTTCCACCCGAGAAGTACCGACCCGCCAGGTTTTTGCCCACTGCATTACCTTTATCTCATTGCGTGAGTTCGTACCTGCTATATGGGCACTCTCCGAGCGGCACATCACTGCCTCCAACCGGTAGTTTCTTCAACTGAGGGCTTGCCTTCATCCACTGCGAGCCTCTGGGAGCAACGATCATCTTCCCGCGATCTTCAACGCTCGTTCGTGTGCGCTCGCCTCTACGGCGTCGTCAAGTGGAGGCAGCAACGCGGCGCCATGCCGCCGTTGCAAGGCTTGCAAGATCAGGTGGTCGGCGAATGCCGGGTTCTTGGGCAGCAGTGAACCGTGGAGATAGGTGCCGTAGACGTTCCGCCACTGTGCGCCCTCCGTGCGGTCCTCGCCGTTGTTCCCAAATCCGTTTTCAACGGTAGCGAGCGCAGCCGCTGTATCGTGCAGATACGTGCGCCCGCCGTGGTTCTCAAAGCCGACCAGCTTTCTCCCCTTCCACGTCGTGACAATGTTGCCGATGCAGCGTTGAGTGCCTTCACCGGGGTGCGCCGTATGGGCCGGTAACACCTCTATGCCGCGCAGTTCGACACCGGTGTGATCGCGATAGTACTCGCCAAAGAGTTGGTAGCCGCCGCACACCGCCAGCGCAACCAGTCCGTCGCGCATGGCATCCCGCAACACCGGGCCTTTGGTCTCCACAAGATCACGTGAGGCCAACAGTTGCTCCCGGTCTTGCCCGCCGCCCACCAGCAGCAGGTCGAGTTCAGCGGCATTGTGCAGCGGCCCTGGACTAAGGCTCCGTACTTCTACATCGATGCCGCGCCAGCGGCAGCGCTGCTCCAAACAAATCACGTTGCCGCGATCGGCATACATATTCATGAGGCGCGGATAGAGATGCCCAATGACGAGCTTCACTCCTGTCCCTCCCCTAAAAACCTCGCACACCCCGGAAAGACAAACGAGTAGACCCCCTCTCCTTGGGGAAAGACATGCGGGTAGACTCCCTCTCCCTGGAGTAAGACATGCGAGTAGATCCCCTCTCCCTGGGGAGAGACTGGCGGATAAACTCCCTCTCCCTGGGGAGAGGGCCGGGGTGAGGGGAAGCCTTCACTGTTCCAGCCTATTTCCGCCCACTCGTCATAGTTACGCAAGGTCTTCCTCCCAAAACTGGCGCACAAGTCCCCGCTCCGCCCAGACCCGGCGCATCTCCAGCATACCGGTGTACGTGGCGAGAATGAAAAGGGTTTTGTGTGCAGGCATAGTCTCAGCGGCATGGTCGAACGCGTTCGCTATGTCTCGCAAGACGGTTATGTCTTCCAGCCCAGCGTATTTCAAGCGCACCGCCATGTCCTCCGCGCGACGGCCGCCGGCCGTGAGCGCAGCGCTGGCGAGGCATTCGAAATCAACATCCCAGATCCAGGAGACATCATGTCCGTCCGCCGCGCGATCTTGGAGAATGGCGAGCACGTGCAAAGAGCCGCCTTCAGCCGCGAGCAAGCGCAAGACCTGGTTGGCGCCGACCGGATTCTTTATGAGCAGCAGCCACGCCTTCCTCTCGCCAAACTCTATGAACTCTGCGCGGCCAAAAGCGGGGATGGTGGCATTGAGTCCCGCGGCTATTGCCTCCGCAGCAGCCTCCAGGCGCCAAGCCGCCGTGGTTGCAGCGAGCGCATTGTACGCATTGTAGAGCCCAGGCACGCGCAGACGCACGCGAAAGTTCTCGCGCGGCACAGAGACGGTGAGGTCTACACCGGCAAAGCCATGCAACACCACCTTTGTTACGCGCACGTCGCGCTCCGGCCGCTGCCAGCCGCACACAGGGCACACATACTCCCCAAGGTGCCCGTAGTAAGCAGCGGCATACCGCAATGGGGTCGCCTCATGCGGGCAGTAGTGCGAATCAGCCGCTAACTCTATGTCGTCGCGCGCCAGATTCGGATCGTCAAGTCCAAAGTAGCGCACCGGCCCGCCGTAGGCCTCTCCCAGACTGGCAACCAGTGGATCGTCAGCATTCAGCAGCAATGCGGTGGAGGCGTCCAGTTGTGCGAACGCGGAGCGCAGGCCCGCGGCAATCGTCTGCACCTCGCCGTAGCGGTCGAGTTGGTCGCGGAACAGGTTCGTCACAACGATGCTAGACGGTTGGTGCTGCCGGAGCGCTTGCACAATTGCCGCCTCGTCCAACTCCAAGACGGCAATACCGTCCGGCGCGACACGCAGCCCGCCATGCCAAGCCGTGTGTGCGAGCAGCATGCTCAAGACGCCGCGGGTCAGGTTTGAGCCCGTGGCATTATGCAAAACAGTGCGGCCGTCGGCGGCAAGGATGTTGCGCAGCAAGGCGGCCGTTGTCGTCTTGCCGTTCGTGCCGGTAACGAAGATTGCACCCGCAGGCACTTGGCTCAAGAGGAAACCAAGTAGGTCTGGCGAAATGTGCTCCGCCACCAGCCCGGGGAGCGCCGTGCCCCCGCCCTGCTGCAAGCGGCGTGAGAACGCGCCCGCGATCTTGGCTAACAGTATCGCAACGATGCGACGCAAGCGGGAGAAAGGAATTCTTGGGTCATCCACCCCTCTTGTCCCATTGCCTGCAGAAACTGGCATAGATGTACATCCAGCACGCCACGCAGCACACCTGTGTGATTGCCGTTTAGCACTGCGTCGCCCTGCAAGTTAAACAGATATAAAGATGCAGAGCGTATCGATACTTCAGCACGGAGTTATCGGAGGGGAGAGTGGAAAGTTCGTTCTCGTCTAGAATCGCTCGAACCGCTCAACGTCCAGAACGAAGATCACGGCGCCGCCTACCTGTACTTCGACCGGGTAGGGCATATAGAACTCACCGGGTTCCATAGCCGGCGGCATAGGATTGATGTATTGCATGCGGGTTGTGCAGTTTTGCCGAACGACGACCAGCACTTCACTGACCCGCTCTTCCTCTACGCCAACGAACACGGTCGCATTGCCATGCCGCAAGAAACCGCCAGCCGTATTGATGCGCGTGGCGCCAAAGCCGGCCTGCACTAAGCTATCTACGAGATTTCCTGCGTCCTCGTCCTGGACAATCGCCACGACGAGCTTCATGCCATTGTCCATGCTGTGACACTCCTTGCCCAGGGAATACTTAGTCCCAGCCGCAGGCGTCTTTGCCCGCACAGTATTCGGTTACTGCTTCTCCATCTAAAACACCCGTGTTCACGACTACTGGCTCATCAGCCGTATTGCCGAGTCCACCCATTGCCCAATTGCCCTAATTCAAGAGTTGCTAGCTGTGGGAGAGCGATAGCGCGACAACTGGCGCATTCAGGTTAGCGCAATCGCTCGATGAGCGCATCCGCCACGCCCGACGTGCTCGCCGCGGTCGGATCGTTGCGGTCAGGCTTCATATCGTACGTGACGTGCTTGCCCTCGGCTATGACGTCCGCAAGCGCCGTTTCCATCCGGTCCGCAGCCTCTCGTTCGCCGATGTGGCGCAGCATCATCACCGCGGAGAACATCTGAGCCATCGGATTCACCTTGTTCTGACCCGTATACTTGGGCGCGCTGCCGTGAATCGGCTCGAAGAGCGCCATCTGATCGCCGATGTTCGCGCCGGGAGCGACGCCCAGGCCGCCAACCAGTCCGGCACAGAGATCGGAAAGTATGTCACCGTAGAGGTTCGGCATGACCATGACGTCGAATTGCTCCGGCCGGCGCACGAGTTGCATGCACGTCGCATCCACGATCATGTCCCAGAACTCAATGTCAGGATAGTCTTCCGCCACCTCGCGGGCCACCCGCAGGAAGAGGCCGTCCGAGTGCTTCTGGATGTTCGCTTTGTGGATGGCTGTTACGGTCTGGCGCCCATTCGCCCGCGCGTACTCGAAGGCGAACTTCACGATGCGGCGGGAGCCCTCCACCGTGATCGGTTTGATGGTAATGCCAGCGTCCAACGGGATGTGGCTGCCGTGATGGGCGCGGATGAAGTGAATGAGTTCAAGCGCGTTGCCGGCGCCCTCCTCAAACTCTATCCCTGCGTACAAGTCCTCAAGATTCTCACGCACCACCACAATGTCGATTTCGTCAAAGCGCGATTGCACGCCTGTGTAGCTCTTGCACGGCCGCAAGTTGGCGTAGCACTTCAGCTCTTTGCGCAACGTGACGTTGAGGCTACGAAATCCTGTTCCTACCGGTGTCGTAATCGGTCCCTTGATGCCCACTTTGTTGCGGCGCAGCGAATCGATCACGGACTGCGGCAGCAACTCGCCCGTCTGCTCAAATACGTGCAGGCCCGCCTCTTGGACATCCCACGTTATGCCAACATCCAAGGCCTCGATCACACGGCAGGTTGCCTCCGTGATCTCAGGACCGACGCCGTCACCCGGGATAAGCGTGATTGTATATCCCACCAAGTGTTCTCCTGTTTCTCGTTATCTTCTGCCCAACACAGTGCGCTAAATGCACTGGAAGGGATGTGCATAGTGCCTTCGCATGGCTTGCAGGGGGCCACGTTTTTTCGTTGGTGACCGCACTGCTCCCGCAATAAGCGCGATTGCTATTCCCAACTCGCATTATATACTGAGACTATGCGGTTCGCCATTGACTCCCCGGCGGGGCCTTAGCGGGTAGCACCGTCACCGAGACAGAAGAGCCGCGCGCATTCAGTGCTTGACAACTTGAGGGCAATGCCATGCAGAGAAAACTCACCTGGGTCTTTGTCATCGCCTTTTCCGGTTTGCTGGGTCTTGGTCTCATGACCATAACTGCGCCGCGCAACCACGTTTACGACCCCCGCATCGACGAACGCAACACCGCTATCGTGACCAAGAGGCCCCAGGAGATCATGGATGACATCCTCGCGCAGGCTGAAGGTCTGCCCAAGCAAGACATCGAGATCGTCGAAACCGATGGCTCTCTACCTGAGCGGATCCGCTACTATCCCATACGACGCTATACGGTGACCAGGGTGCGGATCCGCGCCACCGAACCCCTGTGGCTCGACGCCTTCATTGCGCAGCCGACCTATGAATACATCATCACGGCTGACGTAGAGTATGCCGACCGCGACCTGCGCCAGATCACCGTGCACGTTACGCGCCCCGGCATGTTCACCGGATTCTCGATTCGCACCTCCATGTTCAGATCCTAAGGAGACCTTTACACAACCCATGCCAGCAGGCGAGAAGGTCTCCCTCTCCCTGGGGAGAGAGGGCCGGGGTGAGGGGGAATCGGAGCCGATCCAGCCTGTCGCCAACTGCTTGGGAAAGGTTCACAAAGGTCTCCTGAGCAAGAGTGCTTTGGCTTAGCGCACAGTTTTGCCTGGCGCACCCATCCTCTATACAATTGAAACCGAATATCTGGCACGCAAGCCGGATCACTCACAACCGGTTTACTCTAAATCTACGCCGATTGCGTCACACGGCCTCTCTTTGCACAGCGCTGCAGGCAACCAGTTCTCATCGTGGCTCATTGCAAACCGAGGTATCTGCGGATGCCTCGGTAGAAATAGCTACCCTGCGGTTGACCGGAGGCAGCATGTCTGGGAGTGCACACGCCCACCGCATCACGATATAAGGAGCTAAACAGAGCATATGCAGGCCATTATCCTCGCGGGGGGATTAGGAGAACGACTGCGGCCGTTCACTGCCGACCGCCCCAAGACCATGGTTGAGGTCGCCGGTGTTCCAATCCTGGCGTATCAGATTGCTTGGCTGAGAGCCAGCGGCGTAACGCGCTTCATCATTTCGTGCGGCTACCGGCATGAGGTTATCCAAGACCGTTTCGGCAATGGCGAGGAATTTGGCGTCCAAATCGAGTATGCGATCGAGCGCGAAAAGCTCGGCACGGGAGGCGGCCTGAAACTGGCGCTTGGGGCCGCGGATGCTTCCGATCCGTTTCTCCTCGCGACGAACGGCGATATTCTCACCGACATGGACATCGCCTCCTTAGTCGATCTGCACGCAGCAAGTGAAAACTTGGCAACGATTTCACTCACGCAACTGCAAAGTCCCTATGGCATCGTCGATTCTGACGACGACCACAAGGTGACCGCCTTTCACGAGAAACCGCTCTTGCCCTATTGGCTAAGCGCAGGCGTCTACGTCCTGTCCCCGGCTATCAGGGAACTTCTGCCGGACAAGGGCGATCACGAGCGCAGCACGTTTCCACGTATTGCCGCGGAAGGCAAGCTCAGCGCCTACAAGACGAAGGCGTATTGGCGCGCGGTCGATACGGCCAAGGACCTCTCCGACGCGGAGACCGAGCTAACGGAGAAGCCACTGCCCCATGTCTGAGAATCCGCCGACCGGCAAGAGCACCGGCTTCGATTATGAGGCCTGGGACGCAGATATAGATAATGAAACTCTAAAGCAGTCTATGCAGGTCTACTACGACCAGCGGGCGAGCGAATACGTGGACTGGTTTCTCCGCACCGGGCTCTACGACCGTCCGGAAACCAACGAGCCATTCCTCTCTGGCATTCGCCAGCTTGAGGAGGAGTTGGCCGGATTCGGAGAAGGACGCATTCTGGAAGTGGCCTGCGGCATCGGCTGGTGGACGTCGCTTCTGGCTCAGTCCGGTCGGGAGGTTATTGCGCTCGATTACGGCCCGCGTATGTTAGCAGAGTGCCGCAAGCGGCTTGATCTCAACGAGACGCGCGCCGCGCTCGTGCGTGCCAGCGCGTATACGCTGCCGTTTGCCGACAACTCTGTCGACGGCTGCTTCTTCGGCTTCTTCTTCAGCCACGTGCCTCACGAGGACGTCGCCCCCTTTCTCAGTGAAGTGCGACGCGTCGTACGCCCCGGCGGCCGCGTTTGCATCTTCGATTCAAGCCTGCCGTCGCTTGACGAGGTGGAAACCGAGATTCAAACGCGTCCTCTGCGCGACGGTTCCCTCCACCCCGCCCTGAAAGTCTATTACGGCGCCAAGGGGCTTGCCCGTGTCTTGGAACCCTTCGCAGAACAGCTTACGATCAAGAAAGTGGAGGGACTGTTCATTGCGGCGCACTACCGGTCGCGGGTGTGAAACTGGCGCGGAGAGCACAACAGCATTGAGTTTCTGTGCCTATTACACGCCTGCTACCACTACTCTGTGGCAGGAGGCGGCAAGCGCCACGCAGATAGTCGGTTCTCCTCATCGAGCGCGACGAGGAGGTCGCCGTCCGTCGCCACGGCGAAGTCGCGGATGGGCACCAGCGGGCTCACTGTCCCGAGGATGCTGCCGTCGTACTTGACGACAACCAGACGGATGTTATCCGAAAGACCGATGAGGTAGTTGTAGTTGGCCACAATCTGGGACACAGGCATGGCGTCTTGCGTCCACAACCGGCGGCCATCCTGATAGAACGCCGTAATGCCTTGGACACCGCCAACATAGATGATGTCGCCAGGCTGCGAGACCGCCAGCGCGCGCCCGCGGGCCGCCGCCTGCCACTCTATTTGCTGCGATGCTATATCAAACTGGCTGACGTGCCGTTCGGTGAGCACA
This sequence comes from Chloroflexota bacterium, assembly GCA_012270555.1. Classification (GTDB taxonomy): domain Bacteria; phylum Chloroflexota; class UBA11872; order VXOZ01; family VXOZ01; genus VXOZ01. The sequence goes on from JAAXIC010000030.1 coordinate 109,939, forward strand.
ACTACCTTTTGGTTGAGACCGGCAAGGGTGACGTCAACGACAGGCTCGATGAAATCCGAGCCCATAATTTTCTCGCCGCGTTCGTTGACCACCATCACCTGATAGCGGCCTTGACCGTTCCCCCCCAGCGCGACCCGGTCGCCGTCCGGTGAGAGATGGAAACTGCTGAGGCCCGGAATTCCGTGGTATTCGAGAGATGTAACCCACTCCAGCTTGGACTCACTAAAGCCAAACGCCTGTCCCATTCCCTCCGCATTCGACGTGGACGCAACCATTGTCCGCCCATCATTGCTGATTGCAGCTTTCTCGAGGATAACCTCATACTCCTCCAGCGATTCGCGCCAGAGCCTGACCCCATCTCCACTGAGCGCCTGTGCGCCAATTCCTGCTGCAAAGATTGCTTCTCCTTCTCGGGTCACCGCGAGCGCATATGTGGGCAGGGCGAAAGACTGGGTCCAAAAGTGCTCACCTTGCCCGGTCCGGCGCTGGATCGTGCCGCTCGTATCGCCGGCAAGCACGACATTCCCTCCGGGAGATACCGCAATGAAGTGCGCCGCTATTTCCATGTCGTGAAACCAGGCTAATTCACGCCACGTGCGGCCCTGCACCGGCGAGACCTCAGTAGCGCGAAACTCGTACACCGTATCCTCATGGACGGCTGCCGCGATCCTCAGTTCACGCCACTGCGCCGCCACCGCCCGCGCCTCTGCCGCAACCCGGAACGGACCCAGCCAGACCGACGGCAATTCGTCCTGCCTGATCACGGCGTTATAGGTTGCCGCCGCCTCTTGTACCGTTTTGGCATCTTCAATGTTTGCGAAAGGTCCCAGCACCACGCGCGATACCGCAATTGGCTCTGCTGCAATCTCCACTCTTCCCGCCTGCAGCAGGTGTTCCCGCAGCGTTGGGCCCTCCGCTAAGGCAGTGTTGGCGAGGAAATACTCAAGCTGAACGTGTGCCTCGGAGAGCTGGGAATACGCCGCGGCCAGGGCGGCATCCTGCTCAGTTTCGATGTACCGGCGAAACTCCGCCGCCGCGCGCGCGAGGGGATCAACCGCGCTGAGCAAGGCGGTCGGCGCATCCTCCGTGCCATCCGCATTGACCTCGACCACTTGCTGAGCCAGGAACTGAATCTCAGGAATGAGGAAGTCAAGCGCCACGCGATACTTGCCTGGCGTTAGCGATTGGCGGACAAAGGCAAGATTGTTGATATTGAGGTATCGGAAAACGCGAATGACATCGCGGGAGATTTGACCGATGCGGTCGTCAGTCTGGCTGGCAACACTCTCAGGCGCTTGGACCGGGGGAGGCGACGCGGGGAGAGAACTACAACCGAGAGAAAAGAGGGAGATCAGCGAGCAGAGAGCCAATGCTCTCGTAACAAGCCCTGGTCGGATCATGGCGTGAACCCATACAACAGCACTAACCGGAAACCCCTAAAGCTAGAAGCCGTCCTCGATCATCATGAGGTCTGCATGATCGACCGCTTCAGCTTCGAGGTCCGCCCAATCATCAGAGTCACCGAAATCATCCGCCGTGTCGCTCTCAAACGCAACTGCGGAATGTCGCACAAGTGCCAACTTCCCGTTCTGCGTGCGACTCTGACTAGGGAAGGAGTGCTGCCCAACCAGGCTAGGATGCTGGTAGACTTCCTTGATTACAATGTAAATGTCGCCGTTCTGTATTCCTACCACCGCGGCGGCGTAAGCATTACCAGATTCCATCAAGAAGCCAAGCCGTTGCGAGAGCGCGGCGCCGAGTTGCCCCAGCGGCTGTCCGTTACGGCTCAGGACGCGAAGAATACTGCCATGTTGGTGCAAACGCAACGGGTCTCCAGGCAATGGCAGCACGTTGCTGACCCGTCCAGGCAGCGGAAGCACCTTTACGATCGTGGTCTTGCCGGATTCGGCGATGAAGATATCCGCGGGAACATGCGGTATGTCGTCGGCGCTGGTAGATTCGGGCGCAGCGCAGAGAGACGATTCGAGCCGCTCAAGGTTCCGTCCGGCAATCGCGTTTACCGGATCGAGATCGAGCGCCCGCCGGTACATATCTTTCGCTTCCCGCAGCAACCCCCTTTCCCAGAGAGCCTTGCCGAGACGATTGTGGGCGTCAACATCCTCCGGCCATAGCTTCACAAGCGATCGATTGATCTTCTCGGCTTCGGCCCACTGCTGATGCGCGGCGCATTGAATGGCCTGTTGCTCCCAATACCGCTTGAAACGGTTGCGGTCAGTGCTTATGACTTGTGACATGTCTTGCCCTCACACAGACAGGTATGAACGACACACAAAGTTACAGGAATCAGCATGACATGCATGCCAAAATGGTGGAAAAAATTGCTACGGACAAAGTGTCCCCTGGGAATTGTAGGTGGGAGCATCTTTCGCCGTAACCAGTGCTATAATTGACTTGCACTAGAGGGTAGTTACAAGTCAATGCTCCCATCTACTATAGCACAAAGCTTCACAGTTCCAATACCCTAAGCGCAAAATTCAGGTAAAAAATCAAGAAAATTCGGCTTGAAAACCAGGATTTCCGTGGCATGTTGCCGGTCTGGCGCCGCTGAGACGGTCAATTGAACCGCCGCAACGCAACTGATCGAACGCCTTGAAACTCTTGGACGCAGGCAAAGACATTTCGGAATGGCGCGCAGACTCCGGTTGCGTGCGGCTTCACCGCACGCAGACTGCGCGGAGTGGCGCTGCGTATTGTCCGGACCAAAACCACGTTTGCTCAATTACCTGAACGACCTTCCACACGACACGTGCGCGTATGCTCGCTGAGAATCGCAGATTGAAAGAACTGCCTGCGGCAGGCGCCGCCGACACTCCTCGTCCCGTTAGCGTGCTCATTCCGACCTGGAACGGCAAAGACCTCCTGCGCTCCTGCCTCGATTCTCTCGCGCATCAGACGTTCCCGGACTTCGAAGTGATCGTGGCGGAGAATGGTTCAACCGACGGTACCGCGGACATGTTGGCTCAGGAGTTTGCCTGGGTACGCGTTGTCGCTCTCGAGCGAAACCTCGGCTTTGCGCGGGGTGTGTACGCGGCGTATGACGCTGCTCGCGGAGATTTGATTGTATTGCTCAACAATGACACGGAAGCCGCACCTACGTGGCTCGCCGAGCTTGTGGCCGCGGCAGATGCCCATCCCAGTGCAGCGTCGTTTGCCTGCAAGATCCTTCTCCATCAGGATCGTGCACGCTTGCACTCCGCGGGTGATTACTATGGCTTGGACGGCGTGCCGGGCAACCGCGGGGTCTGGGAGCCGGACGGTCCCGCCTTTAGCGAACGCGGTTGGGTATTCGGCGCGCAGGGGGCCGCTTGCGCCTATCGCCGGAGCCTGCTTGAGGAAATCGGTTTCTTCGATCTAGACCTTGTCTCCTATTGCGAAGACGTGGACCTGAGCTGGCGCGCTAACCTCCGCGGCTATCGCTGTCTCTATGTCCCCGAGGCACGGGTCTTCCACCACGTATCCGCAACCGGAGGGGGAGCGCTTGCCAGCTATTATTGCGGGCGAAACTTCATCGCCGTCGCGGTGAAAGACATCCCAGGAATCTTCTGGCGGCGCCACTGGAGACGTATCGTTTGGCAGCAGTTGACGATTACCCTTGAGGCCTTACGTAGCATTCGTGGTGAAGCCGCCCGCGCGCGCTTGCGTGGACAACTCGCGGGTCTCGCTCAAATTCCCCACATGCTGCGTAAACGCCGCGCGGTGCAAGGTCACGTCACGGCTGACCTGGCGCAGGTAGAGAGGCTCATGGGACCTTGGGTGTTGCCTCTCGACAAGGAGAGGCATTGAAACTATCTGGACGCGCTGAGAAGGGGGACTCATGACAACACGAGCGGTCGGATATATGTGAGCAACTTAGCACGCAAGCATGCGGTCCGATTCACACCGCGCTGCGGTCCAAAGACCAGTAGCACAACCCCTTGGCCGGGGAAACCGTACAATAGTAACAGTAGATGAGGGCCTGCACGTATGCGACCGGCTTCAAGCTCTAGGCACTATCAGGGAGTGATAACGCCGATGAAATTCCTCAAGCGTTTTCTTTCCGGTTCTGGCGGCGATGATGAACCGGCCGCCGATCCCAATTTGCTTTGGTATTACGTACGCTGCAACAAATGCGGCGAAACCGTGGCTGTGATGGCGCGCAAGGGATACGACCTTGTGGAGGAGTACGAAGAATCCGGCGGCAGCGATGCGCCTACCGGCTACAGTCTCTTCAAAGACGTCATGGGTCGCAGCGACACGTGCTTCCAGCAGATGCGCATTGAGATTCACTACAACACATCCTACGAGGAGCAGAGCAGACACATTGAGGGTGGCAGGTTCATTGCCGCTGAAGAGTATCGTGCCAGCGCAGACGGAGAAGAGCAGCCCTAGCCCGCGAGACCAGTTTCCGCCGCAACTGATAGACATGAGCGGCGCTCACGCATTTGCTGTCGGTTCTAGACACAGTGTCTTCCACACCTCTCTACGCGGCATTTGCTAGCCTACGCAGGCCGGTCCCCCCAGGCGAGGAATGCCGCTCAATTCAAGACCCGCGCACGTATGAATCCGAAAGAGAGAAGGGTGCCTGCAATGAGCTTAGGACTGTCGGCCGGCTTCTCGCGCAGCGAGGCGCTGAACCGTGCCGCCTGGACAATGCTCTTCCTCTTGATCGCCGTCCTGCTTGGCGTTTTCATAGGTTGGGGGGCAGTCAACTACTCTCCATTCATACTCGTCCTACTCCTGGCAGGGTTATGCGGCAGTGTCGCCGTTGCGTTTTCACCCGGCCTCGCCGTCATTGGACTTACAGCGATAGTGTGGTTGCTGCCGTTCGGCACGCTGCCGTTTCGCATTGGATTCCGCTTCAGTTTCCTGGACCTTGCTACCGGCGCGCTGCTCTTTCTCTTCGCCTGGCAGGTATGCACGCATCGCTTGCGCCTCCCGGCTCGCGCCTCGGCTATTGCAGTTTCGGTCTATGCCGTCTTACTCCTCGTAGCTGCCGGCAACGGCCTGCGCTTTGGCTTGACCGAAGATGCCGTCACCCTTGCAATCAAGCTCGCCTCAAGCGCCTTCGTCTTCGTCATGCTCACCGCCTGGCTGCAGACAGGCACGGTCGCGCGGCGCGCGGCCACGTGGTTCCTTGCCTGCGCCGCCGTACAGGCCTTGCTTGGCGTGGTGTTATACTTCATTCCCGCCGGCTATGCAATCGGAATACTCTCCCGATTGGGGGTAATCGGCTATCCGGTTGGCGGGGACGTGCTTCGGTACATTGCCGATACCCCCTTGCTCCGAGCAACGGGAACGAGCGTCGGTCCTAATATGCTCGGCGGCGTCTTGGTCTTTGCCATCGCCTTTGGCGTGGCGCTGTGGGCCAGCCATCCACGGCGCTGGTGGCTGCTTGGTGTGCTCGGTCTCCTGCTGCTCTGTCTCCTTCTCACCCGTTCGCGCGCCGCCCTCCTTGGGAGCGGCGCGGCAGTTGCGGTGCTCACGGTGATCCGGTATCGTGCGCTGCTCTGGCTCTATCCCCTCGGCGGTCTGGCGCTGGTCGTCCTCCCGCAAACCCGAGCCATGCTTTTGCATCTCTTGTCCGGGCTGCGCGCGCAAGATCGCGCCGCAGCGATGCGTTTAGACGAGTACGCAAAGTCATTCCAACTCATTCAAGATCATCCTTGGCTTGGCGTGGGATTTGGCCCGCCGCCCAGCATTGATACGTTCTTGGGCGTCTCCAGCATCTACCTGCAATTGGCCGAATTTGGTGGATTGCTTACGCTTGCCGCCTTCTGCCTGGCTGTTGGGGCGGCGCTCTGGAGCATGTGGCGCGGGTGGCGCACGAGCGTGAATCCTGACAGCGAGTGGGTCGTGCTGGGCGCCGGCGCGGGTGTGCTGGGCGCACTCGTAACCGGACTATTCGATCACCACTACGTGAGCATGCCCCACATGGCAACCGTGTTCTGGATGGTTGCCGGGCTGGGTGTTTCCACGGCTTGGGTACGACAACGTCCGAATCGCTCTGCCGATGTATAGTCACAGTGCTATGCTTTTACTGAGGGATCTGCCATTCTGAGAGTTCCTCGGACCTATGTGAATCAAGCAGTACTGCAGCCGTTTCCCACACCATGGCATGAAGATTGGCATCGACTGTCGCCTGCACTACTACAATCGCACGGGTATAGGTCGCTACATTCGCAACCTCGTGCGGGTGTTTCCGGAATGTGCCATCGGTGATGTGGAGTTGGTTCTCTTCCAAAGCAGGCGGGAGCGGGAAGCACTTGTCCAAGCGCCGGCAATCCGCTGCCACAGGGTCATAACGCCGGCCCATCACCGCTGGGAGCGTTGGCTGCTGGCAACAGAGCTTGCACCGAAGCGCGTAGACGTGCTGCATAGTCCCGACCACGTGGCGCCCAAGCGAATGGGCTGGATGAGCGTGGTAACGATTCATGATCTCTCCTTCTTGGCGCATCCAGAAGCCTATAGTGCGGAGAGTCTTCATTACTACACGAAGGTCTTTCGCACGCTGCAAAATGCGACCAAAGTCATCGCCGTTTCAGATTTTACTCGGTCCGAGATCCTTGACCGCATCTCCATTGCGCCGGAGCGGGTTGCGACGATCTACGAGGCCGTAGATCCAGCCTATTGCCCGCGACCAGCGAGTGAATGCGAGAGCATAAGGATTAGTCTTGAAATACCGGATTCATACATGCTCGTCGTTGGCACCATCGAGGCACGCAAGAATCTCGAGCGCTTGCTCGCGGCATACGCCTTGCTGCCGCGCACTGACCGTCCCCATCTGGTCTTCGCCGGCGGACGGGGCTATCACTACGATAGGGTCCTCGAAGCCGTACAAGAACATCGCCTCGAGGACCACGTCACGTTTCTGGGTTTCGTCAGCGACGACGACCTCCCCCTGCTCTACTCCGGGGCGGAGTGCCTTTTGTACCCATCCCGTTACGAAGGATTTGGCCTGCCCATTCTCGAGGCGATGGCGTGCGGCTGCCCGGTGATTACGTCCAACCACGGCAGCATGGCGGAGATAGCCGGAGACGCTGCCATGCTTGTCGACCCGAACTCCGCCGAGGCGATCGCGGACAGTATCACGACTCTCTTAGGTGATTCGACCCTGCAAGAGCGTATGATCGCCAAAGGGCACGCGCGCGTAAAGCAGTTCTCCTGGCGCGCTACGGCTGAAAAGACGTTAGCCCTGTACCGTGAAGTCGCAGGATCACGCTAATGCGCGTCCTCTTCCTCACGCCCCAACCACCTTGGCCGCCCCACACCGGCCCAGCAATTCGCAACTATCAACTCATCGCCGGCGCTGCCACACAGCACCAGGTTTACGTGTTGTGCTTTGGTGATGCCGGCACCGATCTCTCGGCACTCAACGAGATATGCAGTTGGGCAGGCTGGGTGGCGCGGCCTCACCCGGCTCTGCGCGACCGCGTCTTGCATCTGCTGCGGAGTTCCGAGCCGGATCTCGCCCTCCGCCTGCAACGTGAGGCCCTCGCGGAGCGTCTGCGCTTCATGCTAGCAAATCAGCACTTCGATCTCATTCAATTCGGGGGGTTGGAAATGGCCCCGTACCTTCCGGTGGCAAGAGAAGCAAACCCTGGCAGCGTGCTCGTACTCGACGAGCACAATGTGGGGTATCTGCTGCAAGAACGCCTCGCCGCCACGTCGCGGGCAATGGGACGCTGGTATGCACAGCGCCAAGCCCGTCGGCTGCGAGAATATGAGGTAAACGCGCTCGCGGCTAGCGACGGCTGGCTCTGCGTCTCCGAGGTTGATGCAGGCTTCCTTGAGCCACTTGCCCGCGGCAAGCCGCACACGGTCATACCCACCGGCGTTGATCCTGAAGCGCACACTCCTCAGAACATACCCCTCGCTACCTCACCCCGCCTGTTCTTCGCGGGTAATCTGGACTACCGCCCGAATCGGGATGGCTTGCACTGGTTCTGCACACGTGTCTGGCCGCTCATCCGTGCTGAAGTGCCAACTGCGGAGTTCATCGTTGCCGGCTCCGGCGCAGGCAGAGACCGAGGGTGGCTCCGGCAGCCGGGGGTACAGTCGCTAGGCCACCTCGATGACCGGGAGTTCGCGCAAGCCCTCGGCAGCGCGTGGGTTTCGGTCGTGCCGCTTCGGGCCGGGAGTGGTATGCGCGTGAAGATTCTCGGGTCGTTCCTTTGGGGCAAACCGGTTGTGACCACCAGTATCGGCATCGAGGGTATTGCCGCTACCCCCGACGAACACGTGCGCATTGGTGACACTGCGGAAGACTTTGCCGCGCACGTCGTCGATCTGCTGCGCGATCGCCTGTTGGCGCAAGAGCAAGGCCACGCCGCCAAACGGCTTGCGGAAGAACTCTACGATTGGCGCCGGTTCACCCCTCGCCTGCTGGAATTCTATGGGCGCCTGATGGAGGCACGCCATGCCAAGGCCTAGGGTCTCACTCATCTTCACGGTGAGGAACGAGGAAGAGGCGTTGCCTGCGCTGCTGACCTCGCTTGAAGAACAGAGTCGCCCACCGGACGAAATCGTCATCGCCGACGGCGGGTCAACTGACGGCACGGTGCCTCTGTTGCGTGCGTTTGCTGCGGCGCGCCAGCGCTCCGTCATTCCGGCGCAAGCCGGAATCCAGTCACGAGTCGTCCTGCTTGAACTACCAGGCGCCAATATCGCAGAGGGGCGCAATGCCGCCATACGCGCCGCCACCGGCGACATTATCGCCGTCACCGATGCCGGCGTTTCTCTGCCTCGCTATTGGCTGGCCGAGTTAGTGCGTCCGCTGGAAGACCGGCCGGAGGTTGACATGGTAAGCGGGTACTCGCGCCCGGATCCCAACTCTCGCTTCGAAGCCCTCTTGGCCGCAACGACGCTGCCACTCGTGAGCGAGGTGCGTGAAGAGTCATACCTGGCATCAAGCCGCTCCGTGGCGTTCCGCCGTGAACTATGGGAAAAAACGGGCGGCTACCCGGAGTGGCTCGACTATTGCGAAGACGTCGTTTTCGACCTCAACTGTAAGGCAGTTGGCGCGCACGTTGTCTTTCAGCCGGCGGCGAGCGCGCGCTTTCGTCCGCGTCCGCATCTGCGGGCGTTCTTCCTGCAGTACTACCGGTATGCCCGGGGAGACGGCAAAGCGAACCTATGGCCGGAACGTCACGTTCTTCGCTACACTGCGTACATTCTTGGGGTCGCCATGCTGTGGCGCGGCAGGCAGAATCCCCTGTGGTGGGTTGTGCTCGCATTCGCGGCTGTAGCGGGCACCCGCAAACCGTTCATACGGATGCTCACAGAGCCTTCACCGCGCAACAAGATGAGTCTCATTCCAGCGCTGGGTAGTATCGTAGCCATACGGATCGTGGGCGATATTGCCAAGATGCTCGGCTATCCGGTGGGAGTCTGGTGGCGACTTTATCGAAAACAGCGGCTTCGTCGAGGACAGGAAAACCGATGAGTCCGGCTCCCGTTGAGCTATCCATCATCGTTGTCACCCACAACGTCCTGGCGCTGCTGCGCACGTGCCTCGCGTCGATCTATGCCAGTGACTTTGCGGACCACTGTGAGGTATTCGTCGTGGATAACGGCACCGACGAATCCCTCGCAATGGTGGCGTCCGAGTTCCCAAGCGCAAACCGTATTCTGGGATCGCCGCACATTGGTTTCGCGGCAGGGAATAATCTCGCGCTGGCCCAAGCCAGCGGCCGCTACATTCTCTTGCTCAACCCGGATACGCAGCTCCCGCCAACGGCACTTTCACAGCTCCATGCGGTAATGGAGGCGCACCCGCACTGGGGAATCGTGGGGCCGAAGCTCATTCGCGCCGACGGGAGTCTGGACTTGGCGTGCCGCCGGTCGTTTCCAACGCCCTGGAACGCGCTTATGAAGGCGAGCGGTCTGGCACGGCGGTTTCCCGCTTCCCGTATCACTGCGGGCTACAACCTCACGTATCTCGATCCTGATGCCTGCTATCCCATCGATGCGGTAGTGGGCGCTTTCATGTTCATCCGCCGCGCGGCCCTGGCAAAGTCAGGTCCGCTGGACGATACCTTCTTCATGTATGGTGAAGACCTTGACCTCTGCTATCGTGTCAAGCAAGCTGGATGGCAAGTGTGGTATTGGCCCGCAGTCGCGGTGCGTCACATGAAGGGCGAGAGCACGCGTCAGCGTCCCGGCCGCATGACGTTCGAATTCTTCCGTTCAATGCATGTCTTCTACGCCAAGCACCAAGCGCCGCGCAACCCAAGAATCTTGAACGCGCTCGTCATTGTGGCGATCTGGCTCTTCTGTATCGCCGCAATGCTGCGCGTTTGGACACAACACGGCGCCCGCCGCGCCCCGCGCTTCTCAGCGCTTTAGCAGGGAAGAGAACCATGACAGTGAGGAGAGACCTAAACCTCATCTTCATACCCCTGTGGCTCGTATTCGATGCACTGGCAATCGGGCTCGCCGTCATTCTTTCCTACTATGTGCGTTTCGGTTTAGGCTGGCCGCCGCCGGAGGAGATCCACGGCTTTGCGCTGTACTATCGCCTGTGGTTTCTTCTGACCGTCGTCTATATGGTCACCATGATGATAAACGGACTCTACCACTCGCAGCGCCACGTGCCTGCGGAAGAGTTCTTCCTCAAGATCCTTGCCTCTATTGCGCTTGGGACCGTCGTAACCGTTGGCATTTCCACATTCTTCTGGCGTGAGGGATTCGACTATTCCCGTCTGCTCATTGGCTATGCCGCAATCCTGAGCGTCTTCCTCCTCACCTTCGAGCGCGTCATCCTATCGCTGGCGCGCGGCGCGCTGCATCAAAAGAACATGGGGACCGTCCGCACCGTCATCGTGGGGCACGGTGCTGGCAGCGAACTCGTGCAGGCGCATCTCAAGCGTCTCCCCCAACTCGGCTATGAGGTCGTAGGCATCCTGGACGACCATCCCGATGCCTCCCTGCTTCCTCTGAGTTACCCCTTGCTTGGCAAGATAAGTTTACTGCCCAGCGTAATCTGGCAGTATGACGTGCGGGAAGTAATCATCACGCTGCCTACGCTTAACACCGAAGAGCTTCTCCGCATCCTCGATCTCTGCCCCACGGAGAATGTTCGCATACGCGTGCATCCCGATCTCTTCCAGTTCCTGGTGAGCACCGTGCAAGTGGATGAAATCTCCGGTCTACCGCTGCTGACAGTGAAGGAACCCCGCCTCGCAGGATGGCATCGCGTGGCAAAACGCTCGCTGGATGTCGTTGTCGCCGCTTTGACGCTCGTTGCGCTCTCCGGCCCGTTGCTGGTCGTCGCACTCTTGATTCGGCTGGATTCGGCCGGCCCAACATTCTTCATCCAGGAGCGCGTGGGGCGCGACGGTAGAGCCTTCCCAATCATCAAGTTTCGCACGATGGTAAACAGCGATCCCGGCAGCGACAACCGGGATTGGACCGTGCCAAACGACCCGCGGCGCACCCGGATCGGCACGTTCCTCAGGCGTTTCTCAATAGACGAATTGCCCAACCTCATCAACGTACTGGCCGGCCACATGAGCCTCGTCGGCCCGCGCGCGGAACAACCCCAGTACGTCCGGCGTTTCAGCACCGAAATCCCACGGTACATGGAGCGTCACCGCGAAAAGGCGGGAATGACCGGCTGGGCGCAAGTGAACGGCTTGCGCGGCGACGTGCCCATCGACCAACGCACACAATACGACCTTTACTACATCGAGAACTGGTCGATATTCTTCGACATTCGCATCCTGCTGCGCACCATCATTGCCGTCTTTAGGCAACCGGCCTATTAACCTATTAACAAGATCAGCTTTTGAGGGGAGACACAGAAAGTATTCTCGGGCAATACCCAGTCGATTAGCAATCGGAGACAAAGCAAAGGACGGAACATGAAGATCACCGGCATCTCCTATCGTCAGTATCAATGGCCCCGCCGGAAACCCATCCGCAACGGCATGTTCACGTACACCGACGTCACGCTATCCGTGGTGGAGATCGAGACGGATGCCGGTCTTGTGGGGCTTGGGTTGGGCGGTGTCAATTCCTCTCTCCTGGAGCGATTCAAGCCCTTGCTCATCGGCGAAGACCCTCTTAATGTTGAGCGGCTCTGGCACGCCCTCTGGGTGCCGAAACTTGTGGGACGACGCGGCACAGAGACGCGTACGATCTCCAGCCTGGACATCGCCCTTTGGGATCTGATCGGCAGAGCAACCGATAAGTCCGTGCACCAGTTGCTTGGGGGCTACGCGGAACGCATCCCTGTCTATATTGCGGGAGGCTACTACGAAGAAGGGAAGGGTCTCAAAGAGCTAGCCGAAGAAATGGAAGAGAACCTGCGGATGGGCGCGAAAGCGGTGAAGATGAAGATCGGCGGCGCGCCTATCGGTGAGGACGTGGAACGCGTGCGCGTCGTGCGTGAGACGGTTGGGCCGGACGTGGCCGTGATGGTGGACGCGAATAATGCCTATCCGGCCCATGAAGCCATCCGTATTGCGGCGCAGATGGAGAAGTACGACATCTACTGGTTCGAGGAACCCGTTGGGGCTGATGACTACGCCGGCTGCGCCCGCGTGGCCCAAGCGACCTCAATCCCCATTGCCACCGGCGAGAACGAATACACGCGCTACGGCTTTCGCGATCTGATTCAACACCAGGCTGCCAGCATCCTCAACGCCGACGCCAACATCTGCGGCGGCGTCACCGAGTTTCGCCGCATCGCCGCGCTCGCCGCCGCCCACGACCTGGTGATTGCTCCCCACGGTTCGCAAGATATCCACATACACCTGGTTACCGGCATCCCTAATGGGCTCATTCTCGAGTACTATCGGGACACAGTAGATCCCATGTGGGGCAAGACATTTGAAGAAACCCTCACGCTGGATGCCGATGGCATGCTCGCGCCGCCTGATCGGCCGGGGTTTGGCATAACGCTCAATGAAGAGGCCTTAGCCAAATATCGTGTCTCATAGTGCGTACACAGCATACGTGCGTTTCAGTAGGGGCGGTTCGCGAACCGCCCCTACCGACAACACCGGCACGGTCTCGGCTAATTGTCTCTTCCCAGCGGCAGCGACACCCTCCTTAACCCGGTGTTTGAGCGCCAGCAACGATACGTTAGAATAGGGAGGACAACTGCCAGCCACACCGACGCCCCAAACGGCGAGAAAGCGAGTGTTCAAGTCGATGACGGCATTTCAAAAGCCCGGAAACTGGTATAAAGGAAACCTCCACACCCACTCGACGAATTCAGACGGTCTGTATTCTCCGGAGATGGTGTGTCTATGGTATTGGACAACAGGCTATGACTTTCTCTCGATCACCGACCATCGCACGCTCACCCTCTTTGAGACGCCGCCGAATCCCAGCCCTGTGCTTATCCCGGGAATGGAATTGAACGGCGACGATGAACGTGCCGGCGGCGGCTACCATATCGTCGGCCTCGGCCTGCGTGACATGCACGTACAGCCGCCAGACCTCGATGCGCAAGGCGCGATTGACGCTATCCGCGCGGACGGCGGGCTGGCGGTGCTGGCTCATCCCTACTGGCTGGGACACGTCACTACCGATCTCACGCACTTGGAAGGCGCTACCGGCTTGGAAGTCTTCAATTACGGGACAGACGTCAGCATCAACAAGGGCGATAGCACCTATCTCTGGGACGGCCTCCTCGACCGCAAGCGGCCGCTCTTGGGCCTGGCTGTGGACGACACCCATTGGAAACTGCCTGACGCCGGCGGCGGCTGGGTGATGGCGAAGGCCGCAGAATGCACACCGGATGCTATCTTGGCTGCAATCGCAGGTGGTGACTTCTATGCGTCACAAGGGCCGGAAATCCATGACTTTCGCATTGAGAACGGCGTGGCATCGGCCGAAACCTCTCCCGTGCGCACCATTGCATTCATGTCGGAACGATCGCATGGGAGAGCGATCAGATCGCCACAGGGGGATCCGATCACATCCGCCCACTATGCCCTGCGAAACGAGCACACGTACGTGCGTCTGGAATGTATAGACTTTCAAGGACGGCGGGCATGGAGCAATCCGATCTGGCTTGAAGACATGGTATAAAGCGAGGAGTATAGCGGCGTGAAGATCGTAGACGTCAGACTGCATCCTGTGGCTGTATCTCGGCAATACGGCACTCTCACATCGGGCGGTCAGGAAGGCCGGGGAATCCTTGATGCCCCAACTGTTACCCTTTCCTACTTCTACATACTTGAGGTTGAGACCGACACCGGCATCGTTGGCCTCGGTGAGATTTCCGACATCGATCCGGGCGCACGTCTCGTTGACGGTTCCCCAATGAATTTAGACAACGTGACGCAGAAGCTAAACTCCCTGCTTGTAGGCCGCAACCCAACCGACCTGGAGCGACTTACGCTGGAAGTGAACCAGGGCGGACTGGTGAATTGTGCGATAGACACTGCCTGTTACGACATTGCCGGTAAGGGCTACGGCACATCCGCCACGTCATTGGCCGGCGGACGCTTGCGTGAGAAGGTCTGGGTCTCCTGGGTCGCCTACATCCGCGAGCCTGAGGCCATGGCCCCCGAGATTCAAGAGAAGCTGGACCAGGGCTTCGATGCCTTCAAGTTCAAAGTGGGTCGCGACATTGACCTGGACGAAGAACGCATCAAGCTCTTCCGTGAAATCGGCGGCAACGACCTGAACCTCAAGCTCGACGCCAACGCGGCCTGGGACGTGGATGAAGCCATTGCCTTCATTCGCCGTCTGGAAAAGTACAACCTGGCCGGCGTGGAGACGCCTATTGACAAAGAGAATGTCACCGGCATGGCGCAAGTACGTGACGCTGTGGATACGCCTATCCTCGAGCACGTAAGCACCCTGGAATACGCCCTCGAACTCGTGCGCCACGAGGCAGTGGACGTATTCAATGTGTCAACCGTAGGCTGCGGCGGCATCTATCGCGCAAAGAAGGTCATCGCGGTCGCCGAGGCCGCCGGACTGCATGCGCTGCTCGGCAGTACCGTGGAGTTGGGCGTCGGCACGGCGGCGCAATTGGCCCTCGCCGCTTCCTCGTGGCGCGTAGACTGGCCTTCAGACCTCATCGGGCCGCTCATGTATACCGACGACGTGCTCCAAGAACCCTGGGAGTGGGATAGCGGACATCTGCGCGTCCCAGCCGGCGCCGGCCTTGGCGTAACGCTGGACCCAGAAAAGCTGCAGTCGCTCCATCATCCACTTCCTGAATCGCGATAGGAAACCCTGCCACTCCGCGACCAGCTTACTTGTGACGTTGACACTCCCGCCGCTCCATTGCTATCCTAAGCAATGCAGGGCTGTACGGACCTCTGGGTTTGTATGCTCTGAATTATGTTGTTTGGGTCTTGGCAAGCGCAAATAAACTGAATGTTGAGGAACACAGTGTTCGCAGTCGTTGAAGTAGCCGGAAAACAATACCGTGTGAGCCCCGGCGACCGTATCGCGGTTGAAAGGCTAGACGCAGCGCCGGGCAGCGAGATTTCTCTCGATTCTGTCTTGTTGACCTCCACCGACGATGGCGTTACCGTCGGTACGCCGGTGATCGACGGAGCAAGCGTACGCGCCCAGGTAGTGAGGGAAGAAAAAGACACCAAAGTGCTCGTTCTCAAGTACAAGCGCAAGAACCGCTATCGGCACCTCTCGGGTCACCGCCAGAAGCACACTGTGCTTGAGATCGATTCTATCAACGTCTAGGAGGCCCTCCGCACAACCCAAGCCGGCAAGCGGCAAGACTCCCTCTCCCTGTGAAGTGGACTGGGGCGAGATATTCGTGCCGCAAGCAGCAAGACTCCCTCTCCCTGTGAGGTGGACTGGAGTGAGATATTCGTGCCGTAGGCAGCAAGACTCCCTCTCCCTGGGGAGAGGGCCGGGGTGAGGGGAAACGGCGCGAACCCAGCCCGATTCCAACTGTACAGATTAAGGAGCAACAAGGACATGGCACAAAAGAAAGCCGGTGGCAGCAGCCGCAACGGACGGGATAGCGCCGGCAGGCGGCTTGGCGTCAAGCGCACCGACGGACAGTTCGTGCGTGCCGGGAACATCCTGGTGCGACAGCGGGGCACGCCGATCAGCGCTGGCGAAAACGTCGGCATCGGCAAGGACCACACGCTCTTTGCCAAGGTTGACGGCGTCGTCCGGTTCGAGACCTTCGGCCGCGAATCCAAACGCGCCATCGTCTTGCCGCTGCATTAGCACCACCTCGCACAGACCATTCTTGGGCCGGTAGCTCAGTGGGAGAGCGCTGCGTTCGCATCGCAGAAGTCGGGGGTTCAAATCCCCCTCGGTCCACCCACGTTTTCAGTAAGCCCCGCGTCGGCTAGCGGATGCCAGAGGGAGAGACGGAGGCACACTCCTGAGCGCGTGTGCGCGATTCCCTTAGGTAGCGTTCGTCAGTGTGATTGCACTCCCCAACGCACGTGTTCACAGTGCCACAAGGTGCGTGCTGCTGTATGAAGGCGATTCGCCGGCCATGGTCGATGAACCGCAGCCTGGCAATGGCGTTGTTGCTGCTATATCTCGCTCTCCTTGGGGCCATTGCGGCGTGTGGTAGGGGCGACGATGATTATGGCCAATCCACGCCGCCGGCCGGGGAGTTCACCTCCGTAAGCGCCGGCGACAACCACACCTGTGAGGTGAGGCGGGACGGCACCGTTGCCTGCTGGGGCTACGACCAATATGGCCAGTCCACGCCGCCAGCAGAGAGGTTCACCTCCGTCAGCGCCGGCGACAACCACACCTGCGGGGTGAGGCGGGACGGCACCGTCGCCTGCTGGGGCTACGACCAATATGGCCAGTCCACGCCGCCAACTGGAGAGTTCGAATCCGTAAGCGGCGGCTTCCACCACACCTGCGGGGTGAAGCGGGACGGCACTGTCGCCTGCTGGGGCTACGACCAATATGACCAGTCTACGCCGCCTGCCGGGAAGTTCACCTCCGTCAGCGCCGGCTTCTACCACACCTGCGGGGTGGGGCGGGATGGCACCATCGCCTGCTGGGGGCAGGATGTCTCTGGCCGTGCCACGCCGCCGGGCGGGGAGTTCACCTCCGTCAGCGCCGGCGACAACCACACTTGCGGGGTGAGGCGGGACGGCACCGCCACCTGCTGGGGCCACGACGAGGATGGCCAGTCCACGCCGCCGGCCGGGGAGTTCATCTCCGTCAGTGCCGGTGACAACCACACCTGCGGGGTGAGGCGGGACGGCACCGTCGCCTGCTGGGGGCGCGATGTCTTTGGCCAGTCCACGCCGCCGGCCGGGGAATTCACCTCCGTCAGCGCCGGCTTCTACCACACCTGCGGGGTGAGGCGGGACGGCACCGCCGCCTGTTGGGGGCGCTAAGTCCCGGGGACCGGGAGGATGAGGGCGGGCCGGTCGACACGGGGTGGCATGTCTTCGACGTACAGGCTCGGACTCCCTGTAACGTGCGGATCTAGCGGTCACAGAAACCCCATGCCACAGTCGAAGACGGTTCTGTCTATCATGCATGTTGGTGAGCAGAGTTTGCGCCGACCCATTGGAGGGATATGGGAAACGGCAGCGTGGTAGGCCGGACGGGACGAGGCGATGGCGTTATCGATTGGTGTGATAGTGGAGCGATGCGCGACCTGGCGTGTAGCGGCTGCGGCATTGGTTGGCGTCGTTGCTTGCGCGGTGGGGCTCGCTTGGCGACAGGCTCGGCTGGCGGGACTGGACCTGCTCGACAGTCGGGGCTGGTACACACCCGGAGAAGCGGCGGCCCTGTTCAATGCCCTCGACCGGCTCGACGCGAGCGCAAGGGTCGTCTATGCGACGACCGCGCTCACCATCGACATGGTCTTTCCGGCCTCCTACGGTCTGCTCTTCGCAATCCTGCTCTTCTGGCTGTTTCGAGGCAGGGTACTGCTGTATCTGCTGCCGCTGGCGCTCGCCTTGGCGGATGCGCTGGAGAATATCACCATCGCGGCGCTGGCGCTAAGCCATGACGGTACGCCGTCTCCGCTGGCATGGCTGGCCGCCGTGTTCACCCTGGTCAAGACAGTGCTGTTTGTGGCAACGCTGGCTGCGACATGCGTCGGCGGGATGCGCTGGCTGTGGATTCGCATGCGGCACGTACGCTGACCAGGAAAAGTACCCCTTACCGATGCCGCGTACGGTTATCAGGCACGTTCCGCTTTGAATACTCCAAAGTCCGGTAGACTACAGTGCCATCTCCCATCAAAAAGGTCGCCATTCGGTCTGCTTAGGCCCACCGCGCTCCACCCTTTGGACTTAAAGTCCCCAATAACTTCCAGATCGCTCGGTCGTCTGACAAAGACAGACCCCGCGCCGGGTGGTGGTGTAGCGCGGGGTCTTGGGGATAGTGGAATGGGTCGCAAACAATCGAACCACAGGCATTCTGCCTCGGAAATCGGCCTAGCCGGTCGCCCGGCGGGCACACCCGAGGGTCTAAGCGAACGTATGGTACAATGCTTGCTCCAATTCGTAAGTTTGTCTGCGGCCACGAGTTGCCGCGCGCCGCGCTTGTTCGCAGTAATTCATAATATCCAAATTTGTGAAGTATTATAGCACATACGTGTTATTCTATGTGCCATTCCTCTTCTGAATCTCCGTCTTCTTTTGCCTTGTTGTACGTCGATTTGTCTGGTACCATTGGGAAACTTCATATCCCGGACTTAAGCTAAACTGGATTCCAATAGCGCCTCTGTGGTGTCATAGACGAACTGTGATAAAAGACCCTAATGTCGATAAAATCTGACTAAAGGGTTGTGCACGGGGTTGAAAAGGTTGTCACGAGCCGGATTGGAATGCCGGAGGCATCTCTTGACTACCATCCAGAATCCACCCATCCATGCAATCCAGCGTGGTCGCGGCCCATGACTGCGACTGGGTTGCTTTCAGCTCTGGCTAACGCTTCCTGCGGCGCATACGGGGTCACCGTGGACCAGACCATTATCTTCTGGAATCGCGCTGCGGAGCGGATACTAGGCTATCCTTCCCAGGAGGTCTTAGGCCGCCGCTGCTATGAGGTGGTGGGCGGCATAGCTCCAGGCGCTTTGGCGCCGCAGTGTGTGAAAGGTTGCCCTTCGATCCGCTACTTGCGGGCCGGTCTGGTGCCGGCCATGTCACGACTTCAGGTGCTATGTTCTTCCGGTGAGCGCAAATGGGTCAACATTATGCCCATGGTGGTATCGGGCGTCTTCAAGAACGCACCCCTCCTCGTGCACCTCTTCGACGATCAAGCGGGATCAGAGGACTTCGACGCAGCCAAAGCAACGCTGCGGGGCGCGTTGGTCGCGGGAGGCGCGGATATTTTTTCGGACGCTCCGACCACACCCGCGCCTCCCGCGGAGACTCCAATTCTGACCGAGCGGGAGCAAGAAGTGCTCCGTTTGATGGCGCTTGGCTGGGCCACCCCACAGATTGCCGTGGAACTGGGCATCAGCCGACACACCGTGCGCAACCACATTCGCAATCTGCGCAAGAAACTCCAAGCCAGCACCAAGCTGGAGGCGGTGGTCACCGGCATACGCCTGGGCATCCTGCCTGTTAACAGCCTCTCGCCTTAGAGTAATCGCATGGCGCGCTATCATATTCAATGACTCTCATCGCGCTTAGCTTCCTGAGGGCCGATTGCGCGAACATCCACTTCGAGACTTCACGAAGCGAAGATTTCCGGTAATGGATAGGCTTACAAACATAGCCCGCCGAATAACAGATGCGCGCGCCTTTGAAATCGGCATCATTGCCATCATCATCATAAATGCGATTCTGCTAGGCGTTGGCACCTCCCACACTTTGGAGCAGCAGTACGGCACGTGGATACACCTCTTTTACGAGATAGCCTTGGGCATATTTGTGCTGGAGGCGCTGCTCAAGATGTTTGCTTCCTCGCCGCGCGTTGTTGGGTACTTTCGTGACGGCTGGAATGTCTTTGACTTTCTCGTAATCGTCCTCGCCTTGATACCGGCGACCGGACAGTTTGCCACCATTGCCCGGCTCGCGCGCCTGTTGCGGGTCTTGCGTCTCGTCTCCGCGATTCGCGACCTGCGGCTTATTGTTACCGCGCTTGTCCATTCGATTCCCAGCGTAGGGCACGTCATCATGCTGATGAGCATCATCGTGTACATCTACGCCATCATCGGCTACCACCTCTTCAGCGAACACGATCCGGAGAACTGGCGCAATCTCGGCATGTCCGTCCTGACACTCTTCAATGTCATTACGCTGGAGGGCTGGACGGTGGTCATGTTCAAAGCCATGGAACTCCACCCCCTCGCGTGGGTGTACTTCGTTAGCTTTGTCGTTGTTGGCACATTCGTCATAATCAACCTGTTCATCGCCATCATCATCAACAACCTGGATGAAGCGAAGCTCGAACGCCTCCGCGACTTTGAGACCCCAGTGTCAAAGGAAGAATTGCTGCGCGAACTCCGCGCCACGCAAGACGCCCTGCAAAGACTTGAGCAGCGTCTAAAGGATGACTAGGTTAACCCTTCCCATTGGTCATTACTTGTGGTTTCCCTTGCCGGCCCCTGTGCCCACACATTGCAATCAACTTCGGCTCGCGACAAATTCGCGTCTTCGTTGCTCCATCCGGAGCCGGAGACCCTTTCTTGGTAGAATTACACCAACCATTCGCGGGCAAGGAATTGTATAATATCCTGTATCCGTGATCGGAGATAGGCCCGGAGGCGCCATCCAATGGCTACTGCAGCCTCGCAGAGTCCCCGTTACGAGGCACACGAAAACCCGCCGTTCCTAGCCTCGCTGGGGTACGGGTTCCAGTTCAGTCTGCTTGCCTCCGCCACTCTGCTGGTTACGCCCGTTATCGTGGCCAAGGCATCGGGCAGAGACGACTCTTACCTCCTCTGGATGGTCTTTGCCTCGCTGCTCGTGGTGGGCATCACCACACTGCTGCAGGTCCGCCGGATCGGACCCGTCGGCGGTCGCGCCGTGTTGCCCATGTTTACGGCGGCTTTTTCCATTCCGTTTTGCATTACGGCGGTGGTTGATGGGGGCCCCGCGACCCTTGGGATGCTGGTCGTCGTTTCCGGCATCTGCCAACTGATCATCTCCAAGTGGCTCTTCATCTTGCGGCGCGTCGTCACGCCCACGGTCGGCGGCACGGTGATGATGATTCTCTCCGTAACCCTGGCATCCGTTGTCTTCGCGCTGTTGGACGAAGCTTCCACAGCAGAGCCCACTTCCGCGACGGTGACCGCGCTGGTTACGCTCCTTGTAGTTTCCGTGCTCACCTTCCGCGGAAATCCCGTGCTGCGCCTGTGGGCGGCTCCAATTAGCATTGTCGTCGGCTGTATCGTTGCCGCCAGTTTTGGCGCCTATGACTTTGACAGGGTCCTGCAGGCGCCGTGGGTGGGCTTGCCTTCCGAGGTGCCGGACCTCACGCCGGACTTTGGCATCCCGTTTTGGACGATCTTGCCCTCGTTCGTCTTTCTGGGCATCATCATCTCTATTCAGGCCAACGGCGAATCTATCGCGCTGCAACGAGTGTCGAGCCGCGAGCCCAAGGCCATCGACTTTCGCCAGGTGCAAGGTACGCTGGCCGGCGGCGGCATTGGCAACATCCTCAGCGGCATCGTGGGCGCGGTGCCTCTCATCATCCATCCCGGCACAGTCGCCTTCACGCAAGTCACCAGTGTTGCCTCCCGCCGCGTCGGGTATCTCATCGGCAGCCTCTTCATTCTCATGGCCTTCGTGCCCAAGGTTTCCGGCTTGCTCAGCACCATCCCCGGGCCCGTGATGGCAGGCTATCTCACCCTGGTGACCGGTACGCTCTTCGTGGACGGCGCGCAGCTAGTCATTCAAAGCGAACAGAACCGCCAGAAAGTCGTGGTGGCGGGGGTTGCCTTCTGGGTCGGTGCCGCCTTTCAATTCAAGCTGTTCGCCCTGCCGGAACTAGGTCCCGTGTGGGATACGCTGCTCAAGAGCGGCATCTCCACCGGCGGGTTCCTCGCCATCATCATGCTCCTCTTCCTGGAATTCACGTCCCACCGCAGCATGCGCTTCAGTTCCCGGCTGAATATCGATGTGCTGCCCGACCTCAATGAGTTCATCACCGAGTTTTCTAAGAGCAGAGGTTGGAACCAAGCCATGACCGACCGGCTCATGGCAGTGGGAGAAGAGACCCTCCTCACGCTTGCTCCTCTCGACCTCGACCTGGACAGCGACGAGGAGGAAGGTGACGATCGGCTGCTCGTCGTGCTCGCCTCCAGCGACGGCCCCGTCGCCGACCTGGAATTCATCGGCGGCGGCGACGAGGAAAACCTGGAAGACCGCATCCGCCAACTCCAGCAACACGACTCCGAGACCCCCATCGAACAGGAACTCTCCCTCCGCCTCCTCCGCGGCTTCGCCGACTCCGTCCAGCACAAGCAGTACCAGGACAACGACGTCATCACCGTCCGCGTTACCGCGCCGGAATCTTAGCTTGCCAGTTCTTAAGTTTCCACAACTGAGCTGTTCGTCCGGCCATCGTTTTCGGTTCTGCGGCCTCACCACGGCAAGTCGTCTGCAACTGTTGGCAGTGTTCTCAAGTATCTTCTTGATGGCTTCTCGCTGAGCCTACGAGGGGTTTTGGTAATGTTCACCAGTCTCAAGCAGTGTCCAACGGTCACTGAAGCAAATTGCTCGGCGCAGATCGTGTCTGCTGCGGGATCCTCTGTATTCTGAATTGGACTTTATGTTGCCAAAATGCACACGTCGTATGATAATTGACGCATGAGCGTTTGCTTCGACTGGAGCACAGAGAAGAACCAATGGCTCAATGAGCAGCGGGGGCTCTCGTTCGAGCGCGTTGTCTCCGCCATTGAGCAGGGCTGTTTGGTAGACGTTCTGGAGCACCCAAACCAGGATCGCTACCCGGGGCAAATGATCTACGTCGTGGAAATTGACGAGTATCTTCATCTCGTGCCTTTCGTGACGCAGGCCGATGGCACGCGCTTTCTAAAGACGATCATTCCCAGCCGGAAGACGATGAGAAACTACCAGAGGAGGCTACCGTGAACGACGAGACGAGCGCGGAAGAGCGTGACATTCTCGCTCGCTTTGAGCGGGGCGAGTTGCGTTCCACACCAGATGCGGAACGCGAGGTCGAGACCGCCCGTCAGGCGGCGCGCAATACGTTCAATAAGACCAAGCGGGTGAACTTGCGCGTAACCGAGCGTGACTTCAACCTCGCCCACTCCCGCGCCAGGGAAGAAGGCATACCCTATCAAACCCTGCTCTCCAGCGTGATTCATAAATACCTCTCCGGTCGACTGACCGAGAAACGTTAGCCCGCCACCGCGTTGGGTACAACGCATCGGAGCGAAACGTGACTAAGTTCAACATCTTCGTGATTTTCGAGTTCGATAAAGTCAAGGACCTCAAGAGCAGCTTCTACACGCAGGCACTGTTCCGACTAACCCCCACTCCAACCGGCTCGTCGACATATCGGAGTGATGGCGAAAGAGACTTGACCTCAGAAGCAGTGATGTGTAAGATTCATACACATACCTAACTTTGGCAGGGACATAGCAAATGGCCAGAGTCCAGTTGATAATTCCCGATGAAGACCGTGACCGGTTTGTTCAGCAGGCGCGCAAGGAGGGCATGACCTTCAGCGCGTGGCTACGGGCCGCCGCTCGTGCCCGGCTCGAAGAACGACAGCGAGTCGAGCGGTTCGAGTCGCCGGAGGACCTGAGGCGGTTCTTCGACGAATGCGACTCACGGCGTGGGCCCGGCGTGGAACCGGATTGGGAAGAACATCTCCGGACACTGCAAGAATCGATAACCGACGGCCTGCCCAACGTATGATCTTCGTCGACACCAACGTCTTCATGTATGCGGTCGGAAAACCACATCCGCTTAAATCCCGCGCCCGCGACTTCTTCGACGATTCCCTACGGAATTTCAGACCGCTCTGTACATCCGCCGAGGTTCTGCAGGAGTTGATGCACGTCTACCTGCCCGTACGCATATATGATGTGCTCGAAGACGCCCTGGCTCTGATCGAGCGAGCCGGCGTAGAAGTATGGCCCCTGGAAGAGGCCGACGTCATCCTCGCCCGCCAACTCCATGACCGGCATCCCACCCTCAGCGCCAGAGACCTTTGCCATCTCGCAAGCTGTCGCAGACGCGGCGTGAATGAGATCATGACCTTCGACCAAACGCTCGCTGCCGCCGGCTTGAAACTGGCAGAGAACCCCGAGTGATAGCCGGCTTTGCTAGAGTTGTCGTACGGTTTCTATCCCTACCCCGGCTACATGCTCTCCGGCATAGAGTGGCTTGACCCTGTACCGGAACACTGGGGTGTTGCAGCAGTCAAGCGAAGCTACGCAATTCGACTTGGGAGAATGCTTCAAAATGGATCAAATGCTCCAGGTAACATCGAGATTCAAGAACTCCATGCTGTTTGGAATCAGCATTCTGGCATTGTTGGTGCTGACCGTTGGCTGTCAGACCGCGCCGGGGTCGGTGGATGGGTCATTGGAAATCCCGTCCGGTCGGGAGCCAAATGCTTCGGTGAGCGGGACGGTGACGTATCGAGAGCGGATTGCGCTGACGCCGGGGGCGCGGCTGGTGGTGGAGTTGCGGGATGTGTCTTTGGCCGACGCGGCGGCGCCGTTGATCGCGCGGCAGACCATCGAGAATCCCGGCCAGGTGCCGATCGCGTTCAGGGTGGAGTACAGCCGCGACGACATCAATTCCCGGAACACTTATGCGGTTCAAGCCAGAATTATCGAATCCGACGGGCGGCTGGCGTTCACTAACGATACGGCGTATGACGTGATCACTCGCGGCAATCCCAGCAATGTAGACATGTTGCTCGTGCTGGTGGAGCCGCCGCCCGACCAGGTAGAGGAAGGGCAGGACTGGCGCACGTGGGTAGAAGCGCCGGTGCATGTCGTCTGGGCAAACCTGCTACCAAACGAGCAGGTGCCTCTTCTGCGGATTGCCTACTACCAGTCAACCATCGAAGGCTGCGCCCGCCCGGGCAACGAGGAATTAACGGTTGAGGGTACCGACATCATTGCCCGCGTCACGCTGATGCAGCCGCCGCCAACGAAGTGGGCCATCCCGTGCCACGAAGAGGTGGTGGAACTTGACACCATTCTGCCTATCGACGCGCAACTCCAGCCCGAGCAGACGTACCGGGTGATCGTCAACGACCGGATTACGACCACACTCTCGTTCCCCAGACCCAATTTTCCTGCTTCCGAGCTTAGGGAATCACCCATCGAGCACGCGGAAATTGAAACCGTAGACCGTACACCCACCGCATACCAACTGCGCGTAATCTCAGGCATGCCCAGCGGCAGTTGCTCGCATTTCAACGGCTACGAGATCCGACGGGACAATTCCAACGCAATTGACGTCCGCATCACCCACCATTACGTCGTAGCAGAAGGCATCGCTTGCACCACCGACTTTCCCATCATCGAGACCGTGGTCCCGCTCGGTTCCGACTTTGAGCAAGGTGTGGAATACACCGTGAGCGTGAACGGGGAGCATAGTCAGTCCTTCGTTGCGCGGTAGCCGCACTCTTTAGGTACATAAGGCGTCCTTCCGGCGCTGGTTTGTAGTGCATGCGGACAGCGGGACCTTTGTCGGCAGCGGTCGAACCGCAAGGCGCGGCTATTTCTGCAAGAAGTAACACAGCCATTGCCGATACTCCACGCGCTGGGAGAACGACTCCTTCTCGCCTGCTGAAGAGACGAGAGAGGGTTCGAACGAGTATAATCAAGTTATATTGAGTCAACTCGCTCTCCCAGTTCACATGCGCTTCGGGCAACCGTGTCCTATCCGCTGTCCGGCCCACCGCAAGAAGAAACATCCGCCTTTTGGTCGCTTCGTCCCACCTGAAAGCCAAGTAGTGAAGCTAGCCGTTAATCAGCCCCGTAAGCCGGGGCATTGGAGGCTACATGATTGACCTTTCACAACACCCGGAACTTTATGTGCGCCAGGAAATCGAGCATCTTGAGGTCTTTGTAGGCTTCGAGACCCAGAACCGCTACAGCGTGAGAACCCCCAGCGGCGAACAACTCCTCTACGCCTTCGAGGAGTCGAGCATGCTGGGACGCAACTTTCTCAGCTCACACCGACCGCTGACAATCCACGTTGTCGACCGGAACAACACGGAAGTCATCAACGCCAGCCGCAGCTTCTTCTGGTTCCACTCTCACCTGCACGTCAGCGACGGCACGGGGCAGCGCATCGGATCGATGCAGCGTCGCTTCTCATTCCTGACCCGCAAATTCGACCTGATGGACGCAACCGGCAACGTAGTCGCGGAGATGCGCGGGCCGATATTTCGCCCCTTCACGTTCATGGTCTACCGGCAGGGACAGGAAATCGGCCGCGTGACAAAGCAGTGGAGCGGCCTCGGCCGGGAGGCGTTCACCGACGCCGACACCTTCAAAGTGGAAGTGGACACCAGCCGGACGGATCAGGACTTCTCGCTACTCATGCTGGCAAGCGCCATCTCGATCGATCTCGACTTCTTCGAGAAGTAGTCGCGTGTTTACGCGCTAAGTTCCCCCACATGCCAAGGAGCATTTTGCTCCTGATTAACAAGGCGTGCGCATGCGGTGCAGGCAACTGCACTAGGTGTGGTCGGGTGAATCCAAGCGAGCTCAAGCGTGTCTTATGGTTTCGTCCCCATACATCCGCCAAATGCAAGAGCTGCCATGCCGCCGGGGAGGTCTTTCCACTCGTCAAGTTCGTTGCGCCACTCGTCGAATTGCTCACGCGTGGCCAGACCGTGCTTCGTTGCCGCATCCACGATCTCGGGGGCGATGAACCAGTCCTTCACAAACTGAGAGAAGAACCCCACGTCTTCTGCTGTGCCAAACGAGTCAAAAGAAGCACTCCCGCGCACGTCAACAAATCCGGCCGCAAGGAAGTGCGCCCCTAACTCTTTGCCCATTTCCGGATGGCCGCCGTTGCCCGCCAACAGCTTGGCAAACGTGTTCCAGGCAGACCGCATCTCGTCCTCTCCCGGCTCGATGAAGGAAGAGGAGACGATGAGTTCGCGGCTGAAAATGAGGCCACCCGGCTTCAAAACGCGTCTTGCCTCGTTGAGCGCCGCCGCGGTATCCGGGACGTGCGTGAGCACGGTGTGGCAAAAGGCGACGTCAAAATAGTCGTCATCAAAGGGCATTTCGGTCACGTCCCCTACGTGAAACGTCGCGTTTGCGTGACCGCCGGCCTCGGCAGCGGACCGGGCGATGGCAATCTGGGACTCTTCCATGTCGATGCCGTGAAACTCGCCGGGCTCGACCGCCTTGGCGAGACCAACTGAAATCGTTCCCGGGCCACAACCGAAATCCAGAAGCCGCTGGCCCGGCGTGAGGTGGGGAAGAAGCCGCGCAGCGTTGGTTTGAGCACTGCGCCTATCTAGCATTTGTAAGAACTCTTCCCCATAGCCCATGGTGTAGGAAGATTCCGTCTGAGTTTGATCGGACATTGCGCATACTCCTTTGTTGCATGTTTCAAGAGTGCAACACTGCACTGTGATTAGAATAGGGTGCTCCTATTCTAAGCCACGCCCTGCATGGCGTCCATGCGCACAAGCGGCATCTACAGGGATCGCTCTCAACCACGGCGGCTACATTTGCGGTAGACTGAATCTAAGGGGCAGGCAGCACGTTTTGCCAACCCGTGAAGTGCTGCGTTGCCCCAACCAGCCGATTACAGCCCATACAGGCAGACGCTTTGCGGGCGCAGAATCAGTGGATTGGAGGACTTCATGCCACTAAATGTGTATCTAACATTCGAAGACAACTGCCGCGAAGCCTTCGATTTCTACCGATCCGTCTTTGGCGGCGAGTATCTGATCGTTCAAACATTTGCCGACGGTCCGGGTGACATGGGAGTACCCGAGTCAGACGGTGACAGGATCATGCATGCAACGATTTCACTCGGCGATAGCATCCTGATGGGCAGCGACACGCCTTCGAACTATCCCCAGGCGCTCACACCCGGCAACAATGTCTCACTCTCCTATACGCCCGCCAGCAGAGAAGAAACTGATGAAATATTCGGCAAACTCTCCGAAGGCGGGACGGTCAACATGCCGCTGGCAGATATGTTCTGGGGCGCTTACTTCGGGTCATGCACCGACAAGTTCGGCATCCACTGGCAGTTGAACTTCGAATTGCCCGGGGAGCAAGGGTCGGATTAGTAGGCATTTGGGCAGTTTTTGACACCATACCGCCCTATGCATATGACTGCCTGAGTATTCCCGCATCCACCCCATAGACCTTAAGGCTACTGACCGCATTCTGCGGAAGCGCATAGTGGATTTAGCCGATGAAACGACCACCTCAATTAAGCCGTCGCGAATTGATCGTCAGCGGTGCTGCGCTCGGTTTGGCCGCCTGCGGCGGGCCGGCCCGCGGCCGCGACCCGCTAAAGTCTATCCAGCAGGGCTTGGCCGCGGCGCCATTGCCGCCGCCCTGGGTGCCAATGGTTGTGCGCGGCACGGCGATTGAAGTTGCCGGCCACCGCTATCGCTTCGATGCCGGTCCGTTTCCAACCAGTCTAGAAGTCAACGGCCCCGAATTCCTCTTCGACGCTATCAATCTCGATATCCGCGTCCAGGACGAATTGCTTGTCTGGCAGCGCGCGCGCA
This sequence comes from Chloroflexota bacterium, assembly GCA_012270555.1. Classification (GTDB taxonomy): domain Bacteria; phylum Chloroflexota; class UBA11872; order VXOZ01; family VXOZ01; genus VXOZ01. The sequence continues at coordinate 138,526 of JAAXIC010000030.1, forward strand.
CGATCTCGGTGGACGCCGCGGAGGTAGAGTTGCTGGCGCGAGGCAACGCAGGTGATCTGATTGCGCAGACGCGTGTAACCATCAGTTACGACGGCACGTGCCGCTTTCGCGTAAGCCTCATCCCACAAGGCATCGTTACCATTGACTCCATTTTGCTCGACGTGCCAATTCTCCGTGACGAGACTACCCACTACGCGCATCACCTGTTGGGCGCTGCCACCCTCACCTACTCCTCACTGGAAATCGGCAGATTGATAGAGGGACGACAGGCCATTTGGGGAGGCGGCCGCATTCCCGATAACGGCTGGTCGGGGGAAATCACGCCGCTATTCTGGGTGGGAAATCCTGACCAGGGCATTGTCTGGTTCACTGAGCAATTGGCTGACCAGCAGCGCCAGGAACCCGCAATCCAAATACAGTTGCGGCCGGTAGAGGGAGCCATGCGCCTTCTGGTGGACTTCATCACCGCGCCGCTCGACATGCCCGACACGGTGCATCTCGATTTTGGCTTGCAGCCGACTCCCGTACGGCCACCTGAGAGCCGGAGAAGCGCCATCAAGCCTGCGCGCGCCGAGTGGTGGCCGGAAGACAGCCGCATGGTGACACAATTTCCCATGCGCACGACCGGCGATACGCGCAGCACGCTTGAGTCCCTGCGTGATCAAGGCACCCAGGCAATCATCCTGGAAGAAGGCTGGTCGGACGTGCCGGGGTTTCCGCACTTCGCGAGCGCGAAGCATGAAGACGCGTTTCACGACCTGGTAGGCCTTACCCACGACACCGGCCTGATGGTGATTCCCACCATTTCCGCCGATACACTTTCCTTCGATGCCCCCGGAGCAGCAGAGTTACTAACAGACATGCCGCGGCCCATCAATACTGATGTAATTAACGTGTCGCGAGCACCTGCTAATCAGGTCTCGGCAATGTTTCACACAGAAGCTACGGCAGAGTATTTCGAACTGGCTGTGCGCGCATTTGCCGAGGAGTTTCAAATAGACGGCGTGAATGTGCTCATCGGCGAGCCGACGGTACGGGAGATGCTCCAAAATGAACGCAGTGCAGGCGCCAGGGCTGCACTGGACATCCAGGGCCGGCGCGATCTCTTGCGGCGGCTTTACGCGCTCTTCCACGGCGGTCTGCGCGAGAGAGATGAAGACGGCATCGTGATAGCACACTCGCCAATGCCCTGGAGCATGATTCACAGCTATGCAGATCTGCTGATAACAGGACTCAACGGCTACCGGTCTATTGCCGTTCGCGGTGTCAGTGACGAAGCGCTTGCCAAACGCTGGCAACCTGAGGAAGTACCCTACCTCTACGGCGACGTGACTCACAGGGTACCAACAGTCTTCCAAGTGCCTACGTCCGATACACTCTTCAGCGTTGGTGCTGGGGGTTATGAGCGCGAAGAATTGACGACCGACCAAGAGCTTTTCGGATTGGCGGCGGTGCACAATACCTCACTGTGGCCGGAAGAATTAGCGCCTTTTGCTCCTTTCGCAGAGCTAGACCGCTTGGAAGAACTGCGCAAGAGCCTGGGCTTTGGCAATGCATCCTGGCATCCGTACTGGATAGTACAGGAACGCCTCGTAGTACAGCCACCCAGCACGTTGTACGGGTACTGGTACACGGGTTCAGGGTCTATGCTCTTGCTTCTGCTCAACGGGGCCGAATATGATCAGGACATCTTGGTCGAGGTGGCCGCAGCGTCCAACGGCGACGCGAGGCTGCTCGCGGAAGAAGTTTGGCAAGGTCTACCCGCCCGTACCCGCGACAACCTGATCATTACCACGCTGGCGCCCTCGCAGTTTGCAGTGTTGCGCATCGAAGCGGGTTAGCTGGCGCTGCCGCGCATAATCGCTTCCGGCCAAGCACCCGGCTCTCGGTCTCAGCCAAGCAATCAAGCCAGAGCAAGCGCTAAGACGTACACCATCGAACAGCCGCAGCCACAAGGGCTGACGGCGGTCTAGCGCCCCAAGCTCGCAGCGTGAGCGGCGCGGGTCTGGTTTGCGAGGGATACAAAGTCATCCGCGATCAGGCTCGCTCCGCCCACCAGTCCGCCGTCGACTTCCGGCTGTGCGATGATGTCAGGCCAAACACCGGGATTGATGCTGCCGCCATACAGGATGCGGATGGCCGCAGCCGTTGGCGTACCGCACTCACGGCTAATCACTTCGCGCACGAGACCACTCGTGTCGTTCGCTTCTGCCGGCGATGCGGCGCGGCCGGTGCCAATGGCCCACACCGGCTCATACGCCACGATTGCCGCCGCGGCCTGTTGAGCGGATAGCCCTGCAAGCGCCTGCGTGGCTTGGCGATCCAGCACTTCCTGAGTCTTTCCCGCGCGGTTCTCGTCGTCGGTCTCACCCACGCAGACGATAGGGGTCAGCCCGTGCGCGATCGCCGCCACGACTTTATGGTTAACCATGGTGTCAGTTTCGCCAAAGTGGCTCCGCCGTTCAGAGTGGCCGATGATCACATGGGTGCAAAGATCCTGCACCATCCGCGGCGATACTTCACCCGTATACGCACCCTCGACTTCCCAATGCATGTTCTGCGCACCCACGGCGATTGTGGTCTCCTGCACGGCATCCCGCACCCCAGCAAGCGCAAGGAACGGCGGACAAATAATCACGTCGATTTCCTCCAGCGCGCGCAGTCCCTCTCTCATGTCGCTTGCGAGCGCGACGGCTTGAGGAAGGGTCTTGTTCATCTTCCAGTTTCCGGCAATGACAAACTTTCGCATATTTTCCTCTGTCCTTACACTCAGTTTTGCCGAGCTTGGCTGATAGGCAGCCTATCCTTTTGCCGCAACATCGACAATCCCACCGACGCTCCGCTCGGCCCAGCCTATGCAAACACGAGACAACGAGTTCATGCTATAGTATGAACGTACTTTACCCATGTCTTCTTACATGTACTAAGCAATCTCACTGAACGTCACCAAGCCGACCCGCCCTCACGCCCTCTCTCCAGACCGAGACAGACACGCAAAGCTCGCGTAAGCGTCCTACGGCTTCGACTTCTGATACCGTGAATGTGATGCCACAGCGCAGAATCTATCTGGACTATGCCGCCACGAGCCCGCTTGATCCGCGCGTCGTGGAGGCAATGCTCCCGTACCTTACCGACGTCTATGGCAACCCTTCCAGCCTGCATGCGACCGGACGGCGCGCCCGGCGCGCGCTAGAGGACGCCCGAGAGCAAATCGCGTCCACGCTGGCGTGTCAACCCACCGAGATTCTCTTTACAAGCGGCGGCACCGAGAGTGACAATTGCGCCGTACTCGGCATTGCCCGCGCGCAACGCGCCGCCGGACGGGGCAACCACGTCATCACCAGCCAGATCGAGCACCACGCTGTGCTCCATGCGTGCGCCCAGCTTGAAGCGGAAGGCTTCCGCGTCACGTATCTGCCAGTTGACGCGTACGGCCTGGTGGACCCGCACGCCGTGGCAGCGGCTCTTTCAGACAACACAGTACTCGTCTCCATTATGGCGGTTAACAACGAAATCGGCACCGTCGAGCCTGTCCCGGAGATCGCGTCAATTTGCCGGAGTCGTGACGTTCCAATGCACACCGACGCGGTCCAAGCCATGGGCAATCTTGAGGTAAGCGTTGCCACTTGGGGCGTGGATGCGCTCTCGCTCACGGCCCACAAGTGCTATGGGCCGAAGGGTGTCGGGTTGCTCGTCTTGCGCCAGGGCCTACCGTTTCAACCACTGATGGCGGGCGGCGGGCAGGAACGTGAGCAACGGCCCGGTACTGAGAACGTCGCCGCAATTGTCGGCATGGCGGCAGCGCTCCACATCGCCCATGAAGAGCGCGCCGATCGCGTCGCGCATGCCCAAGCGCTGCGCGAGCGGCTGGAGCAAGGTATCGAGACCCGTCTACCCTGGGCGCAGAAAAACGGACACCCTACCCGGCGGGTCGCGAACATTTCCAACGTTTCGTTTCCCGGTGTCTCGAACGAGATTCTCCTTCTGCGCCTGGACTTGGCCGGCATGGATGTCTCCAACGGCGCGGCGTGTACGTCCGGCACCGTCGAACCCTCACACGTGCTGCGCGCACTCGGCAAGTCGGATGAAGTGGCGGCCAGCGCACTCCGCTTCAGCCTGGGCAAAGACACCTCCCATGCGGACATCGCTGCTGCGCTTGAGATCTTGGAGAGTACCGTCCCTGCCTTGCGCGCAGAAACAGCCGTCACTTTTGAAAGCAGCGGCTTGTCTTGAATTAACCAGCGACGTGCTTGGCGGTAGCCAACGTCTGCGTCTCACCGCCAATGACGCTAGATTCTGCCGGTTGACCCTACGATGAACTTGCTTGACGTTGAGATCTTTTCGCACACACTCGGCGACTATCTCGCCCTCGTGCCGCCAGTGGTGGCTCTTGGCTTCTTGTTAGGAAGCCTCGAGTCGACTGCCTACCATGTCTTCTTTGGGCGGGGCGACCGCACGACGTTCTGGTACTTGGGAATTGGGCTTGCGGGATTCTGGTTGGGTCATCTCGCAGCGGAATACATAGGAGCCATCTTTCCACCGGTGGGGCTGCTCCACGCGGCGGAAGCTTCGGCCGCATGTATTACGCTGCTGTATATTGCGGATTACGTGCGCAGTTGATACAATTTAAGTATAGAGAGCTAGTTTTAGGGCCTTTGTAGGCACATTTGAGCACAGGAAGGCAAGGAATGCCCAAGAATACGGGAAGTTTCATATTCGGCTTGACGTTTGGCGCGCTGTGCGGTGTGGTCATGGCACTGCTGCTGACGCCCCAGAGCGGGGAAGAGACCCGCGAACTCCTTGGCAAGAAGACGGATGACCTCAAGCGAGGCGCTGAAGACGCGGTTGGGCGCGCGCGTGAGAGCACTGCGGGCTTCGTGGAGCGCGGCCGCAGTATCGCCGAAGACGCGCAAACGCGGCTGCACGGACTGCACGCCACCGAGCAACCCGAGCCAGAGCCGCTGCCGGAGCCGCAACCGGAGTTGCAGCCGGAACGAGCGGAGAGCCAGGTCCAAGTCTGATCAGTCCTGCAGCAGCACGACGGTAGTCGCTCGAGGCTAGCCTCGAGGCACGTCGCTCATTATGTAGCTTGGGACAGGCCGATCGGCAAAGACAAACGGGGAGGGGCCGTATCCTAAAGCAATTGCCTCCCCAAACCTTCCCGTGCCCACACGGGAAGGTGTTTTGTTTAATCTTGGTGTAGCCACGCCTTCTGCGCCGGGATGTCAGCACGCAGGTGGCCTTGCTACAGTCCGTTTTCGACCGAGAGGAAAGAGCAGCGTGAGCAATTGGCAGTGAGATCATCCAGTACGCAAAAAGAGAAAGAGCTCCAGTCTGATGGGGATGCAAGCGACCTGATGAGGACGCAAGCGACGGCCAGAGTCGGCATCGTCGGCGGCACGGGCTTTGCCGACATCGAAGGTTTGCAAGACCGTCGGGACGTGCACATTGCCACCCCGTTCGGACCGCCGAGCGATGCGTATACGTTGGGCACGTTGCACGGCGTCCCTCTGGCTTTCTTGCCCCGGCATGGCCGCGGACATTACATCCAACCCAGTGACCTGAATGCCCACGCCAATATCTTTGGGTTCAAACGCCTCGGCGTCGAGTTCCTCATTTCGATTTCCGCGTGCGGCTCACTGCGTCAAGAACTCGCCCCCCAGCACATACTGGTGCCGGATCAACTGTACGATCACACGAAACGACGTGTGAGTACGTTCTTTGGCGACGGCATCGTGGCCCACGTCGGCTTTGCCCAACCGTTCTGCCCGGTGCTCAGCAGCACGCTCTTTGAGACCGGCCAAGCGCTCGGCATCGCAATGCACAGCGGCGGCACGTACATCTGCATTGAGGGCCCGCAGTTCTCAACAAAGGCCGAGTCAGAAGTCTACCGCAGTTGGGGTATGGATGTGATCGGTATGACGGCGGTGCCGGAAGCCAAGCTGGCGCGGGAGGCGGAAATCTGTTACGCCACGCTCGCCTGTGTCACGGACTACGACGTGTGGCACGAAACAGCCGGCGAGGTTACGGTAGAGATGGTAATTGAAAACCTGCAACAGAATGTCGATCACGCCAAGGAGATCGTGCGGCGCGCCATCACCGCGCTGCCGGATGAGCGCAGCGCCTGTCAATGTCCTGAGGCGCTTGCCAACGCCATCATCACCGCGCCGGACAGCATTCCGGCCGCCCAGCGTGCTACGCTAGATCTGATTGTCGGCAAATACATCTAGAACCGAGAGAGACAAACGGATATATCCTAAAGCCATGAACGATACCGCTGTGTGGCTGCCATACACCTCTCTTCCTTGGTGGAAGCCACTGCAAAACTCTGCCAAGCAGTTGGACTTGAACTGGATCGGCACCGATTTCCCCTCACCCCGGCCCTCTCCCCAGGGAGAGGGAGTTATTCTTGCCTGCCAGCAGCACAGGTTGCGTGAGTATCACCTTAGTGGAGGCACGTAGCAGCGACATGAGCATGCTGATCGTAGGCACCGTCGCCACCGACGACATTGTTACGCCTTTTGCGTCAGTTGCGGGCGTCCTTGGCGGTTCTGCCGTCTATGCCGCCACTGCCGGCAGTCTCTATATACCGGTGCAGATCGTCGGCGTGATCGGTGAGGACTTTCCCCAAAAGTACAAGGACTTTCTTAGGCAGAAGCAATTCGACCTGCAAGGTCTGGAGATACAGGAGGGCAAGACCTTCCATTGGGCCGGCAAATACCACTTCGACATGAACACGCGAGACACCCTCGCCACCGAACTCAATGTCCTCGCCACCTTTAATCCAACCTTGCCGGTAGCCTACCGCGAGACGCCGTTTGTGTTTCTTGCCAACGTGGATCCGACCATCCAGTTGCGCACGCTCGACCAGATGAAACAGCCTTCTCTAACGGTATTGGATACCATGAACTACTGGATCGAGACGCAACATGACGAACTGACTGCGGTCATGCGCCGTAGCGACCTTGTCATGATCAATGACGAGGAACTGCGCCAGTATACCGGCGAACACAGTCTCTTGAAGGCCGCACGACAAATGCTTGCGTTGGGCCCGCGCGCGCTCATCGTCAAGAAAGGCGAGCACGGCGCGGCGCTGGTCACCAAGGAAGGGTATTACTACGCTCCCGGCTATCCGCTGGAAGACGTGGTGGACCCCACCGGCGCTGGCGACTCCTTTGCCGGCGGGTTCCTCGGCTATATTGCGAGGCAGAGAAAGATAACGGCGCGAGAGCTACACCGCGCGCTCATTCACGGCAGCGTGATAGCCTCATTCACGGTGGAGGACTTTAGTGTCGATCGTCTGAAGAGTGTGACGTTCCCAGACGTGCAGAAGCGCTATCAGGAATTTGCTTCGTTCACCCATTTCGAAAGACTCGACTAAGAGCAGTTTCAGAAGGAGAGCATACATGGCAACTGCAACAATCAATAGTGATGTGAAGGACAAGGGTCTCGCCACCCATGGCAAGCTGCGCATCGAGTGGGCCGACCGCATGATGCCGGTGCTGCAACTCATCCGCGAACGTTTCGCGGATGAGAAACCGCTGACCGGCGTGCGGATTGCCGCGTGCCTGCACGTCACCAGCGAGACCGCGAATCTTATGCGCACACTCCAAGAGGGCGGCGCAGATGCCGTGCTCTGCGCATCGAATCCGCTCTCAACGCAAGACGACGTTGCCGCGTCGCTGGTGGAAGACTTTGGTATTCCGACGTTCGCCATCAAGGGCGAGGACGAGCAATCGTACTACCGTCACATTGCCACGGCCCTAGACCATGAGCCGCACATCACCATGGATGACGGCTGCGATCTCGTCACGGTTGCGCACAAGGAACGATCTGAGCTTCTTGGCAACATGCTGGGCGGCACAGAGGAGACAACGACCGGTGTCATCCGGCTGCGCAGCATGGAGGAGAACAAGGTGCTGCGGTATCCCATTGTTGCCGTCAATGAAGCCAATACCAAGCACCTCTTCGATAACCGCTATGGCACGGGCCAGAGCAGCCTGGACGGCATCCTGCGCCTGACGAACGTCCTGCTCGCCGGTCACACCGTAGTCGTTTGCGGTTACGGTTGGTGCGGGCGCGGCATCGCCGCGCGCGCGAAAGGCGCGGGCGCCAACGTGATCGTGACCGAGGTGAACCCTCTCTACGCGCTGGAGGCTGCCATGGACGGCTTCCAGGTCATGCCGTTGCTGGATGCCGCAGCGAGAGGAGACGTGTTCATCACCGTAACCGGCAATGCGCACGTGCTTGACCGGGAGCACTTCGCCGTCATGAAGGACGGCGCCATCGTGGCCAACGCCGGCCATTTCAACGTGGAGATCAACATTCCGGCGCTCCGCGATCTTGCTGCTTCGTCGGCAATTGTACGCGAGCAGGTGGAGGAATTCACGTTGGCCAACGGCAACCGCATTTCGCTGCTCAGTGACGGACGCCTGGTCAATCTCTCCGGCGCGGAAGGGCATCCCGCAAGCGTCATGGACATGAGCTTCGCCAACCAAGCGCTGAGCACGGAATATGTCGTGCAGAACCATGCGCAACTCGAAAATCGCGTCTATACTGTACCTACGGAAATCGATGCCAGTGTGGCGCGTCTTAAGCTCGCTGCCATGGGGCTCACAATTGACGCGCTTACGCCGGAGCAAGAGAAGTATCTGTCATCGTGGGAAGAAGGAACATAGCAATTGCGGCTACGCGCCAGCACGGCGTAGCAATCAACCGATCAGGAACGTGAGGACAGAAGGAGACAACCATGAGTCTGGGCATTGGCTCATCAGCAAAGGTTCTATTCACATCGGAGTCAGTGACGGAGGGGCACCCCGACAAGATGTGCGACGCGATCTCGGACGCGGTGCTGGATGCTTTCATCGGCCAAGATTCCGAAGCGAGAGTTGCGTGCGAAACGGCAACCACAGCAGATTTGATTGTGGTGCTCGGTGAAATTACGGCCAAGGCTAACGTGGAAATTGCCAAGGTAGCCCGCGCTGTTGCCGGAGAAATCGGCTACACCTCGAGCGACTATGGCTTAGACAACGAAAAGTGCACAGTGACAGTTTCAGTAAGAGAACAGTCATCTGACATTGCACTAGGGGTGGATAAAGCCGGCGCCGGGGACCAGGGCATGATGATCGGCTACGCGAGCAATGAGACGCCTGAATTGATGCCCGCGCCCATTATGTGGGCTCACAATCTTACCCGAAAACTCGCAGCGCTCCGCAAAGACGGAGCGCTTTCGTATCTCCGCCCCGATGGCAAGTCGCAAGTCACAGTCGAGTACAGTTATGGCAAACCGGTGCGCGTTGATACTGTCGTGCTAGCCGCGCAACACGATCCGGACGTCGATCAGGTGACTATTCGACACGATCTCATTGAACAGTGCGCACGGGCCGTAATACCAAGCGCATTGCTCGACGAGAGTACCCGCTTCCTGATCAACCCGACGGGCAGATTCGTCACCGGCGGCCCCGAAGGTGATGCCGGCCTGACAGGTCGCAAGATCATCGTCGATACGTACGGCGGTATGGCACGCCACGGCGGCGGCGCCTTTTCCGGCAAAGACCCCACCAAGGTGGACCGCTCCGCCGCCTATGCCACGCGCTACGTGGCTAAGAATATCGTCGCGGCCGGCTTGGCAGACCGTTGTGAGATTCAGATCGCTTACGCCATCGGCACGGCGGATCCCGTTTCCACCATGGTAGAAACCTTCGGCACGGGAAGGATCTCTGAAGACGAATTAGTCACCCTAATTCGCGATCACTTCGACCTGCGGCCAGCCGCTATAATTAGCGATCTCGACCTGCGGCGTCCCATATACCGACAGACCGCTGCCTACGGCCACTTTGGCCGTTCCGACATCGATGCGCCGTGGGAGAGGACGGACAGAGCGGAAGAGTTGCGCAGCGCAGCCGGAAACCTCTCCGGGGCCGCCACCTGATCTCTCTATAAGGGTACTAATTCCTCGTTAAGTCCGTCAGGACGATGTCTTGCGGGTGCGGCATGCCTACTCTTCTTCTTGACGGGACTGGTGCCAAACGTGGAAGACGCGCTGAGCGGTCGTGAACAGGGTGAGTACAGCCAGCAGCCAGATGACGATTTTCAGAACAATAACCATTTCCACGGGGAACAGCAGCGCCACGCCGAGCGCGATGACGCGCTCAGGGCGTTGAAACCAGCCCACGGTGCACGACAGGTCCAGCCCCTCCGCCCGGGCGCGGGTGTAACTCACCATCTGTGACCCAATGAGCATGAGCACCGCGGCCAGCACGGTAAGATCGTCTTGCCGGCCCAGAAAGTAACCGATCAACCCGAAACACACCGCAGCTTCCGCAAGCCTGTCCAGGGTAGAGTCGAAGAACGCCCCAAAGGTAGTGCCTCCGTCGCTCACCCGGGCCAGTGCGCCATCCAACATGTCGAAAGCGCTCGCAACGAGCACCAGGATCGCCCCCCACGGCCAAGCACCTTGCCAGACTGCCGCGGCCGCCACCAGGCTGAGAAGGAAGCCAACGGTCGTAACTGTGTTCGGCTGCACCCCAAGCCGGGCCAACGGACGCACCAATGCTTCCATGGCCGTTTGCGCCCAGGCGCGGACGCCGGGATGAATCATGACGTGTCTCTCTTCGCTAGCGTGCGCCGCATGCCCACGCGCCGACTGCACTCTAAGCTCACTGTGCTCTATCCTTCCTTCTCCGCTCGATACTTGCCCAGTCAAAGCGGCGGCTGCGCGGCCTCGTCCTCATTATCGTCTCTTCATAGAATGCAGCCAGTTGCGTCGCGATCTTCTCCCAAGAGTAATCTTGCGCCGCAGCTAAGCCCTTTGCGCCGGTCTCCAGGCGCAGAGACTCGTTGTCGAGAAAGCGCATTAGTTCACGGGCCAAGGCCGCGTCATCTTCCGGGGGTACTAACGCACCGGCTCCGGTGCCTTCTAACACGCCGTGGTAGCCCTCGATGTCCGATGCCACGACCGGTTTGCCGGCCGCCATTGCCTCCAGCAAGACGATTCCTTGACTTTCGCCGCCCGTCGACGGCGCGCAGAAGACATGGCACGACTTGTAATATCGCACCTTGTCTTCTCTACTCACAAAACCGACGAAAAGCACATTTGACAGCCCAAGCTGTGCCACTCTCTTCTCGCTTTCCGCACGCTGTTCTTCAGTGAACGCTCCGACAACTACAAGGCGAACGTCTTGGCTCGCGCTATCCTGCACTCTACGCAGTGCCTGCAGAAGGTACGTAAGGCCCTTGCGTTTCTCCAGCCTCCCCACAAACAACACATTTAGCTTGCCGTCATCGAGTTCGGAGAAAGGAGGCAGGGCGCTCTGGAAGAGCTGCATGTCGATGCCATTGGGAATGATGCGGTATTGCGAGGGAAAGTAGCGTTCAATTAACTGGCGCGCCGCCTCGGATACCGCAATCCGCCCCTGCAAACGGTTGAAATACCGCTTCAACAACGGCTTGCCGTAGAGATAGGCGAAATGCGAGCGTCGGTACGTGTGAAAAGTTCCCACGTTTACCGTGCGGGAGTGACGGAGCACCGTGATGGGCAAGGCAGGGGCGAGCGGCTCGTGCAGGTGCACTATGTCGAAGCGCTCGTTAGCGAGGATTTCCTTCACCTGGCGGGAGAGCGTAAGCGAGAGTGAAATGCGGGCAACAGAGGCGTTGGTAGGAACCCTGACAATGGTCTTCCCCACCCGGTACAGGTTGTCATAGGGCAACTCATCCTCCGATTGAGAGGAGGGGGCCAGTATGCGGACCTCGTGCCCCATACCTTGGAATTGGGCATTGAGGTGACTGATGTGCTCAGTCACGCCGCCTGGGTAGGCATAATCGTAAGGTGAAACAAGGGCAATCTTCATGCTTCGCCTCACTTGCCGGGCACAAGCGTCTGTCCCAGCCAGTCTGCATAGCGCCGCATCTTGCGCCGGAAATAGAGCATCGACTCATCAAGGTCGAAATAGCCACCGCGCGCCAGGGTCGTATTCTGATTAATCGCTTCCCGCAAGTCTTCAGCCGTGTTTCCAGGAAAGAGGGTGTGCGCTTTACCGATGCCCTCCAAGATGTGGGCATCACTTCCGCCGACCTGGGGAACGCCCAATCTTTGCTGGATCTCAAGTGCCTTCTCGTAGCTCATCTTGCCGGCCGGACTGGCGTTCATGACCTCAATCGCATCAAAATGATACCCTTTCCTCTCCAGCCGTCTGAACGTGAACGGTCTGAAGCTGAGGGTCAACCAGGACATCGGGTGCGGCACAACGATCAATCCGCCTTGCTCCCGGATGGCGTCAATCGTCCATTCAGCGCTGCGGAGCACAGGAAACGCCGTCTCAACCCATAGGCCAATAAGGTGTCCGTCGAACGTAGACACCTCGATGCCGGGAATAACGTCTACACCTGGGAACTGATCGGCGAGGGCGGCGGCCTCCAATGCCCCGTCAATCTCGTCGTGGTCCGTGACGGCAAGGACAGATATATCGGTCTCGGCACTGACATACTCGAGCATCTCATAGGGTGTAAATGTGCCGTCGCTCGCCTTGGTATGAATGTGCAAGTCCGCTTTGCTCATCTCAGGCGGGGTTGAAAACTCTTCCGGTGTCCTGCGCATCCGCTTGGCCCTTCCCCTCAAGCTCAACCTTCAGTAGGTAACCCGGCAGTCGTGGTCTGCGGCCACATTGCACGAAACATATACCACTGTTCCGGACACGAACGGATAACTTCCTCCAGTTGATCCGTGAGTTGCTGCATTGTCTTCTGAATGTCCTGCTTTTCGTCATCGCTGGGTACGGCGTATATCGGCGGGTAAACGGTGACAGACAATCCGTTGTTCCTAAGTCGCAGGCACTGACACATCACCAGCGGCGCGCCGGTGCGCAGGGCAAGTGCGGCGGGACCGGAGGGCAAGTGTGCCCGGCTGCCGAAAAACGTGACCGGAACGCCACGCCCAGTCATCGGCCGGTCAAACAGAAGTCCTACGACGCGGTTAGACTGCAATTGCCGCAACATGGCGCGCAGTCCAATCTCTGCGGGGACCGTATCAATCCCCAAGCGCTCCCGCACTCTGCACGCAATCCAATTCATGGCTCCGTTTTGCAGTTCGTCAACCGGTATCAGCACGGGGAACCGTTGCGCGAGCATCGCGCCGCCCAAGTCCCAAAGGCCGAAGTGTCCGGAAACGAATATAGCGCCCTTCCCCGCTTGCAAGGCTTCGGCAATGTGCTCTTCTCCGTTGAACTCCCGGACACGACTTTGCAGTCGCTTGGGGGTCATCCGCATCCAGCTCAGGAAGTCCGCAAGATACCAGCTATAGTTCTCCATGGACTTCTTGGCAACGCGTTGCGTCTCAGGATGCTGCGCCGGTTTCCCCAAGACATGGGACATATTGTCTATCGCGTTCTCTCGGCCGGTCTGCCACGCCACAAAGACCACGCCCGCCAGCGCACTCGCGATGCGATACTTGGCAGTCTGCGGCAGAGCGCCGTCTAGTGCGGCCCCCAATCGTAGTAAGAGTCGTCCCAAGAGGTTGCCAACTGACATCCCACTAACTCGAAGTAAACTACTCCGCACCCTGAAGCACGTGATCCGCATCGTCGCCGGATCCTGCAATGAAATCTTCCAACATCGCGCGCGCCCGTTCGTCAGCGATTTGCTCTGGCGGCGACTTCATCAAGTAGGCCGACGCCGCAACGAGCGTGCCGCTCAAATCCCGATCGAGCCCGATCTTGGCCAGACGCACGGCATCGAGCACCACGCCTGCTGAATTGGGTGAATCCCAGACTTCCAGTTTGAGTTCGGCGCGCAACGGCACGTCGCCAAAGGCCCGACCGTTCATGTAGATGTACGCCCACTTGCGGTCCTCCAAGAACGGCACGTGGTCGCTAGGGCCAATATAAACGTTGTCCGCGCCGGGATCGTAGTCCAACTGTGAGGTTACCGCGTTCGTCTTAGACTCTTTCTTGGAGCTCAGACGCGCACGCTCGAGCATATTGAGGAAGTCAGTGTTGCCACCTACGTTGAGTTGGCTGGTCTCTTCCAGGCGCACACCGCGCTCTCGGAACAACCTCGCCAGCGCGCGATGGACGATGGTCGCTCCCACTTGTGACTTGATGTCATCGCCCACAATCGGCACTCCCGCTTCATGGAAGCGCCGCTGCCAATAGGGCTCGCGGCCGATGAAGACCGGTATGCAATTGACGAATGCGCAACCGGCCTGCAGGACCTGCTCCACGTACCACTTCGTGGCCTCTTCACTGCCTACGGGCAGGTAGCTCACGAGAACGTCCGTGCCGGTCTCCTTCAGGATGTTGACGATATCGTCGGTCGAGCCTGACGCCTTGTTTACCACGCCGCTGAGGTACTGGCCGATGCCGTCATGGGTCATGCCCCGATGCACCGGCACGCCAAGAGGCTCTACCTCAGAAAACTTGATCGTGTTATTGGGCGCTTCCCAAATCGCCTCGCCCAGGTCTTTGCCAACTTTATTCTCGTCAACGTCAAAGGCGGCAGAAAACTCAATGTCGCTCACATGATAGTCACCCAGACGCACGTGCATGAGACCGGGCACAAAGTCCGTGTCCGCTGCGTTTCGATAATAGTGCACGCCCTGAATCAAAGACGACGCGCAGTTTCCTACTCCAACAATCGCTACCCGTACCTTACTACTCACCGGTTCAACTCTCCCTACCGCTGTTACACTACTTCCTGCTAACTTCCTGCGGTGTGCAGCCTCCCTGCCGCACCCATTCATACTCTAAGCATGGTCGGTTCGAGCGCCTCAAGACGAACTGGCAGCTTGCTCCGCAAGTGCCGGATCCGCGTCCGGCTCCGCTCCAAGCAATTCATCCAGCCTTTGAGAGACTTGCTGGAATCCGGTACGATTGACCGCGTAATAGACCTGCCGACCGTCCTTGGTTGCGTCTACCAATCCAGCGCGCCGCAGAATGCTCAAGTGCCAAGAGAGCAGCGGCTGGCTGATGCGCACCTGCTCGCGTAATTCGGTCACCGTCATCGCCTCCTTGGCGGCCAAGAGCTGTAAAATCTCCAGGCGCGAACGGCTGGCAAGCGCACGCAACTGTCTGCTGAGTTCACGAACCGATTGCATTACGTCTCCTAGATGAACGTTACCCCTCACCTCACATATATATCAATTATAGTTGAAGTGATTTTTCTTTATATTATCCTGCAACCATGCACTCGTCAAGAGAGCTAAGCCGGAATTCATCTCTATGACTGGCTTTGTGTAGCAAGTCGCATCGATGTAACCAATACCACAGCATGAATGTTCAGGGCTTAAGCTTAAAGCGAAAGTACCATCTTGTAAGCAGTGCTAACACCGGGAAGGCGGTCTCGCCTGAGCATTCAAGTGTCTTTGGCCTCCTTACAATATTCGAGACTGGCACTTCCGTAAGCGCAATTGAGATTTCTTCTATTGGGATAAGGGATCATGACACACTGTGTTGTATACTGCAGACAAGTGCCCAGAAGGTTTTCTGCGGTCACTTGGGCAGTGCATAGGGTGAGTTGGGCTTGTTGAGCGTAACTCGCAACTGACGGGAACTAGCTCCAACAAACATGCCGATGCAGTTTGAATTCGTCGTAGGTGGACCTCCCATATCCCAACAAACTAAAAACAGAATGGGATTACGGCAGTGGAAGAACTCGGTGAGGAATGCCGCAAAAAAGCGATGGGGGATTGGAACCCCGTTTTCCGGAGGGGTTATAGTATCCATTACTTATTTCTACATAGATCCACCCCCTGACGTCGATAACATAACCAAGCCAATCCTTGATGCAATGAAAGGGCTTATCTATATCGATGACCGCCAAGTGTCTGACTTGGTTTGCCGCAAGAGAGACCTGAATTCTAATTTACAAATTCAGAACCCCTCAGCCCTCCTAAGCACCAGGCTCGGAGACTCCGGTCAATTCCTTTACATCAACATTAGAGATGCGTCTAGCCAGGAGGTGTTACCTTGATAAAGAATGCTACCGCTGCAGAGACCCTATTGATCCAAAAGACTGCGGCAGAATATCGCAAGAAAGGATACGAGGTCTCGGTAGAGGTGTCACTCGACTTCCTACCTGGGTTTAGGGCGGACCTAATTGCGAAAAGAGATGATGAGGCAAGGATAGTTGCGGTCAAGTCCCGTTCCTCTCTCGCCGCTGAGCCTCGAATTGGCGAGCTCGCCCAAATTGTTGAAACCAAGCCTGGCTGGAGTTTCGAGTTGCTGCTAGTAGGTGAGCCAGAAAAACTCGATTCGCCTGCTGGTGCTCGACCCTTCATTGGCGATGAGACAAAGAGTAGAGCCGTTGAAGCGGAAAACTCTCTTAGAGCCGGCTTTCCTGAGGCCGCATTCTTGCTCGCATGGTCAGCTTGCGAGGCTGTCATAAGAGCACTGGTCGAAGCGGAGGGGGTTTCAAACCCGAGCATAACAAGGCCCGGCTACGTTCTCGATCAGGCTGTCTATATCGGCGCGATTTCTAGGGATGATTACAACTACCTGACGAATCTACAGAGGTATAGGAATGCCATTGTTCATGGATTTACCGCCAGTGGATTTGACGAAGAGATGGTTCAAGGCTTGATTGAAACAGTACACCGGATAGCCCAGAACGGCTCGGTAAGCGGAGACGGTTCCGATCAATAGAATAGCCTCATCTTAAGCGCTACTCTGCCTCCATTAGGTATGTTTTTCGGCACAGGCTGTGCTTCCACCTGAGATTCTTCTGATAGCATGCGAGTGGCTTTTGCGCACGATTACTTCTACGCCCTGGGGGGTGCCGAGCAGACCGTGGCGGTTCTGCACGGCCTCTGGCCGGAAGCGCCCGTGTACACCTCTTTCGTTGACCGCAGCACGTTTCCGCTGGACATCGCTCCTTGGGACGTGCGCGCCTCGTTTCTTCAGAGGATCCCCCATCCGGCGCGAGTACAGAAGTTCCTCACGCCCCTCTATCCGCTCGCGTTCCGCAGCTTTGACACGGAGCCGTTCGATGCTGTCATCTCCTCGGCGAGCTTTGCCGCCAAGGGCCTCCCGCGACGCAATGATACGCTGCACATTTGCTACTGCTACACGCCGCCGCGCTTTCTCTGGGGCCTGACGCCGGCCACGGACCGCCAGCGCATGCCTTGGGTGCTCCGCGGCTTAGACGCGTTGCTCCGACCGCATCTGCGGCGCTGGGACCGCTGGGCCGCAGCACAGCCGCACCACATGGTAGCGATTTCGCATACCGTGGCAGCGCGCATTCGCCGCGTCTACGGCAGAGAGGCCACCGTCATCTATCCGCCGGTAGCCACGCGCCGCTTTCACTCGCAGCCATGCCGCGATGAAGGGTATTATGTATACGTGGGACGCTTGGAAGCCCATAAGCGCATCAACCTGGCAATTGCGGCGGCCCAAGCTGCTGGCGTTCCGCTGCGCGTGATCGGCGACGGTCCGCTGCGTGACCGCCTGGCAAAAACGACTCCCGCCAATGTCGCTTTGCTCGGCTGGCTGCCGGAAGAAGCGTTGCTGACACAACTCGCCGGGTGCCGCGCCCTGCTCTTCCCCGGAGAGGAAGACTTCGGCATCGTGATGGTAGAAGCGTTAAGCGCGGGTAAGCCGGTCATCGCGTTCGGCGCTGGCGGCGCGACTGAGATCGTGCAGCCAGGCGTCAACGGCGTACTCGTAGCGGAGCAGTCCGCAGCCGCCTTCGCACAGGCGCTGCGGGACTTCGACCCTGCTCGGTATTCACCCGAATCATGCCGCCAGACTGCCGCCCAATTCGACGAATCAGTCTTTTCTCTTCAGTTCAAGGCATTTGTGGAGGAGAAGTGGACGGAGTTCACACAGAGTCTTCAAAGCACCTAGACAGAGCAAGTGATAGCAGGCCAGTCAGCGCCGCGGTGCTTGGCGTGCGCGTGGATTGTGTAACTATGCCTCAGGCGGTGGATCATTGCTCTCAGCTCCTCGACACTGCCGGCCGTCATCAAGTGGTGACGCTCAATCCTGAATTCGTGATGTACGCCCAGCGCGACGCTGACTTCCGTAGGCTCGTACGTGACGCCAGCTTTGTCGTACCTGACGGCGCCGGCATCGTCTGGGCCTTGCGCCGACAAGGCATCGCCAACGTGAAACGTGTTACCGGCATAGACCTTATGCAGGAATTGTGCGTCCGTGCCGCGCAAGAGCGGGTGCCCGTGTTTCTGCTAGGCGCCGCACCGGGGATTGCCGCGCAGGCAGCGGCAATCTTGCAGCGAGAAAACCCTGATCTTGTTATCGCCGGCACAGCCGTCGGCGCGCCCGACGCCAAGCAGGCGCCCGCGCTGTGCGCACGGATCCGTGAGTCCGGCGCGGGTGTTCTCTTCGTTGCCTTCGGTTGTCCGGCGCAAGACTTCTGGATCCAGCAATACCAGGAAGCCACCGGCGCGCGCTTGGCGATGGGCGTGGGCGGGAGCTTTGACTATATTTCCGGCACCGTGGCCCGCGCCCCACTCTGGGTGCAGCGGCTGAACCTTGAGTGGTGCTATCGCCTGCTGCGCCAGCCGTGGCGCTGGCGGCGGCAGCTTTCGCTCATCCCATATCTGTGGAAAGTCCTCCGTGAGAATACGCAGCATTGAATTGATTTCTCGCTTTTTGATAGCAACATTCGAGGCAGATTGCTCCAGCACGCATAACCCAAAGGGAAAGTCTTGAAGAGCCCTAACCAACCTGGACCGGTACCTCGTCTGTCCGCTGGCAACATGCAGCAGGGCTTCGATGTCTTGGTTGCGGGCAGCGTCAACACGGACTTTGTCGTACCCGTGCCGACGCTTCCCCAAGCCGGTGAGACCGTGCTGGGCAATGATCTGCAGCACCTTGGCGGTGGCAAAGGCGCGAACCAAGCGGTAGCGGCGGCGCGGCTGGGCGCACGAACTGCCTTCATGGGCTGTATCGGAACCGACGCGTTTGGCAGTGCGCGCGTAGCAGAGCTAGAATCTCACGGTGTGGCAGTCGGCGCCATAGTAACCGATGCTGTGCGCCCTACCGGCGCGGCACTCATTCTCGTGGACGGACGCGGTGAAAACATGATTGCCGTGTCTCCCGGCGCCAATGCGGCGCTCACGCCGTCTCACGTTGCCGCCGCTACAGCGCTCTTTGCCCAAAGCCGTGCGCTCGTATGTCAGCTTGAAGTACCGCTCGACACGGTACAGGCCGCTCTCAACCTGGCACGTGAATACGAAATGACGACAGTACTAAACGCAGCGCCCGGCAACCCTGCTGCGGCTTCTCTGCTGGCAGCAACGGACGTACTGGTCGTAAACCGCGTGGAAGCCGAGGCTCTCACGGGAGACTCAGTGAACTCTTTAGATGAGGCCCGCGCAACTGCAAAAGCGCTCCGTAACAAGGTCAGTCACGCCGCCATCCTTACGCTCGGCGCTGCGGGCAGCCTTGTCGCAACGTCGGACGGCGTTGCACATGTTCCCGCCTGGCAGGTAACGACTGTTGATGCCACGGCCGCCGGCGATGCCTTTGTTGGCGCGCTTGCGGCAGCAATTTCACGGGGAAAGACCGTTATGGACGCCGCACCGGTTGCGACTGCGGCGGCTGCGATCACGGTGGGACGGTTTGGCGCGCAGCAGTCACTGCCAACCGGCGAGGAAGTCGCCGCGTTTCTGCACAATCCCACGGTTGCCACGCCTGCTGTAAGCCATCATGATGGGAAAGTCGATAGCGCGTGACCGCCATAGCGGAGCAAGAGTGATGACGACGCCAAGCTGGCAAGATTCCTTGGCACAATGCGCAAGCCTGCGCGTTCTCGTCATTGGAGACATGGTTGCCGACGAGCACGTCTTCACGCGCGCCAGCGGCGTGTCGCGTGAAGCCCCATTGCCGGTCCTGCAGTATATTGACCGCAAGCTCGTGCCCGGCGGCGCCACCAACGTCGCCCGCAACGCCCGGGCGCTTGGCGCGGAGGTCTGGGTCACCGGTGTGACAGGAAACGATGGGATCGGGCGTGACTTGCGGCAGAAGCTGGAAAACGACGGCATTGACTGTAGCGACTTGCTGGCGGACGCTAGCCGCGCAACCTCGACCAAGACCCGCATTTGGGCGGGCGGCGATCAGCAGCCGGTGCAGCAGCAAGTCTGCCGCCTGGACCGCGTTGAACGGGAGCCTGTCTCTCCAGAGCTTTGCCAACAGGTAATGGCAGAGCTGGAGAATCGCATCCCACAGGTGGACGCCATCATCGTCGCCGACTACGAGATCAGCATGATAGACGATGCTATCATCGAGACGGTCTTGCAGCATGCACGTGCGGCACAGAAGCCGGTGACCGTTGACTCGCACGGCAATCTCACGCGGTTTCCAGCCGCCGACACGTTCACTCCTAATCAGCCGGAGGTCGAGTTTACGTTGGGACGCACCTTGGAGACGCGGGAAGAGCTAGAGGAGGCGGGCGCAGCCTTGCTCGAATTGCTGCAAACACAGGTGCTGCTCATCACGCGTGGCAGCGAGGGCATGTCGCTCTTTGCCGCGGGAGCCGCGCCTTACCATATTGCGGCGCTTGGTGACGACCGCATCGTCGACCCGACCGGAGCAGGTGACACCGTCTCAGCCGTTCTGACGCTGGCATTGCTTGCTGGTTTGCCACCGCCACGCGCTGCTATGCTGGCAGCAGCGGCAGCAAGCGTCGTGGTGCGCAAGTTGGGCGCCGCAGTCGCCGCTCCGGCTGAAATTCTGGCTGTACTCGCATCCGAATTACTGTAGGGGCGTCCCTCGTGGGCGCCTAAGGTCCAGCGCGTGATGACGGCATCTAAAATACTAACGGAAACAGCGCTCGTAGACCGAATCGGCACGTTACGGCAACAAGGCCGGTCTGTAGTATTCACCAACGGCTGCTTCGATCTGCTCCACCGGGGTCACGTGGCCTATCTTGAGGCAGCGCGGGCGCTTGGTGACGCGCTGATAGTCGCCGTCAATAGCGACCGCTCCGTGCGCGCGCTCAAAGGGCCGAAACGGCCCATAACGCCGGCAGGAGACCGGGCGCATGTCTTGGCGGCACTGGCGTGCGTAAACTACGTCGTAGAATTCGATGACGACACTGCAGAGCGCTTAGTGGCGAAGTTTCGACCAGATGTTTATGTAAAGGGCGGTGATTATGCACAAGACGAGCCGGTAGAAGCCGCCGCCGTGAGAGACTACGGCGGCAAAGTACACATACTGCCCTTCACGTCCGGGTACAGCACGACAGGCCTGGTGCGACGTATACTTGCCAGTGTGGAGCATATAAATTCCGCGTCCCCGTGCGGGGGCGAGCTTTCGCGGGAATGACGTATCATAGCGACGACTAACCGTTACCCATAACAGGAGAAGATCACACTGTGGCGCAACGCACCCTCATCATCATCAAGCCAGATGGCGTCCAACGCGGACTCGTCGGTGAAATCCTGGGCCGCTTCGAACGGCGCGGCCTCAAGCTCGTCGGCCTGAAGCTCATGTCGGTTGATAGGTCTCTCGCCGAAGTCCACTACGCCGTGCACAAAGAAAGGCCCTTCTTTGCCGACTTGATTACATTCATTACGGCTGCACCCGTCGTTTGCGCCGTGATAGAAGGCCCCGAGGCGATTGCGGTGGTGCGGAATCTGGTAGGCGCCACGCGCTTCACCGAGGCCGCGCCGGGCTCCATCCGGGGTGACTTTGCCCTTGATCTAACGATGAATCTCATCCACGCGTCTGACGCGCCCGAAACTGCGGAACAGGAAGTCAGCCTCTTCTTCGCACCCGACGAGATCGTCGACTACGCGCGCGAAGGCGATCGCTGGGTTACGGGATAGGAAACGGCTCAGGGTGTTGTATGCGTAGGTGCGTCGGCGCCAGAGTCGAGCCAAGGACACCGCTAGATAGACGGCAATGATCATGGAAGGAGAACGAATTGTAGCATGAGGGACCAACGGCCGAACGTTATTCTCTTCACCACCGACCAGCATCGCGGCGATCACCTCAGCATCGCCGGACATCCGGTGGTTGAGACGCCCAACGTCGATGCATTCGTGGAGCACGGCGCCTTCTTTCCCAATGCGTATACCGAGATTCCCTCCACGACCGGAGCGCGGCGGTGCTTGCACGGCGGCCAGCGCAGCTACGACTGCGGCCTGATCGGCTACTCCGCTACGGAGTGGCACGAGCCGAACACCCTCGCGGCGGTGCTGGCAGATGCCGGCTACCACTGCATCAACGTCGGCTGGCGCAATATGCATCCGCGCCGTAAGCTCTACGGCTTCCACACCGTGATTCCCCACGATTTACGGGATGGCGACGACGACTACTGGGACTGGCTGCGCGAGGAGCTCGGCCCCCACGCCCACGAGCGCACGCACGGCGTAGACGCCAACGGCTGGCTGGGACGTCCCTGGGCCCATGAAGAACGCTACCATTCCACGAATTGGACCGTGGACGTAACCATCGAGCAAATCAGGAAGCGCGACCCAACAAAACCCGTCTTTGTCTGGTGCTCGCACCTCCGTCCCCATTCCCCGTTTGATCCGCCGCAGTTCTTTTGGGACATGTACATCAATCGGCAGTTGCCGGAAGTTCCCGTCGGAGACTGGGCAGAGCGCTACAACGTGCCGCAACCCGGTCTGCCGCGCACGGCGTGGTACGGGCGGCTTACGGACGAACAGCTTCAGCGCATGCGGGCGGCCTACATGGGCTGCATCAGCCACATAGACTATCAACTTGGCTACTTGCTGGAGATGGTGCAAGGCGGCCTCGACCGCAACCTCATGATGGTGTTTACGGCCGACCACGGCGACATGCTGGGAGACCATAACCTCATCCGTAAGTGCTATGCGTACGAGGGTTCGGCCAGGATACCCTTTGTCATCAAGTATCCGAACAGCCTCGAGGCGCCCTCGGGTACGTTCGAGCATCCGGTCGGTTTGCAGGACGTGATGCCGACGATTCTCGAGGCGACCGGCACGCCGATTCCAGATTCCGTCACCGGCACAAGCGTCCTGAAGGCGGCGCGCGGCGAGCCGTGGCGCGACTATGTTCACGGCGAGCACTCCCCTTGCTACAGCCCCGATAACGCCATGCAGTACCTCACCAACGGCAAGGAAAAGTACATTTGGTTCCCGGTCCGGGGCGAAGAGCAGTTCTTCGACCTTGCCAACGACCGGCAGGAACTCCACGATAGGGCGAACGATCCGGCCTACGCTGACCGCGTTACACTCTGGCGCAATCGTCTCATCACGTATCTGGGCGAGCGCGGCGACGGCTTCTCCGACGGCGAGAGACTACTCGAGCGGCCTGAGGGTTACGGCCCAGTCGCGACTTAATCTGCGTTGGGCTAATAGTCAGCCGCAAGGTGAGCGCGAGGCAACGTCACCCGTTCGCCCTGAGCTTGTCGAAGGGTGAACGGGCACCCTTCCCGCACACTCTCTAAACGTAGTAAGTGCCGTAAGTCGCTTCAGCAAGTCGGCATCCGTCGCAAGGAAAATCTCTTCAAACCCTATCCGCTATACTTAGCTTGACCAGAGAGACATCGCGGAACGGTGTACCGATCCGGTTCTTTGCACGGAGGTCATTTGTATGGCCGGCACAGCCGCATTCGATCCTATCACCTTCGAAGTCGTGCGCCATGCGCTGACTGAAGCCACTGAGGAAATGGCGGTTGCCCTCCGCCGCAGCGCCTACTCCACCAATATCAAAACCCGCGCCGATTTCTCCTGCGCCTTCTTCGACCGCGACTTAAACGTTGTGGCCCAGGCGTTTTGTCAAGCAGTGCATCTTGGCTCGCTTGTGCACTTGGTACCGATTGCCGTGCGCGCGTACGGACCTGAGAACATGGGTCCCGGCGATGCCGTTCTCTGCAATGATCCCTATCTCGGCGGCGTGCACCTCAACGACATCAGCCTCATTTCGCCGGTCTATTGCGATGGCGAGCTATTTGGCTACGTCGCGAACATGGCGCACCACGTGGACGTGGGCGGCGGCGCGCCGGCCAGCGTCGGCGCATTTCGCGAGGTCTACCAGGAAGGCATCATCATCCCGCCGGTTAAGCTGGTCGCAGAAGGCGAGATCGTCGAGGACGTCTTCCGCCTCATCTTAGGTCAGATCCGCTCCAAAAGAGAGACCGCCGGAGACTTTCGCGCCCAGATGGCTGCCAATGCCACCGGCGCGCGCCGCTTAGCCGAGCTTACGGAGCAGACCGGCATCGAGACGGTAAACACGTATATTAGAGAACTCATGACCTACGCCGAGCGGCGCACCCGCGCCGAGATCGCCAAGCTGCCCCAAGGCGAGTTCACCGCAGAAGGCTACGTGGACAACGACGGCTACACGGATGAGCCAGTACGACTCGAAGCCAAGGTCCGCATCGATGATGACGGCGTACTCTTTGATCTCAACGGCAGCGACCCGCAACGGCGCGCGCCGGTAAACTCGACCTTTGCCCAGACCTTCTCCGCGTGCGCCTATAACTTGAAGACCCTCATGGACCCCGACATTCCGCCCAACCAGGGGTTTTACCAGATGGTACGCATCAATGCGCCAGAAGGTACGGTGGTCAACTGCCGACCGCCTGCTCCTGTTGTAGGTGGCTGGGAAACCCACGCGCGGCTCAATGAGGTGATCTTCAAGGCGCTCGCGCCCGTGCTGCCGGAGCGTGTACCCGCCGGCGGCAAGGCGATGCAGTGCCACGCCGGGTTCGGCGGCATCGATCCCCGTAACGGTGAGTACTACTGTTTCTTGGAGACGCTCGCCGGCGGCTACGGCGCGAGATTCCAAAGCGACGGCCCAGACGCCGTGCAAACGCACGGCCAGAATACCGAGAACGCCCCTATCGAAGAAACGGAGCGCTACTATCCAGTGCGCATCTTGCGTTACGAGTTGGTGGACGACTCCGATGGTCCCGGCAAGTATCGCGGCGGACTGGGTCTGCGCCGCGACTACGTCTTTCTCGATCACGAAGTCACTTTCACCGTGCTGGCGGATAGAGATAAGGCGGGGCCCTGGGGACTCTTCGGCGGTGAACCCGGCCGCCAGGCCTACTATATCCACAATCACGACGGCACTATGGAAGTCTTGAGCTCAAAGACCACAATTGACGTGCAACCTGGTGAGATGATTCGCTACGAAACATGCGGCGGTGGTGGCCACGGGCCGCCCTGGCAGCGCGATCCAGCGAAGGTCCTCAGTGACGTGCGCCAGGGAAGAGTGAGCCTTCAGCGCGCGCGCAGAGCCTACGGAGTAGTCATCGACCCAGAACATTTGCAGATCGACGGAACTGCTACAGCGACACTGCGCACAACGATGCAGCGGCAGGGATCTCAAGACGACTACGGTGAGCCGGGAGCCGCACAGTGAGCGAGGCAAGATATCGTCTTGGTGTGGATATTGGTGGTACGTTTACCGACGCCACGCTGGTCGATGAGGGCACCGGCCAGTTGTGGAATGCAAAAGTCTCATCCACACCGGGCGATCCGTCGCAGGGCTTTCTCACCGTCACGCAACAGATCCTCGACCGAGCCGCGTTGGCGCCGGAGACCCTCCGCTACGTGGTGCACGCCACCACCGTAGCGACAAACGCCATCATCGAAGGGAAAGTCGCTCCCACCGCACTCATCACCACGGAGGGCTTTCGCGATATCTTGGAGATCGCCCGCCAGATTCGCCCTTCGCTCTACGACACGCAATTTGAGAAACCCACACCACTCGTGCCGCGCGATCGCTGCTTCGGCGTCCGCGAACGCCTGGACGCCGATGGCGCGGTGGTTACACCATTGGACGAAACCGCAATACCGCACATCGCCAGTTTCATCCAGGAAGCGGGAATAGAATCCGTAGCCGTCTGCTTCTTGCACTCGTATCTCAATGCGCAGCACGAGCAGCGAGCGGGCGAAATCCTGCGGGCACACGCGCCGAACATTGCAATTTCCCTGTCATCAGAAGTTGCGCCGGAAATCCGCGAGTACTTTCGCGCCAGCACGACGGTTATCAATGCTGCCCTGAGGCCCATCGTCTCGCGGTATCTGGAAAACATCGAAGCGCGACTTCGTGCCCAAGGCATTGCATCGGAGCTACTGGTAATGCAGAGCAGCGGGGGACTCATGACGTTTGGCGATGCGCGCAGCAGGCCGGTCTTCATGGTGGAATCCGGCCCAGCCGCCGGTGTCATCACGGCGGCGCACCTCGGGGAATCATTGGGCCGTCGCAACGTCATCTCATTCGACATGGGTGGCACGACGGCGAAGGTGGGTCTCGTGCAAGACGGCACGCCGCGCATCACGAAAGACTACGAGGTAGGATCCGTCGCCCAACCTGGCAGCGGAGGCTTCCGCGCGGGAGGCTATCCCATTCGTACGCCGGTCATAGACCTGGTGGAAATCGGTGCCGGGGGAGGCTCTATCGCGTGGATTGACCCTGGCGGTGTATTGCGGGTGGGACCCCGGAGCGCGGGGGCTGATCCCGGTCCGGCTTGCTACGGTCAAGGCGGCACTGAACCAACGGTCACCGACGCAAATCTGGTCCTGGGCCGTCTCAACCCCGGCTACCTATTGGGGGGTGACCTCACGCTGGAAAGCGCGCTCGCACGCGCGGCAATCGAGGAACACATAGCCAAGCCGCTGGGGCTGGATGTGGTGAAAGCCGCCCATAGCATTGTCGAAATCGCCAACGTGGCGATGATCAACGCGCTGCGCCTTGTCTCAGTGCAACGCGGCCATGATCCCCGCGAGTTTGCGCTCACTGCCTTTGGCGGGGCCGGGCCCTTGCACGCCAACCGCCTGGCACACGAGATGAATATCCCCGTTACTGTCATTCCCACGAGCCCGGGCACGGCCTCCGCGCTGGGCCTCCTGGTCACCGACATTACGTACGACTACGCCACTACACTCATCGAACGTGTCGACCGCCTCGAACCGAGAGCGGTAGCGGATGTCTTCACGGACCTTAGGCAGCAAGGTACCGCAGCCCTTGCGGCCGCGGGCGTCGCATCAGACGATATGGCCTTTGTTCAGCACGTCGACTTGCGCTACGTCGGGCAGAGCTACGAGCTTACGCTGCCATATCCCGATGGCGAGGCGACCGGCGTTGACTTTGGAGATCTCTTGCATGAGTTCCACGGAGAGCACAATCGCGTGTACGGCCATAGCGTGCCTGGTGAGCCGGTCGAGACCGTGAACTTGCGGCTCACGGCGCTCGGCACCATTGTGAAACCACCACTCTTGGAGAAAGGCGCCGGGAACGACGCGCTTCACGGGGCCGAGCGGGGCACGCGGCGCGTATACTTTGGCGAAGCGGACGCGTTCGTTGACTGTCCGATCTTTGACCGGTACGGCCTCGGCGCCGGGGCGGTTGTTCCCGGACCGGCGATTGTCGAAGAATATGACTCGACAACCGTAATTCACCCCGGCTACTACGCAACGGTCGATCAATACGGTACACTACTGATAACTCGGGCAGCGAATACGTAATCGGAGACGGGCCTGGCTCTAAGAAAGACCGCCTGGCGCGTCGCTCCGACGGAAGCGGGGAAACAGATGGCTGAAACCGCTGACGTTGTCGTCGTAGGTGGTGGCAGCACCGGCACGAGCCTTGCCTGGCAGCTTGCCAAGATGGGAGCCGGCCAGGTTGTCTTGCTCGAACGCCGGGGTCTGGCGGCGCAAGCCACCGGCGTTACCGCTGGAATTGTGCGCACGCACTATACCCACGAAACGCTGGCGCGCATGGCTCTCCGTGCGCGGCAGGTGTTCGAGAACTTCGATGAGGTAGTCGGCGGGGACGCGGGTTTTCGCCAGACCGGCTTCCTCGCGCTGCTGGGATCGGACGACATCGAGACGGTAGCGGCAAACGTCGCCATGCACCGCGACCTCGGCATCAATACGTACATACTTTCGCCTGACGAGATTCGCGAAGTAGAGCCGCGTTTGGCCTTGTGCGGCATTGGCGCCGCCGCGTGGGAACCGGAATCGGGGTACGCCGACCCGGTGCGCACGACCATCAGCTTTGCCAATGCGGCGCGGCGACACGGTGCTGAGCTGCGCATCGGCGTGGGGGCCGCGCGGCTGGTTGCCGACGCCAGCGGCATCACCGGCGTTGAGACAAACGCAGGGCACATTTCCACGCGCTCCGTCATCGTAGCCAACGGCTTCTCGTCCCGCGGTCTCGTCGCGCCCCTTGGCATCGAACTCCCCCTCACGCCCATCCGGCACGTCGTAGCGCTCATGCAGCGGGCCGATCACTTTGGGAAAACCCATCCCATAATTTCCGACCGCGTACTGGGAAGCTACTACCGTCCCCGCGAGGACGGACACACGATGGTCGGCAAGACCGCTCCCTACGACGGCGAGGAAGATCCGCACGTGGACGACTCTCCTGCCGCAAGTCCGGACGTGCTGCAGACCCTTGCCGAGCGCTATCGTCGTCGCTTCCCTAATCAAGGAGCGCCCGCGGTAAATGCTACGACATCCGGCCTCTACGACTGTTCGCCGGACCTCCAGCCGCTGCTTGGTCCCGTCCCCGACGTGGCGGGGCTCCACCTGGCGGTCGGCCTGAGCGGCCACGGCTTCAAGCTGAGCCCTATCTTCAGTCAAATGCTGGCGGAGCAACTGTTAACTGGCAACAGTACGCAGTTTGACATTACCCTATTCAGTCCGGCACGCTTTATCCAAGAACGGCGCATCGTGCCGCAGCACGCTTACTCGGTTTCTACCCTTTAGGAACGTACACGAAACCGCATGAAGATTCAGGAGAAATGTTCCCAATCGGTGCATAGAGCGGGCAGAGCAGTGAGAAAGGAGGGCGATGGAGTGTTCAAACAAGCGCCCGCGAGAGGCCAAATGTGAGGTAGTCCAAGTGTGTCCGGCAGCAAGATCGGCACACGCAATGGAGACCACGGGAGGTCATAAGCAATGTCTAGAGGCAATGGGTTTACAACTCGACGGCGTTTCCTGGCCGGCGTTGCCGGTCTGACCGGCGCCGCCATCGCCGCAGCTTGCGGTACCGTGCCAGTTGCGGATAGCGGCGAGATGATGGAGGAGAAGGAAGCGCCAGCGGAAGCGGAAGCAGCGCCAGAAGCAGAAGTTGTAGAAGTGGTGTGGGCCTGCTACGACCTGCAGGAGCACCGCAATGCCACGCTGCGTCAGATGGCAGAAGTCTGCAACAACACCTTGGAAAACCGAGTCACGAAACTCGAGATCGTCACTGAGAACTTCTTGGAGAAGATTCGCACCGAGTTTGTCGCCGGCACGACCACCTACGACATCGTCGTGAACCAGATCAACTGGGTGCAGGCCGGCGCGCGCACGGGCATGTTCCTGCCTATTAGCGACTACATGAAGCGCGACGGCGTATCGCGCGATGACTACCTTGACTCCTCATCCTGGGAAGTCAACGGCATCATGTACGGACTGGCCTTCCTCGGCGGCGGCGACGCCATCTACTTCAACAAGGACCTGTTCGATAACGACGGCGTCCCGTATCCCGAGTTGGGCACAACCTACGAGCAACTCCTTGATGGCGCCGCCAAGATGACCAAGCAAACCGGTGATGAGACCACCCAATGGGGCTATAACTTTGGCTATGCCTCCTTGGAGGTCAATCTGGGCAGTTTCATCCTCGATTCCGGCGGACAGGTACTCAACGAGGCCCGCGATATGGCCCTCTACGGCGAGGACCAAAACGCCATCGCCGGCGCCCAATTTTACGTAGACATGATCCTCAAGCATCGGGTAGTGCCCTGGGGCGAGGCAAGGCAGGCGCTGCGTGAGGAGGGCGGCAGCGGTCGCCACATCGGCACCGGCAAGGTTGCCATGTCGCAGATTACGTTGATCCCGTTGAAGGGCGCCTACGAGGTGCTCGGCGACCGGCTGGGCATTGCGCCGCTCGCCACCGGCCCGGCAGGCACCCGCAGCCCGGCCACCGGCAGCAACGCCTGGAGCATCATGTCGCTCACCGAAGTGCCCGACGCGGCCTGGGACGTGTTCTACGTCCTTTCTCAGAAGGAGGCGCAAGACCTTTACGCCGTGCACGCCCACCCCGGGCTCTTTGCCTCCGCCGACGTGTTCCTGGGCAACTATCCCGGCATGGACTGGGACATAGTCCTAGACCACTGGCGGGACGGTGGACGCGACTTCTTCCTGACGCCGGAAACCGGCGAGTTCTGGACGACCGCGAACCAGCATCTCCAGCCGATGTACACCGGTGAGAGTACCGTCCAAGAGGCGATGAAGACGTCCGCTGACGCTGTCAACGAACTCTTCGCGCAGCGCCCGGACGACTGGAACTAGCCGTTTTGACAGAGGGTGCGTTGCGGCGCATCCCTCTGTCGCTTTTCGTCAATTACACAAGGCCGGAAGACGACTACAAAACACGTCATTCCGAGCGCAGCGTCGAACAGGGTTCGCGGAATCTAGGGCCAGCGCGAAGGTTGCGCCCTGCCTAGGTGCACGAGCGCGGAGCAGATGGATTCCCGTTTTCACGGGAATGACGGATGAGGTTGCTGTCTATTCTCATATAGCGACGGTTGTATTCTCCAGAAAGCTTGCACGATCCTGATCCCGAATTAATATCCTCTTGATTACAAACCAGAGAGCGGTTTGTTCGCTCTCCTACTCTGCTGAGGCCCAAGCATGACTGTCCGCGACCTTTACGAAGCTGCAATTGAACTCGGTATAGCCCTTGATCCTCGTAGTCGGGAGACGCTCGACGCTGAACTCGCGCGTCGTAAGCAAGAATTCGACGCGTTGCCGGACTGGAAGAAGCCGTATTTCGACCACGAGCGGCTGCGCAATCCCTATGGCGACGTGCGCATCGTCAACGGCCCGGAAGATGCCGAGGTATATACCGCCCTCGCGGGCATCAATATCGGTACGGACGAATTCCTCATCGCCGACCGCCTCAGGGACAAGAGCGTGCCCCTCGACGCCATCATCGCCCATCACACGAGCGGCACGGGCATCGGTCGCTCGCACATCGACGACATCACGCTCATCAACATCGACATCTTCGTCCGTGAGGGCGTGCCACGCAAGGAAGCGGAGAAGGTACTCCTGCCCTGGATCGATGAGTGGCGCACCGGCTACGACGACATGCCGCACCGCATGGGCCCGGACATGGCGCGGCTCTTCGAGATCCCCTTCATCCAAATTCACACGCCGCAGGACCTCTATATTGGCGTAGGCATCAAGCAGGTGTTTGACGAATTGCAGCCTCATTCGCTGGCCGATGCCGAAGAAGCGCTCATGACCATTCCCGAATTCCAGGGCGCCGCGCGCCACGGCGCGTATTCCATGGTACTTGCCGGCGAACCGGACACGCCCCTCGGACGCTACCTCATACAAGATGCCGGCGGGTGGCTGTGGCCGCCGGAAGCGCAACCGCTCTTTGCCAAAGCCGGCATCAACACTGTGCTGCAAATTGGGGCAAGTGCAGCGGTGGCAGAGGCGGCGAAGAAAGTCGGAGTTTCGGTCGTGCGGCTGCCGCACGCCGCTGCCGATAACCTGGGCATAAACCTCTTCTACGACGAAATTGAACGCCGTTTCGGGCCGCTCCACATCATTCCCTGCAACTACTTTGAACGTATCAGACACGCGTAGTATCGTGCCAATGCGTGCTGGCAAATAGCCAAGCTCTCCGTCTGCCCCTTCTCCCTGAGGAGACCCTTGCGTAACTAAGGCTAGAGGAAAAGGACTTACACCCTCTCCCTGAGGGAGAGGGCCGGGGTGAGGGTGAAAGACTAGAACAAGATCGCGTTGCAGCAGCAAGACCCGGCGCGTAATAGCCCCGCACGCTGCGATTGCTAGCGAAGGAGAACTACCGTGCGTCGCGTTGAACTCTCCGGCACTCCCTACAACATGGGCCTCCAGCATGGCACCGCCTGTGCTGTAGCGGTTTGCACTGCCATTGAGAATGTGGTCTATGGCAGACAGATCGATGCCGCTCATCGCGAGCGAGTCGTGCGACAGATGGAGCGCAATGTCGAACGCATCTTCCCAGAGGCGCTTGAAGAAATGCAGGGCATCGCCGACGGTGCGGGGCTCAAACTCGACGACATTCTGGCCTACGCGTCGTGCATGGAAGTGGGCCGTACCGCGCCTGGCTGCACGAATGTGGCGCTGCGCACCGCCGAGCACGGCGTCGTGCATTACAAGTCCAATGACGTGGGTAAGGACTCTATCGGCTCGTATGTCTTCTGGGACATCCGCCCCGACAAAGGCCACCCCTTCATCTGCGTCTCCGGCCCGGGCGCGCCCTGGATGGGTCCGGGCGTGAACGACACCGGTCTCACCTTTGGCGGCAGCAGCATCATGAATACCGATCAAGACTGGGAACGCGGTATCCCCACCAATCTCCTCCAACGCTACCTCTTGCAGTACTGCGCCGACGTTGAAGAAGGCATCGCCCTCTGCGAGAGCACGCCGGTGATGAACCACGGCATGAACATCATGCTCACCGACCCGGCGGAGAACGCGGTCGTTGTGGAACGTTCAGCCACGCGCATGGCGGTGCGGCGGATGGAGAACGATGCCATCTGGTGCGCCAACCACTACGTGACGCCGGAAATGCAGGACGTCGACAATCGAACGAACGCGGACTTTCGCGCCAACAGCGAAGGCCGCGCGGCGCTTCTCGCTGAACTCACGGCGGAAGAGCCGCATACGCTGGAACAGGTAACTTGCATCGCACGCGCCCATGCCGATCCGGTCTCAATGTGTCAACACGGGCCGATGCACAGTGCGTTCGGGCTCATAGCGATTTCCCGCGACCGCACGCTCCTCGCCAGTGACGGCTACCCCTGTCAGAATGAGCTTGAAGTCTTCACCTACGACGCCCAAGCGACCGCCGTTGGGAACTGAGGAGGGTCATATGAATCAGCCAATCCTGGTTTTGTACGCCGACGATGCGCTCACGACACCCGTGAGCGCGGAAATCCTGCGCTGCGAAGGTTTTCCCTGGCTTGAAGCAAAAACGGCAGCCTCCTTCACCGATGCGTCGCCGGATGTCGCGCTCATCGTCGTCGCCGGCAGCGGCATGAGCAGCGAGACCGCGGAGCGCCTGGCGGGAGCGGTAGCAGGTGGCACTACGCTCATTGCTCTGGCTCCCGATCCTACTTTGCTCAGTGCCTTTGGCGTCACTGCAGGCGAGCAAGTGTCAGACGCATGGCTCACGGTGCGGCAGCTACCCCGCTGGGAACACGGCAGCTTGCCCCTGCTCTGCCCGGATGATATTTCACAGCCGTTGCGCGGCGGTGAGACGGTTGCCGAGCTGCGGGATGCCGAGGGCAAGCTCTATGGTGCAGGCATTGTCGAAGCGCGGCTGGGTGAAGGCAAGGCGTGGCTCTATGGTTACGACCTGTGCCAGGCCGTCGTCACGTTTCGTCACGGCGATGGCGACCTGCATGAGCGCCCGCTGCGCGACATGGGACCGCTGAAGGGCCCGCGCCACCTCTACAGCTTCTTTGCGCTTTCCGAGAAAACCACCCGCGATGTGCCCGTGGCGGATGTCCACCAAGACATTCTCCGCACCCTGGTGGCGGAGGCGCTGGCCAACACGCCGCTACCGCGCCTCTGGTACTTCCCTGACGCCGCGCCGGCCCTGTGGTTCATCAAGGGCGACGGCTGCGGTGAGAATGGTGCTCCCGTGCTGGTAGACATTGTGGAATCGTACGACGCGTTGCTCACTTTCTACCGGGCGCCGTTCAGTCGCTACCACGGCGACCTGATGAAAGAGTGGCATGCGCGGGGCCATGCCGTATCTATCGAGGTAGACCTGACCAGTATCACCCAGTACGCCGTGCAGGAAAACGGTACGCAGGTGCGCTACGGCCGCACGCCGGAAGACCTCAACGAGAACTATCTGCCTGCCCTCCGCGCCAACCTGCAAGAGTCCTGGGACGTCTTTCGCCGGGAGACCGGCCTCGACGTGGAGACCATCTGCAGCCACGGTTGCCAATGGACCGGGCATCCATTGCTGCAGATAATGTTGGACTTCGGGTGGTACACGCCCACACACTTTGCCTCCCATGATCCCCGCATGCGGCGTGACGAGAACTACGGTCCCTACATGATTGGCACGGGCCTCTGCATGCCCTATTTCCAGCACGGCGTGGGTCTCACGGATATGTGGCACATGCCCGCCCAGTGGGACGAAAGCCAGACCATCGGTCGGCACGAGGATTTGTTGGCAGGCCCGATGGCAGAGACACCGGACCGCGTGGAGGGCATGGTGGGCCTCACGTCAGAGGAGTACGGCGTGGAACTCGCCCGCTTTGCCGAATCCGCGGCCACGCGCTGGCACGTGATGCAGATCGCGAACTTCCATCCCGTCTACGCCGCCGGCCCACAAGACCACGTCAGAGCCTCCCGCCATGCGCTTGAGCTGGGTATGGAAGGGGCAATTGCGGCCGGCTGCCGCTTCGAGAATCAGGAAAACTACTCCAGCTTCTCGCGCGCCCGTGCGGGCGTACACTTGACTGAGTCCTATGCCCAAGGCGAAAACCACTTCATCACACTGGTAGCCGGCGCGAACATCTCAGGGCTGTCGCTGATGCTTCCCGATAACGTCACGTCTGTTCAGGAAAAGAGCACCGGTGCCTCGCTTCCCATCCAGCAGGTGACGCTGGAAAGCCGACACCAGCGTGCGGTGACCATCGATCTCAACGAAGGCGCGCCGCTGACCCTATGTCTTAAGTTAGCTGCGTAGGCTCCCTGTAATGGAGCAGTTGCACCGATGACGCTCAAGACGTCCATCAAGGGGTTTTGGGGTGAAAAGTTGGTACAAGTGGGGGCGGCGCTGACTCTGCCATCTTCCAAGTACCGACGGTACCACAACGTGACGCTGCCGACCGCAGGAGACACGACGCAGATCGATCATGTGTTCGTGTCAGCGTTCGGGGTATTCGTGGTAGAGACCAAGAACATGTCGGGGTGGATATTCGGCAGAGAGCGAGATCCAGAGTGGACGCAGGTCTTTAGGAGCGGAAGCAAGTATACGTTCCAGAATCCCCTGCGACAGAACCATAGGCACGTTCTTGCGTTAGAGGAAGCTCTGCGAGGAATTGGAATACCGAGAGGGGTGGTAAGGTCGGTTGTGGTCTTCGTGGGCAGCGCAGAGTTGAAGCGAGATATGCCGGAAAACGTGACCGTGGGTATGGGTGGATCCCGGTACATTCGCTCGTTCAAGGATCACGTACTGTCAGAAGCAAAGGTAGCAGCGATCTGCGAATTGATCGAGTCTCAGCGATTGAAACCGTCGTGGAAGACCCATCGGCAGCATATCCGGAACGTGAAACGGGGAAGCGCGTCAGTGGTGCGGTCATGCCCTCACTGTGGCCAACAGTTGGTGCTGCGAACGTCGCAAAAGGGAAAGTGGGCAGGAAAGCGGTTCTGGGTGTGCGAGACCTATCCTACGTGTCGAATGATTGAAAGGTGTGAGTAACTACGCTGTACCCTAGACGGCAGCCTAGCAGATATCTCATCTCTAGGATAGGCTCTAAGTCCATATCAGAACCCCTCCTTCTGTGAGGGAAGCCAGTGTGAGCGATTGCGTCGGCATGTTCGCTCACGTCATCTGCCGCTGCACCAGATCACGAAAGCGGCCCTCCGTCTGGTAGAGCGCGATGAAGCTGCCTTCTTGGACCACGCGTCCCTCGTGGAGCACGTAGATACGCTCCGCCATGCGGATGGTGGAAAGCCGGTGCGCGATCACGATGCGGGTGGCGGCGAGGCTTGCGATCCCCGCCATGACCTCGGCTTGGCTCTTGGCGTCGAGCCAACTGGTGGCTTCATCGAGAAGCACGACGCGCGGTTCGCGCACTAACGCTGCCGCGATGCGGATGCGTTGGATCTGTCCGCCGGAGAAGGTCGCAGCGCTGTCGCCGACCGCCGTAAACATCTGCATCGGCATAGCGGCAATGTCGCCGTCCACGGCAGCAAGTTTGGCCGCCCTCCAGGCGTCATCGATTGTCAAATCGTCTCCAAAGCCGATGATATTGTCCAGGAGATTCCCGGGCTTGAGCGCGCCATCCTGTGTCACAACGCCAATCTGGCGGCGGACGGAGCGTCGATCGAGATGGGCAAGGTCGCAACCGTCGTAGTAGATGCCTCCGGCTGATGGCGCCTCCAGACCCAACGCCATCCGCAGCAACGTGCTCTTGCCGGCGCCCGATTCACCGACGATGGCGATGAACTCGCCGGGACGCGCGTGAATCGACACATCATCGATGATCTGCGGTCCGTCCTGCGTGTATTGGAAACTCACGCGGTCGAAGCGCACCTCTCCACTGAGATCTATTGGCACGGCCGGAGCCGCACGGCTGTCCGGTACCGCAGTCAGAATTGGCTTTACTTGCTCGTATCCCGGCAATGCAGCCGCAATAACCTCGAACGAGTAGCCCAAGCCCACTACTGCTGCGTAGAACGTGATGGATACCGCGTAGACGACGAGGAAGTTCCCTAATTCGAGCCGGTCAGGACCGTTCCAGAGCGCGACGCCAAAGATGGCGGCGCTCATGAAGGCCGGCATCGCTGCGCTCAAAGCGATGAGATGTTCATTCAGTTTGCTGATCTGCAATTGAGCGAGTTGCTGTTCCCGATAGCCTCGTGCCCATGCCGCAAAGGCTGAAGCTTCGGCGCCGGCCGCACGGAGCTTGCCCATGCCATTGATGAACTGGAAGAGCTCACCGGCAAGGCGTCGCGAAGTAGCATAGAACCGACGCTGCGGGCCGATTTGCAGGAGACCGCAGATAAGAAAAACCGCAAGCGAGAATAGCCCTGTACCAAGAATCAGCCACGCCAGGGCCACATCGTAGAGAAAGAGGAGGACGAGCATCGGGAGCAAGAAGACGAATGAGATGACCGCGTTGGCAACCACTCCCGACATCTGGTCGCGCAGCACTTGAAAGGCTGCCATCCGCACGGCGAGTTCCCCGGCAGTGAAGTTTCTAAAGAAGCGTGTCGGGAGCCCCAACAAGCGATCCCAAAGCGCTGCGCTGACCCGAGCCGTAGCCCGCCCCTCCAGGCGCATCATTGCCGTGCCGCGCAGTATGTGCAACAGCGTCCCGACAAGCGCCAACATAACGAGTACGCCGACAATCTGGGTCAACATGCTATCAACTGCGGCCGGCAGCACCCAGTCTGCCAGCAGCCCAACGGCAATTGCGGGAGCCAACATGAGGAGGCTGGCAATGATACCCGCCCCTGCGAATTGCCAAAGGTCGCCGGTCATGCCCTGCGTAGCAAGTCTCAGTATGTCCTTGGTCCCCACCGGGCGGTCATCCGGCAAGGGGCGATAGAACAGCCAACCGTCCTGCTGAATGCCGGCTGCACGTTCTGCGTTGAGGCGGGTAGACTCTCCTGTAACCGGGTCCAGCGCGCGATAGCGCCCGCTCAAACCAGGCAGCAGCGCGAGCGGCCGCCCATCCTCACGCCGGAAGCCCAACATTGCGCCGCTGTCTCCCTCCCACCAACGCTCTTCTACCGCCAACTGCACTTTGCGGCTGCGCACTCCTGACGTTTCCAGGATTTCCCTGAGGGAGAGTTCTTCATCAACCGAAACCCGCCGGCGGGAAGGAGGTCGAAACGCAATGCCCTCTCGCTTGCCAATTACCTGCAAAGCCGCCAAGAGCGCGGAACCGCTTTCGTTAGCCGCCGGGTACGGAGAACCAAGGACGCCAAAGAGGTTCTGTCGCGCGCGTTCTTCGTCACGTCGCCGATGTATGGTGCGGGCAGTTTGCTCGTTCGCCTCGTCGGCCAAAAGCAGACGGCGGTTGATGTGTTCGGCTCCGAGAATAAGCTGATGAAACTCCACGAGAGCCTGCAGAAGGTTGCCCTGGTTGCACAGCTCACGGGACGCGTGACCGGAAATACGCGCCGGGCTCTGCAGCCTGAGCCAGGTATCGGCAGTGAGTGGCATCATCCCGGAGCCCACGGTATCCCGTTCTTCGGTCTCCAGGTACGTTGCGTCGGCATTTTCTATAGCCACCCACACCACGCCGCCGGGCCGGCTCGACACCACCCCGCTGTCCGGCACATCCAGGGACTCCGGCGGGTCTCTGGGATCGAGCAGCACGGTGGGACGAGGACGCGGTTCAATCTGCAATGCCACGGCGGCGGCGAATTCCACGACCCAGGCATCAACTTGACCCGCCAACTGCTCCACAATCTCATGTTGCAAGACGTCGTCAAGCTGAACCCGGCGCAGCCTGCAATCCGGGCTGCCTTTGGCGATAGTGGCCAGATTCTTGCTCTCACCGACCCCGAAGACCAGGCGGCCCTCCTCAGCGCGGAGTATGTGCTTCGCATGAGAGGAGGGCTCCTCATCCTGATATTCGACAAGAAACACATCCAGCGCGCCGCGCTCGACGAACCAGGCAACGCCCGGATCATCCAAGCGGACGGGAAGGTTACCGGCGCTGGCAACCGGCGTGCCAATTTCGACTGCGAGATCGCTGAGCCGCTGAAATCGTCTTCGTGTCAATACTGCCTTCCCTGTTGGTGGGTTCGCTTCGTCACTGTGCGTGGATAAGCTGGGCGTACACGCCTTGTGTCTCGGCTGCAAGTTCCTCATGCGTACCGCTCTGCACCTGACGTCCGTGCTCGAGCACGACAATCTGATCACAGTCACGAATGGTGCTCAAGCGATGGGCAACGATCATGCAAGTGCAACCGCGGCGGCGCAAGCTGTCGTCAATGCGCATCTCACTCACGGCATCGAGCGTGCTGGTGGCTTCATCGAGAAAGAGTACTGAAGGATTGTCAACGAGGGCACGGGCGATCTCCAGGCGCTGGCGCTGGCCGCCGCTAAAGTTCGTGCCCCCTTCCTCTACCCTTGTCTCATAGCCGGATGCGCGGCTCATGATTTCATTGTGGATCAACGCGTCCTGAGCGGCGGCAATCACCTGTTCATCCGGCGCCGTCGGGTTCCACAGCGTCAGATTGTCACGCACGGATGCTGCAAACAGGAAAATCTGCTGATCCACGACGGATACCGATTGGGTCAGTATTTCGCGCGGAATCTCGTTGCGCGGTACGCCGTCAAAGAGGATTTCGCCCGACCACGGTGTGTATTCACCGCTGACCAGCTTGAGAAGCGTAGACTTCCCTGATCCCGTGGGGCCGACCAATGCCACGCGTTGGCCGGGTGCGATGGTAAGGCTGAAATTCTCGATGAGCGGCGGGCGATGGCGATGGTAGCCAAACGTAACATTGCGTAGCTCGATCTTGCCTGCCAAACGCAACCGTCCGCCCAAAGTAGCGACCTTCCCGCTTTCCGAATTAATGAGGGATTTTAGGGCGGGGTCCTCAGGAGCTGCCAGGATGTCGCCGATGCGCTGTAGATCGGCCTCGAGTATTTGAAACGTGTCCGCGAACTGCACAAACCGCCCTATCGGCTGGAGAAAGTTTCCCGATATGACGAAGAATCCCATCAGCATGCCGATCGTCATGTCGCCGGTCATAACCTTCCAACCGCCGAGCCCCAAGACTGCCACGCCGCCCAGCATGAGGAACAGCCGCGGCAGTGACGCAATGACATAGCCGATCTCCACGAACTTCTGCCGGGCTACGAGCTCGCGGGCCTGGTATCCCGCCCAACGCGCGAAGAAGTCGTCCTCGGTTGCAGTCGCGCGCAACGTGTCTATGTCGCGGAGAACTGACGATCCGGTACCGAAGAGCAGCGCCTGCTCGCGCCGCAGTTGACGATTCTCGTCGCCGCGGAGCCGGCTAAGGATGCGCATGAGCACCAGGTTTGCGCATCCGAGAGCAACAACGACAGCGGCGAGCACAGGATCATAGAAGATCATCAAGACCAAGAACAATGCGCTCATGACAAGCTCTATCATGATGCCGACGAATTGCCGCGACGAGCCGCTGGCAACCTCGTTTATCAACTGCACCCGAGACGTCAGATCCCCCGTGTAGCGGTGCGCGAAGAACTCTATAGGCAGCCGGAAGAGACGAGAGAGCATGCGTTCCGCGTGAACTACCGCAAGACGAACGGCGAGCCAGCGCAGCGCATGTTGCTGGAGCCACGTGAGCAGGTAAACCAGACCGCCGGTTGCCGCCGCGGCTGCGACTAGGAGCGCACCCCACGTCCTTTCCGCTTCTCCGAGGACGTAATCAACGAATAGGCCCAAGAGGACGGGGAGAAAAAGACCCGGCAATGCAAGCAGGAGACCGCATGCGGCAACGAACGCGAGCGGAGACTTGACGTCGCGCAACCACGACAAGAGTTCGCGCATAATACCGGGCCGCGAGCCGCCCATACGAAAATTTGGCCCAGGCTTCGCTGTGAGCACTACACCAGTGAAAGACCGGTCGAATGTCTCCTCGCTCACCGTGCGACGGCCGTTGGCAGGGTCGTTGAGGTGATAGCGCCCCTTGTCCATTCCTTCGAGAACCAAGAAGTGGTTGAATTCCCAAAAGAGGATTGCAGGCAACGCTATGTCGTGCAACTGGCTGATCTGCTTACGCCAGCCCGAAACCTCTAGATCAAACTTCCGCGCTGCCCGTACAATGTCTGCCGCGCTGGTACCGTCACGGCTGACTCCGCATGCGTCCCGCAGTTCCTCTATGGGTTCCCACCGGTCATAGTGCGCAAGGACTATGCCCAAGCAGGCAGCGCCGCATTCAGACGTCTCAAGCTGGGGGAAGAGCGGCGTGCGCAAGCGCTTCCTCGTAGGTATCTCCACCGCACTCGCTGGCATAGTACCAAGCCGCCTTAATTGGACCCGGACGATAGCAACAAGCGCGCGGGCGAGGCTTTACGCACAATGATCCGCAGTTCGCACGGATCCCCGTCTGCCACCGCAGAGGGTGGATCCTGGAGCAGGGCCACGTTGACCACGTGGCCGCGCGGCAAGGCTGGGAGTCCCAAGGCCGTCAGCCAGTGCGGCGGTGCGACCACGTGTGTTGAAATGGAGGCCACTTGGGCCTGCAGAGCTTCACTCCCTCGTCCATCACGGCCCGGAGCCAATATGCCCGCTTCCATGCCGACAGCAAGGCGCCTTGCACTCTCCGGCAAGACCATTGCGACTGCCTCAAGATCGTTCCTGTCGGCAATACGGACACTTGCCACTGTCGTGCCCACGGCCACCGCCTGTCCTAAGGACAAGTCGTAGACGGTGATTATCCCGCCGTAAGGTGTGGTAAGGAACTCGCCGGCTGACTCGCGTGCTTCGAGCGCAGTCAACTCTGAACGAGCCACGTCGAGGGCAGCGGACGTCTCCGCGCCATTGCTTTCCAGGACTTCAACGCGGGAGCGGGTAATGGCAATCTCCCGGCGTAGCCCGGGGGACCTGAGCCGGGCAATAGGCTGCCCGGCTGCGACTTCATCGCCGACTTCCACCA
Source organism: Chloroflexota bacterium (assembly GCA_012270555.1). Lineage (GTDB taxonomy): Bacteria > Chloroflexota > UBA11872 > VXOZ01 > VXOZ01 > VXOZ01. The sequence continues at coordinate 179,816 of JAAXIC010000030.1, forward strand.
AGAGATCTTCGACCGTTCCTGAGAACTCAGCGATGACCGCAAAACGATCGCCCGGCTGAGCAAACACACACCGTGCCGAAACACTTTGTTCGACACTGCCCCAAATTCCCCAAGCCGCCAATCCCAACACGCCGAGACCCAGGCAAACCAACAGAATCCACTCGTGGGGCGCCGTTACGCGCAGCAGGCCGTTGAGGGGTTCCGTCTTCCCTCTGCGGGCGAATGCTTCCTCGCGAAAGAGACGACGGTTGTTCGTCAACGTCACCGCTCCCAGCGCTTCCCGGCAAGCCAAACTACAATTCGAAGGCTATTCTATCGCAATAAAGGTCCCTAATGGAATGACACAAGGTTCATGTCCATTTCAATGCGAAAAACCCCTCAGGAGACCGCCGTCTGCCTCAGAGTGCCACGTGCACGGCGCATGACGAGGACAAGAGTACGGAACCCGTTGTCGCGCGCGTTTCGCCCAGAGCAGCAGACTCTGTCACGACATCCCGCATGAATGTGTTGGGCACAAGCTTGGTTAGCTTTGCCGGTCTCTGCTGGCGAGAAGTGCCCCTACTCGAGCGCCACGATACAGAAAAAGTACGATGGGCTCACACTGGAGCCCATCGTACTTGTCAGACGATCTCAATCAGTCTACTCGTTTGGATCGTTCCACCAGCCTCTGCCGGCGCTATCACCGGTGTCCGGGGGCGGCTGTTCATCACCAGCGCCAACCCCACCAACGGCTTGGTCCAATTCGTCTTCGGTCATCTCACCACTAGCCGGTTCCACACTTTCTGCTTCGGCGGATACGGCTTCCTCATCTTTAGAAGAATTCTTCCCTTCACTCATTGGAGCGTCCTCCAGAACTATCACTGTCGCATTCACTGGCACCCAAACCGACCATTACTCAAGCTCTTGGATTGCAACGAAACTCATAGATTTCGATTTAGGCATCGACGCGGCGTCCTCAATAGCGAGAGGAAACCAGAGCGAGTAACAGTATCTCCCTAGAGAATTGTTACGTGAAGTAACCTCCTTATAGTGCTATTCAACGTCCCTCAGTGTTGACGGTTGGGACGATCATCCTTGATCGCAACTGCATGGTATAAGACAGGCAAGTACTCGTCAAGCGTGTGGTTTTTAGAAATCTGAAACTGTCCTATATCTTTGTATCACACCGGTTGATAAAACAAACCGTGGTCCCGGAAGAGGCAGAACGAGCCCTCAGAGAGCTGGTTTGAAGGTCTCCGTGCGCAGCGTGTCGGCGTTGCCGGAAACCGGAAGCAAACCGCAGGATGTCTCGACTGCCTGTGCGCTCGCTTTACCCCGCATCACTTGCCACTTATAGACAGCGATCATCACTTCTACGGACTGTCAGCGCCTAGCGAGAGGTCTGGTACGCCTTTTCGACCGCGGGCTTCCGCAAGGCGTAGATGATGAAGTTAGGCACGCGGAACTCATCGGCAAACGCAGGATTTGCGGCGAGTTGCGCATCCGATGGAGTCGGCTCGTGGAGGCCATCCAGGACAAAACCCGCTTCCAGAAACGCCGAGATGTAGCTGGACAGTGTCCGGTGCATGTTGATGAAGGTCTCGCCCCACCACTCGAATTCGCGCGGCCCTTCATCTGTATAGTTATCGATGGCATAGAAGAGCTTCCGGTCGCCCTGCTTTACCCACCCGTTTGGCTGCGCCATGCGCATCGGATGGATGTTGCATACGATGAAGCGCCCGCCGGGCCGCAGCACGCGATACGCCGCCTGAATCGAGCGCCGATAATCGTGAATGTCCACCAGCACGATGTATGAAACAGCCAGATCGAAGCTCTCGTCTTCGACTCCCGCCAGGTCTTCCGCGTTTCCAACCAGATACGTCTCTGATTCCGAGGCCAGCGCGTTCGCCTGCTCGATAAGCGGTTCGGTGAGATCGATGCCGGTGACGTGCGCGCCCAAACCGGCAAGCACGCGGCAAAACCGGCCCTCGCCACACCCAATGTCCAACACGCGGCGACCGGCTACATCCCCAAGCGACTCAAGCATCCAGGAGTCGAGCATGCCGGTGCGAATCCACTGGTCCTCCCGAATCCAGTCTTGGACGTGTTCAGTCCACTGCGTGCGCAGTTGTTGCTTCAGATTCATAGGAAGTAAGCGCTCCGTGATGTGAGACGGCTCGTGACTGGAACTTTGGCCCCCCGCACGCGTAACCCTGGTTGAATGCGGCACCAAGGTTGAATTCTCGAACCGGAGAATCGAGGAGCATGGAGGAAGGGCGTAATCACTTGGAAAACCGCAGCTTGTCAGACCTGTGAGAATTCCGGCCTGTACGTGACCCTGCCTTTTACCCCCTGCATCTCTTCAGTAGCGAGAACCATCAGCATGAAAACCGCAGCGGGAACGTCCCAGTCGCAGTGGACGCCAAATTGGCTCGCCGGCCTGAACCCAAATCGCGGATAGAATGCCGGATGCCCGAGGACGACCAGGAACGGACAGCCTTTTTCCCGCAGGATTGAGACTCCGCTCTCGACCAACTCAGTGCCGATCCCCTGCCTCTGATGTCTGGGCGACACGGCCATAGGGCCCAAGGCTGCGCCGGTTACCGTTCGTCCCCGGCACGCGATGGTGGCTGGACTGAACAGGATATGCCCGACGACCTCATCGCCACGGACCGCCACCAGTTCCAGAATCTCCTGACACCGTTCTCTCAGTTTATCTACGAGATCGGCCTCTTCAAGCTGGCCGAAGGCCTGCGTGTTGACCTCTCGAATCTGGGGTATGTCGGCTGGCTGCCGTTTGCGGATCAGTACCATTCTGCGGCCCCAAATAATGAACGCTCTGGTTCGCCCCGTTCATGAACTCGTTCGGCCTTCGACCCTTCGACAAGCCCGTGCTGAGCCTGTCGAAGTGCTCAGGACAGGCAGGCTCAGGTCGAACGGATCCTTTGCAGAACCGTCTCCTGAGGTTGACACCCACAACCCCTTTAAAAAGTGGCTCCGCGGCGAGGACTCGAACCTCGAACCAGACGGTTAACAGCCGCCTGCTCTACCATTGAGCTACCGCGGAAAGCTGACGATTCCAGTGTACCAACGCACGGCGCGGGCGGTCAACGACGACGCCGTGCCGCGAGTTGGGAAGAGAAAAAGCATAAGAAATACCCAGTCGGGTAATGCGCCACGCCCTATCACGCATGTCTTGGTGCAGACAATGTCCGCTCAACGTAGTCCAGCGCGATCCTGCTCCAGCCGCGCCCGGGCCGCGGCGATAGCGGCCCTGACCTGCGTAGGCGCGGTGCCGCCAGGTATGTCGCGCGCCGCGAGCGACCCCTCCACAGTTATGGCGTCAAACACGTCGGCGCCGATGCGGTCGCAGACCTCCTGGTACTCCGCGAGCGATAGGTCCGCCAAGCCGCAGCCGCGATCAAGGCAGACGCGCACGACGCTGCCGACCACCGCGTGCGCTTCACGAAACGGCAAGCCCTTCCGCACCAGATAATCGGCGAGATCCGTCGCCGTGGTAAAGCCACCCTGAGCGGTCTCCGCCATGCGCGCGGCATTGACGCGGAGCGATCCCATCACGGCATCCATAATTCCCAAGCACGCCGCTGTCGTATCGACGCCATCGAACAGCGATTCTTTATCCTCTTGCATGTCGCGGTTATAGGTAAGGGGCAAACCCTCCATGAGCGTAAGTAAAGCAAAGAGGTCGCCAAACACCCTGCTCGCCCTGCCGCGCGTGAGCTCCGCCGCATCGGGATTCTTCTTCTGTGGCATGATGCTGGAGCCGGTAGCGTAGGCGTCGTCAATCTCCACAAAGCCGAATTCGGCTGACGACCACAGGATAACCTCGGCCGCGAGGCGCGAGAGGTGCACCATTATCAGGCTACACACATGGAGCACTTCGATGGCAAAATCACGGTCGCTCACCGCATCCATGCTATTCGCGGCAACGGCATCGAACCCAAGCTCCCGCGCCACAAACTCGCGGTCAAGCGGATACGGGGCGCCCGCCAGCGCCGCCGCGCCCAACGGCAGGACGTTTACGCGTGCCCGACATTCCCGCGACCGTGCAAAGTCCCGCGCGAACATCTCTACGTAGGCGAGCAAGTGGTGGCCGAACGTCACGGGCTGAGCGCGCTGCAAGTGGGTATAGCCTGGCATGCTCGTCGCGGCGTGTGCCTCGGCTTGCGTGAGCAGAGTCTGTTGAAATTCGCACAACTGCCGACCGAGCGCGTCGAGCGCATCTCGACACCACATACGCACGTCGGTTGCCACCTGATCATTGCGGCTGCGCGCCGTGTGGAGTTTGCCCGCCACGGCGCCTACGCGCTCATGCAGGAGTTCCTCTATTGCCGAGTGCACGTCTTCCCAACGCCCGCTATTTAGGGTTACAGCTCCGTTTTCGACATCTTCTAGAATCGCCGCGAGACCCGCGCAGATAGTGTCGGCTTCTTCTTGGGCGATAATGCCTTGCTTGGCAAGCATGCGACAGTGCGCCTGCGAGCCCACTATGTCCTCCCGATACAGCCGCCGGTCCACCGGCAACGACGTTGAAAATGACAGCATGTCACCGGCGAGACCCTTGGTGAAGCGGCCTCCCCATAGCGTGGACGCTTTGTCAGTTCTGTCCGTCATCGGCAGTTCCTTCTGTCTACCCCGCATTCGGCTCAAGCCAGCGTATCCCATGCCCTCTCGCGGCCATGTCTAGCGCGGCAGCGCAAGCAAACGGAGTACAGCAGAACTATTCGGGAGCCAATCCCGAGCTCCTATGCGCAAACACTCACGTGCCAGCATCGTTACCGAAATCTCCCACAACGCGATATCCCAAGTCCTTTTGCCCTTCTGGCGCGTGCTCAGTCAGGACGCCCATCTCCTTCAACTCCTCCAGCGTAGCTGCAACTCGATCTCGTTCCCAGCGCAACAGCAGCCCGATTTCCCGCACCGTGCAGTACGGCGCGTTGGCAACAACTTGCCGGAGCAGTCTTGTTCGCGCTTCCGACTCCGGCATGTCCAGCGCCAAGGCCTCCGGCGGCGCGTGGCGCTCCAACAGGTCCCAGTCGTGCATGGTAAAGCCCTTCAGACTACCGCCCACGACCGTGATCAAGCAGCGTGCCTGCAACTCGTGCAAAGCCGCATTATACGTTCTTCTGTTCCTGCCGGCCAGCGCTTCCACCTCGCGGCGCAAGTCGCGCGAGCGAATTGGGCCCTGCACTGCCACGACTTGAAGCATCTGGCGCGCCATTGGCGTCACGGCGTCGCTCTCCAGAATCTGCGCCACAGGATCGCGCAGGCCCCACAGTCGGCGGAACGCCGGAAAGAGTTGCCAGGAGAGAAACAGGCCGCGCTGCCGCAGGAAATGCCCGTAGGCGCAGAGCTTCGCCGCGGGCAAGGTGTTCTTCCACCGCCACACCACGTGAGAGAAGGTCTGGAGCTTGCCGCTTGCGCGAATTTCCGCGTCGCTCACGCTTGGCCAAGGCAAGCGCGGCGGCGCAAACAAATGAACGAATCCTCGCTCATTCACATAGGCAGCAGCATCGGCTTCCGTGAGGACGCCGCGCCCATCGGCGAGGAAGAGCCGCCGGCCACGTTCTGCTCGCACCACATCGAGGCTGACGGCATCCATCATACGGCCCTAGCAAGGGTTTGCATGATTGCGCCCCGCCCGCTCGGACCGCGGCCTGCGAGCGGCGGCGGACAAATGGTCTTGCCGCCGCGGACGCGGACGGCTAGGCGTCTTCTGCATCTTTCGCTTCAAGCCGCTTTGCCTGGGGCAGCAGCGGCGTGTCTTCGCCATGCAGTTGCTGCCGTGCCTGCACTTGTGTGCTGAGACCCCAAATCTTCACAAAACCTTCCGCAGCGCGGTGGTCGAAGGCATCGCCGCTCAGGTACGTCGCCAGGTCTTCTCGATAGAGCGAGTACGGCGACTGCCGACCGACGACCGTGGCCTGGCCGCGGTAGAGCTTCACCCGCACCGTTCCGCTGACTGAGCGTTGGGTACTGTCCACAAACGCCATCAGGTCGCGATTGAGCGTTGAGAACCAGAGGCCGCCGTAAACAAGGCGTGAAATCTCTTCCGCGACGACGCGCTTGAAGTGCGACTGGTCGCGGGCAAGTGTCATTTGCTCTAACGCCTCATGGGCCTTGAAGAGGATCGTACCCGCCGGACACTCGTAGATTTCCCGCGACTTGATGCCAACGACGCGGTTCTCCACATGGTCCACACGCCCCACGCCGTGGTCGCCACCCAGGTCATTGAGCTCTTGGATGAGATCAACACCGTTCTTTTCTTGGCCGTTCAGGGAGACAGGAATGCCTTCTTCAAAGGCAATTTCCACGTAGGCGGGCGTATCCGGCGCATTCTCCGGCGCGACGGTCCACTCGTAGGCATCCTCAGGCGGTTCCACCCAGGGGTCTTCCAAAGGGCCCGATTCGATGCTACGCCCCCACAGATTTTGGTCGAGGCTGTACGGCTGGCGCGACCCCTCCGGCACCGGAATGCCGTGTTCCTTGGCGTACGCTTCCTCTTGGTCGCGGGTCAGGCCCCACTCGCGCACCGGCGCGATCACCTGCAACTCCGGCGCGAGGGCATGTACCGAGACATCGAAACGCACCTGGTCGTTGCCCTTGCCAGTAGAACCGTGCGCCACGGCTTCAGCGCCCTCTTCGCGGGCCACGTCCACCAGGAGCTTTGCAATCAGTGGACGCCCCAATGCCGTTGCCAAGTAATAGGCGTTCTCATACACCGCGCCGGCCTTAAGCGCCGGCCAGATGAAATGATCGATGAAGAGATCACGCGCATCCACGACGTACGCCTCGCGGGCGCCGGTCTGTTTCGCCTTGCGCTGTATCGCAGGCAAGTCCGGCTCGTGGCCCAGGTCGATGGTGAGCGTGACCACGTCCATAGCGTAATGCTCTTGCAGCCAGCGTATGCAGACGCTGGTGTCCAGGCCGCCTGAGTAGGCCAGGACGACTGTAGCCATAATGTGTTTCTCCTCTTCACAATGACAGGGTTGAATCCCTGTACACAAGGGTTAGAAATCGCCAAAATCAGCCATTGCTCCCGTTATGTCCGCAAGAATGTAGCAGACAAACAGCCCACCTAGCGAGGCACCAACTCCAATGCAGCCAAGACACCGATCACGACAATCGCTACCGCGTACAGATGCAATCGCATTCGCAGTTCCTGCTCGCGCAGATCGGCCTTGGTCGTACGCTCATCCACGGCATTTTCTAGTGCCTTCAGGTCGGAGCGCACTGCATCTATGTCCGCTTTCACGACTGTTACATCCGCTTTCACGACCGTTATATCCGCTTTCACAGCGGCTATTTCCGATTTAATGGCAGATATGTCCGCTTTGGTAGCAAGTGCATCATGAGATTCACCCATGGCGTCAATCATGGCTTCAGCTTTCGTCTCACTGAAGCCTGCGCCGATGAGCGTCTTTATTGCCTTGTGGGTGTCAAACACTGCCATGCTTTTGTCCCTTCCGCCTATTGGCGGGATCCAAAGCAGTGCGTTATCCGAGGGAACGCTACTACAAAATCCCGCTCAACGTCTTTTCAATCCGCGCCAGGCCCTCATCCGCTTCCGCATCGGTCAGGGTCAACGCCGGAGCCATGCGAATGCTGGGCGGCGCCACGCGATTCACGATGAGGCCGCACTCCAAGGCGTGGGCGAGAAACTTCTCTGCCCGCTCTTCACCCAAGTCGAACGCCAGAAGAAGACCCTTACCGCGAATGTCTGTGATGGCGTTGCCGTGGCGGGCGCTGATGTCGGCCAGTCCCGCCTTGAGGCGTTCCCCTTGCTGTGTCGCATTCTTCCACAACTCGTTCTCGATGACATGCCGCACCACGGCCGCCGCGCCAGCGCAGATGAAGGGATTGCCGCCAAACGTGGAACCATGATCGCCGGGCACAAAGACCGCGGCACGCTCATTGACCATACACGCGCCAATCGGCAGCCCGCCGCCCAACGCCTTGGCCAAGGCCATCACGTCCGGCTGAATGCCGTAGTGCTCATAGGCGAACATGCGACCCGTGCGGCCAATGCCGGTCTGCACTTCGTCAAGAGCTAGCAGCAAGTCGTTTTCGTCGCACAGCGCGCGCAGGCCTTGCACGTAATCCTGGCCCGCCTCGTACACGCCGCCTTCACCCTGAATGAGCTCCACCAAGATACCGGCCGTCTTCGGACCCACCGCTGCCTGTGCTGCCGCGAGATCGTTGAACGGCACGCGCACGAAGCCTTCGGGCATGGGCACAAAGTCTTCCTGGTAGTGTGGATTCGCTGTCGCCGCCACAGACGCTATCGTGCGCCCGTGAAAGGCGTTGGTCATTACGATGATCTCGTAGGCTCCATTGCGGTTGAGCTTGCCGTACTTTCTGACAATCTTGATGGTTGTTTCCAGCGCCTCCGAGCCGCTATTCACAAAGAAGACGCGATCCAGCGCGGAATTCTCTACCAGCAACTCCGCCAACTCATACTGCCGCGGCACGTGAAAGAGCGAGGAGGTATGGAGCAAGGTGGTTGCTTGTTGCGCAATCGCTTTGACTTGTACCGGATGGGCGTGCCCCAACACGTTCACGGCAATGCCCTGCAAGAAGTCGAGGTAACGCCTGCCACGATCGTCCCACACCCAGGAGCCATCGCCGGACACCAACGTAACCGGCAGGCGGTTGAATGTGTTCATGTAATACTGCTTCTCTTTGGCAGGCCAGTCGGTCATGCTCTTCCCTTCCTTCCTGCGATACCGAAAAAATGCACACAGCCTAGTATAACGCAGAATGATGCCGTTTTGAACCGCTCTCCTGCAGCACACTGGCTACCAAACTTACGTATGGAAGCCCGATAGACAGTGCCCAACAAAACCGCTACACTAGCGCGCAGCAGTTAGTTCTTCCCTTCCTGTCAAGGAGTTCTCACCCAATGAAATTCATTATGTTCTCCAAGCACCTCGAGCATCTCAGCTACGAGGAGTTGGCGGATACGATTGCCGGCATTGGCTTGGACGGCGTCGATCTGACCGTGCGCAGCCCCGGCCACGTGCTGCCCGAGAACGTCAAGACCGATCTCCCCAAAGCCGCTAAAGCCATCCGCGATCGCGGCTTGGAAGTCGGCTGGATTACGACGAACATCTTCAGCGCCGACGCGCCCCATGCTGAGGACATCCTGGCGACTGCCAGCGACCTGGGCATCACGCAATTTAAGCTTGGCTACCACAAGTACGACGGCTTCGGCAATCTGAAGCGCCAGCTTGCCGAAACCCATGAAGCGGTGCGCAGTATCGAGCGCCTCTGCCACAAGTACGACGTGCGAGGCGGCATGCACATCCACTCCGGGCCTTACATGTCCGCAGTAGCGACGATTGTTGGCCCGCTCATCGAGGACTTCGACCCGCAGGCCATCGGCGTCTACGCCGACTTTGGACACATGGGCGTCGAGGGCAGCTTTGGCGGCTGGATTCAGGGACTCGATCTGGTCTCCGATAGGCTGGTCATGCTCGCGCTGAAGAATATGGGCCAGTTCTGGGAAGCTGACGCCAAGACCGGCGATTACAAGTGGCACCGGAAGCTCGTGCCCCTCGAACGCGGCTTCACACCGTATCCGGAAGCCTTCGGCTACCTGAAGCAGATCGGCTACGATGGCTACGCCTCATTCCACAGCGAATACCAAGGCGCCGCCACCTGGAAGCACCTAGAGCACGATGAACTGATCGAACAGACGAAGGCAGACTTCGCGTATGTCGAGGGAATTTGCGCGGACTTGGGCATCCCGCACGGCGCATAACTGTCACAGTGCGTGGCGCCGGCTCGCGTGACCGATTGCAAACGTAGCGTAAGGGACTGTACAGCAGGAAACCAAACGAGGGATGAGCATGTCAGCACTACCCGCAATTCTCGGCGGCGAGCCCGCCGTCACGCTGGACCATGGCTACTACACACAGTGGCCGATCTATACCGAGGAAGAGGTAGACGTAGTTTCGGACCTCATCCGCAACCATGCCCTCGCCAGCCAATTCGGTGGGCCGGGACCGATCACGGAATTGGAGCAGCGGGTGGCGGAAACGTGGGGCGTCAAGCATGCCTTGGCCCACTCATCTGGCACAGCGTCGTTACGCGCGGCGCTCTTTGGCGTGGGCGTTGGGAATGGTGATGAGGTAATATCGCAATCGGCCATCCATCCCTTCAACTGCCTGCCCATCATTGGCACTGGGGCCGTGCCGATCTTTGCCGACATCGATCCGGTCACGCTCACCCTCGACCCGGAGGACGTGGAGCGCAAGATCACGCCGCGGACGAAAGCCATCATGGTGGTGCACTGGCCCGGCTGTCCCGCGGACATGGACGCTATCATGGACATCGCAGCGCGTCACGGTTTGCGTGTTGTGGAAGACAACTGCATTTCCCAAGGGGCGACTCACCGCGGCCGCATGTGCGGTAGCATCGGCGACGCCGCCGCCATCAGCTTTCAACACGGCAAGAGCACGTCGGCCGGCGAGGGCGGTGTCTTCATGACCAACGACACGGAGGTCTACCAACGCGCCGCGTGCCTGGGACATTACGAGCGTCTACGCGAATTGCCGAATCCAAAGTGGCGCGCGATGACCGGCTTCAGCTTTGGCGAAAAATACCGCATGGCGACCCTATCGGCGGCAATTGGCAGCGTCCAGATGAAGTATTGGAAACAGCGCCTCGACGTACGGCACGCGAACACGGACAAGCTAGGGGAAGCAGTTGCAAGAATTGATGGCTTCTCCGCGCCGGACTACCCGGACTACTTCCCTTCGCCCTACCAGAGCGGTCGCTTCATGTTCGATCCCGACCGACTCGGCGGCATTTCCCGCGAGCGGCTGCTTGAGGTACTGCAAGCCGAGGGCGCGCAGGTCTCTTCACCCGCCCAGAAAGCCACGCTCACGCCCCACGCCGGTGGACTTACCCACATGCTCCACAAGCATCCGGTCTTCCAGGGCAACGAACATGGGACGGGAGATGTTCTCTGGGAAGTCCTAGGGCCGAATGTCACGAAGATCGACTATAGCAGCGTCACGCTCCCCGTCACGGAAGACCCCGAAATACCCTACAATTCAATCCGCGTGCCCAGCTTCACCCGTCCGGCGGATGAACTGATCGACCAGTACGTCGCCGCTTTCGCCAAAATCGCCACCAATGCCGAGAAGCTAAGCGGTGCGCTGGCGGAGACCCGCTAGGACAAACTGCTGTCTGAACCAGATTGTGGACAGAAGGTAGTAGCGCGGGGGCTTGTCCCCAATGTTGTCGCATTAACATTCTTGGCAAGGAACATGGCACTCTC
>JAAXIC010000033.1:0-65580 GCA_012270555.1 Chloroflexota bacterium
ACCTATCAGCCCAGTCTGTACACTCCAGGGAGAGGGAGCCTTCTTGCCTGCACATCGGGGGCTATGCAAAGGTCTCCTAGGCATGAGTTGGGATAAGAGCTACCGCCCTGCGCGTGAGTTTACTCGGCGCTGGCGGCCGCAGCGGCCTGTTTGGTGGGAGCACTGTCTTCAGAATCCGGCGAGACAGCCACTACCACATCCGCTTCCTCGGTCTCACCATCCAGCGATGGTTCAGAGGATGAATCCTGAGGCTGCGCGCCCTTCACGCGGTCAACGAGGCGGCGCAACTGTTGGTCCTCAGGCGCTATGGCTTGTCCCGCCTCACCTGCCGCCAAGGCTTCGGCTTCATTGCCGGTCTCCAAGTGCGTCCAGACGAGCATACGGTAGAGAAAGGCTTGCGCAGGGGTATCGTCCGCCTGTTTTGCCAGTTCGAGCGCTTGCGTGAACTGCTCGAGCGCATCCTGGAACTTGCCCCGCTCGTAGCAAATGCGGCCGAGCACCGCAACCGGCGCATAGTTTTGGGGGTTATCCAGCACCAGTTGCTCCGCCATCATGGCGGCGCGTGTGTGCTCGCCGGTGACGGCAAGCTGCTGCGCGCAGGCGAGGGCAACCTCGAGGCTTTCCGGCTCTTGCCGCGCCGCCTGTTCCAGAACGGTCAGCGCCTCTTGGTGATCGCCTTGCAGCATGTGTTGGAACGCCTGCGCCATGCCCGCAGACGCAGAAGAGAGCGCTATTGCCGGTTTTTCGGCTGCCTTCTCTTCTTTTTCCCTGCGCGGCTCAGGCTGAGTCCGTTTGCGCGCGCCGCTCCCGCGAGCAGCCGTATCCGGCGCGGCTTGAGATTCCGTTCGTGCTGAGCCTGTAGAAGCACGCGCCTGTCGGGTAGGTGTAGTGGTTTGCCGCGACCGTGTTCCGCGTCCACGTGGGCGCGCGGCGTCCTCGCCACGGGCCGTTTGGCCGTTGCTGCTCTTGGTTGCGCGCTCCAACTCTTGCTTACGCGACTGCACGTCCTTGTACCGGCTGTCTAGATTGCTGCTGCGGGTGTAGGCTTCCAGGGCCTTATCCGGCGCGCCCAGCTTTTCGTACACTTGGCCGAGGTCATAGAAGACCTCCGCGTCGTCATCCTGCTGGCGCACCAGGTCTTCGAGTTCGTTGGCTGCATCGACGTGTTGCCCCAGAGCGGTCAAGGTGAGGGCAAGTCGATGCCGATAGCGCATCTGACCCGGCATCAAGCGCACCGCCTGCGCAAAGTGGTTCAGCGCTCGCGATAATTCGTTGCGGTCGAAGGCATTGCGGCCGAGACTATAGAGCCGGGCGGCCAGCATGTTGCGGTCAACGTGCGTATCCAGGGTCTCGCCGAGCGGCAACTCCGGCTGATCGAACTGTGCTTGCTCAGTCCGGAGCTTCTCATGCTCGATCACCAACGAGAGCAGCAGTCCAAGGTCGATGTATCCGTCGGCAACCAGCTTCAAGCCGGGATCGCTGCCCACGCCAAAGTTGCCCACCATGACCTGCACGCCGCGGTCGCGCAAGCGCGAAAACACGGGAATGAAGTCCCCGTCTCCGGTCAACGCAAAGGCTTTGTCATAGAACCCCACGAAATCGAGCATGTCCAACGACATCTCGATATCCAGGTTGCCCTTGTAGCCTCCGCCCGGCAGTTCCTTCGAACGCTTGTGGACCACGCGAAAGCCGTGGGTTACAAGATAGTCGAGTTGCTGGCGAAAGCCCTCTACGCGCAGGTCCGTGCCGGTATAATAATACGCTCCCAGGAGCGTGTCTTCTCCTCGGAGCTGGTCCCGGATCAGATGCCACGGCACGCGCATGATGCCGATGTCACGGGCTTGTCGTTCGATGTTGGCCGCATCGATGAAGATCATTAGGCGATGCGGCTTACTAGCCTGAAGGGGGGTACCGATTGCGGATTTTAGCGACTCCAGCGTGTGCCCGCAAGCCACACATATAAGGCTACTGCCTTTGTTCAAACTCCCACATGTTGGACAATTCATTACAATACGTCGTGCCTCACTCTTTCAAAATTCTTCTGACTTTCCGGATCACGTGTCCCGCGTGACCTTAGCTGGTATGATACCACAGTTCAATCTTTTCAGTGCCTAGCGACCGCAGGGGCTGCGCCCATCGAGCATTGAAAGAGCACCCCCGTTACTGCGCGCTGGGTTCTGATTGACAATTTTTTTCCGCTGCCACAGGCCGCCGTTGACCGCTGGGACTCGAGGCGGTAGCATTGAGGCGCGCGTGCAGGCTTGGGGAACCCTCCCCATCCCTTGCTGGCAGGCGGAAAAGCCTCCCTCTCCCGGGGGAGAGGGCCGGGGTGAGGGGAAATTGGCACCGATACAGCTCGATTTCGAGTGTGTAGCAGAGTTGCACAAGAGTCTCCCTGGGGATTTCCCATCTGCATCCTCGTCGCATTCACCCGCACCTCTCTCAATTGCCAGGAGTTCGCATGACAGCAGCGCAGACAATCCTCAAAGTTGGCGTCACCGGATACCCGCTCTCGCATACGGTCTCGCCGGCCTTCCAGCAACCGGCATTCGATCACTACGGCATTCCTGCGGAGTACCGACCCTATCCGGTGACCGCAGAAGCGTTGCCCGCATTGATCGCCCAGCTACACGACACGGAGTGGCTGGGTCTCAACGTGACCATTCCTTACAAAGAGGCCGTGATCACCTTGGTTGACCGCTGCACGCCCACCGCGGAGACTATCGGCGCCGTCAATACGCTCTTCAAGAAAGAAGGCAGCCTCATCGGCGACAACACCGATGCCCACGGCTTCCTCACAGCACTCCGCACCGATGGCGCCACCGATCCCTCCGGAGCACGCGTGCTCCTGCTGGGCGCGGGCGGCGCGGGACGCGCCGTGCTGGTCGCGCTCGCGCAAGCCGGTGCGAGTCACATCACGTTGGCGAACCGACACCGCGAGCGTGCGGAAAAGCTCCTGGACTCTCTGGCAGCTGCACTTCACGCCCAGCAGACCGCGGTCGTGGACTGGCAGAGCGCGGAGGCGCAGGCCGCGGCCAAGGCAGCCGATATTATCGTGAACTCTACCGCCGTCGGCATGGCCAAAGGCCCCGCGCCGGATCTTTCACCCTTGCCTTCTAGCGTATTTCGCAGCGGCCAAGTCGTCTTCGATCTCGTCTACACACCAAGCCTCACTCCTCTCTTACGCCTTGCGCAGCAGGGCGGAGCGCGCACACTCGACGGCCTCCCCATGCTCGTCTATCAAGGCGCCGCCGCCTTCGAGCGCTGGACAGGAATGCCCGCGCCCCTTAAACTGATGAAGGCCAAGGCGCAGGCCGCACTTGGCACATGAGCCTCCATCCGTCATCGAAAGCCGCTGCTTCACCTCTGAGCTTGCAGAAGCTTGCACGGACATGTACGGAGAGGTGAGCACTAAGGGAACTTCCTAACGAGATGCATGTAAACGCAGAGGTCTAATCCACCGTGCTACGCGTACTGAAGATTCTTACCGCCGGTGAATCACACGGTCAGGCCCTCCTGACCATTGTCGAGGGCATGCCGTCCGGTTTGCCAATCTCGGCGGAGGAGATTGGCCGCCACATGACCCGCCGCCAGCAGGGGTATGGGCGCGGCCGGCGCCAGCAAATCGAGCAGGACGCCGCCCAGATTCTCTCCGGCGTCCGCCACGGCAAGAGCATTGGCAGTCCCATTGCCATGCTGGTCGACAACAAAGATTGGGACAACTGGCAAGAAATCATGGCGGTGGAACCCGTCGCGACGCCGGTCAAAAAGGTGACGCACTTGCGGCCCGGCCATGCCGACCTAGTGGGTGTCTTTAAGTATGGTTTTGACGACATTCGGCCCATTCTCGAACGCTCCAGCGCCCGCGAGACAGCGGCGCGTCTGGCGGCATCCGGCGTTTGTCGCGCCTTGTTGAGCCACTTTGGTACCAAAATCGCCAGTTACGTCTCGGTGCTCGGGCCGATTGAGATTGACGCCGCGTATGAGGTTACGCAAGAACCGGATTCCGTGGACTGGGACGCGCTGGAGGAAGACCCGCTGCGCTGCCCGGACCCAGAGGCGAGCCGGCAGATGGTGGCGCTCATCGACGAAATGAAAGCAGCGGGCGATAGTCTCGGCGGTGTCTACAACGTGGTTGCCTGGGGACTGCCCATCGGGTTGGGCAGCCATGTCTTCTGGGACCGGCGCTTGGACTCCCGGCTGGCGGCGGCGATCCTCTCGATCAACGCTACAAAGGGGGTCGAGTTCGGCCCGGCGTTCGAGAACGCCCGTAAACAGGGCTCGCAGGTGCAAGACCAGATTCGCTTCGAGCAAGGCCGAGGCTTCTCCCGCTTGAGCAACCGCGCCGGTGGGCTGGAAGCCGGCATCAGCAACGGCGAGCCGGTGCTCGTCCGTGGGGCGTTGAAGCCCATCTCCACCATTAAGAGTCCGCTCCCGTCAGTAGACCTGGCAACCTTGGAGCCGGCCCAGGCTCACTACGAACGCGCCGACACGACGGCCGTCCCCGCTGCGGGCGTGATCGGCGAGGCGATGGTGGCAATCATCCTGGCAGATGCGTTTTTGGAGAAATTCGGCGGCGACAGCTTGGCCGAGATCGAGCGCAACTATCACGGGTACATGGAAGGGCTGCCAAAATAGAGAGCGTCGTACTCATCGGTCTTTCGGGCACGGGCAAGTCCTCCGTCGGCAGGCTGTTGGCGCGGAAAATGCGCTGGCGTTTCATCGATACCGACAGCGAAATCGAACGGCTGGAAAAGCGGCGGATTTCCCAGATCTTCCAAGACCAAGGCGAAGACTATTTCCGCGATCTTGAACGGCGTGTCGTGCGGGACATCTGCGCCCAACGGCACTACGTTATCAGCACCGGCGGCGGCGCGGTCCTCGACCCGGAGAACCGCACCGCCATGCGGGCGGGAAACTTGGTAATCTGGCTGCGGGCGACGCCCGAGACCATCTTCAACCGTCTCAAGTGGAGCGTACACACGCGCCCCCTATTAAAGGCCCCCGACCCGCTTGCACGCATTCGTGCCATGGCGACTGAGCGGCAGCACGCCTACGACACTGCATGCCATGTGGCGGTGGATACGGATAACAAGAGTCATGAGGCGGCCGCCGACCTCCTTTGGCAAGAAGTAGAATCATGGAAGACGTCGACTTCGTCGAAGACGCAATAGTCGGACGCGACATCCTGCCAGAACTGTCCAGCGCCCTCGCCCGCCACGGCATTGAGGGGCGGCTCTTCATCATCGCCGATGAACGCGTGGCAGAGCGTACCGAGAACAAGCTGGCTGAGACGCTCGCGCGGCAGGGGCATACGGTAGCCACCTATTTGGTACCGTCCGGTGAAGCAAGTAAGAATCTCCGCCAGGCCGAACGTATCTACCACTGGCTCGCCGCGCAGCGGGCGGAACGCAAAGAAGCCATACTGGCCTTCGGCGGCGGGGTCGTCGGCGATCTCGCCGGATTCGTGGCCGCCACTTACCTGCGCGGTATGTCCTTGGTGCAGGTTCCCACGACATTGGTGGCGCAGATCGACAGCAGCATCGGCGGCAAGGTGGCCGTCGATCTGCCGGAAGGCAAGAACCTCGTCGGCGCTTTCTACCCGTCAGTGATTACGTGCATCGATACTCGTTTCTTGGAGTCGCTTGCGCAACGCGACCTGCTGGCCGGCTGGGCCGAAGTCATCAAGACCGCGCTCCTTTTCGATGCGCCGCTCTTTGCGGAAATCGCCAAGCGAGGCCCCGCCGACCTGACGCCTGACTTCCTGCTCGAGGTCGTGCCGCGCTGCGTGCGCTGGAAGCAGAAAGTGGTAGCGGAAGACCCCAAAGAGCAGGGCATACGCGCACTCCTCAACTACGGCCACACCATCGGCCACGCCCTGGAAGCCGCCACCAGCTACCAGACGTATCTCCACGGCGAGGCGGTGGCGATCGGCATGCACGGCGCGGCGCGCATCGCTCTCCACCTGGGCCTGCTGGGGAAAGAGGCCTTTGAAATGCAGCGGGCCGTCATCGCCAAATACGATTTGCCGGTGCAGTATTCCAGCGTGGATCCCTCTGCCATTGAAGAAGCCATCACCCTCGACAAGAAGAACCGCCAAGGCCGTGTGCGCTGGATCCTCTTAGAAGACATCGGCACGCCGCGCATCGAGAGCGACGTACCGCAAGCGCTCGTGAGCCAAGTGCTACAGGAATTGCAGGCACGCTAAGAAGGTACGTTCGTGATAAGAGTATCCGTTCGTCCTGAGCTCGTCGAAGGATGAACGGATACTCGCTTTTCCGGGGGAGCGTCTCTTCTTTCCGTGACGTTGTGACTTCGCTAAGTCCTTGCCGAACCATGGAAGGAAGCCAACCAAGAGTTTCTCAATTTGCTCAATTGTGTGTGGCTCAACAAACACAACGATCAGGCCTACACTCACCAATTCCGTAACAGACTGCTAAAGACCGTGCTAGCACGTAGCTGCTAAAATGAAGAGAGTAATCCGCGTCGAATCTGCACAAACCGAGGTATGCAATGCAGAAATTCATCTTCTTCTACCACGCATCGCCGGAAGCTATGCAGCGCATGGGCAGCGCTTCGCCTGAGGACCAGCAGGCGCACTTTGCAAAGTGGCAAGCGTGGACCGAAAGCAACGCGGAGTCCCTGGAAAATGCAGGAACGCCCTTGAGCGGGGGGCAGGTCCTGACCGCTGCAGGCAGTTCCGAGTCAACAAGCACAATCATGGGATACGCCATTCTCCAAGCAGAGGATATGGCGGCGGCCCAGGCCATCCTCAAGACCGATCCCTTCCTCGACCAGGGCGATGGCTGCTCGATTGAGGTCTACGAGTGCATGTCCATGCCCGGATAGTCGTCAAAGCTGGGATGGCCTGAGCGCTGGAATCTAAGCAACGGTCGGCATGCTTTCCGTCTCCCGGCGAAGAGCTCCAAAGGGATCCGTCTAACATCGAATGTCCCCTTCACGCGCAAGATTTCACGCTGTCTTCTTGCGGGACAAGAGGACGTAACAGAGAGGTTACATCTTGAACACCGAACCGACTAAACCTGAACGGGCCGGCGCGAATACGGACAGAACGGGTCTTTGGGTCGGCCTTGGCGTGGCGTTCGGCGCTGCCCTCGGGGCTGCCATGGATGACGTTGGTATCGGCGTTGCGCTGGGCGCCGCCCTCGGCGGCGTATTTGGCGCTGCCTTCTGCTACGCTAGCAAATTGCTGCGCAGGTCCGACCGCGACTAACTGGGGATTGCATGGAATATCGGCAGCTAGGCACAACCGGCGTACGTGTTTCCACCATTGCTTACGGCACATTCCCCCTGGGTAAGTACACCGATACCGGCGCGGGCGTGCGGATGATTCACGCCGCCATGGACCGCGGCGTGAACTTCATCGATACGGCCAACGTCTATTTTAAAGGTCGGTCGGAAGAGATCGTTGGCGCGGCGCTGAAGGGACGGCGCCAAGAGGTCGTCCTCGCCAGCAAGTTTGGCCACCCGATGGGAGCGGGCCCCAACGAGAGAGGGTCCTCACGCTACCACATTTGCCAAGAGATCGAGGGTTCGCTGCGCCGCCTCCAGACTGACTGCATCGACGTCTATTACATTCACATCCCGGACCCCACCACGCCGCTAGAAGAGACCATTCGCGCTTTGGACGACCTCGTGCGGCAGGGCAAAGTGCGCTACCTTGGCACCTCCCATTTTGCGGCCTGGCAGATCGTGTACGGCCTGTGGCTGGCGGAACGCAACCGGCTGACACCCTGGGTGGTGGAGCAGCCGCGGTACTGTCTGATCGACCGCGCCATCGAGCAAGAGGTAGTGCCCATGGCGCAGGCGCACGGCATCGGCATCGTCGCCCACAGCCCGCTCGGCGGCGGCTTCCTGACCGGCAAGTACAAGCCGGGCGAACCGCCACCGCCGGACTCCCGCTTTGCCGCCCGTCCGGACGGCATCACCTCGCTGCCCCAGCACTATGACCTGATGCTGACCGAGCCGAATCTCAACGTCGTGGAGGCGGTACGCGCGCTGGCGCAAGCGCACGGCACCACGCCCAGCGCTATTGCCTTGGCATGGGTGATGGCACAGCCGTTCGTTTCCTCTGCCATCATCGGCCCCAAGAATCCCTTTCAACTCGAGGACAATCTAGCAGCCGCAGACGTTACGCTCTCGCCGGAAGACATGGCGAGTCTCGACAGCGTCTCGGACTTTGCCCGCAATCTCCCGCGCACGTAGAGCCTATCGACAGCTTGTTTCCGGCTCATGCGCGCTCGCCCTTCGACAAGCTCAGGACGAACGTTTTGTCTATCAAGACCGTTCATACATAGGGCTATCGGATAGGTTCTTAGGACTTGGCGCAGCCAGGATAGACTCTCCGGCAAGCGGTCGGAAAGGCTCGGTGTCTCCCAGCACCATCACGTGCTATGTCGAGCACGTCCGACCAAAAGCGTTCAAGAAGAAACCGGCAACGCGCTCCACGTATGCGTCTTTGAGTTTCTCGTAGGCGCGGCCATGTCCCGCATCGGGAATGATCCAGAGTTCTTTGGGACCGTCGGCGGCCACGTACAGTTGATAGGCGTCCTGCACGTAGACGACATCATCCTCCGTACCGTGAATTATGAGAAGTGGGCACGGCGCGGTGTGCTTGATGCGGTCTATCGGGCGCACTCTGCCAAGCACGTGAGCCAGCTTCTCACCAACAAACCGGCTTGAGAACCAAACCGTGGGCGTGCGAAAAATCGAGGGAGGCAGCCCGGCAATTCTGCGAAAGCCGTGGTCTATTGCGCCCCGAAGCGTGGCAAACGCGCTGTCAGTCACTATAGCGCGGACACCCATGCCGTCCTCAAGCGTAAGGAGCGCCGTCGCGCCGCCCATGGAGACGCCGTACACGCCGATGCGGTCCGGATCCACGTCGCCGCGCGACCGGAGATACTGGAGCGCGCCAATGACATCCCGCCGCTCCCGTAGCCCCAATGTCGTCACCTCGCCTTCGCTCGCCCCATGACCGCGAAAATCAAACAAAAGGCACTGCAAGCCGTGCGCCAAAAGGTCGTAGGCGAGATGCACCAGTCCAAAGTGGTTCACGCCAAAGCCATGCAGCAGCAGCACTGTGCCTTGCGGCCGCGGATGCGCCAGAAACCAGGCAGCCAGCCGCGTGCCGTCAGCAGCGGGAAAAGCCAGCGGCTCCAGCGCCGGTGTCTCGGCGGGGAGTTCATCCAGCCGCCAGGTGCGGTCCGGGTGCACAAGGGTGTGCCCCGTCCGGGCAGAAATCACCAGCACCACCCCGACCGCGCCCAGGGCGCACAGGGCAGTGAACACGACTATCTGCACGTAGAAACCGGCGAGCGCTTGGAACACGCTTTTCCACTTTCTCCACGACCACGCGTTTCATTAATCGTAGCAGTGTCACTGTGCGGTCGCTTGAAGTCGACTGCACCGCACTATCGGCACTGCGCCGGTCGAAGATAAAACGGTAGCAGCATGGTTCAAGTGCCATGTGACGGCCCAATGTGCCCGCAGACCGTCAACCTGGAGTTTTCGCATCACCTTTCCAAATGGAGTTGCACCGAGAGATTTGATGACTTTCCCCTTCTCATGCGAAGTGCAAACGTGGGTGCTCTTCTCGCACCGAATGCTCAGCTTAAGTCACAATAGCAGTTGGCTATTCGCCCTTCAGGTCAACAGGCATTGCAAGAAATGGATTGATCCGGCGTGACTCGCATCCTCGGGCCGGCGTTTCTCGTCGGCATCGTGCTGGGGACCCTCTTGCCGCCGTTTCCGCTGGTGGTTCTTGGTCTCCTGCTGGTGAGCGGTCTTGGATTGGCGGCGATGGGCACGCGTCCAGTGGCGCTGGGCGCACTGCTTCTCATTGCCGCCGCGTTGGGCATGCTCCGCTACCACACTACCGCGGCCGCCTCCGCCACCAATCCTTTGGAGCCGTACCTTGCTCAATCGGTCACGCTGCGCGGCTGGGTAGCATCGGAGCCGGTACGCTCCGAGCGCAGCACACGGGTGAAGTTTCGCGCCGAGGCCATCTTCACCGACGACGCCTGGCGGCCCATCTCCGGTCAAGCGTGGGTAACGCTGCCGCCCAGGTTCCCGGCACAGTATGGCATGGTGTGGGAACTCAGCGGACGCTTGGAGGCGGTGGAAAGCGTGAACAGCCGTTCCTACCAGCGCTACCTGGAGCGATTGGGCGCTCAAGCGCTGCTGGCCTTCCCCCAAGTAGAGTTTCTGCCAGGCGAACGCGGCATGCCGTTCTTGCGCGCGCTCTACGGAGTCAAGGAGAGGCTCCTCGCCACCATGGAAACCATCCTGCCGCGGCCCCACGCCCCGTTGCTGCAAGGGATCCTGCTCGGCGCGCGGGCCGGCATTCCCGCCACGCTGCGCCAAGCCTTTGATCTTTCCGGCACCACACACCTCATCGCCATCTCCGGCTTCAACATGACCATTGTCGCCATTATGCTGGAGAGCGTCACGCGCCGCTTGTTCGGTAGGCGCTCCCTCTGGCTGAGCATGGGCGGTGTCGCGCTGTACACGATTCTCGTTGGCGCAAACCCAGCGGTGGTGCGCGCAGCCGTCATGGCAATACTGCTGCTCTTCGCTGCCACACTTGGCAGAGACCGCGATCCCTGGTCGGCGCTCTCCTTGGCAGCGGTGGCCATGACGGCCTGGGATCCCAACATCCTCTGGGACGTAGGCTTCCAGCTCTCGGTAGCTGCAACGGCCGGACTGCTCGTGCTCTCGGACCCTCTGTATGGCCGGCTGCGCTGGTTGCCGTACCCTTTGCCGGCCATCATCGCGCCGACGCTCGCCGCACAGCTTTTCGTCCTCCCCTTGCTGCTTTTCGTATTCGGTCGCGTTTCGCCGTTCTTTCTCATCAGCAACGTGCTGGCCATTCCGCTCATCCCCTGGATCATGTTGAGCGGCGCGGTAGCAATGGCGGCAGGCCTCGTCCACACCGCTAGCGGTCAGGTCTTGGCGTGGAGCGCCTACCTGCCTTTGGAAGCCTTCATTCGCATCGCCACGGAAGTGAGCCGCTGGCCGTCGCTCACCGTTACCGCAGGGGCACTGTTACCGGCCGTGCTGGCGGTGGTCCTTACCGTGCTCGTTGTCGCTTGGACGCGCCGCAGAATTCCAGGGCCGAAACCGAGTTACCGCTTTGACGAAACCCCTCTCTCCTGGATGACGATTTTCAGCCTTGGTATGGTTGGGAGCATCGTCTTTGTCCTATGGGGAAGCCTTACGGCTGACTTCAACCGCCAACCCAGCGTGACGCTGCTCGAACGTTCACTGGGCAGCACCGTTCTGATCGAGACGGCCAATCGCCGCCCTCTGCTCATCGGCTTTCGTGAGCCGCCCAGCCGCTATGACCTCGATCGTTTGCTGCCCATCTGGCAGCGCAACAATACGCTCTGGATCGGGGGCAGCGAAACGCTGTTGCCCCGCGCATACACTGGGAACACGCTCCAGCACGACGGGGACGCCTGGGTATTTGGAGCGCGCGCGGCGAATGAACGCCTATCTAGCGGCGACCGGTATCGCATTGCACTCGGCTCCGCTGCCGCTCTGAGCATTCAGGCTGAAAGCACGCCGGAGTTTATACTCGCCAGGTTTGGCAGCCAGCAACTTGCTATCATACAGGCAAACGCTACCGTAGCTCGTGCGCAGCCGGTCGCGGTGCTCATCGTGCAAGGGGCCATCACACCCGCGCGGCTGGCGCACTTCATAGCGATATTGCAGCCGCGGCTGCTCGTGTTGGATGAACCGTGGCTGGACGAAAACGATGCCCGGTGGAGAGCGCAGGGCGTGAAGGTAGTGCGCCCTCCTGCTCGCGGCTACGTGACACTGCGGTGGAACGGCCACGCCTGGCAGGTAGAACCATCTGAAAGGGAAGAACGATGATCCGAAAGCTGGCAGTCGTCGGCGGCGGCGCCATGGGCGAGGCGCTCTTGGCCGCGGCAATCGCGCAAGACGTGTGCAACGCCAAAGCGATCACGGTCGGTGAGCCGGTGGCGAGCCGCCGCGCACATCTTCGTGAGACGCATGGCGTTGGCGTGGACGTAGACAATGAAAAGGTAGTCGCGGACGCCGATGTTGCCATCCTCGCCGTCAAGCCCCAGCAGGTGCAGGAAGCGCTGCCGCCGCTGCAAGCGGCTTTGTCTCAAGACGCGCTCGTGATTTCCATCATGGCCGGCGTTCCCCTCAGTACCATCGGTTCACTACTCAATCACAGGCGACTGGTACGCGCGATGCCGAGCATTTTGGCAACCATCGGTGAAGCCGCCACGGTGTGGACGGCAAGCGCAGAAACAACCGCCGAGCAAAGGGCACAGGCACAGGCGCTCTTCCAAGCGGCGGGCTTGGAGCTTGCGGTGCCGGACGAGCACTATCTGGACATGGCGACCGCCGTGAACGGCAGCGGCCCGGGGTTCGTCTTCCTGCTGCTGGAAGCCCTCATAGACGGCGCGGTGCGGGTCGGACTGCCCAGAGATACGGCAGCCGCGCTCATCATACAAACGGTAAAGGGCTCGGCTCTCATGGCCCAGAACCAGGAGCAGCATCTGGCCGAACTACGCAATCTCGTCACCTCGCCCGGCGGCACTACGGCTGAGGGGCTGCAGGCGTTGGAACAAGGCGGCGTACGCGCGGCGTTGCAAGACGCGGTCATGGCGGCGTATCGCCGTTCGCAGGAACTCGCCGCACCGGAAACTGATGGGCATTGAGCGGGCAGCAGCGACCCTCTACAGGTCTCGGCTACTGTACGACCCGGAGCAAGAACCGGCGGCAGTCTGACCAACCGTTTGCCCTTCAACAAGGGCTTCTTGAAGCCCAGGCTTCGCGCAGCACTCAGCACGAACGGTCTTAATACAAGCCCTTACGGAGATATATGATGCGCAGCCCAGGCCACTAGGCGAGAAGACTCCCTCTCCCCAGGGAGAGGGCTGGGGTGAGGGGAAAGCGGCGCCAATCAATCCCAATGCCAACTGTTCGGCAGAGTCACACTACGGCCTCTTATGGGAGATTCCCATGCAAGAAAAAAAGCGGTCCGCAGGCCAACCCCTGTCATGGCTGCACGCCTACAGCCAGCGCCGCAGCCAGTCAACCGCCACTGTGCCGTGCCACTGATGCTCGCCTTCGAAAACGTCCAACGCGAGCCGCTCCGGCTCTCCGAGCATCGTGTAGACCTGCGCCAGCTTGTCGTACGCGTCGTGCACGCCGGGAAGCGGAAAAATCGGGTCTTCCGTCCCGGCCTCGATGAGCAGGGGTCGCGGCGCGATGAGGGCGCCGATGTCGGCCATCTCTGCGTGCTGGAGAATGCCGGGGACGTAGTTATCCTCGCAATGGCGCATCGCCATGATCGACCATTGCCACGTGCAAAAGTAGCCGCTGATGACCGCCGCCGTGATCCGTGGGTCCATTGCCGTGGCAAACGTCGTCACGGTTCCGCCGCCGGAGAGACCCACACACGCCAGCGTATCGGTCTGCGCGAGACCCGTCTGTTGGGCATAGTCAATGATGCGCATCACGTCCCACACGCGCATGCCGACCATCGTGCGGCCCAGCATCATCGCATTCATGCTCGCCTGGCGGCACGAGGACTGGCCCGGCGCTTGCGCAACGTCCTCCATCTCGCGGCGCTCGCCAAACGCGCGCTGCTCCGGCGCAAGCACGAGAAAGCCCTGCCGCGCAAGCTGCCGGCCGTAGTCGTGGTTGCAGCGGCGCATGTGTTCCGCTATTTGCTCGCTTTGGGGCTCGCCAATGACCTCCTGCACCCCGGAGCCGTGGCCGTGCAACGCAATCACCGTGGGATAGGGCGCCTGCCCGCTTTCCGGTGTGAGGATGTATACAGGCAGCCGGACGCCGGGCTCGCTGGTGATTTCGACCTTCTGCTGGACGTAACCATCCTTTTGCGCGGTCGCCAGCACCTGCGGTTCGAGATCTCCACGCGGCGCGCTAAAGCCGCCCAAGAGGCTGGCTACTTTGGCGCGGAGCGCCGCTTGCCACTGTGCGAAACCGGCCTGCCCCATCGCCTCGTAGTCGTAGGTGGGTACTGTCTGCGCATACACCTGACGCACGTGGGTCAAGGGAGCGTACTCCGCCGGTGTGCTTGGACTTACCATGTCATTGCCTCCAAATAAGCGCTGTTCGTTACAACCTCGGCAAACCTTGGTCTACTTTCAAGGGTCCTCTTCTCTCACACGCTGTAACAGCACGGTTTCTCTTCGCGAAGCAATATTGAGTATACTAGGAACAAGGCGAACTGTTGCCCAACACTGCGTATGATGTTCTCATTCCTTCAGGATAGGCTTGATGGCACGCAAGAAAGCAAAAAACAGCAAGAAGAAATCAGCCGAGGAAGCTTCCGCTGCCGCTTCTCAAAGTGGAGATCCGGAGAGCGGGGCGGCAACTGAGACCGGTGATGAAAGCGACGGCGACTCGGACTCAGGCCCCAGTGCCGATGACATGATCGAAGAACTGCGGTCCGAGGTCGCGGCTGCCGAAGAAGCGCTAGCGGCGAAAGATGAAGATCTCCAGCAAGTCCGGGAAGCATTGGCCCGTGCCCGCGCCGACTTTGCCAACTTTCGCCGGCGCACACAGCAGGAACAGGAAGAGCAGGCAAAGTTCGGCACAGCGCTCCTGGTGGCGGAGTTTCTCCCCATCCTCGACAATTTCGAACGCGCACTGGACACCATTCCCCGCGAGCTCCGCTTCTTCTCGTGGTTGCAGGGTGTCGACCTGGTCCACCAGATGGCGCGCAACGTGCTGGAGAAACGCGGACTGGAGCCGATCGATACGCAAGACAAGCCCTTCGATCCCAACTATCATGAGGCGGTGCTCCGCGAGGGTGAGGACGACGGCAGCGACGTCGTCGTGCTCGAAGAACTGCAAAAGGGCTATGTCATGTATGACCGGGTATTGCGTCCCAGCTTGGTCAAAGTAGGCCCGCCGCAGAGTGAAGATGCTGCGGCAGATGCAGAGAGCGACGAAGCGGATGCGACGGAATCAAGCGCAGATTCCACAGCGCCGCCGCATGCCGATACTGAGCAAGCATAGGCCCGCATTGGTGAAATAAGAACGAATGAGCACAAAAGCTGACTACTACGAAACCCTCGGCGTTGGCCGCAACGCTTCTGAGGCCGAGATCAAACAGGCCTTTCGCAAACTTGCCCGGCAGTATCATCCCGACGTGAACAAGGATCCGAATGCCGAGGCGCGCTTCAAGGAAATCAACGAAGCCTACGAGACGTTGCGCGATCCCCAGAAGCGGCGCGCCTACGACCTCTTCGGTCACAGCAACGGGCGTTCCGGCGGCATTCCGCGCGGCGTTGACCCCGCGGACATGGGCGGTATCGGCGATATCTTCGAGGCGTTCTTTGGCGTTGGCGCGCGGCCTTCAGCGCGCTCCGGCCCGGAGACCGGCGCCGACTTGCGTATGGACTTGCCCCTGGACTTTGCGGAGGCTGTCTTTGGCGCGGAAAAAGACATCGAAGTCTCTCGCTTGGAATCCTGCCCGGACTGCTCCGGCAGTGGCGCGGAACCGGGCAGCAAGATCGGTACCTGCCCGGCCTGCAAAGGGCAAGGCCAAGTGCGGCGGATGCAGTCGAACTTCTTTGGGCAGTTCACTACCGTCACCACCTGCTCGCGCTGCGGCGGCGAGGGCAGAGTCCCGACCGTGCGCTGCGGCACCTGCACGGGCAGCGGGCGTACCAAGCAAGACCGCACGATTACTGTCAAGGTGCCGGCCGGCGTGGATACGGGACTGCGCATCCGCTTGGGCGGCCAGGGCGAAGCCGGCCCCAGAAGCGGCCCGCGCGGCGACCTCTATGTCTTCGTCACGGTGCGCCCGGATGAGCGCTTCGAGCGCGAAGACGACGACATTCACGTTGACTACCGCGTGAACTTCGCCCAAGCCGCGCTCGGCGACACGGTTGTTATCCCCACGCTGGAAGGCAATGAGAGTCTGGACATTCCCGCAGGAACGCAATCAGGCTCGGTATTCACGTTGCGCAGGCGCGGCGTACCGCACCTGAACGGCGGCGGCCGGGGCGACCAGCACGTGCACGTGCACGTGGAAGTCCCGAAGCGGCTCTCTACCCATCAAAAAGAACTGCTCAACGAACTTGCCAAGTCATTTGGCGGCGCGACAAACCCACAGGATGACAAGGGCTTCTTCGACAAGATGAAGGATGCGCTGGGGTGAACCAGGTCTGGTTCGGCGATAACCTGCCAATCCTCTCTGAGTTTCCGGACGAATCCTTCCCGCTCATCTACATCGATCCACCATTCAACACCGGCAAAAAACGTCACTATACGCGTTTGCGCACCGTGGCTGCCGCAAACGGCGACCGTACGGGTTTCCACGGCAAGCGCTACCGTACCACTCATGCCGGCAGCAACACCTACGCTGATGAGTTCGATGACTTCCTCGCGTTCCTGGAGCCGCGCCTGCGCGAAGCTCACCGCCTGCTCACGCCTGCCGGCACGCTCTACTTCCACATCGACTATCGGGAAGTCCACTACTGCAAGGTGCTGCTTGACCGTATCTTTGGCAGAGAATGCTTCCTGAACGAGATCATCTGGGCGTATGACTACGGTGGCCGGACCAAACGCAAGTGGCCGGCGAAGCACGACAACATCCTTGTTTATGTAAAGGATGCCGATCAGTATTTCTTCAACGCAGACGCTGTTGACCGCGTACCCTACATGGCTCCCGGCCTGGTGGGACCGGAGAAGGCCGCCCGCGGCAAGCTGCCAACCGACGTTTGGTGGCATACGATTGTGCCCACCAATAGCAAGGAGCGCACGGGCTATCCCACGCAGAAGCCGCTCGGCATCCTGCGGCGCATCGTCCAAGCTTCCTCAAGTCCCGGCGATACGGTGCTCGATTTCTTTGCCGGCAGTGGCACTACCGGCATGGCCGCCCATGAATGCGGCCGTTCTTTCGTGATCATCGACGACAATCCGCAAGCGATTGCAATTATGCGGCAGCGCTTTGCGGAAATCCCGAACGTGTCATTTCATGAGCCCGCAAAGCCGGAGAGCGTTGCAGGCGCAACGGGCGGACACCAAGCATGAACGCGCCAACGCGCTGGTTGGAACTCTCCGTGCGGGCGCATCAAGAAGCCGCGGAGACGGTGGCGGCGCTCTTGCACAAGTGGGGTGAGGGCGGCGTCGCGATCTTTCAAGACCACGAGCAGGAGACCGTTGACCACGATCCCCGTCCGGTCGGCGCGTGGCTCACGCTCACCACATATGTGCCCGATTCTGCCGCCATCGCTGCGCGGCGAGACGGCCTCGAAAAAGACCTCTGGCACCTGCACGCGTTTCACGGCGATTTGGTCGGTGAACTGGAAACGCAGTGGGTGGCGGAAGAGGACTGGGCCAATGCCTGGAAGCAATTCTATACCGTCCTCCACGTTGGCGAGCGCCTAGTCATTAAACCGCGCTGGCAGGACTACGCTCCCGCTCCAGACGAGATAGTAATCGCCCTCGATCCCGGCATGGCCTTTGGCACGGGGACGCATCCCACGACGCAGCTTTGTTTAGAAGCGCTCGAAAAGCTGCCGGTAGCAGGAAAGAGCGTACTTGACGTGGGCACCGGCTCCGGCATCTTGGCGATTGCCGCGGCCAAGCTCGGCGCGGCGTACGTTGATGCGCTCGATACCGACCCGGTGGCCGTATCCGCGGCCCGCGACAACGTGGTAGAAGCGGGACTGGCAAGCGCGATTACTGTGAGAGAGGGAACTCTGCCGCTTTCCGACCCTGCGCCCACCTATGACGTTGTGCTCGCCAACATTACCGCCCAAACGCTCATCACTTTAGCCCCGCACCTGCGGGCAGTGATCGCGCCACACGGACGACTGCTCGCCTGTGGCATCATTGACGCGAAGGCCGACGCGGCGCTCGCCGCCTTTGACGCAGAAGGGTTGAGGCTGCTTGACCGCAGGGAGGCAGGCGACTGGGTGCTGCTTGACATGGAGCGGCCTACATAGGCTCCAGGCTTCGCCCAGAGAACGCCGCCTCCGCCTTCTTCCCATGAACAGCAGCCTTTGTGTGCTAGCTGTGTTAGTCTCTGTCAAAGTGCGCCTTTTCCAGAAGCGCCATAGACATTTCTGGGACCGAGAGAGAATTCGCCTTGTAAGGAGCGTGAGTCTATGAAGGAAAGTGCAAAACGCGTCTACGTCATTGGTCTGGACGGCATGATGTTCCCCATGTACGAGCGGTTCGCCGCCGAGGGACTATTGCCGAACCTCAAGAAGCTGGCGGATGCCGGAATCGTCGGCGAAGCGTATCCCTCCATGCCGGTGTGGACGCCGACAAACTGGACCACCCTCGCCACCGGCGCGCATACCGGGACTCATAGTGTTTCGCGCTGGTTTCTCAACCTGCCCAATCCCAAACAAGAAGACAAGACGCTCTCTGCGTTCGTCCGCCCGGCGGTGGCGGCCGAGAACGTCTTCGAAGCAGCCGCGAAAGCCAGGCTCAAGAGCGTAGCTATCCATTACCCGGCGGCCTCTCCCAGCCAATCCCCGCTCGCCCACGTCATTGACGGTTTCGGCCACCCCAACTACGGCAGCACGCCGTTTGAGGTCACGCCCGCCTGGGGCTACAAAACCCAGGACAACGTCACCAACAGCACAAAGGTCGTCTTGCAACCGGCCAGAGCGTCAGATTACCAAGCGGGCAGCGTCCAAACATCGCTCTTGGATACGGCCCGCCAGCCGCCGCTCGCAGACGGCTCGTGGGAATTCCTGCCGGAATGCCCGGCGGGCGCCAGACTGCCCCTGGAATTCCCTATCGAAATCATCACAAAGCGTGAGGGTGAGAATCAGACCCTCTGGGGCCTCGTTCTCGACACCCAGGGCGAGGGATACGACACGATCATAATCTGCGAGACGCGTGACAGCCGCACAGAGCTCGGCCGCACAAGCCCCGGTACCTGGAGCGACTGGATCTATCGCTCCTTCACGGTCGAGGGCGCTGCACAAGCAGCGGCGTTTCGCTGCAAGGCCGTGGAACTCGCTCCTGATGCCAGCCACCTGCTGCTCTACCGCTCACAGGTCATGCACGTGGACGACTTCTGCGAGCCGCCTGCATTAAGCAATTCGCTGGTTGAGCGCTTTGGGCCGTATCTCGAACACGCCTCGGTGTTCCCTTACGTCTGGGGCATTGCCGACCTGGATACTTGCCTGGAAGAGATCGAGTACCAATGCCAGTGGATCGCCCGTGCCGGTAAGTTTCTTCTCGAGGAGCAAGACTTCGCCCTGCTCTATACACACATTCACATCTTCGACTACATCAACCACCACTTCCTGCCGCTCGTGGATCCCGCCTGCCCCGGCTACCGTGAGGAAAAAGCCGCGGAAGGCTGGCGCGCCTACCGAGAGTCTTACAAAGTCGCCGACCGCCTCTTTGGCACGCTCTTAGCAGACGCGCCGGACGACACCGCCGTGATCGTCGTATCCGATCATGCTGCCATTCCCCAGTTCCGCGCCACGGACATTCCGCGCCTGCTCCACGACCACGGCTTTTTGGCCTATAAGGAACCGGTGGCGCACTTCGACCCCAACGAAGACTTTGCCAAGATCGACATGGAGCATTCGAAGGTCTTCATCACGCCCGTGCGTAACTACGAACTCTTCGTCAACGCGCCGGAAGGGTCGGAGGAGTACGTGCGCATTCAGCGCGAGGTCATCACGCTGCTCCGTTCGTGGGTAGATGTGGAGACCGGCCAGTGCCCGGTGGCCGTGGTGCTGCCCAAGTACCACGCCGCGCTCATGGGCTGTTGGGGCGACCAGTGCGGCGACATCGTCTATGCCATGGAGGACGGCTACGTGAGCGGCTATCCCGGCGGCGACGCAGCGGGGCAAGACCCGTACGTCTTCAAACCGGCAGAGTACGGCGCGCACCATGGGCCGTATCTGCCCACCGCCCGCACGGCGCTATCATCTAATCTGGCATACTTGCTGGCGCAGGGACCCGGCCTGAAGCAAGGCTACCAACGTCCGGTCGAACGGCTAGGCTACGTGCACATGACGAGTGTCGTGCCGCTTGTCTGTCATCTGCTCGGCATCGAGCCGCCCGCCCAGTGCCAGGGCGTCTTGCCGCGCGATTTCTTGGAAGGCGTCGCGGCCACTGCCGACCGCGTGCCCGATCTGCCGGACTGGGAGTGGGGCACGCAGGTGGACGGCTGGGGCGATCGGGTCTGGACGCAGAAACGGGACATGTTTGAAGGCTTCATGCCGGGGTACGAGCGTAGAGACTAAGAAGTGCAAAAGCAAGAGCCGTGCAACAGTCTGCACGGCTCTCTGTCCTAACCGCTAATATGTGGCTCCGCATTCGCGCTCTTAGCTTCAGCTTGAAGAATCGCGCTCAACGAGTGCGCTAAATAGAATTGGGAATATTCGCCGTAATCACGCCGCGCATTGTTTCACCGCCCCCGGTAACGGTGAATTCATATATCCCCGGTGGAAGGATGATCTCCAAAATATAACTCTGTCCGGCAGAAATCGACGCTTGTTGCTCGTCAATCGCCTCGCCAGTAAGCGTGAACGTGCGCGACTGCTGCGCCTTATTGTGAATCTCTATGTGCACGGGACCGCGCGGCACGGCAATTGCAGAGGGCGCAACGCCCTCGCCATCGATGGTCAAGACGACATTAGTCGGTTCTTGCTCTTGCTCTTGAACCTCACTCGTTAGCGCTTGTTCATCAAGAGGCCTGTCCGATGCCGTCGGGCCTATGCGGCATGCGCTTAAGCCGATCACCATTAGAACGAGCAGTATGCTTGCCGCTATTCTCATGAAACCCTCCACGTCTTGTTAGAGTCTGTCCCAACCCCCATGCAAACCAATCCCCGCAAACGGGCACATCGCACTCCCATTAATCTATTGCACCATAGAGTATCACTTCGCGTGAGATTGTGCATCCCCAAATCTCGCGTCGTTAGAATTCCGGCAAAGACACCGGCGGCCGCGCGGCGCCCGCCACAGTCTGCAGTGAGCGCGGCAACTCGCGCAATGCCGAGTGATTGCCCTTGCCCTGCCGTTTAACGCTTACAATCTCCGCCATGACGGCCACCGCAATCTCCTGCGGCGTCCGGGCGTTGATGGCAAGTCCAACCGGCGCATAGACGCGCGCGAGCTGTTCGGGCGTCACCCCTTCCTCGAGCAGCCGCCGGTAGACGGTGATCACCCGCCGCTTGCTGCCAATCATCCCAATGTACGGCGCCGGCGAATCCGCCACCCGTTTGAGCACCGCTTCATCATGCTCATGCGCGCGCGTGACAAGCACCAGATACGTCGTGCGGTCGATGGCTACCTGTGCGGGAACGGTACCAAACGGAATGCAGAGCACTTCATCGGCGTGAGGAAAGCGCTCCCGCGTGGCAAAATCCGCGCGGTCATCCACCACTATCACTTCAAAACCCAAAATCGTGCCGATTTCATGCAGGGGCACGGCAATGTGCCCGGCTCCAATCACGAGCAGCCGGTCGGGGGGCAAGAGCGGTTCAAAGAGCAACTGAACGTACGTGCGGCTGCGGCGGGGCGCAAGGGTGCCATCGGGCAAGTACTGCTTAAGCCTCGGTTCACCCTCCTCGATTGCATCCGCAGCCTGTTCACACGCTGCTCGGTCAAGATCCTCGGAACCCAGCGAACCGTGGTTTAATCCGTCTGCGGAGATGAGGAGCTTGGCACCGAGTTTCACGCCGCTGTCGACGCCTCGGGCATTGACGACGGTGACCATTACGGCTGATTCGCGGCGTTTCAGTGCCGCCGCCACCTGTTTTGCCAAAGTCAGCACGAGCGCCTGCCTCGTGAATCCCTTGCATAATTAACCGCAATTTGCATACACCGTGGCCTTTGGTTGAAGCGAGCGCAGCGCTTGCAGTCAGCCAGCGCGAGCGTGCTATCTCGCTGCTGGTTCCTGGATACGCGATGGTGAAGGATTGGAAAGTTCAGACACGAAAGAGACCGCATCCGGCAAGGCATCTCACTATGATCTGTTCTCGTTCGGATCATGCGCCGGCGTGGCTTCCGGTTGCCAAATGTCAATAAAAACAGTGAGCGTACCGCCACAGACGTCACCCATCACGTCGTCGTTCAAGTCCACTTCGACGATCCGGGATGCTCCTGCGCGCAGTGCCGCGGTCGCTTCCTTCCAAACTTCCGCTTCCACGCAGCCGCCCCCGATTGTGCCCTGGGTGCGCCCATCCTCATGCACGAGGAGCTTGGCGCCCACCTTCTGCGGTGTGGAACCGCGCGCCTGTATGACGGTAGCAACCGCCAGGCACTCCTCCTGCTCGAGGCGTTCAACCACGTCGTCGTAAACCGTACGCACTTGCCAATCAACTCCCGTTCCTGCGACCAATTTCAATAATAGAGAAGCGCTTGCGGGTGGTCAAAACGGGAAGCCGCAGCCGGCGCCGGCTGCGGACGAACAGGCCCAGTAAGCACTGCGCGCTGGCTTGTTCCGCCGTAGGCATCAACCCGGCGGCCAGCCCAGTTTGCGTCCGCCGAGGAGATGGAGATGGAGATGGTCCACAGACTGCCCCGCCGCGCGGCCGCAGTTGAAGACGAGGCGGTAGCCGGTTTCGCCAATACCCTCCTGCTGCGCGATCTCCTGTGCGGCGAGGAACATCTCGCCCAACAGCGGCGTATGCGCTTCACCAAGTGCGGCAACCGATTCGATGTGTTCACGCGGCACGATGAGGACGTGCGTCGGCGCCTGCGGGGTAATATCGCGAAACGCGACGATCTGGTCGCCTTCGTAGATCAATTCTGTTGGCAGGCTCCCATTTACAATGCCGCAAAAGATGCAATCCATCTGTCACCTCACTTCTTTGTGACTATCGCACGTGTCCACCAGCCTGTCTTTCCCACAGAGACTTCTGCATAACCCAGGCCAGCAGGCGAGAAAACTCCCTCTCCCAGCGGAGGCCTTTGTCCAGCCGGCAGGCGGAATAGACTCCCTCTCCCTGGGGAGAGGGTTGGAGTGAGGGAAAACCTATGCCGATCCAGCCCTATTCCGCTTGGTTAACAGCATTGCGCAAAGGTCTCCTCAAACTGGTGAGAGCATACGAGACTTCATTTGCTAGCGCATTGGCCCCTCTCACGCACGCCCCCACCTCAACCCTACGCTAAGCCGGAGCCGGCAGCGACGGCGCACTAAACCAGTTTGCTGTGGGGTGCACCTCCCGGCATCTCACCAAGCACACCGTCCTTGTAAGGCTCTACAAGCCGCACCGCACTCACGGTGCCTGAAGTTATCGTATCACTCTTGACGTACACGCGCAGATAGTTATCGGTACAGCCGCGCCAAAGACCCTCCGCTTCCTCTTCCCATACCACAGCGAGCGTATTTCCAATAAACCGGTCTCTATAGGACTGACGGAGCGCCGGCACCCTTGCCAAAAGCTGCTGCACGCGCCGCTTGCGCACGCCAAAGGGCACGTGCCCGGCAAAGTGCGCGGCGGCGGTTCGGGGACGCACCGAATACGGGAAGACGTGGAGATCGGCGAATGCCATTTCCTCCACAAACGCGGCCGTCTCGCCAAAGTGCTGCTCGGTCTCGCCGGGAAAGCCCACGAGCACGTCGGTCGTGAGGGCAAGCTCAGGACATTTCTCCCGCGCCCGCTGCACGATCTGCCGATATTCGTCTAGCGTATGGCGTCGATTCATGCGCCGCAGAATGTGCGGGCTGCCGCTCTGCAGCGGCAGGTGCATATGCCGGCAGACACGGGGATGAGCGAATAAATCCAAGAACGCGTAATCGAAATGCATCGGATTGATCGAGCTTATGCGGATGCGAGGGATGTCGGTCTCGTCAAGTAGGCGCTGGATGAGCGTCGTTAAGCTGCTGCCAGTGGCGGGGTCCGCATAGTCACCAATGCAGACGCCCGTCAGCACTACCTCCGCCACACCCTCAGCATGGAGTTTCCGCACACGCTCCACAATCTCAATCGCCGGGCGCGATACGGAGCGGCCGCGGGCACGCGGTACAATACAGTACGCGCAGGCGTGCCAGCAGCCGTCCTGCACCTTGACGAAGACGCGGCTGCGGGTCCGGCTTGCCTTTGGCTGGAGCAGCGCGGCATAGGCCAGTTCTTCGGGCGAGAGCGGTTCCGGCATCGGCACGCCCCGCTCTTGCAGTGCATTGGCAACGATATCCACCAAGTCAGCCTGCTGGTCGCGCTGAACTACCAACGCATCGGGCGCCACCGCAGCCGCCTCTTCCGGCAAAACGGCGGCGTAGCAACCCGTCACCACCAGGACACCCTGCGGGCTGGCAAGCTGGGCGCGGCGGATCATCTGGCGTGACTTGCGGTCGGCCACGTGAGTCACCGTGCAGGTGTTCACCACGCTCACTTCCGCCGGTTCGCCAAACGCCACCGGCCTGAAGCCCGCTTGCGCAAAGCGCTCGCGTATCTCCTCGGTCTCCGCCTGATTTACCTTGCAGCCAAGCGTAAGCACCGCGCAGCGCGGCGCGCCTCCGTCCTCCCGTGCGGACGCTTCATGCTGTTTTTCCGTAATCGCAACGGCCATCGGTAGCTTTGACTACTATGACTTCTCAAATCATGTATGACACTGGGCAGCAGGCGCGAGGTTTTCAAGAGCACTGGTGTAGGCCAGCTCGCTCGGCAGTGCGGGCCCAGAGTGTACTCGTCACCACTCTCTACTTATACCACAACGGTCTACGCCATCAGCGAGCCGCCATTGACGTCCAAGCAAGCGCCGGTGACGTAGCTGGACTCGTCGCTGACGAGAAAGACCACCACGCTCGCGAGCTCTGCTGGATCCGGCAGACGGCGCAGGGGCGTGGCTTCGATCATGTGGTTGCGCTCTTCTTCTGTCATCCGGTCCCAGGCGTTTTGGAGCGCCGGGCCGCTGACCGTGAAGCTGGGCACAAGACAGTTGACGGTGATGCCGTGCGGCCCGAGGTCTTTGGCAACCTGGCGCGTGAGGCCGATGATACCGATCTTGGCAGCGATGTATTCCGGCGTGACCTGGCCGAACCATGCCGTGCCCCGCGCGGCGCGCGAGGAGACGTTCACGATCTTGCCGCTGCGCTGCTGCTTCATGTGCGGCGCGACGTGCTTAATGCAGAGCATGGTCGTGGTGAGGTTGATGGCGATGATCTCATCCCAGTGCGCGCGGTCGATCTTCTCAATTTCGGACTCTGCGGTCTGCTGTCCGGCGCCGCCCGCGTTGTTGACGAGGATGTCGATCCGCCCAAACTCCTCCCTCACTTGGCGCACCATCCCCTGCACCTGCTCCTCGTCGGTCAGATCCGCCTGGAACGCGCGTGCTTGCCGGCCGAGCGCGCGCATGCCCTGCGCCGTGCCTTCACCATCAAGCACGTCAACCACTGCCACGCGGCCTCCTTCCCGCGCGATGGCCTGAGCATACGTCGCTCCCAATCCACCCGCAGCGCCGGTAACTATGGCAACTCTGTCATGTAACCGCATGCTCGTTTCCTCTCCGCTGTGCGCCGGTCTCACCCTTGTCGTTCTTAAGGCAGACCGAGACAGGCGTTCATACCTCCTGGGCAGTAGGTGAAAGCGTATCTAACAGCGCGTCCTGCCCACCGGCAAGGCGCAAACGCGGGTCATCCAGCTTTACCCAAAAGAAAGAGAACGCAATGGGTTCGCTGGTACCGGCGTGCAACTCGTAGTGGAGCCACCTGTCCGGTACGGCGGCGATGAGTCGAAGATGGTAGAAGTGCCGTTCATGGCAGTAGGGGCCAGCTTGCCAAAGACGGCGCCCCAAGTATGCCGTTACACGCACCGCCGTGGGCGGCAAGCCGGTTTCCTCATGCACTTCACGCAGCACGGCCGCGTCGAGTGTCTCACCTGCTTCCACGGTGCCGGCCGGCACTTGCACACCGGCTTCAGGAAAGTCACGGTGCGTGAAGACCAGGAGTTCGTCTTCCCGGGTAACGTATGCAACCACTTTCTTGATAGTTTCGGTCATCGCAATCCCACGCAATCCCATAGGAAAAGCTGCCTACTGACTATTCCTGCAGTGTCGCCAAGCGCCGGCGCAAGTCGAGTTCCGGCGTCTGCCACGGATCGACACGCACGTCGAGCAGCACCGGGCCTGCGGTTGTAAAAGCCGTGTGCAGCGCCGGGCCAAGCTCGGCAGGCTCCCTTACAGACAAGCCTTCACAGCCAAAGCCCCGCGCAATCATGGCAAAGTCGGTATCGGGAAAGTCCACTTCCTCGTAGTCCGCGCTGTAGTTCAGCATCTCGGAGATCTTGCTGTAGCCCAGGCAGCTATTGTTTAGCACAACCACAGTTATGTCTAAACCGTACTTGGCGAGTACAGCCAACTCGCCGATGGCGTAGGTCACGCTGCCGTCGCCCACCACGACTACTATCTTGCCTTCCGGCTGCGCAAAGCGCGCGCCAATCGCCGCCGGAACGCCAAAGCCCATCGTCGCCAGACCGCGTGGAAACAGGAAGCGCTGACCGCCGCGCAGCGCGCGCAGGTATGTGCCCACCCAGCCTACAGAGAAACTCGCGTCAGAGACGACGATGTCCTCAGGATTTAGCCGCACTTGGATGTGGTGCATGAGATGTTGGGGGCGGATGGGCGTTCCCACATCGTTCATTTCCGCCTCAATCACGTCTTGCCACTGCCTCTTGAACACGTTCACCTGATCGAGCCACACGCCCCGCTCCGGTCGGCAGTCCGCACACGCAGCCGCCAGCGCCTCCAGACCCGCGCGCGCATCGGCCACCATGCCCGCCTCGACCGGGAAAACCTTGCCAACCTCTGCCGGGTCAACGTCTAAGTGCACCACAGTCTGCGTTTCCGTGGGCTGGGTCCACGCCGACGTGACTTGCTGCGAGGATTTCATGCCCACCAGAAAGACCGCGTCGGCGGCGGCCACCACTTGATTCGCGGCCTCGGAGCCGTACTGTCCACCCATCACGCCTATAGCCAGAGGATGATCGTCGGGAAAGACCCCTTTTCCAGAAATAGTGGTAGCCACCGGAATCTGAAGCTGTTCCGCCAAACTGCGGAGGGCATCCCACGCTTGGGAAAGCGCCACGCCGCCACCTGCCACCAGGACGGGGCGTTCAGCGTTCTCAAGCACACGCGCCACGTCTGCTACGTCTGCCGGGTCCGGATGGGCGCGCCAAGCCGGAAAGCGACCGGCGCGTGGACTGCTCACCACCTTGACCGCGCTTTCGTCCCAGTCCTCTTTGAACACGTCCGCCGGAATATCGAACACCACCGGTCCCGGCCGGCCCGCAGAAGCAAGCTGGAAACTGTAGCGCACGGTATCGGGCAAAGAATTCTGGGTGGTGACGCGAAACGTCCCTTTCGTAAGCGGCGTAAAGGGAGATACCTGCTCCACGCCCTGCGCCGTGCAGCCCCGCTCATTCCACACCATCCAATCGCGCGGCGCGTTACTCAGAATCCCCAGCACGGGAATCGAGGAGTTATAGGCTTCAGCCATACCTGAGGGCAGCTTGAGCACACCCACACCAAACGCGGCATCGCAGACGCCTACCTTGCCGCTTACGCGCGCATAGCCGTCGGCGGCATAAGCACTGGAGCGCTCGTCACGCACGGCGATGTGCTGCGCCTTGCCCCTGCGGCGGTGCAGCGCATCGTTGAGCGGATAGCCCTGCCCGCCAATAGCGCCAAAAACGTGCTCCACGCCGTGGGCAATGAGCAGTTCCGCGAGCAAGTCTCCGGTGTTCATGCGTGTTTCCCTTCTTCTCTGAAGCGGCGTATTGCTCACTCAAGCGCACCTGTTTGCATTTCCCATTCGGTCGCACTTCATTTCCGTTGCACTTCGACAAGCTCAGTGCGAACGGAAATGATCGAATCCCACTTGAAGTGCACCGCACCCACATGGGGCGAGCCGAATACTACCGGCTCGCGCCCAACAAACTTACTGGCAAGATTACCGTATATTGCTGACCGCGCGCGAGCCATGTGTTGTCATTACGTTGCCGTAGCAGGCATTCGATTGCAGCACTGTCTATAATTCTGATGATTAAGTAATCACGAAGGCGCTACTATATGGAATAGCAGACTGGTCATCCGTTCGTACTGAGCTTGTCGAAGTGCGAATGGAAGTTGTGCGCCACGATTCCCGGACAATTCCTGTGACTTTCCTCAACCCCACTCTAAGAAGAGGAGCACCATTGCCATGAAGATTACTGCCGTCAACGCGCTGCCTATCGACCGGTATCTTTTCGTGCAGATCGAGACCGACGCCGGCATTACGGGACTGGGGGAGTCTGGCACGTGGGGACATCTGGAGGCGTCGCAAGCCGCGCTGGAGAAATTCGCTGTTTACTTGGTCGGTGAAGACCCCGGCCGCATCGAACACCACTGGAACGTGATGTACCGCACCGCCCACTTCCGAGGCGCGGCGATCATGGGTGCGCTTTCGGCGATTGATATCGCGCTCTGGGACATCAAGGGTAAGCAGCACGGCGTGCCCGTCTACGATCTGCTGGGCGGCAAATGCCGCGACAAAGCGCGAGTCTACTACCACGTCTATGGGCGCACCATCGCGGAGCAGGTACAAGGTTGCGTGGAGGCGCGGGACAAGGGCTTTACGGCCGTGGGGCACCTCAACCCGTTGCTCGATGAAGGTCGCGACGTACCCTTCTTCAAGACCCACGCCGCCAGGATTGGCGAAGCCGCCGATAACGTACGGCAGTATCGCGAGGCCGTCGGCACCGACGTTGATCTCTGCATCGAGATTCACCGGCAGTTGACACCCGCCGAAGCCGTCGTCCTCGCGCGCAGCATCGAGCCGTACCACCCCTACTTCTATGAGGATCCCACGCTGCCCGACAGCTTCGATGCCATGGCGCAAATCGCGGACAAGATTGGCATCCCCATTGCCACCGGCGAGCGACTGCACACGCTCCACGAATTTCAGATGCTCCTCACCCGCGGCGCCGTGCAGTACGTGCGCCCCGACGTCTGTCTGGTCGGCGGCATCTCAGGCGCCAAGAAGATTGCGGCGTTGGCGGAGGCGCACTACGTGGGCGTGGTGCCGCACAACCCGCTCTCGCCGGTCAGCACCGCCGCCTGCCTGCAAGTTGCCGCCTGCATTCCCAACTTTGCCATCCAAGAATACCCCATCGGCGAAGACCGGCCACCAAAGAGCGAAATCGTGCAGACCGCCGCGCAGTGCGAGCAGGGCTTTCTCATTATTCCGGATGCGCCCGGCATTGGCATTGAACTCATGCCTGACGCCGCCGCGAAGTATCCGCCCGTGCCGCGTCCTACGGGCGCGCGCCTCCACGTGGATGGCAGCGTGGTGGACCAGTAGACTCGCGGTCGTCATGCGTTCGCGCGGTGGTCTAGGAATTTTGCGAGATGAATCGGATGTATGTCAGAAAGGCAGCAGGAGACGTGCTGCGGGTAGCATGTGCGGTAGTTCTTGCTCTCTGGATACTAGCCGGACTCTCTGCCTGTGGTCCAGGAGGTATTGCCGAGATCGAAGTCCGCATTAACAACATTTCCCAGTTCGACTTTATTGAGGTAAGCGTCGCCGACCAGTCCTTCGGCGACATCGCCGCCGGTGGCAGCAGCGACTTTGTCATAGTCACGACACGCTTCGGTTACGCAGTCGTCAAACTGACGGCAGACGGCCGCAAAGTGACAGGGCAAACCCTGAATATGGGGGCCAAACGCTTCACCTACGAGATCGACGTCGTAGACCTCTTGGCAGGTCAATTGGCCATCGACGTGGTGCCGGAAGAAGATCCCGCTTGAGATAGCCATCTGGGCAGAGGCCGGCGCTACTTATCTGTGCGATACCTGCACCGACCAACACGCCTCAGCCTAGCGGAAACGCGAACGCA
This sequence comes from Chloroflexota bacterium, assembly GCA_012270555.1. Lineage (GTDB taxonomy): Bacteria > Chloroflexota > UBA11872 > VXOZ01 > VXOZ01 > VXOZ01. Next base: position 29,838 of record JAAXIC010000033.1, read on the forward strand.
GTTTCGCCCAACGCGTGAAAGCGTGGACGAACCAGGAACTTTGCCGCTTGACCAAGCGTCCCTCGCGCAGGGATTCGAGGAATGTCTGCGGCGAATCGAAGTCTGGCATTTCCACGTAGGCGCGGCCCAACTCATGGGCCGTGTGAGAATCGCTGCCCGCCACCGGTATGAGGCCGTGCTCAGCGGCCAGCAGGTCTGCGCGCCGGTTGTCCCGCGCAAAAGCCGTGCGCGCGTTGAAGACCTCTATTATGTCGACTTCCGCCAACACCCGCCGTAAGGCCTCTTCCGTGAGGCGCGATCGCCGGAAGCGGTCGAAGGGGTGGGGGATCATCACCAGTCCTTGCTGGTCGCGGATGTGCCGGATCGTCTCCTCCGGCGTGAGGCCGCGGGCGATCTCCTCCTGCAGGAAAAGACCGATGATCTCACCCTCGCACGTCCTCACCTCGCTCCCCACGATCACGCGCAGCGGCGCCCAGTCCCGCAGCGCGATTGCTCCGGCGATAGTGTTGTGATCAGTCACCGCCACACAATCGATGCCCGCGCGCTGCCAGCCTTCAACAGCGTCTTCCAGCCCGAGTTCAGAGTCCGAAGAGTACTCCGTATGAGTATGCAGATCGACGCGCACCATTGCTTCTCTTTCCCGAGCCCGGCTCGTCATTCCTATGAAAAATAACACGACGGGCTCCGTCATTCCTGTAGGTGTTGAGTAATTCGTTGACAGAATCTCCTGTCCACTAGACAGCGTTGGCAGTCCATGTCATTCCGAGCGCAGCGAGGAATCTAGTGCCATACTCTACACAGTCTGTAGCCCCAGCACCCTAGATTCCTCACTGCGCTGCGCTCCATTCGGAATGACATGTGCTGCGGTCATATACCACGGTAACCACCGATCTTTCTCCCAAATCTGTCAACGAATTACCTGACATTTACAATTCCCGCGAAAGCGCGCCCCCGCACGGGGGCGCGGAATCCATCTTCAATGTTCAGCCTCAAACACTCACCCACGAGGATCCCGACCCTCACCCTAGCCCTCTCCCAGAGGGAGAGGGGACAGAGCCATAGCCGTTGGGGTGCCGCTGCAGCCAGTCCCACGCGCTGGCGATGATGGTCTCCAGGTCCGAGTACGCCGGTTCCCAGCCCAGCTCGCGACGGGTCTTATCGGCACTGGCGAGTGATGCCGGGGCGTCGCCGAGACGCCGAGGACACTCCCGCACCGGTATCGGACGGCCGGTCACACGGCGGGCCATCTCGATCACTTCCAGGTTAGTCGCACCCCGCTCACTGCCGATGTTGTAGATAGTGACCCTGCCCGATCCGTCGTTCCCGCGAGGTGAAACTCCTGCGTCACCCCGTTCGGCAAGGAACGTATCCCCTCTCCCTTGAGGGAGAGGGTCAGGGTGAGGGTGAATCCGCGCAGTCCGGCCCGATCCCACTGGACTGGCAGCGCTCTGCGATGGTCCCCGCAGACGGGATTCCATCTCTTCAATCGCCAGCCGGTGCGCCTGCGCCAGATCCCGCACGTGAATATAGTCCCGGCTCGCGGTGCCGTCGCGGGTCGCGTAGTCCGTACCGTAGAGATCAAGGTGCGGCCGCGCTCCCTGTGCCACTTGCAGCACGATGGGGATGAGGTGACTCTCCGGTCGATGGTCTTCCCCATACCTGGCAGTAGCGCCCGCGGCGTTGAAGAACCGGAAGACGGTAGCCGCCATCCCGTGCGCTTGCGCGTACCACTGGATGATGCTCTCCACCTGGCGCTTGCTCTCACTGTAAGGATTGAGCGGATCAATCGGATGATCCTCTTCAATCGGTAGTGTTTCCGGCGTGCCGTAGACGCCGGCGGTGGATGAGAACACGATGTGCGGCGCCTTTGCCGCAAGCATGGCATCCAGGACATTCAGGGTATGGGCGGCATTGTTGCGGAAGTACTTGCCCGGATCATGCATCGATTCGCCCATCTGGATGTAGGCCGCCATGTGCACGACAACGTCCGGCGCAGCGGCGCACATTGCCTCCCGCACGCCGGCGGCGTCCGCCGTATCACCGCAGACAAGCCCTGCGCGCGGATCGACGGCCGCCCGGTGTCCGGTCGCGAAGTTATCAAAGACGAGGACATCGTGCGCGTTATCCAGCAGCAACTCGGTGACGACGCTGCCAATATAGCCCGCGCCGCCGGTAACAAAGACCTTCACCTACACACGCTCCATGGACTTTCTCAGACGCCCGTATTGGCCGAACCCGATCAGGAGTGCAGACCGTTGATTTGCCGCGAACCCGCTTGTGAACGGCCGCACCGTCGTGCACTTGGATGCCCCAGCAGCGCACTACCTGGATTCCTCGGTTTCCCAACCGCGCTTCCGCCGGAATGACGGCTGATTTCGCGGCTGCCTCCCGATTTAATGCTAGCGTGATTTCCCTACCGGCATCAAACCAAACGCAACTCTTTTCACCGCTCTCTATCCACATCAGGGTAAGGAAAGCGGCGTCGAAACGCGGAATACAAGCCAAAGCCACCCAAGAGAAGTATCCCGTCAACCAGAAAGACTCCCGACAGCGAGAGTGAGGCCACCAGGCCGCTTGCCACCCGACCGGCGGCGGTGCCGCCTAAGCCAACGCTTGTCAACAATCCAAACCCGGCGCCGCGCCGTTCCGGCGGCACGAACGGCTCAGCCGCCGTATACACCAATGCCGGAATGGTGCCGGTGAAGAGCGAGAGCAGGGGACGAAAGACGAGCAAGTGCCAAAGCTGACTGGCAAAGAAGAGCGGCACGCATACAATTGCCCCGCCGATGAGGCCCGGCAGCACGGCGATATGCGCAAGACGGGTTGGCACCACCCGCCCGATGAAGGCGTTTGCCGCTACGTACGTCGCCGCGCTCAGGGCGGTAATCAGTCCGACGATTACTGCTACTTGGTCCGGCGCCACATCCAGGTGCTGCAGGTAGAGGGGAATGATCGGCAGCGTGCTGCCTTCCGCATAGAACGAAACCAGCAGCAAGAGCGAAAGCATCGCCATCTGCGGCTGCGCGAAGATCATCTGCCAGGGCGAGCCGTTGCCGGTTTCGGTACGTTTCGACGTAAGCTGCTCGGTGCTGGGGTACCAGAACGCCACAATAGCCGTGGCGACCCAAAATACCACGCCGGCCATCACAAAGGCCGCTTTCAAGCCCAACACCGACGCGACAGCGCCTCCCATGGCCGGCGCGACAATGAGCGCGCCGAAATTCACCATCTGCAGCCAGCCGAAGGCCCGCACCATATCTTCGCGGGGCGCGTGTTCGGCAATGGCGGCGGCGAAGAACGTCCAGTACACCCCGCAAAAGCCAAACAACATGCGGCCGATCAAGAGGTGCCAGGGGCTCGTCGCCAGCGCCAAGGCGGCAATGGTGAAGCCACCGAGACCAAGGCCGATCAGGGCCATTGGCTTCAAGCCGATACGGTCGCCAAGCAGACCGAGGTAGGGTACGGATAGTGTAGACGTAAGCGGCGTAATCGCCAGCAGCACGCCGCTCCAGCGTGCGGCCTCGCCGACGTCAGATATGCCCAACTCCGCCATGTAGAGCGGTATGAACGGCATGAACGCCGGCACACCGAGTTGGGCGGTGAATGCCGCGAGAAGGACCGGGAAGAGGCGCCGTTGCCAGGATGTCACTAGCGGGGGCATCCCCAGGGATTGCTCGTGGCGAGCTTGGCCTCTTCCCAGAGGGAATCGAGTTTCTCAAACGAGTAGTCGCCGAGGTCACCGCCCGCATCGCGGGCGACTGCTTCCATGTAGGCGAAACGGCGACGGAACTTGCTATTGGAAGCGCGCAAGGCTTCTTCCGCATCGACCTCCAGCCACTTGGCAACCTGTGCCATGACGAAGAGCACGTCGCCCAGTTCTTCAAAGCGCTGCTCTGCGGTTTCGGCTGCGTCCAATTCGTCCATCTCTTCACGCAGCTTGGCCATAGCGTCCTGTATAGCCGGCCAATCGAAGCCGACCTTCGCCACGGTATTGCCGATAGCCTGCGCCGCGGCCAAGCCCGAGAGCGACCGAGGGATCCCATCGAGCAGCGAGTGTCGCTCTTTGCCCTGCGCGGCATGTTCCTCCTGCTTGATAGACTCCCAATTGGCGAGGGCCTGCGCGGCGCTGCCCACGGCGCGGTCGCCAAACACGTGGGGGTGGCGGCGCACGAGCTTCTCGCTGATGCCGCGCACCACGTCATCGAAGGTAAAATCACCCTGTTCCTCGGCAATCTGCGCCTGAAAGTAGACCTGCAAAAGCAAGTCCCCCAGCTCTTCACGCAGCGCGTCCATGTCAGCGTCGTCGAGAGCGTCCAGCACCTCAGCGGTCTCTTCGAGCAGGTGCTTCTTGAGTGTCTGATGGGTCTGCTCCTGGTCCCACGGGCAGCCGTCCGGCGCGCGCAGGCGCGCCATAATCCACCGGAGCGTCGCGGGCTCCTCCAGCCGCGCGAGGTTCGGGAGCGGCGGGATGTAGAGCACGTCTGGACGATACGCAATTGCCTCGCCAAGCAGCATCCTGCGTATGCCGAGCGACGGCTCTCCTGCGAACGTCAGCATCTCCACTTCATGGGTCTCAGGATAGTAACGCATCGTTTCCCGCAACAGGCAAAACGGGGCGTTGGCTGCCAGCACAAGCAACCCCGTTTCCGCAGCGCGCTGGATTGGTTCTGAACCGCTCACCACAGTGTGTGGATCACTTCCCAGTGCAAGGGTAGCGTATACCTGCTCAAGCAAACTTGGCGCAGCCTCCACTTGCACCTTCCACCCGGCTTTCGTCGCCTGTTGGTGCAATTCTCGCGCGCAGCCGTCATCCAAGAGCGGATGCCCGACGGCGATGTAGGCAAAGTCTTCCCCTCTCTCCAGTAAGCCTTGCATGCTGGCTGGACGCGCTTCCTGCACAATTCCGCCACATTGCTTTCGAATTATGGGATGCCGGGGATTGCTGGCGATAAGCGCGATTGATCGATCCAAATAAGCGGAGACGGCCTCTGAAAGCGGAGAAGCACCACCGGGGTCAAGACCCAATTGAAGCAAGCGAGGCATCGTCAATTCCTTTCCCTTCCCGTGCCATTGTATCACGCTGCCTTGACCGCCTTTTCCGCTCCTGACCAGTGCGAGCCATTCGGGCATCTCGGCTTCTCACAACCAAATGAGGATGATGTCGGCTCCAGACTTCGTACGTTGAAGGCAGTGCTTAGAGTGGGTAGAATATGCGTAGACAGGATGGCCCGAAATTCAACTTCCCTCTCAATACGGAATCGCGATGCAGTTGAAGCGTACGCCTCTCTATGCAACCCACGTCGCAGCCGGTGCGCGCATCGTGCCCTTCGCGGGCTGGGAAATGCCCGTTCAGTACGAAGGCGTCATTGCCGAACACCAGGCGGTGCGCAACGCGATTGGGTTGTTCGACATCAGCCACATGGGCATTCTCGACTTCGCCGGTGACGGCGTCTGCGCCTTCTTGGACGGCATCCTGACCAACAAGGTTTCCGACCTCGCGGAAAACCAGATTCGCTACAGCCTCGTGTGTCGTCCGGATGGCGGCGTGCTGGATGACGTTTTGATCTACCGATTGCCGACCCATTATCGTCTGGTGGTAAATGCCTCCAACACCGACAAGATCGTCAATTGGTTGGAGCATCAGAATGCGACCCAGCATTGGTCGATTGATATTAGTGTGGAGAATAGCAATCTGGCGCTGCTGGCAGTGCAAGGACCGCAGGCGCTCACCCTCCTGCAAGACATGGTTGGGGCAGCCACAGACCTCGCTGCGATCCGCTACTACCGCGGCACGCAGGTTCCCTTTCTCGGCAAGACCATTACCGCGACGCGCACCGGCTATACCGGTGAGGATGGCTTCGAACTCTTTGTCCCTGCCGACGACGCGGCAGAGGCCTGGCACGCGCTCCTTGAAAAGGGCGCGCCGCACGGCATAAAGCCGGTCGGCCTCGGCGCCCGCGACACCCTGCGGCTGGAAGCGGGACTGCCGCTCTACGGTCACGAGCTAGACGATGCGACTTCTCCCTTCGATGCGGGACTGCAGAAGTTCGTGCGTTTCAGAAACCGTCAGTTTATCGGCAAAGAAGCGCTCTTGGAGGAGCGGCGCATGGGTCCTGATAGGGAATTGATCGGCTTGGAACTCATCGATCGCGGCATCGCGCGGGAGGGAACTCTCGTCGTGGTAGATGGTGAAGACGTCGGCGTCGTCACCAGCGGCACGTTTAGCCCGACACTGCAGAAGGCCATTGCCATTGCGAACGTCGAGACGGGGAGTGCATTGGTGGGGGCTACGGTGCACGTGCGCGTGCGCGCGGATTTGCGCGCATCCAGAGTGGTCGCATTGCCGTTCTATCAGCGCCCGCGTTGAAGGGCCGCTTGCCGGCACAGGTAGACTAAGCGCTCACGCTATTCAACGAGGACCGAGATGAACGCAGGCAGGGACGGTCGCGCCGAACGCAGCCACGCAGCGGTCCGGGAGATTGCTAGAAGCCACTGGTAGCACTACAGTATCATGGGGCGGCAGCGCGAGGACACGTCTGCTGCCGGACTACGAGAGGTGAATTGCAACGGAGAAGCATATGAACATACCGGAAGAGTTGTGCTACACCAAAGAACACGAGTGGGCGCGCATGGAGGGGGATCTCTGCGTGGTTGGCATCACCGATTACGCGCAAGGAGAACTCGGCGACATTGTCTACGTAGAGTTACCGGAGCCGGGTACGCACGTTGACATCATGGGCGAGTTTGGCGTGGTTGAGTCCGTGAAAACGGCTTCCGATCTTTACTCGCCACTTGCCGGTGAGATCGTGGAGGTCAACGACGAGCTCGCCGACAGCCCGGAATTGGTGAACGATTCCCCGTATGACGAGGGCTGGATGCTAAAGATCCGGCCGTCAAACCTCGATGAGGACTGGGAAACGCTGCTGGATGCAGAGGGCTATAGGGCCGTCCTCGCAGAATCCGGCGCGCACTAGAGTACAGCGCACGGTATGCGAACGCAGCAGCCAAGCAGGCCTTTGCAGGTGGTCCCCAGACTAGAAAACGTGAAGCCTAATCTCACTATCTACGCTTGAAATGACGCGAATGACTATAATTGGCCGACATTAGAGACTGAATTGGCTTGTGTGATAAAAAGAAGGTGCCATGGACTACGTTCCACACAGTAACGAAGACCGCGAGGCGATGCTGCGCGCGATTGGCGTAGCCTCCACAGATGAACTCTTTCAAGATATTCCCGCGGACGTGCGTCATCCGCACCTCGACTTGCCGCCGGGGATGTCCGAGCCGGAAGTCATTCGCCACCTGCAAGCGCTGGGACAACAGAACCGCAATGTACTCGAGATGCCGAGCTTTCTCGGCGCCGGCTGCTACAACCACTTCATCCCCAGCATCGTGAATGCTCTCATCCTGCGGGGCGAGTTCCTGACCAGCTACACGCCCTACCAGCCCGAACTTTCCCAGGGCACGTTGCAGGCCATGTACGAGTTTCAGAGCATGGTCTGCCTGCTCACCGGCATGGACGTGGCGAATGCAAGCATGTACGACGAAGCCACCGCTACCGCCGAAGCCGTGCTCACCGCATGCAGCATCACCAAGCGGTCAAAGGTCGTCGTGCCGGACACGTTCCATCCCACTACGCTGGAAGTGCTGGAAACGTACGCCGAGGGACGCGAACTTACGCTCGTGCGGGTGCCAGCGTTCACCATTGATGACAAGGGCGCCTTTCACGACCAGTGGGGGGCCGTCAGTGCTGCCATCGACGACGATACCGCCTGCGTAGCCGTGCAGGTGCCAAATTTCTTTGGCTGGGTACATGAGTGCCAGGACATTGCCGAAACCGTACACGCCCACGGCGCCATGTTCGTCGTGAGTGCCGATCCGGTCGCGCTGGGCATCCTGACACCACCGGGAGAGTACGGCGCGGACATTGTTACGGGCGAGGGGCACAGCCTCGCTCTGCCTCCCGGCCTTGGCGGTCCACGTCTCGGCCTGTACGCAACGCGCAAGAAGTACTTGCGCCAGATGCCCGGCAGGGTCTCAGGCATGACGGAAGACATTGAGGGCAAACGCGGTTTTGTCTTGACGCTCCAGGCCCGCGAGCAACACATCCGTCGCGAAAAAGCCACGTCGAACATCTGCACCAACGAGGCCCTGGCGGCACTGGCGTTCACGATCAATGTGAGCTGGCTGGGCCCAGAGGGCATGCGCAAGAAAGCGGAGCTATGCCTCGCCAAGTCCCACTACGCCGCGGCGCAGATTGACGGCTTGCCCGGATTTGCAGTTTCAGCGCCCGGACCGTACATCAAGGAGTTCATGGTGCACTGCCCAACCCAAGTGCGCCATGTGAACGAGCATTTGCTTGAACACGGTGTGCTAGGCGGCTACGACCTTGGGAGCGTACGCGCTGAACTTGACCGGCACATGCTCATCTGCGTTACAGAGCTTAATACGCGACAGGACATTGACCGACTCGTTGCGACGCTGCGCGAGTTCGGAGCATAACATTCCCGATTAGCCACATAGCGGCCCGATACCACGACCCAATAACCACAAGCAACGGTGCTTTCAGAAAATCAGGAAACGCAAAGATGCAGAATGCAGAACCCCTCATCTTCGAGCGCAGTTCTCCCGGGCGCCACGGCTACTCATTGCCAGAGAGTGACGTACCTGCTCTCGATAGCAACGAGGCCGTACCCGCGCATTGGCAACGCTCATCACTGCCTCTGCCCGAAGCCTCGGAACTCGACGTTGTGCGGCACTTCACCCGCCTTTCCCAGCGCAATTACAGCATCGAGCACGGCTTCTATCCGCTGGGTTCTTGCACGATGAAGTACAACCCCAAGGTAAACGACGCCACCGCCGGGATGCCGGGCTTCTCCTTTGTACACCCCCACCAGCCGGAGAGCACAATTCAAGGTGCGTTGGCGCTAATACACGGTCTTTCCCGGTTGATTATGGAGATCACGGGCTACGCCAATTGCTCGCTGCAACCGGCGGCCGGCGCGCACGGCGAACTCTGCGGTGTGCTGATGATGCGCGCGTACCACGTCAAACAGGGCAATCCGCGCCGCAAGATGATTATTCCGGACTCCGCCCACGGCACCAATCCGGCCACTGCCGCCATGTGCGGCTACACCGCCATCGAGGTACCCTCCAGCGACCGCGGCACCGTGGATATGGACGCATTGGCGACGCTGCTCGATGAAGACGTGGCCGGTCTCATGCTCACTGTGCCGAATACGCTCGGTCTCTTTGAGCAAGACATCGTGGAGATCTGCCGCATGGCGCACGCGGTTGGCGCGCTCGTCTACTGCGACGGCGCCAATATGAACGCCCTCTTGGGCACGGTGCAGCCCGCGGCTTTGGGACTGGACGTGCTCCATCTCAATTTGCACAAGACATTCACGACCCCCCACGGCGGCGGCGGGCCCGGCGCGGGCGCGATCTGCGTCAACGAAACGTTGGAACCATACTTGCCGGTGCCGCTCGTCAAGGAGCAAGACGGCGAGTATGCCTGGGACTACGACCGCCCCGATTCCATCGGGCGCATCCACTCGTTTTACGGCAACTTTCTCAATCAAGTTCGCGCCTACACGTACATCTGTACTCTTGGCGCCGAGGGTATCAAGCGTGCTGGTGAATACGCCGTACTGAACGGGAATTATCTCAAGGAACGCCTCCGCGACGCCTACGCCCTCCGTTACGACCGCACCTGCATGCATGAAGTCGTCTTTGCGGGTTTGAAGGAAAAAGCAGAAGGCGTGCGCACTTTGGACGTGGCCAAGCGCATGATCGACTACGGCTTCCACCCGTCCACGGTCTATTTTCCGCTGATCGTACCGGAAGCGCTCATGATCGAGCCGACGGAGACCGAGAATAAGGACACCCTCGATAGCTTCATAGAGGCGCTCCTGGCCATTGCCGAGGAAGCGCAAACGGCCCCTGAATTGCTCAAAGAGGCCCCGGTCTCAGCGCCCGTGCGCCGCCTCGACGAGACCACCGCCGCCCGCCGTCCCAACCTGCGCTGGCAACCGCCGGAGTGAGCCCCGCACCGCCTGTTCCGGCCAAGAAAGGCGCTAGCCCTTCTTGCTCTTGCTATCCCGCCGGGCCTGCCACTTGCGCCGTTGTTCCACCCGCACTTCCTCGGAAGCGGGCGTATACGCCGCGAGGAAGCGCTCCTTGAAGTCCGCGAAGCGCTGCTCCATGATGGCCGTGCGCGCATCCTCCAAGAGGCGAAAGATGAAGCGCAGATTGTGCAGCGTGGCGAGGCGGTGGTAGAGCAACTCTTCGCTGCGGCAGAGGTGATGCAAGTAGGCGGCGCTGTAATGCGCGCAGGTAGGGCAATCACAGGTTGGGTCTACAGGTGTTTCTTGGGTACGGTACGCGGCCTTGCGAATGTTCACGCGTCCGGTAGGCACGAAGAGCGCGCCGTGGCGCGCCAGGCGCGTGGGCAACACGCAATCGAAGAGGTCCACCCCATTTCCGATGGCTTCCAAAAGGTCTTCCGGCGATCCTACGCCCATGAGGTACCGTGGTCTGTCCTGCGGCAGTATGGCGTGCAAATTCGTTAGCATCTCGTACATGTCAGCTTTGGACTCGCCCACGCTCAACCCCCCGATGCCGTATCCTGGGAAGCCGATCTGCTCCAGCGCCCGTATCGCGCGCTTCCGCAGATCGAGATGCAACCCCCCTTGCACGATGCCGAAGAGCGCCTGGTCGTCGCGCCGTTTGGCTTCCCGGCAACGGGCGGCCCAATGGAGCGTACGCGCCAAAGCGGCTTCATCTGCCGCGCGGTCGGCAGGCTGAGGCGTGAGGTGGTCGAGGGCCATGATGACATCTGCGCCGAGCGCTTCCTGCACCGCAACTGCACGCTCTGGGCTGAGCACGTGCAGGCTGCCGTCGAGGTGCGAGCGAAACGCGACCGCTTCATCAGTTACGTCTACGCGATGCCCGAGACTATAGATCTGATAGCCGCCGCTATCGGTCAGGATGGGCCCCGGCCAGCGCATGAAACCGTGGAGACTACCAAGCTGCCGCATCACGTCCGCGCCGGGCCGCAGCATGAGATGGTACGTGTTGGCTAACACCATCTCCGCGCCGAGGGCGCCAACTTCGTCGCTCGTAAGCGCCTTGACGCTGGCCTGCGTCGCAACCGGCATGAAGGCGGGCGTGGCGACTGAGCCGTGCGGCGTGCTCAACGACCCCGCGCGGGCGGCGCCATCCGTACTCTCGATGCGGAGAGAGACTACATTGGGCATGACCTACTCCTATGCGACCTCCGCTGCCGCCAGCCAACCAAAACGAACTTTCGTCAAAGCCCCCGCTGTCATCTATCCAACAAACGTACTTCGACAGGCTCAGTACGAACGGTGGGCAAGTGTCTCTCTTGGCGGGCCGCACCGAGCACTGCTTAATTCTAGTCCATTCATACGGTGGGATGCGCACCGACAGAACACGCGGTACCATGTTTGCTGGACGCAAGATAGGACAACCACCAGCTACACAGCAAAGAACCGCATGCGAAACGTCACTTGAGGAGAGAAATCTATGCGCGCTGTACGCTTTCACTCGTTCGGAGGTCCCGAAACCCTGCAACTCGACACCGTGCCGGTGCGAGAACCAGGAGCAGATGAAGTCGTGGTCAAGATCCACGCGTCTGGCGTGAACCACCTCGACATTTGGTTGCGCATCGGCGCGCGGCCGGGCATCGAACCGCCGCACATCCCTGGGTCAGAAGTTGCCGGAGAAATTGTGCGAGCCGGGGAGGCGGTTCAAAACGTAACCGTGGGGCAACGCGTCGCGGTATCGCCGTGGGTCTTCTGCGGCGCGTGTGAGTTCTGCTTACAGGGCGAGGAGAGCATCTGCGCCAACGGCCACATCATCGGCACCGGCCCGAATCAAGGCGGCTATGCGGAGTACATCACCGTGCCGGCGTCGATTGCCGTACCCATTCCAGATTCACTTTCCTACGATGCCGCGGCGGCCCTCACCCTGGCCGCCATCACCTCCTGGCATATGCTCTACCGGCGCACGCGCGTTCAGCCGGGGGAATGGGTGCTGGTGCAGGCAGCCGGCAGCGGTGTCGGTGTTTACGCCGTACAGATTGCCCGCTTCCTCGGCGCACACGTTATCGCCACTGCCAGCACCAAGGAGAAACTGGACCGCGCGCAAGCGCTTGGCGCAGAGGCCACCATCAACTACGGCGAAACGGACCTTGTCGACGAGGTGAAGCGCATCACCGACGGACGCGGCGTGGATGTGGTCTTTGAGCACGTGGGCGAAGCGACCTGGGAGCAAAGCATCCGCTCGCTCGCCCGCAACGGGCGGCTCGTCACCTGCGGCGCGACGACGGGGCGCGCTGGTAAGGTGGACATCGGTTACCTCTACACGCGCCAGCAGAGCTTACTCGGCAGCATGGGCGGCAATCGCCTCGACCTACAGCACGTGCTCGGGCTCGCCGAACGCGGGATACTGAACCCGGTGCTCGATACCGTACTCCCACTGGAGCAGGCGGGAAAGGCGCACGAACGCATGGCCGCCCGGGCACAATTCGGCAAGATGTTACTACATCCGACAGAGTAGATTGGGAGAAGCGGATTAGATGCGCGGGGTTCCGTGTCCCCAGGACAACTCTTTAAGGAACCTATGGTCTCGTCCGGCCACGGGAATTCCGTTTAGTGGCGGGCAATTATGGATACATCGTTAGACCACAAGAGAAGATGGATTCTGCGCCCCGTGCCGGGGCGAGCTTCCGCCGGAATGACGGGTCGGTAAAGCAGCGGCCGATCTCTTCACAAAGGTCAAAGAAACGGCGCCCGGCTACTCCAACTCCCACATCGAAAGATAACGTTCCCCGGAGTCAGGAATAACCGTCACCACGGTCCTGCCCGGCCCCAATTCTTGTGCAACTGCAAGCGCGGCGACCACCGCTCCACCGGCGGAGATACCGGCCAGGATGCCTTCCTCCTTTGCCAGACGCTCTGCCATGGCAATTGCCGCTTCATCCTCCACGGTGAGCACCTCGGCCAGCACACTGCGGTCCAAGATGCCCGGGACGAAACCGGCGCCCGTTCCCTGGATGCGTGTAATGCCGGGCCGGCCGCCGGTAAGCACCGCCGACTTTGCCGGTTCCACGGCAACCACACGCACGTGGGGCGCTTCGTCACGCATCACTTGGCCGATGCCGGTGATGGTGCCGCCGGTGCCCACCATTGCCACTACTGCATCCAGCTTTCCCTCCGTGTCGTGGAGGATTTCCCGTGCCGTGGTCTCGCGGTGGACCGCCGGATTTGCCGGATTCATAAACTGCTGCGGCATGAAGTAGCCATGCTCTTTCACAAGTTCTTGCGCCGCGTACACTGCTCCGGACATGCCTTCGATTGCGGGGGTAAGCACCAATTCCGCGCCGAGCAATGACAGAAGTTTGCGCCGTTCCACGCTCATGTCTTCCGGCATCGTGAGCAAGAGCCGGTAGCCGCGCACGGCGCAGACGATTGCCAGGCCGATGCCCGTATTGCCGCTGGTCGGTTCCACCACAGTGTCGCCGGTCTGGAGCTTGCCTTCCCGCTCCGCCGCTTCGATCATGGCCAGGCCGATGCGGTCTTTCACGCTGCCGCCCGGATTGCGCGACTCGATTTTGACGAGCACCGTCGCGGAATCCGGCCCCGGCAGACGGTTCAGGCGCACCAGCGGTGTCCGCCCGATCAGTTGCAGCACGTTGTTGTAGATCATGGGCGGCAGGTTGGAGGTGTCGGACATCGTCATCCCTTCATTCAGGCGCCTACAGGCAATGTTTCACTTTGGATACCTACACTCTACAAGAGGATGGGAACATCGCTACGGCGCCGTTTCGGGCTCCGCTTATGGCTCCACGTCCGCTTGCTGAATGGATGCTTGGTGGCCTTCAACCGGTTCAAGTTGGCCCATGGCCGCGACACGTTGTTGCATCATGCTGCGTATGGCATAGGTGTTCGGCCTGAGCACACTTCTTTCGTCAACAACGTCATCGTAAACCATGTTGCCTTCGTAGCCGATCACCTCGCTGTACACGCGTTCTCGCGGAATCGCAAGACCCAACCGTGCCAGTGCCGTGACTCGTTGCGGGTGTAGGGGAAAGTTGGTATCAACCGCGCCATAGAGCTCGTTAAGGAGGAAGGGGACCTTAACCAGATTTTGGAAGGTCAGTAGCTGGGACTTGAGCGCCACTAAGGCCTGCTGCTGGCGGTCGATGCGACCAAAGTCGCCGCGTGGATCATCGAAACGCGTGCGCACGTAGCGCAGCAAGGTATCGCCGTTCATATGGTGCACCCCTGCCTTGATGATGAAGGGGTCGAAGCCGGTGTCGTCTGCATTCGGGAAACGATAATCATTGATGTCATACTTTACGTCAATCTCCACGCCCCCCAGGGCATCGATGACGCGTCGGAAACCCTCGAAGTCAATGGTGAGATAGAAGTCAATCGGGATTCCCAGCAGATTCTCAGCCGACGTCATCACAAGCTCCGCGCCGCCAATACTGAAAAGCTCATTTATGCGCCGACTTTCGTAGCCCGGCACCGAAGCCAACACGTCCCGCGGGATAGAGACGAGGATCGCGGCTTTCTTCACCGGGTCAATGGTCGCCACGATGATCGTATCCGCGCGGCCTACGTCGAATGCACGGGTATCGACACCGATGATGACGACGCTGAATATCTCTGTATCCGTCCAGTCGAGGGTTGGGGGCTCTTCAGTCGTAGGCGTGTCTTCTAAGATCTTCTTTCCTACGGCTGAATCTTCCCCGGGGTCTCTTTCCGTCGAGGTCTGATCTGTTCCCGCACGGCTTACATTCGAAGACTCGCCTCTATTGACAAACCAGGCCGTTGCCCCGAGAAATGCGAAGAGGAGAACGATAGCCAGCCCCAAGCCAAGGAACACGCGCAACCAGGGCACGCGCCGCGAAGTAAAGTGGACCCGTCTCTGCATCAAGCGCCTCAGATACGTTTTTTCTCAGCCGGGCCGGTCACAGGCAGAGCGTGAGGGAAAATTTGCCAGCCCGCTTAATTATGCCACTCAGCGTGCGTAGGAACAATCTCACATGCGCCCAGCGAGCGGGCGCAGAAACCCTCTCTTCTTGGGAAGAGGAGAAAATGACCAAATTGCCACTCGCGGAAAATCCTCTTGTGTTAGGCTAATGAGAACCAAGCGCGAGCAAAGAGAGAAAGGATCGTGGTGCAGGATTCGCCCTGGGTCGCACTCATAGGGCCCTTCCCGCAAGAGATTCGCCCCAGTACGCGGTGGCGCGACCGCTACCAACGCAGTCCCCGTACGCTTCCGGCGGATCGGCTTGAAGCGGCGCTGGCAAATCCGGCGCTCGATAGCATCGTTCTGCACTGGAACCTGCCGGAGCGCCTGAGCCTGGCACAACGAGTCTTGCATGCGGAGCGTCCGTTATGTCTCCCCGGGCCGCTAACGTTGGAAGAACAGCAGTTTCTGCGCTCCGCCGACCGCTCTCCGTTACTTGGCGGGCCGAGTAGCGCGCTGCCCGCCGTGCGCGCCATGCGGCTGGCGCTCGGTGACGAGAACACCGGCCCCGTACGCTACGTCGCCGTGCGCCGCCTCACCCAACCCGCGCCTGCCACGCCACACTTTGCGCCGCTGGCAGATGCGCTGGAAACCGCCTCGAGCTTCATAGACGAAGACCCGGAATGGGTCTTCGCGCAGAGAGCGGAACGCGCAGAGTCGACCACTATTATCGCCAACCTCCACTTCCCTTCCGCCGAGGTGATGGCAACCTGGGTACAGACGCCGGACGGACCGGCGCACGACGATTGGCTGCTCTACGGCACGAAAGGCATGCTGCACCAGCGGGACGAAGAGGCGGACCACACACTGGCCGCCCACCTGTTCGATCATTGGCTCAGCGTGCGCGGCGGGCGTGACGAACTGCTATTGCACCCGATGCAGGCCCTTATCGCCGCGCGCCTCGCTCAGGCCGTAGAGCGCTCGTTGCAGGAACGCCGCCGCATCGCATGGCAGGAGGTGGCTGTAAATGGCTGAGAAACTGCGCATCGGTTTAGTGAGCGGCATCCGCCACCAGGATGACTACGCCCCGTTCTTTGCCCGCCATCCTGATGTGGTCCTGGTGGGTCTGGCCGACGATGCTGACATTTCGGACGAATACCACGCGCTTAACCGCGATTTGGCCGACCAATTCGCGCTGGAATATACAACGGACCTCGATGCCTTTCTCGCTCGTGACGACGTTGACGCTGTGTGCGTGGCGCCGGAGTACGCCCGCCACACGCCGCTCGCGCTCCGGGCCATCGCTGCCAACAAGCATGTGCTTGTCGATAAGCCCATCGGCATCACCCTGGAGCAGTGCAATGCCCTGATAGCGGCGGGACGAAAAACCACGCGCACGTTCGCCTGGATCGCCCGCATCGGCCACCTCTCGCTGCAGCGGGCGCATGACGCCGTGGCGTCCGGCGACCTCGGCGAGGTAGTGAACGTCAACGCCCACTTCCTGGCGACCTACGGCAACGGCGAGAAATGGGATGATGAAGAGTACGCCTTCTTCGATCCCGTTGTCAACGGCGGCGGCGAACTCCTGAACTTCGGCCTTTATCCGCTCACCGCCATCCTCAACGTCACCGGCCTTGCGCCCACTACCGTGCACTGCGTTACTGGCAAATACTACAACCGCCCCCACCGCGAGTTCGACATCGAGGACATGGCGCTGCTCAATTGCGAGATGGAGAACGGCATCCTGGCCTCGATTTGCGTGGGCCGGGCCCACGTGCCGGGGAATCTGCACAACAGTGATCTCTGGCTGGAGGTCACGGGCACCCAGGGCACGCTGGTGACCGACGAATTGGTGCCCGACGCCGTGCTCACCGGCCCCACGCCCGGTCACGTAGAACGCCGCTACCGCTCGCCCTACGCGAGTTCAGGACACTTCGAGGCCGTCATCGACAACTTCGTCTGGGCCGTCCAAACCGGCGGCCAGCCCTTCCTCGGCGCCGGCGAAGCGGAGAAGGTGATGCACACTGTTTTTGCCGCGTACGAGTCCGCCGATACCGGCGAAGTTGTGGCCATTGAGTAGCCAATTGAAAAGGCCATTTATAATCCTTGCTTTGGGCGCATGCATAGCCCTTTGTTTGATCGTAACCGCATGTGCCGAGGGTTCAAGGGTTCAAGTCAGTAGCACCCAGCCACGTCAAGACACTCCGTCCGTCACCCCTACCGCGACGGAGACAATGTCCTTGCTTACGCGCACCGTCCTGCGAAATACTGATTACGCAGCCGGACTCCCGTCCTACGGAACGCTACAGAGAGATCGCATCGGCGCGCAGGACCCGCTCGCCTTTGGTGACCTCAACGGCGATGGTGTAGAAGACGCGGTGGTAGTGCTGCTGCTAGTGGACGGCAACACCGGGCATCGCTACCTCGCTGCCGTCCTCAATAAAAACGGAGCGCCGCAGCATGTTGCCTCCGCCTTCTTGGGACTGAACATAAGGATTGACGCGGTCGCAATCACAGACGGGATCGTGACGCTGCAAACAAAGCAACTCGGTCCCAACGACCCGACTTGCTGCCCAACGAAAGAAGTCGCGGCCGTTTTTGAGTTGGCTCAAAATACCTGGCAGTTACTTGGTGAAATGCCCTCTGGCCAAATTACCGCGAACTTCTCAGCGCAACTTCCCGCGGCCAGTCCTTCGCTAGATCCCACCTTGGAGCATGCCCTTCACACATTGCGCACCGCATGGCAATCCGCTGGAGAGGGAATGTATCAACTCTTCCTTGCTACAGGCGCAAGCGCTCAATTCGGCCCGATTGCGAGTACATCGCAATGGCACTCAGCGCCTAACCGCATCATCATCAACGAACGTTACCGCACTGAAAGTCCTGAAGCGCTGGCACACGCGCTCATTTGGCCAGCCGTAGCGCTCGCTTTCTACATGGAGGCAGGCGCTCCCGATTCCTGGGAGGCGTGCATCGAGAGGGTGGTGGCCCAGCATACCGCTCAGGCCCAATGGTGGTTGAGCGAGTGGGGTGAGAGCGGCAACCCCATCCCCACGCAGTTGGAACAAGAAGCAAACATCAACCTAGCGCTTTACCTAGACGGGCAACTAGGAGATCGCTTACGCAACGACGAACACTATCGGCAATACTGCGCTCAGTTCGGAGAGCCGCCTTCTGCGCAATTGCCTAAAGATACCGTGTTAGCTGTCTTGCCGCATAAACTCGCAAAGGAGATGGGCCATAAGGAAGGATCGGGCGGATACTACATGATTGCAAATTTGCTGAGGAAAAGCGTAGAAAGCGCTATGTGGCTCTATGAGGGACATTATGTTTTGAGCAACCCTCGGCTTGGGAACGCGGATCCTCGACTAGCAATCGGCGTTTATGATGAACAAGAAAAACTCATTCGATCTTGGCTGAACGATCCAGCAGAGATGCGCCGCACAGCGCAGGAAGTACGTACATGGCTCTACACTGCTCTGAGCGGGAGAGCTACCGGCAATATTCAGGATACCGGCAACGCTTGGCTGAACAGACTCTTAAGGTCGGATCCAGAAGGGCTTGTCTACTGGGTGACAGGCATGGAGGAAGCGTTTGTGAGGGCCTTATATCCGGGCTTAGCTGAGACCATTGCTCCCGCTAGACGAACGGCATTGGAGAACCAGATTTTGATATTCCTGTATACCAATGCCGAAGACCCGGATAGGACTACCGGGCCCACCATGCTACCGCGTGGCTGGCTTGAATGACCGTTGTCACGGTCAATTCATCTCAATGCCCTGGTCTCGCAGCGGGACTGAGAAAGTCTCCCACTTGCTCAACAAGACCGGTAGCGCAGGTTTGCAACCTGCGCCGATCAGGGAGGGAAAACCGAGTCTGGCAGAGAATGAGCGCTCACGGAATCCATTTCAGGATTGCCACCGCAACGCCGAGGGCCGCAACGAAGAGCATTGCCAAATGCATGGTCTGGCGGTTGAGACGCTGCTCAAATTCGGCGCGGAGACGTAGCTCCAACGCCTGTAGCTCCGTCCGCAGACCTGCCTGATTAGCGACTTTGCGGATTCTTCACCTCCCACACCAACTAAGCGCCTAGCCTAAGCGGGTGATTGCTATTCACGCCAAGCATATCCCGTGTCCCGAAACGGAGAGGCGGGGGGCAAGCCCCCCGCACTACGGTAACAGCTTTATCAAGGCCACGATCATCACGCCCTGCAAGATTTGGAGCGCGGCAAGCTGGATTGTCAGGATCGTCAGCCGTCGGTCTAGCCAGATGCGAAATTCTTCTATAGTGATGCCGTGGTCAGTACTTTCGGCTTTAGCGGTCATGTCTTCACGCACTGTAGCTGTACCATATCTGTTTCGCGACGTGCCGCCTCTCAAACCTACGCCTTGAGCAGAAACTCCACTTGACTCTCTGGGAAGGATGCGCCTCCTTGGCAGGAGAACGAGCCGTTTCCATGCGGGGAATAAGGCCTCGTTACTGAAACGCTTGCCATGCTTCGTCTTCCTCCGGCCGATTCCAGTCTTCAGACAGACTCTTCTCACTAAGCAAAGCGTCATCACCGGCCACTGCAGCCCCCTGCTCTTCCAAGACGCGCTGTCGCACAAACAAGTAGAAGTCATAGACTTCCTGTCGTGCCGATTCTGGCAAATCCCGTAAGTCAATGTGGTCTGTTCTTGTCAATGCGTGTCCTATTCCAGGTGCAAGCGCATTGGGTACCCACAAGGGGTACCCCTACGCGGAGGGCGCAGCGTGACGGAGATGTCTATCCCTTGCTGCGCTTACTCGCACACCGCGCCGCGAGCGGCGGAGGTGACCAGCTTGGCGTATTTTGCCAGCACGCCTTTTGTGTAGCGGGGCTCCAGCGGCTGCCAGTGCTTGCGGCGTTCTTCCAGCTCGGCGTCGTCCACGTGCAGGGTGAGTTCCTGGTTATCGCCGTCAATGGTGATTTGGTCGCCCTCTTGGATGAGACCGATGGGGCCGCCCATAGCCGCTTCCGGCGCCACGTGACCCACCATCATGCCGTGGGTCGCGCCGGAGAAGCGCCCGTCAGTGATGAGGCCCACGGAATCGCCCAAGCCGCGGCCAAAGACCGCGCCTGTTACCGCCAGCATCTCGCGCATGCCGGGACCGCCTTTCGGGCCCTCGTTACGAATGACGATCACGTCACCCTCGTTAATGTGGCCTTTCACCACTGCCTGGAAGGCGTCGTCCTCGATCTCGAAGACCCGCGCCGGGCCCGAATGCACACGATTCGCCACGCCTGCCACCTTCACTACCGCGCCTTCCGGCGCCAAGTTGCCACGCAAAATGACCATCGTGCCGCCGGCAAAGATGGGATCGTCTGCCGAGCGCACGATGTCCTGACCGTTTTCCGATACCTGTGCGGCGCCAACGTCTTCTGCCAGCGTGTTGCCGGTCACCGTTTGGCAGTCGCCGTGCAGCAAACCCGCCCGCAGCATCTCCTGCATGATGAGGGGCACGCCGCCCACCTTGTCCAAGTCGGCCATAACGTACCGACCGCCGGGTCGCATATCGGCTATATGGGGCACGCGCTTGCTCACGCGGTCGATGTCGTCGAGGTCGAAGGGCACGCCCATTTCCCACGCAATGGCGGGCAAATGCAGCGCCGCGTTGGTGGAGCCACCGGCCGCCAGTGCCACGGCTACGGCGTTTTCCATCGACTCTTTCGTGATGATGTCGGACGGCCGCCGATTGTTGCGCACGCAGTCCATCACCAGGTGACCGGCGTCAATACACACCTGGTCGCGGCGGTCGTCCATGGCTGGTGGCGAGGCGCTGCCGGGAACAGAAAGCCCCATCGCCTCCAACGCGCTCGACATGGTGTTGGCCGTGTACATGCCGCCGCACGAGCCCGGTCCCGGACAGGCGTGTAACTCGAGGTCTACCAACTCGTCTTCAGTGAGCTTGCCCGCGGCATGGGCGCCCACGGCCTCAAAAACGTCCTGGATGGTCACGTCCTCGCCCCGCCAGCGTCCGGGCATGATGCTGCCGCCGTAGACAAACACGCTGGGTATGTTGAGGCGCGCCATGGCCATGGCGCAGCCCGGCAGGCTCTTATCGCACCCGGCGATGGTGACTACGCCGTCCAAGCGCTCGCCAATGGCAACCGCCTCAATGGAGTCCGCGATGATCTCACGAGTCACCAAGCTGGTGCGCATGCCTTCCGTGCCCATGGCAATGCCGTCGCTGACGGTGATTGCCACAAACTCGATGGGCGTGCCGCCCGCTGCGCGAATGCCCTCTTTCACCTTCTGGGCCAGCCGGTCCAGGTGGTAGTTGCACGGCGTGACCTCGTTCCACGTACTGGCCACGCCAATGAGGGGCTTGGCCAAGTCCTCGTTGCTGAACCCCATGGCATGGAACATGGAACGCGCCGGCGCGCTCTTCGGCCCCACGGTGATGTCTTTGCTAAAGCGTTTGACGTCTACGTTTGCGTCGTCACTCATTTTCTCGCTCTCCTCTATCTATGCCGCATAGCGTTCTGCAAGAAACTGTTCTCTCTCCAAAGGCAAGCCGGATATGCTCATAGCCTATCCATGCGCAAGTCAGGACGTCTCTGAAGCCTTTCTCAATGCTAAGACCTGGTGCAGAAGAGACAGGCTTCTCGTACGTCACTGTCCGCGCGCTGCCACAACCATACAGTAGCAGGATACTACCACCCCGTCACCGGTCGCGCTGCGCAAGGCGGCGCCGGTCTTCGCACGCGGGCTGCAAACGTGGGCTACCGCGATGGCTGGTCTCGCCCTGCACTATCGCATCTGTCTATAATCACACTGTTCCACCCAGCACGAAGGGCACCGCCATGACACCACGCGTACGCGCTTCCATTTCACCAACCGTAGGCACCGCCGGCGAGTACGGCACGTGGGTTGTGCGCTGCATCGTCGAAGAAGGGGAAATCGGCGCCGGTGACACCATCGCCGTCGCGCTGCCCAACACCTGGCACGCGTGGCAACGGAATTCCGCGAAAGGCGTGCATAGCCTCGATCCTAAACAACCCAACTTCGTTTCCGCGCGCGCCTCCCGCAAAAACGTTGCTATTCTGTGCACCGTGCCCGGCGGCTCTACCGACGAATTTGAGAAGGCCACCCGTGAGGCCCTGGTCGGACCGCCCAACCGCTGCGCCTACCACACCGAGGTAACAGTGACGCAGGGCACGTTGCAAGCCGGCGACTGGATCGACGTCACCTACGGCAATACCAGCGGCGGCAGTCCCGGTTTCACCGCCGCGCTGCATCCCAACGGACCGGAGAACGTGCGCATTGCCGTGCTGCCCGCCGGCGCCGACGCTGAAAGGGTACTGCTGCCGGTAGCGGAAAGCCCGTTTCTGCTTACCGTGGCGGGCGCGCCGGTGGAAGTCGCTGCCTACGCCCCCTCCCACGCGCGCGTGGGAGTCGAGGCGGCCTGCCACGTGGTTGCGCTGGACTCCTGGCAAAATCCCGCCACAGATACGCGCCTCAGATTCACGGTCACGGTCGTTGCGGGCCGCGCACAGTGTCCCAAAACAGTCACACTGAATCCTGAGAGCGGTACGTGTGTTGTGCCATTCACGCCGACCGCGCCGGGCGTTGTGCGTTTGATGGTAACTAGCCTCACAGAGACCAACGCCCCCTGCGACAGGATCGGGGCGAACGGGGGAAATGAGCTCGGGATAAATGGGGAGGACACGTGCGGAACTGACGGGGAAGGGACATTCACGGCAGTCTCCAATCCAATCCTCTGCGCGGAAGAGTTGCTCCGCGAACAGGTCTTTTGGGGGGATCTTCACTCCCATGCCCGGCGCAGCTTCGACGCTACCGGCGACCTTTCCTTCCACTACGCTCGCGACGTGGCGCGCCTGGACTTCTACGCCCTCACCGACCACGTGGAAGGACTCTCGGACGAGATGTGGCAAGAGATTCGCCTCGCGTCGCAGGACTGGTACGACCCTGGGCGATTCGCCACGATCCTCGGCTACGAAGCCACGTTCCCCGCGCCGTGGGCGCATCACAACGTCTACTTTCGCGACGATGACGACGTACGTATCGGCCGCCACAACGGCACCGTGCAGGACCTGTGGCGGCAACTCATGCCTGGACAAGCGATGACTATTCCCCATCACACCGGGGTACGCTTCTCACCGAAAGCGAGCAACCTGCCCGGCGGCACCGGCCCGAACATCGATTGGCAATTCGCCAACGACGCCTTTCGCCGCGTTGTCGAGGTCTATTCCGGTCACGGTCTCAGTGAGTATTACGACCCCGATCACCCGCTGGCGTACCAGCACTGCGACTTCTCGTTAAACGACTCGGCAGTTGGGGCCCACTACGTGCAGGATGGCTGGCTCACGGGTCAACGCATGGGGACGATCTGCTCGTCGGACAACCATCAGGCGCAACCTGGCAGACGCCAGACCGGCCTCGCGGCGGTCTGGACGCCCGCGCTCACGCGCAAGGGCATTTTTGACAGCATTCACAACCGCCAAACCTATGGCACCACCGGCGCCCGCATCTTGTTGAAAGCGTGGGTAAACGACACATTCATGGGACAAGAGACCGCCAGCGGCAACGGTGTGAGCGTGCGTGTCTGGGCGGTAGGCACGGGGAATATCGCCTGGATTGAGATTCTGCGGGGAGATCTAGACGCGCAGCGCTTTGACGTGGTCTACCGGCGGGAGCCGGAAGCTGCGGAAGCGGCTTTTTCCTGGGACGATCCAGAGCCGGTTGCTAATGCGCTCTATTACGTGCGACTGCGGCAGGAAGAGCCTGTAGCCGGCCGCGTGGTGCAGGCATGGTCCAGCCCGGTGTGGGTTGTGCAAAGCCAAGAAAAAGAGGTCTAGACTGCCATCCCGGTTTTCCGTTCACCTTTCGACGGGCTCAAGGCGAACGGAAAACCTGCCGCCTTACATACGTATCGTATTGAGCGCTCACCATACTAGCGCGTCCCATACCTGACACGCGCCCAATTGGACACGCACCGCACCGTACCGGACACGCAACATTCTGGACACGAACCGTGCTGCCGTCACGCTGCGCTCGGCCATGCGGATTCTTGCCGAAGTGGAGCGCGTATACTTGGGCTCCCGCGCCAATGAGTTCAACGTGCGTCGAGAAATCGTCGAAAGACCTCGCGCCCGCGATAGATGCCCTGCGCTCCCAGTTCTTCCTCGATGCGCAGCACCTGGTTGTACTTCGCCAGCCGTTCCGAGCGCGTGATAGAGCCGATCTTGATCTGGCCAGCGTTCGTGCCCACCGCCAGATCGGCGATGGTCGCATCCTCGGTCTCGCCGGATCGCGCGGAGACCACGGGCAAATATCCATGAGCACGGGCGAGACGGAGCGTCGCCACCGCCGCCGTCAGCGTGCCAACTTGGTTTACCTTCACGAGTACCGCGTTGGCCGCATTGCGCTCAATGCCCTGCTGAAGACGCTGGGTGTTCGTCACGAAGAGGTCGTCGCCAATAAGCTGCACGCGCCCGCCGACGCGGGCGGTGAGTTGTTGCCAACCGCTCCAGTCATCTTCGGCCAGTCCGTCCTCGATGGAGATTATGGGATACGCCTCGACCCACCGCACGAGCAAGTCGACCATTTCGGCGCTGGAGAGTGTGCGGTTCTCCGCGCTTAGACGATACTCCCCCTCGTGATAGAAGTGGGTCGCCGCCACGTCCAGGCCGATAGCGGCATCTTCCCCGGGCCGATAGCCCGCTTTCTCGATTGCCTGAACCAAGAGCTGCACGGCGGCTTCGTTCGCGCCGGTCACAGCGTCACTCTCATCCACCGCCGGGGCCAGGCCGCCCTCATCCGCGACCAGCGTGCTCGCACCCCGCTCCGTCAGAATCTCACCCATGGCGTGGTAGACATTGCGCACCATCACCAGTGCCTCGCTGAAGCTCCGAGCGCTCAGTGGTATAAGCAAGAAGTCTTGGAAGTCCACGATGCCGCGCGCGTGCAGACCGCCGCTGAGGATATTCACCATCGGTACCGGCATCTCCCGCCCCTGGCTGCCGCCCAGATAGCGGTAAAGCGGTAAACCAAGGCCCGCCGCCGCGGCGTGGGCGGTTGCCAGCGAAATGCCAAGCACCGCATTCCCGCCGAGACGGCGCAGATTGGGCGTACCGTCTGTCTCCAAGAGCAGCGCATCGACCACGTGTTGCGATACCGCGTCCACGCCCATCACGGCGGGACCCAGCACTTCATTCACGTGGCGCACCGCGTGGCGCACCCCTTTGCCCTGATAACGGGCCGGATTGCCGTCCCGAAACTCCAGCGCCTCATGCCGTCCCGTTGACGCGCCCGAAGGCACGATGGCGCGTCCCCGCGCGCCGCTGGCGAGGGTTACGTCCACTTCGACCGTAGGCACGCCCCGCGAGTCGAGCACCTCCCTGGCATGCACACACGTGATCGTTGTGGGGCGCTTTGTTCCGTCATTCCCGTGAAAACGGGAATCCATCCGTCTCCCTGACATCAATGCACCGCCTCCCCAGCAATGCAAGCGTAAATGCCATCCATAGTCGCAGGCCGCTCGTAAAGAATGAAGAAACTCACACGCCGCACGCTCTCCTTGGTCAGTTCATCGGTAATGTATTCGACCGGCGACTTGCCGTCGATCCGCGCCAGCATCAGGCAGCCAAGCTGCAAGCACGTTTCCGCCTGAAGCTCTGCCCAGTCCACCTCCGGCAGAGTCTCGTTGTATCCTGCCATGAGCGCCGTGACCGACTGGAAGTAGGTCTCTTGGATATGGGAATTGACAATCGACTTGATAAGCAGGTGGTTGATGCAAAACGCCAGGTCAAAGGCCGGATCGCCCCAGTGCACGACCTCGAAATCAAGCAGGAGAACTGAGTTTGCAGTACCTACTTCGTTCTCATTCTGGGAGCTACCTGTCGGCTTGCCCACTCTGTCATTCGTGCGCGAGCCGGAATCTATCGCTGTTTCCCCTCTGTCATTCCCGCGAAAGCTCGCCCCGTGCCGGGGCGCGGAATCCATCTTCTCCGGCAGCACGAACATATTCTTCGGACTATAGTCCCCATGCACCAGCGCCGTCTTTCGTGCCTTCATCTGTGCGATTGCATGCTCAATAACCGGCCTCACCGAAGGGTGCTTCTCCGCAGTCGTGTTGTAGTACGGGTCGACCCGCAACTGCCAGAAGACCTCATCATCAATGAACCGCTGGCGCACGTCCGGCTCTTGAATGGCGTGCATCTGCGCCAGCAACCGGCCCGCCGCCGCCGCCACCGGCACGTTCACCACGCCTGCGAGTAAGTCTTCTTTCCACAGCGTCGCCGCAGCCGGCGCGCACGACATGCCGTAGATGAAGTTCTCCTCATCTATGAAATAGACTTCCGGTACGGCGCCGCCCGGCAGATGCTCGGTCACGATCCGTAGCGCCTCCGCCTCCCGCAAGGCGCGATCGATGCGCGACGGCCAGTACGCCTCTACACGCAATTCGGGCAGCGCCTGCTTGAGCACCATGCACTGGGTTGGCGTCGTTACCCTGAGCACGATGTTCGAGACACCGCCGCCCAGGGCTTTCACCGCGACCGCAGTCTCAGATTCCAGCACGCCCTGCGCCGCGAGGTAACGCCCAATCTCAGCACTGCTCAGCTTATCGAGAGCAAGCATAGTTCTTACGCTACTCTAGCCTTGTATCAAGCTTTGAACCAGGAAGACGCGCAATTCAGTCAAAGGTGTTCTCTTGTCCGCCCATCTCGTGCCGATCCCGCCGGTTGCCAATCGCACGGTACTGTTTTATTAGCGTAGCAAGTTAACCGAAGGTCTCCGGGCCAAGCGGCCGGTAAACTCTATCATGCCGCCCGGGACCCCATTCATCTGGGCCAAGTCCTTCGCCGAACAGTGGATAGCGGTCCGACAATCCAAACGTATAGGCAGACAACTTGAGCTGGAGCCGTTGCACGTACACCATAAGATTGAAAAGACTCTCAGGATATGTGCCTATCAGGAGCACGGGGATCCAGGTGAGCCAGTAGACAAGCAATACCAGAAGTCCGATAACAAACAAGAAGATAAAGAAGGGGACGAGTACGGCAAACCTGAAGATTCCGCCAACCAGCGGTAACGCAAGTAAGCGGTTCGGCTGTTTGGGCAGCGCTATTTCGAGTCGTACCTCAGCGCTCGAGTCGAGGGAAAAGCCAGGGTAGGAATCGCTGAGGCCGAGAAAGAAGCAATTGGCCTTGGCCGAGAGCCGCAGCGCGCCCACGGCGAGCGTGTGGGCAAGCTCCCAGTATTTGCCGGTAAAGAGCACGAAAAACGCGTTAATGACGCTCAGTGCCATCGCAGCGAAGGCTACGATCATGATCCAGAGGCTTATCGGGATCACAACGATGAGCTTTACCGCGCCGCCAAGCACAGGAAACGCCCACAGCCGATTTGGGTTCTCAAGATAATCGACGCTAAACGTTGAGTTGTCTGTCTCTTTATTTGGGGACCTAGTGTTCATCAGGAGAGTCCTCCTTGCCATTGCCGTCTGGTGCTGCAGACGCATACGCGGCATGATCGCGGCCGCTCTTCCCATCGGGATGTCAGTCACCTTGCAGGCGCAGCGTCACCGCCTTGATAGTAGCATGGCCGCTGCTTGGGGCGTCCTTCACGGCAGGGAAGTATGCCAACATCCATACCGGCATGTATTGATCTCCCTCCTTATATGGATGGTTGAATGACCGCAGCATGGCGTAGACTGGTTGCATGCCTTAAGGAGACCCCTGTATCGGGGGTACAGGACATATTTTACATACCTTAGGCGGTAGGCAAGAAGACCTCCTCTCCCTGGGGAGAGGCTGGGTGAGGGGAAATCGGCGTTGACACGGCCCAATGCCAACTGTTTGGTGGGGTTATACAAAAGCCTCCATAAGGCAGCAAAATCAAGCGGGAAATGTAGTCAACGTAAGGAGCAACCCATGATCCGGATCACCAGCGACGTTGAGTGCGGCAACGGCAAGGAAATCGAGCAACTGGCCGTGGACCGCTTTCGCCTGCAGGTGGACGGCGACAAGCAGAGCGGCTACTGCGGCTACTTTTGCTTTGACATTATCAATGAAGGCCCGCAGGCAGACGTAACCATCGAACTGTGGGAGGATGCGAAGTTTGAGAGTCCCACCGGTTTCCGCACGCTCTTCCCCACGACGATTTGGTTCAAGCCGGTGGACTTCCACCGCTACCGGCCTTTGCCGGGCACACCGCCCGCAAGCATCAAGGGTCACATAACCTTCACCGTGCCGGTGGAGCAAGACCAGCATGTCCGTGTCGCCATGACGTACGTGGCTCCCTATAGCGAGATTGCCGAGTCTTTGCACCAGTTCACTTCAGAACGCACCGACCGCTGCAAGCCTTTCTCTGTGGGCACCACGGTACAGGGACGGGAGATTCTGGGGCTGCGCGCGGGCAAGCCGGGCAAGCCGAAACTCTTCTGCGTGGCAGGACAGCATCCTCACGAGCACGCGGGTGTCTGGGGCGTGCTGGGCATTGCCGACTTCATGTCTTCCTTGCTGCCGGAGGCGGCAGCCCTGCGCGACCAACTCGACGTATTCGTCGTGCCCACGGTCAACCCTGACGGCAACGTGTTGGGCCGGAACGCCTTCAATGCCGAGGGCTTCGACATGTATCAGGCATTTGGCGACAATCCTGATGCCGACCTGCCAGAAGCCCATGAGAGCCGCTTGCTTTGGAAGTGGGTCACGTCAGAACAACCCGCGCTCTGGATGAATTTCCACTGCTTCACCGGCTGGCGCCTCAACAGTGAGTATCCCTACGACGGCTGGTACGAGGTAGAAGACCGCACCCTCTTCAGCGATCCCACGCAGCGTCGGCTCTACGCCGCCCTCTGCGACACCCTGCGCTTGGAAACCGACGGCCCGTCAACCCACGAGCGCGCCAGCATCCACCAGCCCAACACGCTCTGTTACCAATTCGCCAAGCGCTTCGATCTGCCCCATGCCTTCTATGAGATCAACAACGGCACCGCGGGCAAGCATCTGGGCACGCAGCGCGCGCTGCACGTCTTCAAGCGGGTGACGAACACGCTGCTGCACTACGCGGGACGCGGCGGCTGACTGGGACTATGGACTAAAGAGTGGATGAAGTGGTTGGGGCGCGAGAAGCCAGTGCCAACCGTCACTCCGGCGCAGGCCGAAGTCTAGGGACAACACACAACGCGGACGCAGAAGCGCGCGAAGCAAGACCGCTGTTCAGGCACGCGCGAAACAAGCACTAGTAGGGAATCGGGCTGCACTCGTTTGGCGCAGGTTCCAAACCTGCGCTACCGGAGTGAACGGTCTAGAGCCGAAGGGAATCCACGCTCTGGGAAAGCCTGCTCCCCGCATGCCACGGCGCCATGTTGACTTGGTGGAACTCGCCATACGCTGTTCGTGGTCTTACATGTTTATGCCGTCGCCTTGACCCGCTTCTTCCGGGGATGGAGGGCAAGTCCCAGCACTTCGCTGACGTTCTCTACCGGATGGAACGTCATGTCGTCGCGCACGTGCTCAGGAACGTCTACCAGGTCCTTCATATTTTCCTTGGGCAAGATGATCGTGCGGATACCGGCGCGGTGGGCGGCGAGCACCTTCTCCTTGAGTCCGCCGATTGGCAGTACGCGGCCGCGCAGGGTCATCTCACCGGTCATGGCCACGTCGCGGTGCACCGCTCGCTCTGTGAGCGCCGAGATCAGCGCCGTCGTGAGCGTGATGCCGGCGCTGGGGCCTTCTTTCGGCACGCCGCCCGCGGGTACGTGGATGTGCACGTCCATTTTCTCCCAATCCACGTCCTGCAAGCGCAGCCGCTCCGCGTGCACCCGCGCATAGCTCAGCGCCGCGCGCCCTGACTCTTTCATCACCTCGCCGAGCTTGCCGGTCAGGATGAGCTTGCCCTTCCCCGGTACCAGGGTTACTTCCACGGCGATGATGTCACCGCCGAATTCCGTCCACACGAGACCGGTGGCCGTGCCGACCTGATCTTCCTCCTCCGCCATACCGTAGAAGAACTGCGGCGCGCCCAAGAACGTGTTCACATTGCGAATACTCACCGAGACCAGCCCGTCGTCGCCTTCCGCGTGTTTGCGCGCGACCTTGCGGCAGACCGTCGCCACCTGGCGCTCCAGGTTGCGGACGCCCGCCTCGCGGGTGTACTGGCGCACCATGCGCCGCAACGCGCCCTCGGTAAAGCACACGTTACGCTGCTTCAAGCCGTGCTCGGCTCGCTGTTTCGGCACGATGTAGCGGGTGGCGATGGGCAGCTTGTCTTCCTCGGTGTAGCCGGGCAGTTCGATGACCTCCATGCGGTCCCGCAGCGCCACTGCCAACGTGTCTACCGTATTGCCGGTGGTAATGAAGATCACGTTAGAAAGATCGTAGGGCACCTCCAGGTAGTGGTCGGAGAAGGCGTAGTTCTGCTCCGGGTCCAGCACCTCGAGCAAGGCCGCCGAAGGGTCTCCCCGGAAGTCGGCGCCCATCTTCTCGATTTCATCCAGCATGAAGACCGGATTCACTGTGCCCACCTGACGCATCGCCTGCAAGATACGCCCCGGCAGCGCCCCGACGTAGGTACGCCGATGGCCGCGAATCTCGGCTTCATCGCGAATGCCGCCCAGGGAGATGCGCACGAACTTCCGGCCGAGCGCCTGGGCGATGGAGAGTCCAAGCGACGTTTTACCCACCCCCGGCGGTCCCACAAAGCAGAGAATGGGCGTGCGCACGTCGGGCGCCAGCTTGCGCACCGCGATGTATTCGAGGATGCGTTCCTTCACTTTGGGCAGGCCGTAGTGGTTCGTGTCCAGCACCTTCTTGGCGTGTTCGATATCCAAGTCGTCTTGGCTTGGCTCTCCCCACGGCAGGTCCAGCAGCCAATCCAGATAGGTCTGAATCACGCTTACTTCCGGGCTGGCGGTAGGCATCGCTTCCAGGCGATCCAGCTCTTTGTAGGCTTTCTCCGCGACCTCCTCCGGCAGCGGAGTCTCCTCTAACCGTTCTCGCAGAGCGGCGATGTCGCTGCTGACCTGATCGGTTTCGCCCAATTCCTTGTGAATGAGCTTGAGTTGTTCCCGCAGGAAGCGCTCGTGCTCCTCGGCGTCTGTGGAAGTGGGCGCGGCATCCTCGTCGAACTTCCGCTGCAAGGCGAGAATCTCTAGCTCCCGCCGCAAGTGCGCGATCACCTTTTCCACGCGCGCGGCAACGTCAAGCTCTTCCAGCAGATCTTGCTGCGTCGGCGTCATCAGATCGATGGTATAGGCAATCAAATCCGCCAAGGCACCGGCCTCGTGGGTGTTGATCGCCTGCACGTAGGCTTCGTCCGGCAAGTCCTTGCTGAGTTCCACCGCCTCCTTGAAGAGCGCCAGCATCGCCTGCATCTGGGCATTAAGCTCTTCGCCCTCCGCGGCCGGCGGCTCGACGTCGATGGCCTGCACGCGAATGTGCGGGTCCAGTTGCAGGAAGTGCGTAATCGTCAGCCGGCGTTGTCCCTCCACCAGGATACTCACGCTGCCGTCCGGCATCTTGAGCGTGCGCCGTATGTTCACTTCTACGCCGACGAAGTAGAAGTCTTCAGGATTGACGTCATCGATGGTGGGATCGCGCTGCGTCACCACGAAGAGCCGCCGGTCCTTATCCAGGGCATTGCTCACCGCCTCCAGGGAACGATCCCG
The DNA here is from genome assembly GCA_012270555.1 of Chloroflexota bacterium. Classification (GTDB taxonomy): domain Bacteria; phylum Chloroflexota; class UBA11872; order VXOZ01; family VXOZ01; genus VXOZ01. The sequence continues at coordinate 61,495 of JAAXIC010000033.1, forward strand.
TGCGACGATGAGCGGCACCGTCATCCCCGGAAAGACGACCTGATCGCGGATGGCCAACACCGGTAATTCCACCGGGTGGAGCATTGCCTCCATCAAGTCCACCTCACGGTCGCGTCGGCGCGCGGACCGCGCCCTCTTCCTGCTTGCGCCGTCCCCGCTGGCTGCGGCGGTCTCCTCAGAGGATTCGTCTGAAGTCTTCCGCCTTTTCCCTGCCACTGTCTTGCTCTCTTTTGCCATAGCTCCCCTTGCAACTATTCGATAGAAACCCCGCATCGCTTTAGAAGAGCGACGGGATTCTCCTGACGTATCGTTTCGACCTGCGTACGCTCCAAGCCCGCTCCGAGGATGATCTCCGCCACCAGTGACTCCGTGAGCAAGTCCCCCGGCGCGTGTGCGTCGCTGTCTACAATCATGGTAGCGCCGACTTCCTGGCAGACCCGCGCGACCCGGCCGTTAGCGGCGCTGTGACCCTTGCGCGCGCTCAGCTCGAAAGCCAATCCGCGTTCCCGTCCGACCCGCGCGTCTGCCACGGTGAGCAAGCCGGGATGCGCCAACACGTCAACCGCCGCACACTCTGCTGCCGCGGCGTTCGTGCCCGCCGGGACGGGTTCCGTAATCGTCTCACCGTGCACGGCTACCACCTGCGCGCCCGCCGCTTTGCAGCGTTCTGCAAGAGCACCCAGCGCGCGCGGCGCGACGTGGGTGATCTCCACACCCGCGAGCGACGTAATCGGCAGCTCCCGGTTGATGACCTCGCACTCGCGCAGCAGGGCTTCACAGACATACTGGTAGTTCGCATAGCCCACGTGATCCGTCATGGCGATCGCCCGGTACCCAGCGGCCACGGCGCGTTGCACAAGCTCCGCCGGTGAAAGCACGCCGTCACTGAGAAAGGTATGAGAGTGAAAGTCGATTATCATGCACGGAGCGTCTCTAACGCCGCAAGGCTCAATTCAAAGACTCACACTCAGTGTACCTAACGGGTAGGAGCGGCTTCAAACTGTCGCAGGCATCAGGCCTAACGCACAAAGGCGCCCAGCGCTTTCGCGATGTCTCCGCTGTTCACTACTGTCACTTCGCCTGCTTTGGCGAAAGGTGTCTCGACGCGCCACCACTGGAACGCGGCTCGCTGCGCGCGGACCACCACCACATTACCGTAGTCGTGACTGCCCGTGGGGAGGCCGTAGCGGTCAAGCCAGTTCGGCGTATTGAGTACGTAGGTGGCGATTGCCGGTACCTCGTACATGATGGCCATGTGCCGTGCCGCCACTTGCTCCCAATTAAGGTCGTCAGCCGCGGACGTATCAATCGGCGGGGGAACGAGATATTGAGTTGCAAGGACAGGGTCGAAACCCTGTGCGCTCAGCAGGTCGAAGACGTTGAGATAGGCGAAGGAGCGGGTTGCCGGCTGCCATTGCAACACGCCCTTCTGGAAGAATTGCGTCGGCCGGCCCTCGTAGGTAATAGCGCGCGTGATCGGATAGCCCAGGGCGTCAACGCCCCCGGCGCGCCGGAACTCCGCGAGAAATGGCACTTCACCGTACGCTTCCGAATCGTTCACAACGTCATAGCACGGCAAGGTCACTACCTCATCGGCCAGCGTGGGCGTTTGCCCGGTCGTCTGACCGTAGCAAGCGTAATCTTCGCTAACATACTCAATCACAAGCTGGGGCGTACCCTGTACGAAGCGCAAGTGGAGCATATGCGGTAGAAAAGCGGACTGCGTTGAGAACGACCACGTGCGCGCAAAAGGACCGACGTCGCTTGCCACGGCATTGCCGGTGATGCTCACCGTAATCGTCTGTCCTGCCCCAAGCGGCAGTTTGGTCATGAAGTACGTCCAGCCGCCGTCGTCAACACGATGGAAGGACAAGGGCACGCCAGCTTGGTCTATGATGCGCACATCTGTTATGTGCACCGGCTCTTGCGCCCACGGCGCTGCGCCGATGCTAATGGGGCTACCAACGTAGCCCTCGGTGTCCGGCAGCGGGTTTGGAATCTCTGTTCTGGGCAAGAAGCTGTGCGGCACGTCGCTTTGGCCCGCTCCCGGATAGATGTAGAGGCGATCATCGTCCGGCAGGCCGTCAACGCAGCCCCCAAAGTCGAACACACTCCCGCCCGCGCTCTGTCCGTAGCCTACCAGCACCAACGCCGGATGCAACATAATCGTGCGATGATAGACGCTATTCACCAGCGCGTCCACGGCCGCCACCGGATCACCGCTAAGGGTGGAGGCAGACTCGCCGGAGCACTTGCCGATAAACCCGGCGGCCTGTATGCGGTCTGCCGGTGTCGCGCCCGTGAAACCGGCACTCGTAGGATCCTGATAGTGTCCGGTAAAGCCATTCTCGGCATAGTACGCCGCATGCGCTTCCGCCGCCTGCTGTAGCGCCGGATCGGCCCGCACGGGAGGCGCCTGCGCATACGCGCGCAACTCATTCAGACGGGCAATTGCTTGCTCTTGGGGCGTGGCGCTCGCCGCCTGTAGCGGGATGTACGGCGCGCACAGGATGCCGAGGACGGCCAGCGCAAGCGCCGCCAAACAGCGCCTGATATTCAGGCCACGTCCCATCACGGCAGTGGAATGGAATCTGTCTTTAAAGCGCAGTCCGACCATGCGACACAATGAACCTGAGGGGGAACCCCGCAAAGTGGATAAACTACCTATCTCCAGGATAAACCCACACCGCCTCTTTCGTCAGCCCCACCTGCCGCTTCAACGCTTCCGGTCCGTAAGCCAAATCGGACTCGCCCAGGCCATCTGGCGATTGCCCTGTGTGACACGGAGGTAGTAGCAGACAAAGGGACGGTCGTCGGGAAACGTGGGCTGCAGCACCAGCGCCGCCAGAGGATCGGTATCGGTCCATGCGCCTTCCCACACGTCGCTGTCGGGGTACGCCTGGAAAACCACCTCGTTGTTGCGTAGCAGTTCGACGGAGTCTATGCGATAGGTTCCCGCGACGCGCATGGTGAATTCTCTGGGCCCGTACTGAGCCAAGTCCACGTCGAGGTCGGTGCCCAGCGGTGCACCATTCATCGAGAAGTCAAGGAGAATGCGGTCGCCGGTGGTGGCGTAGCACCTGCGCTCGTTGAGCGCCTGCCAGATGGCGTCACGCGTGAGTTCGGTAGCCACCACGCACGCCAGCCCGTTGCCGTCGTCCACAAAGAAGCTGCCCTGGTTCGCCAAGCCATGATGGGAGTCGGTGCCGCCGATGAAACCGATGCGGTGGCCCATGGCCAGCGCCCTTTGCACGCTATGCGGGCCGCCGGTCTCCGAGATGCCCCAGCTTGAGCAGATCTCTACTAGCCGTTGGTGTTTGTAATTGTGGTAGTCCCAGTTCGTAACATTGCCGAACTTGGTGTGGTGCGGGATGGTCAGGGCATCGCGGCCCTTCAGGATTTCCCAGAGTTCATCCGGCGTCATGCCGCCCGGTCCGAACGAGCAGATGAATTCGGCGCTATCGCCGCGATGGTAGATGTTCTTGTGGCCGTTGCGATTGCCCGTGCCCCACTCGTGGCTGACCAGCGTGACGAACATGTGGGGGTCGTTGAAGGCGTTGGACGTATCCACCACCTCCTGCCAGACGTCATCGACGATTTCGAAGCGCATCTTGTAGTGGTTGGCCGGGGCGCAGAAGTCGAGACCGGCCACGTCACGCCCCCACTCGAAGAACTCCGTCGTCGTACCGGTGCCCTGGCTGTGCCACATCTGGCTGTGCATCTCGCCAAAGTAGACGCTGCGATCGGGTAAGAAGCCCGCACCAATGGGATTGCTCTTGCCCGCGATGCCGGTGTCCGGATCAACTACGGTAACGCGGTGGATGCCTTCTTGATTGGCTTTGGCGGGAATTGTGGCGCCGGTTTGCGACTTCGTCTGATCGAGCGTCACATGTTCGGGTACCTCAAGGCCGTCGGTTGCTATCGTGTCCGCCTGCCCTTGATATCCGGTCGCGGCATTGTAGCTGTAGCCATCCACCGGCAGCACACGGATTGCGAATTCCTGGTCCGGTTGGACGACTGCAGGCGCGAACACTTTGAAGCGCTCAGCATGCGCGCCGACGACCCGCACCGTTGGGTGCGTGGCGG
>JAAXIC010000033.1:65618-96394 GCA_012270555.1 Chloroflexota bacterium
CTGGCGGTACGTCCCATCGCCTTGTCGGTCAACGCCTACCGTGAAGATCGCCACCTGGGCGTAGCGCTGCGCCTGCACCAGGTTGCCGTCCGGCGGTCCCAGGATGATGCGCACGGCATCGCCCGGCCTCAACTCGCCCGCCTGCACCACCACGTCCACCAAATCCATGTGCCGCCCCCACGAGGCGGCAAGCGCCAGCTTCACGTCCGGCCGCGAGCACTCCACGTCCGTGTAGGCCCCATATCCCACCTGGCGAATCTGACTCTTCTCACGGTTGCCCACGGTCTTCAACCCACGCGGATAGGGATTACCCAGGTGGCACTCCCACGTGCTCGGCACTTCCATGGTTACGTGCGCGCCGGCGGGCAGCGTGAGTCCCGGCCCCAAGGTGAGTGTGGCCACAAAGGTATGGCCGCTCGCGGCCTCAACCTCATTGGGCGTCATTGCCCCATGAATGTCCGCCGACGGCTCGAATTGCCACGACCGGTTGATGGGGAACCAATCGGAGGTGTTGTCGAAAAGACGAGGCCGCGGGAGATTCTCAGACATGAATGACCTTTACGTCACATTTTGAACATGGCGGGAGTCAGCGCAGAATGCGGGCGGTCGCCCTCACCCAAACCCTCTCCCCCGGGAGAGGGCTTTTTTCCTGGCGATTGTCGCGCAATTGCCCAAGAACCTTGTGCGCATTGCGTATTCGCATGACTGAGTCTAGAACACGCCAACGGCGAGCATCTTCTGCAGCGGGCAGGCTGCGAAATGCGCCAACAGACCAATCAAGCCCTATGCGCTATTCTTCCCCAACGAGCGAAGGTCGGGAAGGGAGTGAAAGGGCTAGATGGCAGGTTTTTGGGACTATTGGTGCAACTCTGGATTCCGGCTTTCGCCGGAATGACGGCTTCGCCAATGTCTGTTTAATGCACCGTGAAGACTCTTGCTCTTGGCCAGCACCGTGCGGCCAGCGCTAGAGCTGCGGGATGCATACCTTGCCGTTGCGGGCCACGGGCATACCGGCGTAGGCGCAGCGATTGCCCCACTGATCGACGGCTTCTTTGCTCTTATACTCGTTGATGACCTTGTGGCGTGACGTGTTGCTGTAATTGTTGCCGGCGGTGTGCAGCACCATCACGTGGATGAAGAGCACGTCGCCGGGCTTGGCCAGCATGGGCACCGGGTCGTAGCCTTCCACTCTCTCGTCGGCCACGGTATGGCCGTGATCCGTCTCCCACTCGCCCATCTTGTGACTGCCGGGCAGCACGGTGGTTGAGCCCTGGTCCACGTCGTTGGCATCCAGGTAAATGATCGCCGCGGCCAGCTCGGGCTTACTATGGCGCTCGTACGGCCAGTCCTGGTGCCAGCCCTGGACGTTCGTAAAGCCGGGCGGGTTATTGCGCACCTTGCCGTTGTGAAAGTCGATGTCCGGGCCGAAAAGGTCGATGAAGACGTTCACGATGCGGGGATCGGTGACGTTGTTGAACCAGTAATCGCTCGCCAGCGGCTGGTCCATGATGCCCTGCACGTTCTTGGGGTTATAGGGGTCGATGGGATACCCCTCCGCCTGCTCCATGAAATTGTATCTCATGGCCTCGGGACGGCCGTCCGTATTCGCGATGAGATCATGAAACTCCCGCCGCATCTCTTCAATCTCGGAGGCGTTGTACAAGCCCTCCATTACCAGGTAGCCGTTGTCATCGAAGAACTGCTTCTGCTCCGGCGCCAAAGTCACCAACTGCGCGGTCGCCATAGAATCCTCTCCTTTTCAAGAACTCGCTTGTAGGCGTCCAATGTCAAATTCATCTCCAGTGATTATACAGTTTTTCCCACCGTGAAGGCACGGTGCCTGCCCCGTACCAGATACGGGGTTATAGACCTGCGCCAACGGAGACTTCCTTTTCCGAGTCACCTCTGCCAACCAACATCAGACTCAAGGGATCTTCTGTAGCGCGGGGGGCTTGTCCCCCCGCTTCTTGCACACTGGGAAATCGAATTCTCCTCACGCCGCACGAGTCTCGCCAGTTACTTCATGCTAGACATTGACCTATTGACAAGATCCTCAGGGCCAGTCAGAGACCCTACGGTGCAACCTCTACCCGTCCGCCGCCGTGGGAGCTCTCATACACCGCCTCGCCGAACGTGAGCGACTTGTAGCTATCCCAGAGATCAGGGCCGGAGTCCTCCAAACCCAGGCAGCGGCGGGCGAAGTGGCGCACCTCGCCGGTGTAGCCGAAGTTCATCTGACTGCGCGCAATGCTGTTCCACGCAGGCTCGACGGTATAGTTATATCGTCCCAGGTGCGGCTTCTCCTGCGTCCATTCCTCGTAGGGCTGGTACGTGACCCTCAGCATATCCTCGCAGACCACGTGTTGTTCTAGGCCGATGAGCTCCAGGTTCTCGATGATGTCGCGGAACGCCACTTTGGAATCGAGCGTATTGATGTCCATCTGGCCGACCATGCCGTTCACGAATTCCACGTTGATCAAGTATGCGAAATTCTGAGGACCCACCTCGTGGTAGAGCGCGTTCACGGCTTTAACGTCGCCGCCGTAGAAGCGCATGAGGTCGAAGATGTGCACGCACTGGCCGATGAGAAACGCCCGCTTGGCGGAATCGATGCCCCAAATCTGCGGGTACTTGCCCTGCCCGAACTTGGTCTTGACCACGTGCAAATCGCCAAACTCCGGCCGGGAGACGATCTCTTTGGCGATGAGGTACACGTCGGCGAAACGCTTCATGAAGCCCACCTGGCCCCAAACCCCTTTGGCTTCCGCCAATTCGGCGAGTTCCTTGGCTTCCGCCGAGGTATTGGCAGACGGCTTTTCGGTGTAGACCGGCAGTCCGCGATTGAGCACCACCGGCGCGAGCTCGTATTGCTGCGGCGCGGGGCCGATGGTGAAGACGCCGTCCAGCTCTTCCGTATCGAGCATCTTATGCATGTCGGTATAGACGCGGCGCGCGCCGAAGTTACGGGCGTTGCGCTGCGCCTTTTCCAAATCAATGTCGCAGACGGCGACGAGATCGATCTCGGGTATAAATTGGATCTGGGGAAAGATCGAGGCGGTGGCAAAGGAGCCACAACCGATAAAGGCAAGTCTGGCGCGACGTTCGGTACTCATGGGCAAACGCTCCTTGGGTTGAGGACGTGGCACAGCCGATTGCGTGATCGGAGGAACCGGCTGCGGTGCCACGCCAAGAGGTGTATTGGGACAATTATATTGCCAGGATGCAATCGCATCAATACTGGGCTGTTTCCCTAATTTATTCGGGCATGGCGGCATTAACGATCGGTCGCCCTCACCCAAACCCTCTCCCCCAGGAGAGGGCTTTCAGATTTTGCAAAGCCGAGAATACTCTGTCCAGCGATGTCGCCTACTGTTCCACCAGCACCCGGCCGCCGCCGTGGGAGCTTTCGTACACCGCCTCGCCGAACGTGAGCGCCTTGTAGCTATCCCAGAGGTCGGGGCCGCTGTTCTCCAGACCCAGGCAGCGGCGGGCAAAGTGGCGCACCTCATTGGTGTAGCCGAAGTTCATCTGGCTCTTGCCGAGACCCGTCCAAGAGGGATCGAGCGTGTAGTTGTAGCGTCCCAAGCGCGGGGCCGCCTCCGTCCACTGCTCGTGGGGCTGGTACGTGACCTTCATCATGTCCTCGCAAACCACGTGGGTCTCCATGCCGATAAGTTCCAGCGTCTCGACGACGTCACGGGTCCCCACCTTGGAATCAAGTGTATTGATATCCATGTGGCCGACGGTGCCATTCACGAACTCCAGTTGGATGAGATAAGAGAAGTTCTGCGGGCCGACCTCATAGTAGAGTGCATTCACGGCGCGCACGTCGCCGCCGAAGAAGCGCACCAGGTCGAAGATGTGCACGCACTGGCCGATTAGAAAGGCGCGCTTGGCGGAGTCGATGCCCCAGATCTGCGGATACTTGCCCTGGCCGAACTTGACTTTGAGCACGTGCAGGCCGCCAAATTCGGGACGAGCAATGACTTCCTTGGCAATGGTGTACACGTCGGCGAACCGCTTCATGAAGCCCACCTGGCCCCACACGCCATTTTCCTCTGCCAGTTCGGCCAGTTCCTTCGCCTCCGCCGAGGTATTGGCCGACGGCTTTTCCGTGTAGACCGGCAGACCGCGATTGAGCACCACTGGCGCCAGCTCGTACTGCTGCGGCGCCGGACCGATGGTGAACACGCCGTCCAGCTCTTCCGTATCGAGCATCTTGTGCATGTCGGTGTAGACGCGGCGCGCGCCGAAGTTGCGGGCGTTGCGCTGCGCCTTTTCTTCTACGATGTCGCACACGGCAACGAGGTCAATCTCAGGAATAAGCGGTATCTGGGGAAATATCGAGGCTGTGGCAAAGCCGCCACAACCGATGAAGGCAAGTCTGGCGCGTCGTTCGGTACTCATGGGGAATTCGCTCCTTAGGATGAGGACATGACGCGGACAGATTTCGGGTTCGAGAGAATTGGCTGCAGCGCCACGCCAAGAAGTCTATTGCGGCAATTATATTCGCAAAAGACAAGGGCTACAATGCTCAGTCTTCTGGCCACATTCTTTTCTTGTTTCGAGTTGCGGCTGCAACCTTATCCGTCGTTCCCGCAAAAGCGGGAACCCATCCTTTTCAGGCGCATGATTCCGCAGTCAACTTGGCTATCGGTTGGGAAACCCTGGATTCCTCGGTTTCCCAACCGCGCTTTCGCGGAAATGACGGATAAAACCATCCACCAGGCGCATTCGGAGATCGCCTGAAAATCCCCAACCCTTATTTGCCGGGAGCACACTGCAGGTCGCGCCAAGAGGTTTATACTCAGTACGAGGGCAGTTCCCGGCAGGAGCAACGACCAAGAAAATCGGAAATGTGGAGTCCATCCAGTTCTCACTGACGAAACCGAGAGTTCTGACCAAGGAACAAAGGAGCACACCCATGAGCAAGCAACCGAACTTCCTCATCATCCTCACCGACCAGATGCGTGGCGACAACATGCGCTGCGCGTGGCGTGACTGGCGGGATGACACGCCCCTGCAGACACCCAACCTCGACCGGCTGGCAGGCGGCGGTGCCCTGCTGACTCGTGCTTATGTAAACAATCCGCTCTGCATGCCCTCGCGCTCCACGCTGCTCACCGGCCTCACGCCCCGCGGCCACAACGTGCGCACGAACGGCATCGACCTCGACCCTGCCTTCCCCACCGTCACCGGCACCCTTGCCGATGTGGGATATCGCACGCACAGCATCGGCAAGATTCACGTGCGCGTGGCCGGCGAACCCATCGGCGTAGACCCGGAAACGCTTGATCCGCGCGACTTTCCCGAAACCCGCTGGATGTGGCGCAACCGCAAAGTCTCCTCGCTGCCCTCGCCCTACTACGGATTCGCCAGCACGGAGTTGACCATCGGCCACGGGCCCGGCAACTTCGACAATCACTACCTGTGGCTGGAGAGGGAGCATCCGGACGTGCTTCCCCATTGGAACCGCCAATCCTCCACACCGGCGGCGAGCGGCGCGGAACAGTCCTACCGCATCAACGTGCCGCCGGAGTATCACTACAACACGTGGATTGCCGACCGCAGCATCGCGTATCTGCAGGATGCGGCACAGGGCGAAGAGCCCTTCATGCTCTGGGCCTCATTCCCCGATCCGCACCATCCATTTGCCGCCCCCGACCCGTGGTTTTCCATGTACGACCGTGATTCAATTCCGCCGGCTACCCGCCGTGAGAACGAACTCGACGACCTGCCGCCCCACATGCGCCTGATGCACGAGACCGACCAATGGACCTCCGGCCGGCGGCTCGCCACCAAGATGCCGGATGAGCACATGCGCGAGATTACGGCCATCACCTTCGGCATGGTCTCGTTCATCGACGAGCAAGTTGGGCGCATATTGGATTCATTGGATGAGCTTGGCCTTGCTGAGAATACCGTCGTCGTCTTCACCGCCGACCACGGCGACCTGCTCGGCGACCACTGGCTGCTCAACAAAGGGCCGTTCCACTTTGACGGCATGCTGAACATCCCCTCGATCTGGCGCTGGCCGGCGGGCTTTCCGGCGGGACAAGTCTCGCAGTCGCTGGTCTCGCACCTGGACATCCCACCCACGCTGCTCGACCTGGCGGGAGTGGAGGCGCCGGAGTACGGGCCCCCGTTCATGAAAGGCATACCGCAGCCGGAGGCCGAGCGACAGATGTCGTCATTGTCTGGCCGCTCGCTTACGCCGCTGCTCACAGGCGCGACGGACTCGGTGCAAGAAGCCATCATCATCGAGAACGATGAGGACTACATCGGGCTGCGCCTGCGCACGCTCGTCACGGATACGCACCAACTCACCGTCTACGTCGGCGACGACGGCGAGCAGGAGTACGGGGAATTATTCGACACAGAGAACGATCCCGGCCAATTACAGAATCTTTGGCGCGACGCCGCCGCGCAGGGGCTGAAGCGGGAATTGAAGGCGCGCCTGATGGAGGAACTCATTCGCACCGACAACCGGATGCCGCGACGGCAGAGCCACGCGTAGATTGCACATCTTACGGCTTGCAACCATTTCAGCACGGTGCATCCAGGCAGCTTCCTGTCGGAATCAGGACTAGCCGTCGTGGAAGCCTTTCTCAATTTCATCTGACTGAGGCACACTATGCATTACAATGGAGTGGGGACGACCAGAGTCGCGCTCCTTTTAGAGAAAGAGACGATCAGTGACCGAGGGCTATGTAATCCTTACCCTAAGGTTCTATCAGGAAGAGGGGCAATGGGTAGGTGACTGTGAGGAACTGGGTGTCGCGCACTGTGGCGATAGCCTTGATGAGGTACGCGCGGGCTTGGAAGAACTGCTGATGCTTTCGCTCAGCACCATGGAAAGCGTCGGCGAACGCGAGCGATTCTTTGCCGAGCATGGCATTACCCTGCATCCGTCCGATCAGCCAGCGCCAACACAAGAGTATCACGTCTTGCCTGATACCCATCTCGTGGAGCCAAAACGCATCCCAATTGGCGCGTAGGACATGGCGCAAAGATATCTGCCTGCAGTCACCGGCCTACAACTCATCGAATTGCTGCGACGTGACGGCTGGGAGTTGCGAGGAGATAGTCGACACGGCGCCGCGCTCACCAAGTATGATCCTGCACGTCAACAGACAGTCTGGGCTATTGTGCCAAAACGTAGCAAACCACTTCCAAAGTCCTTGTTACATCGCATTTTGAGCACTAAGCAGACCGGCCTGGGCAGGAAAGGCCTCCAGCGGCCAATCCATGAACACGGACTTCCGTAGACTTCAGTTGCGGCATGAATGCAGAGCCACTTCCCAGAATAGACTAGAGCGCAGGCTAGAAGCCTGCGCTCTACATCTTACAAAATGCTATCGTTCGAAAGGGCTAGGAGACAACTCCTTTTGCTTAACGAACTCCATGCCTGCGCTTGGTGTGATTCATCCTACACGCGATAGTACTCCGCAACTTTGTTGAACATCGTGGCCATATCCTCGATGTCCTCGGCGGCGTGCTTATCGGTCCAGCCCCAGCGGATGGTGGTATCCACATGCTCCTTGGCCACGGGGCACATGTCTGCGCTGTATTCGATGTCTTTGGCAAATTCATTCATCGGATGGTCCCACGGCCAACCGGACCTGCCTGCCACATGCGCCTTGTCCTGCATGAACACATGGCTATCGGGCACTAGATAATAGGGCGCGACACCGGCGTTGGCGCCCAGGCCTTCGGCTTTTAGGGCCTCGGCAAAGTCCCAAACGGAGCAGGAGAACTGGTCGGGATCCAAGCGCACGTGATAGAGCCAGTAGATGTGGTCGCTGCCGGGCGGGATATACGGGGGAGTGATGCCGTCAATCTCATCAATGCGCGAACTCAAGTGCGCGGCCCCTTGCCGCCGCCGCTCGTTTTGCTCCTCAAGCACACCAAGCTCGGCCAAGGCCAGACCCGCCTGGAACTGACCGAAGCGGTAGTTCAAGCCGAACGTCTCGTGCTTGCGCCCGTAACCTTCGTGCGTAACGGCGCCACGCGAGAGCGCAAAACTGCGCACGCGATCGGCGACCTCTTCACTATCCGTGGTAACGGCTCCGCCGTGGTCCGCCGTGAGGTGCTTCTCCGCGTCGAATGAGAAGCCGCCGACGTCGCCCAGCGAACCCGACTTGCCCTTCACGGTCGGACCTGAATAGTTCGCCAAAGGCGCTTGGCAGACGTCCTCCACGACGGTTATACCCTTGCTTCGCCCCAGCGTTACGATCTCTTCCATCGGGCAGAGCAGGCCGTAGAAGTGCACGGCGACGATGGCCGCCGTCCGCGGTGAGAGCACTTTCGCGATGGTCTCGGCACTGACGTTCCCCGTGCGCACGTCCACGTCTGGGAAGATCGGAACCGCGCCCTGCGCGACAATGCCCGCAATCGTGCCGAAGTCGGTAATGGGACTCACGACGACCTCGTCACCCGGTCCGACGCCCAAGCCGGCATAGAGGGAGTGCAGCGCAGCCGTGCAGTTTGAGATTGAGACGCAATACTTCGTGCCGGTAGCCTCGGCAAACGCCTCCTCGAAGCGGCCAATCAAGTTGCTTGCAACACCTCCATCCAGCACCGACCGCACGTTGTCGTAGGCGCTCTCCGGCACATAGCGCGGAAAGACTTGCGGCAGCGGATTGTCCGCGCTCCGCACCGCCGTGCCACCATTCACTGCCAAGCTGACATCCGCAGGGGTCTTTATAGCCATGTCACGCTCCTCTCCAGATTGATTTATTGAATTATACACACATTGGCGATAAGAGACACGCGCTCTATCCGAACGCACCATGCTACAAGCTATTCCACTGAATTCACATTCGCATGCGTCCAGTCTTTCCGTTCATGGTTCGATCCTTCGACATGCCCAGGACAGGCAAGCTCACCACGAGCGGAAAGAGCCACCCACCGTTCGGCCTGAGCCTGTCGAAGGCCTTCCTGGTTCCCTGATCACCACTGTGAAAATTAGTGGATACCCTTTAGATGGGCCGAGAAGTGCAGCAAGAACTTCTACGAAACCTGCGGAATGGCCACCAGCGTGTCCTCCTCCGCAGCCGCCCTGGCAGTGAGCGCCACCTGCATGGACTGCAAAGCGCTGGCCGTATCCACCAGCGGCTCTTGGCCCGCACACGCCTTAAGGGCAAAGTCCGCAAACACGTTCTGCTCGGCCGGAAGGTCTGTTACCTGACCGGCGTGGTCGCTGTTGTAGAGAATCACCTCACCCGTCGCGGTGATCTCCACCTGCCCATCGGTACCCACAACCTTCATGCGGCAGTCCATGCCGGCAAAGGCCGGGCTCACCAGGCGGTGGTGCTCCATGATGGCCGTCGCGTTCTGTTCCTGCAGGAAGAAGAGTTGTCCGGCATTGCGGTAGTAAGGATCGTCCGGCCGGGCGAAGTTGGACTCCCGCGCCAGCACGTGTGTGTATTCAAGTCCCGTAATCCAGCGCAGGGCGTCGATATCGTGGATGAGCAGATCGGGAATGGGTCCGCCGGAAAGTCGTTCATCAAAAAACCACGGCGCGCGTTGTGCGCGCTTCTCCAGGGCGGAACGCAGTCCATAGCTCTGGACGACGTCGCCAATTGCGCCGCTGCGCACGATCTCATGCAGCTTGGCATAGCCCGGCCTGCCACGCAGCGTGAAGAGCTGTCCGACCTTGCGTCCAGGATGCTGCCGCGCCAGCGCTGCAGTGGCGTCGAGCTCTTCCTGCGCAATCATCAGTGGCTTGTCCGCCGTGACGTGCAAGCCGGCCTCAAGCGCGTCGATCACGACTCGGCCCTGGTCGACCGGAATCAGGCAGACCGCTACTACGTCGAGTTGCTCTTGGGCGAACATAGTCGCGTGGTCGTCATAGATGTGCGCGTCGTACTTCTCCTTAAGCCCATCCGCACGAGCGCCCGCCTGGGCCACCGCCACCAACTCGATCTCATCCGATTCGTCAATGCCCGCAAATACGTGCGGCACATGCTGTTCCACGCCAACCAGTCCAACTCTTACTGCCATGGGCCTCTGCTGTCCTTTCTATGGATGTATTGGGTTTCTCGTTGCAGGTCCTTCCCCGACGGGACAGGACACGCCTTCTCAGGTCGCTTTCCATGTGAGATAGTACCGTACCCGCCATTCCCGCGCACGATCTGCCAGGCACCCGGCTTGTTGCGTCAAGTACCTTTCTTTTGGATGAAATGGCAGGACTTGAGAAAGTTTGCTACCTGCTAACATGACTTTATGGAAGGTCCCAGGTATCGAGTGGACATGAAGGCGGCCAGAGACCTTCGCCGTTTGGCTCCTGCGGAGAGAGTAAGGGCAATTGGCAAGATTGGAGAGTATGCAGCCGGCCCGGCCTCACTGCGCAATCAGATCACCCGCGTGGCGGGCAGCGGCTTCGTGCGCCTCCGGGTTGGTCGCTATCGCGTGTTGTTCAGACGTGAAGGAGGTGCGGTAGCTATTATGGCAATACTACGTATCGGGCACGGGAGAGAAGCATATGGCTAGCGCGGAGACAATCGAATTGCCCAAGGCCGAATACGAAGCCCTGCTGCAACGCAGTCAAGACCTGGATGACTTGCTGGCAGCGATGGAGGCTGACCGCTCCGGCGCGCGCATCCCCCATCCGGTGGCACGTGCAATCGGTGAAGGCAGCAGCCCGGTTACGGCATTCAGAGTTCATAGCGGCTTGACGCTGCGCGGACTTGCCAGGCGGGCCGGCCTCAGCCCCGGTTACCTTTCGCAAATCGAGAGGGGTATCAAGCCGGGCTCCGTGAAAGTATTGTCCCGGATTGCCCGTGAGCTTGGCACCACCATCGATGCCCTGATGGTTGCTGGTGAAAGGGACCTCGGCTAGAAGCTATCTCATGACTCGATTCGATAGGTCTCATCGTGGTTGGATAGCAACTCTGCGAAGCCTACTCAGCAATAGTCTGTCTATTCCGTTTCCGTTCGCCCTGAGCCTGTCGAAGGCCAAGTTTTCCTAGAGCACTTGCCTATGGGATGAGCGCGGATCAGCCTTGTTTTTCACACCACGGCACGGCCTCAAATGAAAGAGCTTGGGCACGTAAGCGCGCCACTACCCATAGGCGGAATTCCGCCTTAACTGCCCCGCAGGACGTCCACCCTTGGCAGGACCTTGCTAGTGGTCTCCGGCTATGTTCAGCAGACGGTAGCGCAGGTTTGCAGCCTGCGCCAAGCTAGTGTTAACAAAAAAACAGTAGGGGCACGATATATCGTGCCCCTACCAATTTCAGCCAAAGACGCAAACGGCTACTTAGCAGATGCAGCCGCCCTCTTCCAGGGCAATCGTGGCTACTTGCTGCAGTTCTTCCTGCACCTCTTGGATGGTGCGGACGCCGTCCTCGATGTCCTTCCAGCCCTGGCTCCAAGCGCCGTTGACCTCAGATTGCTTCACAATCTGCTGGGCGCCATCACTGAGTTCCGCCATCTGCGCGTAGACGTCGGCATTCTCATACGGCCACAGGGTCACCGGGCTCTGCTTGCGGCTGGCCGTGTAGCGGCGGCCGCCGAGCCGGGCAATCTGCTGGTCGGATTCCGGCCCAACGAGAATCTTGTAGAGTTCCCAGGCCAGATCGGCTTGCGGCGCCGACGAACTCAGGTAATTCGCATTGAGCGCCTGAATCGTATTGCGTCCGCCAGGTCCCTCGGGCAGTAGGGCATGCCCGATGTTGAATGGGTTGTCCTTGGACATGATGTTTGCTTGGAAGCTGCGCGTATTGGCGCCGCTCGCCAAGCGCGAGGCGAGGGTCTCCTCTTCGAAAGACGCACTCGCGTCATTCTCGCTCGGGCTACTAATGCGGGGCGAAACCTCATGCTTCACGACCAAGTCCTGGGCGGCTTGCACCGCCGCAGCGAACTCGGGGGTATCCATCGTCGCCGCACTGATGTCATCATTCCACCAGTCAGCGCCCCAGGCCTTGAGGTGATGTCCGAACCAACCGGTGGAGTGATAGGCATAGAAGAAACCCCAACGGGTCGTGTTCGCGCCTTCTCGCTTGGTGAGCTTTTGCGCAAACTCAAGCGCGGCGTCCCACGTCCACTTGCCTTCCGCTACCAAGTCGTTCGGTGACGTCAGACCGGCCTCGGTCACCTGGTCCGCGTTGTACCAGAATTCCTTGCCCTGATTGAACCAAGCAATGCCGTAGATTTGGCCCTGGATCTTCTCCAGCGCGTGATCGTAGAAATCTTCGCGGGCCACGTCGGCATCTTTCGCGATGAACGGGTCCAGCGGCTGGATCATTTCCTGCTGGGCAAACTGGCTGATATAGGAAAAGTGGCCGTAATACATGTCGATGGGCACGTTGCCCGCGAACGAAGCCACGGCCTTCTCAATGAGCACGCCGAAACCGCCGGTCACGGCATCCACTTGAAGCTCTGCTTCGGGAAACTGCGCCCGGAAGTTATCAAAGATCTGCCCGAAGTTCTCTTCCCACACCGCTTGCGTGGTGGTGTAGTGCAGATAGACCACCTTCTTCGGCTCCATGGCCGTGGTTTCCTCGGCCGGCTTGGCCTCTTCCTCCGCTGCCGGCGCTTCGCCCTCTGCCGGCATGGTAGCCACAGGCTGTCCGCACGCGGCCGCCAGCATACCGGCGCCAGCCACCAAGCTGCCGCCGAGCAATGTTCGTCGTGTTACAGTCGCTTTCACGTGTGCTCCCTCCAAATTGAAACCGTTGTCTATTCCTTGTCATCTATCCACGCACCACGCTCTCGCGATGCGTTAAGCAGCCTATGCGCATGTCAACGCCAGGCAGTGAAGACTCCCCTTACACTCCTTTCTTCGTTTAAGCAGACCACACCGATTTCCACGGAGATTCGTTTGCCATCGTGTAATATATCGCAGACAGAAACGACCGTGTTGAAAGTAGTATACCAGCGCAGAACATGTAGGCAACCCCTTCAATCTTTCCTCTATGGGTCACTAGAATCTGCATTCGCCAAAGGCATGCAACGCGTAGTCATTTTGAAATAGACAGATCAACCACCCATGTCTATACTTTTATCATCATTCCCGGAGCAATTCACAGTGCCGCCACTGCATTGGATTGGGATCAATGAAACGCCTCACAGTACTCTTCGCTTTGGCACTCTTCTTCCTCTTGCCGATGCCGACAATTGCGGCTGAATGTCAATTCGTCCTCGGCTTCAAGACGCTCCGCGACCTCATCGGCCACGACATCGTCGGCGAGTGCTTGGAAGATCAACGCTACGCCGCCAACGGTAACAGCGAGCAGCAGACCACCGGCGGCCTCCTCGTCTGGCGCAAAGCGGACAACCTCACCGCCTTCACCGACGGCTACCGCACTTGGATCAACGGCCCCAACGGCTTGGAGCAACGGCTCAATACCGAACGCTTGCCTTGGGAAGTCGTGAAGAACCCCGCAGTTGACGCCGCGCTCGCGTCCCTTAGGCGCAGCGACCCCCAGGCCGCGGCGGCGATAGAGGCACTCCCCTGGGTGCGAGACGGCATTCGCAGCTCTTCTCCACTTAACAGGGAATACGAATTCGAACTGAATAGAGTGCTAGACCTCATAGACTGGGCACGTAGATTCCCACAGACGTTCACTAACCTAATTGGCAAACCCTGGATTCTGAATGACTTCGCTCCCTTCCCCCGGACAAAGGCCGTAAGAGGCGTGGCCGGAGACCTGTGGGCAGACGTCATCATCGGCCAGCCGGACTTCTCACAGATCACCGACGACCAAGTGGTTCCGTTCAAACTCTTCAACCCCGGTGGTGTGTTGGTCGACCGCTCGGTTTCCCCGGGCCGATTGTATGTCTGGGACGCAGGCAATAGCCGGATCTTGGGCGTAGACCTCGCTACGTGCTATGCCGGGCCCGGTCCTTGCGTCGCCGACGTCGTCATCGGCCAACCATCGGGTTTCGATCACGCCGCCTGCAACGGAGACTCCAACGTGCAGAACTTCCCCTTTCGCGCTACCGCCAGCGCCGAAACCCTCTGTGGTATCCCAGATGTAGCTATTCCGCCAGATGAGGAACACAGTCACGTGACCATGGCAGTGGACGCCAGGGGAAATCTGTATGTCCCAGACTCTATGAATAATCGCGTACTCAAGTACGAGCGCCCGTTCGAGACAGACACCATCGCGGATGAAGTATGGGAGCAAGAGGACTTTTCCGGTATCGTCTGCAACCGGGACGGTCCACGCATCCCACCTACCAGGGAAACGCTATGCTTTCAGTCCTGGGAATTGAGGACCAGCATTGGCGGATACGCCAGTGGGGTGGGGATTGATCCGGTCGGCAATCTCTGGGTGGCGGATGCCGCCAATCACCGTGTGCTCAGATTTCCGCTCAATCCCACCACCGGCATCATCGCCAAGCAGGCCGACTTGGTGCTCGGTCAAACGAACTTCCGCAGCAACAAGAAAGGCCGTGCACTAAACAAGCTCGATTCCCCGGCAGCAGTCAGGACCGCCGCCAACGGCTGGCTCTACGTTGCTGATAAAGGTAACGACCGTGTGCTGGTCTTCAAGCCCCCGTTCACTTCAGGCATGAGCGCTACTTCCGTCTTTGGTTCGGGCTTTAACCGTCCCACCTCACTTGAAGTGCACGTGGACAACAAGAGCATCTGGATTAACGACTCGGATGCCTTGACATTCGAGCGCTGGGATCTGGGCGACACTGGAGTAAAAAGGGAAGAGCACCGCGTCTCAAGCCGGAGCGGGGGAGGCATTGGCGTCGATACCGAAGGCAACGTGTTGATATCCATAACCCGCTTTGCCCATGACGTTTTACGCTTTCCGGCTGCCGGTTCTGCGTTTGGCAGAGGAGTGCAGGATTACTCCGACAGACAACTCTTTTCTCCGCCCGGCGGACACAACTTCAAGGGTGGCAGAGAACTCGGGTGGGTGGCCGGCGTGGCTGTGTACGGCGATCAACTCATCGCGGCTGACCCGAAGCGGTTGCTGTTTTGGAATGACGTGAGAAATCTTAGAAACGGCCAGACGGCCGACGGCGTCATTGGTGAGATGTATTGGCAGCAGAGCGCGCATACCTGCTGCGGTCGCATCAAGGTGGACGGAGCAGGCAGACTGTGGGTTCTAGGCACCGATACCACGCGATTCATCAAAGTCTATCAATTGCCGCTGACGGCACAGTCAGTCCCAATAAAGACTATCCGCACCGATGGTATAAACATCCCGGTGCTCGGCACAAATGAGACTGTCACGCTTGGCCCCACCACTTTTACCATCCCAGGATCCGGCCACAGATCAAGTGTCACGGTTACCCTTGGCCCTTACATACGCAGCATCGCGCCGGTAGGCAACGGTGAGATGATCTGGATCAGCGATTCCTATAACCATCGCGTCCTGCGCATTCGTGACCCGCTGACAAATCCCGTCGTGGACGTCATCCTGGGACAGACGGAGGCAACGGGAAATAAGTGCAATCGTCAAGCGCACTTCAGCGCGTGGGATAATCCCGAGGATCATACCGGTCCGCCAACGGCCGACATGCTCTGCTTCCCGGGCGGACTCGCGTACGACCGGCTCGGCAACCTCTTTGTCTCAGACCATTCGCTGGAAGTAGCCGGCAACAAACGTTTCCTCATCTTTGCCGCCGGCTCGATCCCGTTCGATAACCATTCGGTCGTCTATGCGCCGGCCGCAACCAAGGTGGTCACGGAGTTGGGGCAAATTGAGCGCAAGTACTTCGCTGACCGCTTTGAGCCGAATCAGACGATCAACGTCAGCGGTCACAGGTCTATAGACAAAGTAGGCATGTGGGAGCCCGCGTTTGACAGCAGGAATAGAATGGCGGTGGGTTTCAGTAGCTACCTTGGTCCGAGATTCATTGCATTCTACAATGATCCTCTCGGTCCAGACACCGCGCCCAGTGGCTTCTTCCACGACTTTGGTTCCATGCCCTACTCAGTGACGTTCGATGAGAACGACAACCTGTATGTGACGGACATCAACCGAAACAGAATCCTTATATATTGGAATCCCTTCAACAACCCGCAGTAGGTTATGTAGGAGAGAGGCCGAACCCTGTGTTGATCGTCCAGTGCTAGTCTGACGGCGAAGCCTGGTCTTTCGAAGACTCCGGCTCGCAAGGCCGCTGTATTTGGGCGAGTCAACAATTGTGTCGGTCGCCTTCCGCCATCCAAGGCATCCTGAGACCGTTTTCGACGGCGCGGCTTAGCTCAGAGGAAACACCGTCCCTCTGCATCTCACACTTGAACGACTCGGCGCAGTACCGAGTCGTTCACGGCCACAGTCCTCACTCACGCCACGTCGGCGCACCGCTGGCGATGGCGATCCCTTCTGCCGCGGCGTAGAGGTAGCGCTCGGCCCAGCCGGTGGTGGCCTGGGTGTCGTAATTCCACGATTGCACGGCGTAGAACATGCAGTGGTGGTGGAGCCTAGCGAGGTTGGGCGTAAAAAACGCCGCCGGTTTCCACCACTGGCCGATGGGCCGGTGGTCGTTGTGTTCGCCGAGCCGCTGGCGCATGACGGCGTTGAAACGCTCGACGTAGTCGGGGTCCGTCTCCGGCGGATAGATGTCCGTCATGCCCGGATTGAGCAAGTGCAGCTTGCGCACGCCCAGGTGGTCTTCCTGCCCGGGCGGAATCGTGCGGTAGTGGGCGTGGAACTCCAAATAGGCCTGCGTGGGCGCCAGCGCGACGTAGTCCGCCAGGGCCTTGCTCTCCACCGGACACGGCTCGCCGGATACCGCGGCCTTATAGCCGCCGGCCACCACCTCGCCGCTGCCGTTGAGCAGGCTGTGTCCCTCCGCCGCGCCGTCGGGATTAATCATGGGCACGAGGCTGACTTGATAGTTGTCCAGCAGCCAGCGCGAGTCGGTCAAGTCGACCGTGAGCCGCCGCGCGAGCTCTACCAAGCGTTCGGCCACCGGCTCCGCGCCCTGTGACGTGCCCGCCATCACGATGCGCTTGGCGCGCGGGGCGGTCTCCAAAGCCCAAATCTTGCGGCCTTTGGCTGTTTCGCCCAAAACCCGGGCCGACCAGACGTGTCCTTCCGTTCGCATGAGCGCCTCGAGTTGCGCTTCCATTTCCGAGGGAGCGATGAACGGCATGCTGCCCAGCACCACGGACTCCCCTTCAGCTAGCGCAAGCGTGACGAGTACGTCGCTGGTGTCAGGCACGTTGGTGGCGTTTTCCAGCGGGATCGGCTCCCAGCCGCCGGAGCGCTTGATGAAGCCACCGAACTGGATATACCAGCCGCCCAGTTCTCTATCCGTGTGCACATGGATGCGCAAGGCAGGCGTCTCCCTGTGCGCCGTGATGCGCACGCTATAGCGATATTGCGTAGGCACGCCTTTGAAGTGCTCGTCAAAGCCCGTGGGCTTGGGATCGACGCGCGTGTAGAGATGCACGGTGCCGTCATCAGCCAGCGACACGTCTTCCGC
Source organism: Chloroflexota bacterium (assembly GCA_012270555.1). GTDB lineage: Bacteria > Chloroflexota > UBA11872 > VXOZ01 > VXOZ01 > VXOZ01. The sequence goes on from JAAXIC010000033.1 coordinate 83,022, forward strand.
CGCGGCCGCCTCGAATTCCGTGTCGAACGTCACGCCGAGTTCGTCAATCGTCTTTTTCACGGGGCACTCTCCTTGGGTGTACGTGCAAGCCTACTCAGTGATCTCGTCTCCGTCTTGAAACTTTGGGCTTTCTAGGACTATGCCATATGGGGAGAGTATGACATGTAGGGGCATGGCATGTCGTGTCCCTTCACCTCTCGTCTCCCGGGATGCGGATCCGATACCCTCACCCTAACCCTCTCCCAGCGGGAGAGGGGATCAGAAGGCCCGCTTTGCAACGGGCAATCAAGCTACGCTTGGCAATACGTGCGCAAATACGTCGTCGTTGGTGGCGACCCAGCAGCCGCCAGGCTTCTCCAGCGCATACGGCAAGACCGTCTCCAGCACGTCGCAATGGGGGTCTCTAGCCGCCAGCACGGGCGGATGGAACGTCATAGTGAGCACCTGACCGTTGTCGTGGGCGTGGTCGATGCCGTGCTTGAGCAGGTTGATGAACTCCCAGCGGTCCAGATCAAGATAGCGAAACCCCCAGATGTCGGTAATGCCTGTGGGTGGGAGTTCCGGCAGGCCGTTGGGATAGCGGTACGGCTGCAAGGTGTCGAGACTCTCGCGCATGGCGGCTTCCAGTTGCTCACGCGGCGGGCGTTTGTGCGTGGGATCGACCGGAAAGCGAAAGTGAGAAGAGGCATAGCCGAACCCTTCGTCCTTCAATAAGCTTTGGACATCGGGTACGGTGTGCAAACCATCTACAAACCCGCCGGGGGTACGGAAACCGATTGGGTCTACACCCAGCACTTCTCGCATGGCACTGCTGGTCTGGCGGAGTTCGTCGCGAATGCACGTGAGCGCGGAGCGGCCCTGCGCTCGCCACGGCGCCGCCGCATAGGTCACTTGAAGTTGTGGGACGTCTTGCGCCCGCACGTTGACGTGAGTGTACGTATGATTGCCAAGCGCGTGTCCGGCGTCTACGGATTCCTTTAAGTAGTCCAGGTCGGGGTCTTCCAGCGCGCTGCCCACCAGGAAATAGTGCAGCTTAACGCCGTACTTCTCCGCCACCGCGTTCAGCTTTTGGATGTACAGCTTGCTATCCGCATCGATCGCGCCTTTGTGGTGGTCCCACACCGAGGTCCAATACGGAAAGTTGGTGCACATCTCGACGTCGAAGGTCAGGCTCAAGCAGAATTGCGCGCCGTTCGGATACATAGCTGTTCACTCCTTTCGCACACGCTACCCACCGTAAGCATACCGCATCAAGTCACGCTTGCAGCAAGGCGGGGGAAGCCAGGAAAACGCCGCCACACCATCCGAGTCCTCGCTAGGAGCTGCCCGCCAAGTCCTGAGCTTGAAGCCGGCGTCTTTTTGCCAACAACCTCCAAAGAGTCGCCGCGTCGTTTCCCTACCGCGCCTTCTTCACCGCTACCACAACCGCGAAGATCACGGTAGCCAAAAGAGCCATAGACGGCCCCGACGGCAGATTGTAATGGTAAGAGAGATAGAGCCCGGCCACGGCCGAGATTACTCCCAAGAGCGACCCGGTAAACATCGCCTTGGGAAAGTTGCGCACCAGCAGGAACGACGTCGCCGCCGGCGTTATGAGCATGGCCAACACCAGCACGATACCCACCGCCTGGATTGCCAGGACGATTACCACTGCCAGCAGAGCCAGGAGCAGGTAATCCAGTGCTTGTGTGGGCAGACCGATGACCGAAGCTCCGGCGGGATCAAAGCTGGCGAAGACGAACTCCTTGTGCAGCAGGTACAGAACCGCCAACACGGCGCCGGCCATGACGGCGGTGACGACCACGTCGCGCGTGGTCACTCCCAGCACTTGACCCAGCAGGATGTCCTCCAAGCTTACCCGCAGTCCCCGCGTAAACGACAGCATCACCACGCCGAGCGCAAAGAGTCCGGCGAAGAGAATGCCCACCGACGTGTCGGCGCTGACACCCGCGCGCTTTATCAGGTAGCCGCTCAACAGCGCAACCGCGATTCCCATGGGAATCGCCCCCAAGAAGGGATTGATCCCAATGAGAAAGGCCGCGACCATGCCGGGCAGCACGGCGTGGGAGAGCGCGTCGCCCATGAATCCCAGGCCCTTGGTCACCACGTAGGCCCCCAGCATGGGACACATGATTCCCACCAAGAGCGAGACAATTAGCGCCCGCACCATGAAACCGTATTGGAACGGCGCAACGAGGACATCGGAAATGACATCCATCAGTTTTGCTCGCTCTCGTACGCCCGGTATATGTCCACCGAGCGATACAGTTCCTCCATGACATCGGGCACGAGCACCTCTGCGGTGGGTCCGCACGCTACCACGCTGCGGTTGAGGCAGAGGCAATCGTCGGCTAACCGTCGAATGTAGTTGATGTTGTGGGACGCCAGCAGGATTGTCTTGCCTGCTTCTCGCATTTCCTGCAGCACTAGGGTCATGACCTCTTGGGAGGTAAAGTCCACGCCTCGAAAGGCCTCATCCAAGATCAGCACGTCCACGCCCTGGGCTAGGGCGCGGGCGACGAAGATGCGCTGCTGCTGTCCGCCGGAGAGCTCAGAAATCAAAACGGACCGTTTGTCCCACATCCAGACCTGGTTGAGGGCATCCTCTACGGCGTCTCTGTCAGCGCGTCCCGGACGGCGAAACCACCCAATCTGGCGAGTCCTGCCGAGCATGACCATGTCCCACACGGTCATGGGCAGCTCCCAGTTGATGTTCTGCCGTTGCGGCACGAATGCGACGGAACCACGGGATTCGGCAATCGATTTGCCGTTGATAAACACTCGGCCCTCCCGGGCCGGGATTAGCCCGGTGAGGGTGTTGAAGAGCGTGCTCTTGCCGGCGCCATTGGGGCCGATGACGCCCATGATATGCCCGCTTTGCGCGGAGAAGGTGACGCCATTCAGAACCTGAATCTCGCCGCGGTCTACCACCAAGCCCTCAACTATCAAGGAAGGCTCGGCGTCGGTCGCGTTTCCATCACCTGCCGGTTGCGAAGACTCCGACATTATCGCAGCGCCTCGACAACGAGTTTCACGTTCTCCCGCACCATGCCTAGATAGGAATCCGCGCCGCTGCCATCTGCTCCCAGCGAGTCCGAATAGAGCCGTACCAGCTTGGCTCCAGTCTCGTTCGCCAGGGATTGCGCCAGGCGCTCGCTGGTAATCGTCTCTCCGAACACCGCCGGCACGTCATGCTCTCTGATCAATTCCACTAACTCGGCCAAGTGCTCAGCGGAAGCCTCCACGTCGGTGGTAACGCCCAAGATCACTCCAATTACCTCAAAACCGTAGCGTTCAGCGAAGTAGCGGTAGCTATCGTGGGAAGTCACGAGCAACCGGCGCTCAGGCGCAACCGCGCTGACCTCATGCTCGGTCCAGTGATGCAGTTCATCAAGTTGCTCGTGGTACGCAGCCGCATTGGTGAAATACACGTTGGCATTCGCAGGATCGAGTTTCGAGAATCGCGTCGCAATGGCGTTAATGGCCACCTTCACGCGAATTGGATCAAACCAGAAGTGCGGGTTCTCCGGGCCGTGCACGTGAGCGTGCCCCTCTTCCTCGTCAGCGTGATCGTCGTCCTCGTCGGCATGCTCGTCCTCATCATCGTCATGTCCGCTTTCTTCGTCGTCGGCATGCTCATCTTCATCATCGTCATGCCCGTTCTCTTCGTCGTCGTCATGCTCATGGTCTTCATCGTCATCATGCTCATGACCTTCGTCGTCTTCGTGCGCGTCTTCCTCATCATCATGCTGGTCTTCGGCATGGGTGTGGATCGGGTCAATCAAGTCGCCCAAGGCCAACACTATAGACGCATCACGAGCGACGTTTTTCAAGAGGTCTTCCAGCCAGAAACCTTCCATGTCAAACCAACAGCCAGCACCACGTCTGCTTCCGCAATGTGGGCCGCATCGCGTGGTCCGGGTTGGAACGTGTGGGGATCGACGTCTACGGGCATGAGGCTGATCACTTCGACGCGGTCGCCGCCGACTATCCTGGCCCAGTCAGCGATGATGTTGGATGTGGTGACGACGCGAATCACCGTCTCCTGCGACGCCGCAGGCTCATCGGCCGGCTTCGCATCCCGCTCGTCATCGCCTCCACACGAAGCCATGAAAGAAATCAGCGTGAGCATCAAGAGTGACGCCCACACGATGCTGGCGGTACGCCGGATTGGCCTGGTCCCCATCTGCCTCAAACTCCCTTGTTCTTCAGCGACACTTCACACCATTGTTTGTGCGCAGACTACTGACTCTGGTACAAGAATTCCTACTATAGCGGGAACTGCTTACCGGCGGGCCGCCGCGACGGCCTCGCATGCCTCCATGAACTGCTCGTACCCAACCGTGTCACCCACGGCCTGTTGGAAGTACTTGAGCGCCGACCGGGTCATCAGCCGCTCGGCAAACGTATCCGGATATTCTACTGCCAGCGTCGCCTCACGGATAAGAAAGACTTTGTAGCCGTAACCGAGCATGGGTTGGGTGCCCCCGGCAGAACCCAAGATGCACATATTCGTCGCAAAGCCCGTGTAGATGAGATTCTTGATGCCCTTGCTGCGGCAAATGCGGTCGAACTGGGCGCTGGTAAGGATCACCTGGTCGCCGGGCTCGGCATCGCATGACTCCATGATGCGCAACTGCTGCCAGCCTTCCCAATCGCCGTAGCCGACGCCGTGGGAGCGTTCCGCGCGCTCCAGGTTCCAGCCGGGATTGGCTTCCGGCGGGCGCACGGGGCCGGGCGGCGGATTTTCGTCCTCGTCTTCCAGCATGTAGTGAACCGAGTCGTACTTCATAGCGATGTTCCCGGGCTCCACGTGGAAGATCTGCAGGCCCGCCGTGCGCGCCGCCGCAATCGCCGGGCGAATGTAGTCATCGCAAATCCGCACCGACTCCATCTGGCCTTCGGCTATGCCCATGTCTACAAAGTAGTCCTCCGGAATGTCAGGCCCGTTCGCGTCGCCAACATTCCACAGATGGAGCGCCACAAAGCCGGTCTCCGCCGGATCGAGGTCGAAGGCTTCTTCGATCCAGCCGGCGTCACGCGCATTCGGCGTTGCCCAGTGCGTGCCCAGTATACGCAAGGCCACCGTCGTTTCAGTTGCCACAGTATTTCTCCCTCCGCACTACAATTCGCTCCAGAAAAAGATGCCGCTCTCGCGTCGTGTCCATAATACAACGTAGAGGCACGACATGTCGTGCCCCTACGTTTAGCAATCTATCCTTGCTGCAATCCGGAATTGCAACTCTGTATTGCTTGAGTCACCAAACGGTGACCGCCAGGCGCGGAAGTTAGCAGAGGCAGCCGCCCTCGCGGAGCGCGTTTTCGGCAACCTGCTGCATCTCTTCCTGGACCTCCTGGACCGTCTTGGTCTGTTGCTCCAAAGCTGCCCAGTTCTCGGCCCATGCCGAGTTGACGTCAGACTGCTGTACAACCTGGCGCTGCTCCACGCTGATCTCGGCAGCGTGCGCGTAGACTGCGGGGTCTTCGTAGTCGTAGACCGTGAAGCCCTCGAAGTTCTTGTTCGCCACGTAGCGTCCGCCGCCCAACGGCACGATGAAGCTCTGGCCTTCCTGGCTCAGCCAGAACTTGTAGAAGTCCCAGGCGCTGTCCGGATGCGCCGACGAACTGGAGATCCAATTCGCGTTGATGGACTGTACAACCTGGCGGCCGGCCGGGCCATTCGGCAGCATTTCCATCTCCACCGTGAACGGTTCGTCCTGGGACATGATCTGCTCTTGGATCGTACGCGTGCCGTACGAACCCCAGGTGCGGGCCGCCAAGAGTTCTGTGTTGAAGTCCGGCGCCACGTCGTCCTCACTCGGGGCACTGCGACTACGCATGACGCGGTGCTTGGTCACCAGGTCCGCGGCAAACTGCGTGCCCTCGGCAAACTCCTGCGTGAGCATGGCCGGCGCGGAAAAGTCATCGTTCCACCAGGTTGCGCCCCACGCCATCAGATGGATCCAGTGCCAGCCGAATGAATAGGAGGGCGTAAAGAAGCCCCACTGCGTGACGTTATTGCCCTCTACCTTCGTCAGCTTCTTCGCGCCTTCCAGCGCGGTGTCCCAGGTCCACGTGCCCTCGGCTTCATGCTCCTTGGGCGTCTTGAGGCCGGCCTCGGCGTAAAGATCGGCGTTGTACCAAACCTCTTTGCCGTTGGTGAACCACGCAATACTGTACACCTGGCCCTGGATGCGCTCCGTTGCCCAGACGTGGTAGTCGTCCTTGCTGACCTCGGGGTCTGCAGACAGGAACGGCTCCAACGACTGGATCATCTCCGCCGTCGCGAACTGGCTGATGTAGGAAAAGTGGCCGTAATAGACATCGAAGACGATGCCGCCGGCAAACGAGGCCACGGCCTTATCGATGAGCACGCCGAAACCGCCGGTAACAGGGTCCACCTTAAGGTCGACGTCGGGATTCTGCGCCCGGAACGTGTCGAAAAGGCTGCCAAAGCTTTCATCCCACACCGCCTGCGTGGTGGTGTAATGGAGGTAGTTAACCGTCTTCTGCTCCGCAGCCGCCGGGGCCTCGGTCGTCTTCTCTTCCTGTGGCGCATCCGCCGCGGCCGGCGCATCACCGGCAGGAGCAGTCGTTGCAGCTCCGCAAGCCGCCAGCAGCAGGCCGGTACCGGCTACCGCGCTACCGCCGAGAAAGGTTCGTCGGGTTAATTCTCTGCGCATTTATGCTCTCCTTAGAACGCTGTCTCTCTAGAACTCTTGGCAAGTTGCCGGCTGCACATAACACAGCCAAACACAACTTTGCACTTCTGGAAACACCCCTACCCTTTGGCCATTGCCTTGCAAGCAATTCTCACGTGCATAAGAGCGCTTCTCCTCGCTGAGCGCCCAGCAAATATCCCTCCTTCGGCGACGTCTCAGCATTTATCCCGTTCACCCACTTCATAGGCGAATTCTGCAAGCAGTTATAGCACGTTTCATAACAAATGTCACCCGTTTGGACCCACGGCACCTCGCCTTACGATTGCGGAGCATGTTAGCGAGAGCAACACCATATAAACTGTCACTTCAATGCCCAATCTACCGCACATTTGACAGACGCAAGAAACCGCTCTACAATTGCTGCTGCTATCAGGGGTGGCACTGGCACGACCTTTGTGCCAGCAGCGCATTCAATCAAAGGAGGTAGCGCAATGCTCGATAGCACATTGTCTCGACGTCGCCTACTCGCAGGATCGGCCATGCTGGGGGCTTCGTCAATAGTCATCGCGGCCTGTGGTGGCGCAGGTACTGCGGATTCCGGCTCGATGGAAGAGCCTGAAGCTGCTGAGCCGGAACAGAAAGAGGCGGCACCCGCCCAGGAAATGGCGAGTGTGAACATCGTCGCTTTCCTCAAGATCCCGACCGAACTCGAACAAGAGTTCTTGCAGAATATGGCCGAGCCGTATATTGCCGAGAACGAGGGCGCGACCATTGAGCTCGTCTCCCAGGTCGGCGGTACGGCAGACCGTGTTGCCAAGATCAAGACCATGCAGGCCGGCGGCATTCCGCCGGACATCTCCGAGTTCCCACGCCGCGCTTTCGCGCAGGTGATGCAGGACCTCGCCCAGAACATGGACGACTTGGTTAAGGCACGGGGCCTCGACCTGAGCGTCTACAACCCGAATCTCCTCGAGCGCGATGCCATGTTCCAGGGGCAGGTCTACTTGCTGCCTATGGGTCACGGCGGCAACGCCCACGTCGTCATGATCAACCCCGAGTATTTTGATGCCGCGGGCCTTGATTATCCGTCGGCAGATGTGGAGAATTCGTGGACGTGGGACGAGTGGCTCGAAGTAATGGTCAAGCTGCGGGAGTTCGAGGGCGACGAGGTAAGCCAGTGGGCGATGGGTAACCATGCGCACGACTGGTGCTCCTGGCAGTTGCTCTGGGGCGACGAGTGTAGCTGGATTTCGCAGGATCTGACGACGGCAACCTGCGACTCTGAAGCGATGATCGACTGCTACACGAGTTTCTTCGACCTGATCCACAAGCACCAGGTGATTCCGCCGCAGGCCGATCGCAACGCGACCTATTTTGGCGGGCAGAATCCCTTCCTGACCGGCCAGGTGCCGTTGATGATTTCGGCGCCGCGCAGTCTGCCCCTCACGTACGCCGACCAGGCCCTTGAGCAGGGCATCGACTTCGTGATGGCGCCCATGCCGCGCGTGGTTCGTTCTACCCCGGATGCCAACCAGCACAAGCTCGGCCTCGTATACGGCAGTGAGAAGCGTGAAGCGGCCTTTGACTACATGGTCTTCCTTCTCGATGAAGGGCGCTTAGGCAAATTCGTCCGCCGTATCCCGGCGTGGATACCCGAGATCGAGCCGTTCATCAATGAGGCCTTCGCGGGCTACAGCAACCCGCGCATCTCTGTGGCGCAGGATGCGCTCGCCACGGCCGTTCCGCAGTGGAACGTCGGTTCCTTGCCCACCGGCGGCCAGGTTACGACGCTGCTCAACGACATCGGCGACTCCAGGCTCTGGACGGGTGAGCAGGATGCGGCTACGTTCCTTAAGGAAATCCAGCCGACTATGCAAGCCATCGTTGACGAGGGTGTCGCGACCATCCGCGAGAAGCTCGGCAACTGGCCGTAGATCGCCTACGGTATTGAGTCCAGCGTGACTCATCAAGAGCCGACCTCGGTACGAGGAAGAATGGAGACGGCCACGGACTTAGTTCCGTGGCCGTCTTCTACAGCATATTCAAACCCTTGGTGGCAAACGGCTCGTTTTAAGCGGGAAGCAAACGGCCCGCGCAGTCGGCGAGAGCAACCCAGCGCTTTGTCTCTCCTCGCGCCAATTGCAAGCACCGCGCTTGTTCGGTCGGCGCATCAGGGGATGATTAGCCGCTGCGGACTGCACTTTGGCACCCGCGCAATCTCGCCCCGCGCCTCCAAGTCGAGTTTCACCGTGGTCACGTACCACGAGATCGAGCCCGCAAATGTGCCTTCCAACCTTCTGCGCACCTCCGCGGTCAGGTCGTCGAATGTCAGCGTGCCGTGCTCTTGGAGCGACTGCAGAATAGCCTCCCGCACGGTGTCGTACTTCCGCTTGTCGATGTTCACTCCCGTCTTGCCCGCCGGGTGCAACGTCATGATCTTCTCCGCCATGAGCCTCGCTCACCTTACTTCGAGGATATGCGCTCGTCCTTACAAGGAGGTCTTTGCGCCTGCCGGCACAGGTTGCGCAAAGACCCCTCACCCCAACCCTCTCCCTCAGGAGAGGGAACCGGAGCCGCTCCGCGTTCACTTGTCTCCACATTCTGCACCCTCTCCCCAGGAGAGGGTTGGGGTGAGGGGAAATCGGCACAGATCCAGCCCCATAGCAACTGTCTGGCCGAGTTACGCAAGGATCTCCTTAGAAATAGTGTACTGGCTTCCTGCAAAGCTCACTTCCCGTATGCCCGCCCCTCACTTTTCCCAGATACGCAATTCGGCTTACTTCGCGCATGGTGCGCTGTCGTTGACGAAAACACCTCTTGAGTGGTAACGTTCCTAGTAACCTCTTGGTGTGGAGTCAATCGTGAGCAGACTACAAGCACCCCTGCCCTCCGGCAACCTACTTTCCCGTCGCAACCTCCTCCTTTCCAGTGCCCTACTGGCTGCTGCGTGCAACCGAGGACAGACATTCGGAAGTGAGGAGCAGCCGCTTAACTTGCGCCTTGTCTATTGGGGCTACGAGCCAGACCTGCTGCAATGGAATCTGGAACGATTCACTACGCAGTACCCCGGCCTGCGTGTTATGCCAGAGATCGTCAGCACGGAGTATTTCCAAACGGTCAGTCGCCTGCTCAACGAAGGGCAACCGCTTGACACCGTCTATGTGCGGGAGACCGATCTTGCCGCGTGGGCCCAGGCCGAATGGCTCGAACCCTTGGACGAATTCAACGGTATCAATCAATACCGTGAATCCATGATCCCGCAAGCGGCCGAGGGTATCCAGTGCAAAGGGGTAAGCTACGGCTTGCCGTACTATACGGAGTGCGCGCTGTGGGTCTATGACGAAGAAATCCTCCGGAACGCCGGCATCGCGCTGCCGCCTGCCACGTGGGAGGAAGTCACGGAGCAGGCCCTCGAAATCAAGCGGCGGGGTTTGGTGGAGTATCCGATACGGCTCACCTATCGCTTTCACACCAGTACGAACATCGATTGGTGGGCGATGGTCTATGCGCGCGGCGGCACCTTCTTCGATGAGAACCTGAACCCTGTCTTCCATCTCCCCGGTTCCGCCGCGGAGCAGACCCTTTCCTGGCTCCTGGCCGGCATCTACAGCACCGAAATCATCCATGCCGACGTCCTGGGGAGCAGTTATGAAGCCGCATTGCGCAACCCCACCGCCTTTACGATCCAGCCCGGTTACAACTTTTACTTCAACCAACAGGAGGGCGGCGCCCCGGGTTCTCGCCGGGTTGCCCTTTTCCCGGGCAATGATCCTTCCCAGAGCGGCTCGATTATGTGGACGCGACTCTATGCAATCCCCAGAGCCAGCCGGAATAAAGACGCTGCCTGGGAACTCTTGCAGTACCTCGGCGGGATCGATCGGGAAGATCGTTACTTTACACCGCTCTTCTGGTTTGTGAACCGCTCACTCGGCAGCGCCTACGAGTCGCTCTATGCGGATCCGCAAGTGAGGCGACTGGCAGATGAGCGCGGCTTAGGAGACTTGAGCGCCTATCTGCAACAGCGCCAAGTCGCCCGCACGCACGAAGGGCGGGAGGCGCCTTGGTTCCAGAAGTGGGAACACTTTTCCCAGGGCGAGATTCAACGCGTGCTGCTGCGCCAGGTTTCGCCGCTCCAAGCGCTGGAACGAATGGCGGACGAATTCTACGCATTACGTATCGAATGGAACAATGTCACGAAAAGCGCCTGAACACCCCTGCGGATACCCCCTGCTGGCGCCGCGGACGTGCAGGTGAGTTGTTCTCCAAGAACAGCAAAAGCGCTACGAAATCTCGTAGCGCTCCTCTTTTTTAAATGATAGTGCTTAACCGCGCAGTCCAAGCTCCGCAATCAAGGCGCGGTACCGCGCCGGATCGCGGCGGTGGAGATACCGCAAAAGCCGCCGCCGTTGCCCTACCAATTTAAGCAGTCCCATTTCCGAGTGCTTGTCGCGCTTGTGCTCGCCCAGGTGGGACGAGAGTTGCTGGATTCGTTGTGTCAGCAAGGCGACTTGCACCGCAGACGATCCGGTGTCGTTCTCGCTTTGGCCAAACTTTGCGACTATTCCTTGCTTTTCTTCTGTCGTCAGCACGCTACACTCACCTCGCAATGGATTGCGTTCCCAAAAACCACATACCGTCTCCTAATAGTCGCATGTTCTCTCCCGAAACGCAACCAAGAGTCGCTATTCCAGGCGAAATTTCTATCAGGAAGTGTGCGAAGTCATGCAGTTTGCAGGCACGGAACGCTCAGCGGCAGGTTCGCCAGACATGACTTAACAAGGACGATAGAGTACATTGAAGATTGCAAAGAGCAAAAGCAATCCGAGGGGATACGTTGAAGGGATGCTGCATGAACTGGACGAACCTGCAGCCGAACAAAGCTAGTATAGCATAGTACGTTTGCAGTGGCAAAATCGGGTAGGCAATGCCGGTTTTTGTTTACCTTTTCGTGTAGACACGATTTGACCGCTTGCTCACCCTAGCCGCCGCGTAGGCATTTTCTTCCCGTTAGAATAGGTCTCCGTGCTACCGCGAGCGCCGCGGTTGGCTTCATTGACTTCACTCATTTGCGCCACGTAGACTGAAAGCAGATATACCGTACAGAGATACGTACCCTTCCTCAGTTCATACAGCCCAAAGATAGACCATGTTAGGCGTACTCCAACGCTTCTTCGACCACTCGGAACGTGAAATCTCCCGCCAAAAGCCGGTTGTCGAGCAGATCGCAGCGCTCGAAGCCGACTTCGCGGCGCTTACCACCGCAGAACTTGCAGACAAGACCCCCGAATTCCGCAGCCGTCTGCAGGCGGGTGAATCGCTAGATTCATTGCTGCCGGAGGCGTTCGCCGCCGTGCGCGATGCCATTAAGCGCAGCATCGGGCACCGCCTCTTCGACGTCCAGATGCTCGGCGGCATTGTGCTGCACAACGGACAGATTTCGGAGATGAAGACCGGTGAAGGCAAAACCTACGTCGCCGCGCTGAGTGCCTATCTCAACGCCCTCGCCGGCAAAGGCGTTCACGTCGTAACCGTGAACGACTATCTCTCCCGCCGCGACACGGAATGGCTCGGTCCTGTCTACCACGCGCTCGGCCTTTCTGTGGCCTGCTTGAACAACGACGCAGCGTACCTCTTTACTCCCAAAGAGGGCGAACGGGAATCCCACCACGGCAGCGGCGAGGAGTTGCAATCCGTATCGCGCAAGGAGGCCTATGGCGCGGACATCACCTACGGCACCAACAACGAGTTCGGTTTCGACTACCTGCGCGACAACATGGTGCTCGATCTCGACCAGCTCGTCCAGGGCGCACACCACTATGCCATCGTGGACGAGGTGGACAACATCCTCATTGACGAGGCGCGCACGCCGCTCATCATCTCCGGCCAAGCCGATGCGCCCGGCGAGACGTTTGGCACCTTTACCCGCCTCGTGCCCCGGTTGCGTGAGGATCAGGACTACACTATCGACCACAAGCTCCGCGCCGTGAGCATCACCGAAGAAGGTATCGGCAAGATGGAGAAGTGGCTGGGAGTGGGCAATCTCTATGAGGAAGGCGCGTTCGAACTCGTGCATCACATGGAGCAGGCGTTACGCGCGCAGGCGCTCTACCAACGCGGGCGCGACTACGTGGTCATGAAGGAGGGCCGCGTCATCGAGCACCACGATCCCAACGCCGAGGTGGTGATCGTCGATGAATTTACGGGCCGCCTCATGACGGGAAGGCGCTACAGCGAGGGTCTGCATCAGGCAATCGAGGCTAAAGAAGGCGTAAAGATCCAGCGCGAAAGCAAGACCCTGGCGACCATCACTTTCCAAAACTACTTCCGTATGTACGACAAGTTGGCGGGCATGACCGGTACCGCGGCTACCGAAGCCGATGAATTTCGCAAGATCTATGGGCTGGACGTGGTGGAAGTCCCTACCAACATGCCGATGGTGCGGCAAGATGAACCCGACTTCGTCTATCGCACGGAACGCGGCAAGTTCAACGCCGTGGCCGACACCATCGAGGAATGGCACAAGCAGGGCGCGCCGGTGCTGGCAGGCACGACCTCCATCGAGACCTCGGAAGCGCTCAGTGTTTTGCTCAAGCGTCGCGGCATCGAGCACCAAGTGCTGAATGCAAAGTATCACGAACAAGAGGCGCAAATTGTCGCCCAAGCGGGCAGCAAAGGCGGCGTGACCATCGCCACGAACATGGCCGGCCGCGG
>JAAXIC010000004.1 GCA_012270555.1 Chloroflexota bacterium
TTTCTCAAGATATAAGGACGAACGGAAGGCATCGCGCAGGGTCTGATCTCCTACGATGAACGAGAGAGAGCAGTGTCGCCATTTGCATGTTGAAAAGAGGCACGCAAATGAGCGAATGTAAGAGGGTAACGCGAGGGGCGCGTCGTTCGTCATTCCCGCGCAAGCGGGAATCCATCTTCTCGTAAGATTCAAACCCTCAGAGTTTCAAGTGACGCGGGACAAGCCCCCGTGCTACGGCATGCAACCGGAATCCGGATCGCCTAATGTAGCACTGAAGTCTCTGAAACGAGGACTACAGCGGCAGCGCAATCGCCTGACCGGTCTGCATGCTGCGCGTGACCGCCTCTGTGAATTCCATGTACTTCACGCCGGTTTCGGGCGGGGTGTGGGTGATCTTCTCCAAGCCGCGAATGGCGTTGACGAACTCCTCTTCCACGCGCCAGGCGCCGGCCTCGTGGTCCGGGATGGGAATCTCTTCCAGGGCAGCATCGCCCTGCCTGCCGCCGTAGAGGACATTCTCGCAGTAGCGTAGGGTGCCTTCGCTGCCAAAGAGGTACGCCTCCGGTGCGCCAGCGAGGCCGGTTACACTGGAGACCTGCATGTGCAATTGCGCGCCACACGCCATGTCGGCCACGACGTCCACGTGCTCCGGCACGCGCACCGCACGCAAATTGCCAGTTTCATCCGTACGCGTCGTCGCAAACGTCTTGCCCATGGCCTGCACGCGGGTGGCCTCGCCGACCCACCGCAAAACGGCCTCGTACCAGATGCCCATGCTCATGATGTTGAAACCGCTCAGGTCGAAGTCCTGCCGCCAGTGCAGCGACGCGTCGGCATCGAGGAAGTCACCGCCTACCCGCAGCTCGATGGCGAGCAGATCGCCCAGATAGCCTTCAGCGAGCAGGCGCTTCAGAGTGGCGTCCACCCGCAGCGTCATGGGCGACGGCACTATTTGCACTACAAGATGCGGGTTCGCCTGAGCCGCAGCGTGCATTTCCCAGGCTTCATCCGCATTCATGGCCATGCGCGCTTCGCACAGCACGTGCTTACCGGCGGCCAGCGCCGCCAGGGTCGCCTGGCAGTGAAGATTCGGCCACGTGCCGATGACGACGGCGTTGGTGTCCGGCGCGTCGACCAGATCATTCCAGTTGTCGTACGTGGTGGAAATGCCAAACTGCTCCGCAGCCCGCGCGCTCGATTCAGGGCTGCGGTTGCACACGCTGACAATCTCCACGCCCTCGATTACCTGCAGACCGGGAATGTGTTTGCTGCGGGTATTTGCGCCCGCGCCGATGATGCCGACACGAATCGGTTCTGAACTCATTGTCGTTTGCCTCAATGTACTTTAAATGGAGACTCACTAGCCCTCTATATCGCAGCCCAGGAAGACGCGATTCCGCTGGCGGCAAGCTTCCAGCACGGAGAAACTCCCCGCCGCCGGATCGATCACCACGTCTCCCGGATTGGTCACCGCCGCGATGAGCGCCCCCTGCAACTCTACGGGCTTGCGGTGCGTCACCGCATCTCGCGGCACCGTCTCCGCCCACACATCCGGAATGTCGTGGATCATCCAGACGCCCTTGGCGCGGCGCGGCGTCTTTTGCAAGACCACCAAGTGTTCGCTTTTGCGCCGGGTGCGGTAGCCCATGCCGATGCGGCCCTTGTCCCAGGTTACGAGGTCAACTACCGCAAGTTTCGTTTCCGTGAGCCAGTGGGAGAAGCCGGTGCAGAGGTGGAACTTGTCCATCCACAGGAACAAGTGTCCGCTGGGCATCAGAGCGCGATCAATGCCGCGAATGAAGGCGGCTATCTTATCCTCGTCCATCTGGCGGAGCGCGGAACGTCCCCGGTTTCTGCTGCGTCCCTCATTGCCGTAGGACATCTTGTCCAGCAGGCCGCGGTACTGGGGATCGAGAAACGCTACCGGAAACTTGCCCTCAGGCAGGTGAGCGAGAAACTCCAAGCCATCCATCTGTAATCTGGTGTCGTACGCGAAGTGCTCAGGAAGCTCCAGCGCGGGCATGACCAAGCTGCGCACCGGCGAAAAGACCGAAGCGGCTTCGGTTTCCGGGTCATGCGGTGGTGTTTCTGCCATTGGCTATTTTCCAACTGAGCTAGTGCTACGCTCGTGTCTCGGTCTCACACGCACCAATGTCATAAGGAGGAGTTGCCGCAGGTCACAAGCGCTATAAGCATTCTACGATGCAAGACTCCTTGCAACAACCCAACGAGGCAAGAGTCAAGCAGGCCTTTCCCGTGAAAGTGCGTCCACGACGAGGGGTCTTCAAGCTAGGGCCCTGGCACGGCGCTGCACTCCTCTGCCGTTCATACTTCGACAAGCTCAGTACGAACGGCAGAGGACACAGTCTTCTACAACCATTCAAGAGACAACCGGAAACCACACCGGGCTCGACCATGCCGTGCGGCCGTCCTCCTGCACCGCGCGCACGTAGTAGTAGACCCAGTTCTCGCCGTTGCCGTTGCTGACGCTGGGGGAGATCTTCTGCAGCCTCTCAAGCGAATCCGTGTCCTCTAAGACGCCCTCGTGATAGTAGTCGTCGGCGTAGAAGCGTTTCACGTCCACGCCGTTGCGGACGAGCGTCACCGTCTTAATACGCTCATTGCCGGAGACGCTGTACGCGATGGTGCGCGGCGTGTCGTCAAGGGCGGGACCCTCCGCGCCCATGGGCAAGCCGTTGGTCTCCGTCCAGAGCCCAATCTTACGGCCGGAGGCCGCAATGCAGCGCCGGGCGCGCAACGCCTCGAAGATGCCGTCGCGCGTTAGCTCCGTAACGTAAAGTCCGCCGAGACCGGTGCCCAAGGCGTTCATGCGGAAGCGACTCAGTCGCGCGAGGCGTTGGGAATTCGTTACGTTTGGCTGCTGGGTGTCGAAGTAATGCCCGCCAGCATGTCCAGTGTGGTTGTCGCCGCCGCCGATAACGCCGACGCGGTTGGCCTGCGCCAGACCGTCTTGGAGAAAACTGCCGGTGGCGCTCGGCGACCAGTTGGGATCGCATTCATGGGGATTGCCTTGGTACTCGTAGTTGCCCCAAAGCGACGTCATCTCCACTACCGGCTCCCATTCTGCGCTGTGCTGCGACCAGTCGTAGGGCGTAGCGTCACGGGCAAGATGGTGGGGGATGCTGAGAGCGGCATAAGGCAGGTCGGCAAGCTGCTGCCAGAGCTGGGAGAGTTCCGTCACCGCCGAGCCACTGCGCAGGATAGGCGGCTCGTCGTGGTTGAAGATGGTGTTGCGGTGGCCCCACTGCCGGTCTTTGGGCGCGTTCCATTCATACGCCGGGACGCTCACGAAACGATCCGGCTCGTGGTACCGACGGTTGGCCTCGAGAATCTCCGCCCACTCGTCCTCCACGAGCATCCGGCCGTTGCCCGACCACGTGTGATCGGTCACCGCGCCGAAATCCATGCCTGCCACGTCCCGGGCATACCGATAGCAGTCCGCGGGCGAGCCGTCGAAGCCGTCGGGAAGCGTCTCCTCTCCCCAGTAGCATGAGGAGAAGTACGAATGAATGTGCAGGTCGCCCCAGACCAGGCGATAGTTTTCCGGTTGCTTCACCATAGAACGCTCACTCCCACGCTGCTCCAAGATTCCATACACTATTGTACGTTTTCTCTCTGCCGTATGCAGTGGGGTAGCGGAAAGAGCAACCCGCAGGCGCAGGCATAGTCTTATTGCAGGTGACGGAGTAAGATACAAGCTGTGGCAGTTTGAACTCACGGCAGGGATTGCATGGGATAAGACTCGCCACGGTGATTCCTTGCATATTGTGTACATACCCGCAAAGCGCAACCGCGTAGCGCAAGACTCTACCGCAGACGAAAGGAACGGCAGGATGTTCGATCAAGCGTTCAAAGATACGTTCGAGCAGCAGGGCTATGTGGTCGCGCACGGCTTATTCCCGCCCGACGAGGTAGCGGCGCTGACCGATCACTATATGCACTTGCGGCAGAGCGGCAGCTACAAGGGTGATTCTGCCGGTGTGGAGGCGCCGAACGGCGATCCGGCGGCAGACCCTCTCAAGCAGTTCCCCCGCATGATTCACATGCACCGCTGGGACGACTTGAGCCTGCAATGGATGCTGGACCCGCGCTTTCGTGACGGTCTGGCAACGCTCCTGGGCGCGGATCCGTTCGCGGTGCAGACCATGATCTACTTCAAGCCGCCCGGCGCGCGTGGGCAAGCCCTGCACCAGGACCAGTTCTATTTGCAAGTGCAACCCGGCACGTGCATGGCGGCCTGGCTGGCGCTCGATGACTGCGATGAGGCGAACGGCTGCCTGCAGGTGGTGCCCGGCAGTCACACGCTGCCGGAACTCTGCACGGAAGAAGCCGACACCTCCCAGAGCTTCACGGACGTCACGGTGCCTCTGCCGGAACAGGTGCACACCGTGCCGGTGCTGATGAAAGCCGGTGACGTGCTCTTCTTCAACGGCCAACTGATCCACGGCAGCTTTCCGAATCAGACCACCGACCGTTTTCGTCGCTCACTCATCGGCCACTACATCATGGGCAGCGCCGAGAAAGTCTCGAAGTACTACCATCCGGTATTGCGCATGGACGGCAGCGTGGTAGAGCTTGGCAACAGCGAGCGTGGCGGCCCCTGCGGCGTGTGGGTTGAGGAGGACGGACGGCCGGTGGTGGAGATGGCGGTTGGAGAGTAGGGTTTGGGCTTACTGCGCCCCGAGCTGCAGGCTGGCCCAGATCAGGGCCACGTAGAACATAAACGGCCCGGTGAAGAGCAGGCTGTCAATGCGGTCTAGGACGCCGCCGTGGCCGGGGATAAGACTGCCCGACTCTTTCGCGTCCGCCCCGCGCTTGAGCAGCGATTCCACCAGATCGCCAAGTTGCGCTACCACCGCGGTGGCAAGTCCGATGAGTCCCGCCAGTATCGGGCTGAGCGGAAATGGGGTGAATTGCGCGTAAAGGGCCGCAGCCGTGACCGCGATGAATGCGCCGCCGAGGGTGCCTTCCAGGGTCTTACCGGCGCTCAGGTGCTGGAAGACGCGCCGCTTGCCGATGCTTCTGCCGACGAGATACGCTCCGGTGTCATAGGCCCACGTGACCACAAGGGCAAAGATCAGCCACAGTTCGCCCCGCACGTAGATGTAATCGCGCAGCGCGACGGTGTGGCCCAGCAGCCAGCCCACGTACATCGCGCCCGCCACCGCCATGCCCCAGCCGGTGAACGCCTGGGCGTAACCGTCGCCTCGGGGCAGCAACAGCACCCATAGCGAGCACAGCACAATCAACGTAAAGAAGAGCGGCGGGAGTATCACCAACTCGGCATAGCCTGCCCAGATCAGGCTGTAGGGCCACAAGAAGAAGCCGAGGGTAAGCGCGCCGGCGGTGATCCGATGCACCGCAAGCCCCATGCCGCGCACGAGATTGACGAATTCCCACAGCGCAAGCCCGCCAAGCAGGAGCATGCCTATGAGCAGCCAGGGGTTGCCGAAATAGGCGAGGGCCAGCAAGAGGGGAGCGTAAACCACCGCCGACAGCGCGCGGATCACAAGATCCTGCCAGCCCGTGCGTTGCGCTGCGCGGCTCTTCGCGCCGCGCCTATTGCTTCGCTTTGCCATTCCGGCTGCTGACGAGGCCGTCGCTTCCAGCGGAATCTTCGCCTACGGCGCAGTCGTCGCTTCCAGCGCAGTCGTCGCTTCCAGCGTAGTCGTCGCCTCCGGCAAGTCCGCCGAATTTGCGCTCGCGGCGGCTGTAGTTTGTGAGTGCGGCGTAGAACTCCTCGCGTCCGAAATCCGGCCAGTAGACCTGCGCCGCGTAGTACTCGGCGTAGGCGGCTTGCCAAAGCAGGAAATTGGAGAGCCGCATTTCGCCGGCCGTGCGGATAACCAGATCGGGGTCAGGCAAATCGCGGGTATAGAGATGCCGCGTAATTGTCGCTTCGGAGATGCGGGAAGCAGGCACGCCTTCCGCGACGATCTCTCGCACGGCATCGACGATTTCGCTGCGCCCGCCGTAGTTGAAGGCGAAGTTTATCGTGAGCCGGTCGTTGCCGCGCGTCGCTGCCTCAAGCTGGTCAATCGCCACCTGCAAGGTGGAAGGCACAGCGTCACGCCGTCCGATGGAGCGAACTTGGATCTCGTTTTCCATGATCGCGCCCTGTTCGCGTTCGATTGAATCTTCGAGGAGCGTCATGAGCCCGCTGACTTCCGCCTCGGGGCGCGCCCAGTTTTCCGTGGAGAACGCATAGAGCGTGAGGACCTTGACGCCGAATTCCACCGCTGCCTCCGCCACTTCGCGCACGCAGCGCGCGCCCGCGCGATGTCCCTCCAAACGCGGCAGTCCGCGCTGCGCCGCCCACCGACCGTTGCCGTCCATCACAATGCCGACGTGGACGGGCGTTACGGGCAGCGGGGGAAGTTCCTCTGCCACTTCGGGGGCAGTCTTCAGCGATTTGGCAGGTGTCGGTTCCATCGCTCGTACTCAGTCAACCTAGGTCTGATGTTTCGCCCTCACCCCCGTATCGAGTACGGGGCAAGCTCTAGCCCTCTCCCCCAGGAGAGGGAACACATTCGGAGCCTTTGTATCTGCCAAACCCATCTAAATGCGTTACTAGATGGTCAAAATCTCTTCTTCTTTTTCGGCAAGCACGGCATCGACGCGTTCTATCTCGGCGTCAGTAAGCTTCTGCAACTCGCCCTGCGCCCGGCGGACATCGTCCTCGGAGACACTGCCGCTCTTTTGCTGCTTGCGCATTTCGTCCTGCGCGGAACGCCGGCTGTTGCGAATGGCAACGCGGGCCTCTTCAGCGCGTTGCCGGACCATCTTGGCGAGCTCTTGACGCCGTTCCGCCGTGGGTTGGGGCAACGCGATACGGATAACGGTGCCGTCGTTGTTGGGAGTGATGCCGAGCTCCGACTTCAGGATCGCCCGTTCGATAGCCGGAATGGACTGCTTGTCCCAGGGCTGAATGACGATGAGCCGCGGCTCAGGCACAAGGATGGTAGAGACCTGGTTAAGGGGCATCTCCGTGCCGTAGTATTCAACCGCAATTTCCTCGACGAGCGCGGTGGAAGCCCTACCGGTACGAATACGGGCAATATCGCGTTGCAGCGCCTCCGTAGCCAGGCCCATGGTGATTTCTGTGTCCTCAAGAATTGGCTCCAGCATCGTCCCTCTCTCCTATCAGGGTCCCAACTGGTTCTCCTTGCAGCAACCGTTCCAATGCGCCGGCATTCTCCAGCTTGAACACGGCAATTGGCAGGTCATTCTCCATACAGAGCGAGATGGCGGTGCTGTCCATCACCTTCAAGCCCATGTTCAATGCGTCGAGGTACGAAAGGTAGTCGAATTTCCTGGCGTGCGGATTGACGATGGGATCGCTCTCGTATGCGCCGTCAACCTTCGTGGCCTTTATCAGGACTTCAGCGTTGATCTCCATGGCCCGCAGCGCGCCCGCCGTGTCGGTGGTGAAGAAGGGATTCCCCGTCCCCGCGCTGAAGATGACGACCCGGTCCTGTTCCAGATGGTCGATGGCGCGCGCGCGGATGTACGGTTCGGCCACTTCACGCATCTCGATTGCCGTCTGGACTCGCGCGTCCAAGCCTTCCCGTGCGACAGCATCCTGGAGCGCCAAGGCATTTATGACCGTAGCCAGCATGCCCATGTAGTCGGCGGTCGCGCGATCCATGCCCTGGTCGGCGGCCAACTCGCCCCGCCAGATATTGCCCCCACCGATTACTACACCAATCTGTACGCCTAGGCGACGAGCGGAGGCAATCTGCTTGGCGATGTCGCGTGCGATAGCGAGATCTATGCCATACTCGCCCTTCCCTTTGCCCATAAGCGCCTCGCCACCGATTTTCAGCAGCACGCGCTTATAGCGTAGCTGTGCCATGGGTCCTCTTTGCTGGTGCAGCGCCGGTTCGCCAGCGCCTATTCAGAAAAAGCACGCGTCTTTCGCGTGCTCTCTACAGGCCCCGCTCGTAGCGGCAGAAGCGCCGCACGACGATGTTCTCGCCGGTTTTCGCAATGGTCTGCTTGACGAGGTCGGCAACGGTCAATGACGGATCACGCACAAAAGGCTGGGAAAGCAACACGGTCTCTTCAGCATTCCCCTCGTAGTCTTCCGGCAAGTCGTCTTCGCTCACGAATTCCGGACTCATGCCGGCAACGTGCAAGGCGATTTCGTGGACGAGATGCTGAAATTCTTCCGTGCGTGCCACAAAGTCCGTCTCGCAGTTCACTTCTACCAGCACGCCGACACGCCCGTCGCCGTGGATATACGAGTGCACCAAGCCCTGCGACGCCTCTCTGTCCGCGCGTTTCTCCGCTTTCGCCAGTCCTTGCTCGTCCAGCAGCTTCTTGGCGGCTGCATGGTCTCCATTAGCTTCTTCCAGAGCCCGCTTGCAGTCCATAATCCCTGCGCCGGTTTCCTCGCGCAGCGACTTGATGTCCGTAATTGTCACCGTTGCCATTTGTTGGAATCTAACTCCCTTTACCTAGTAGCGTTTCTCAGTTCAGCGGCCTAGCCCTCATCATC
The DNA here is from genome assembly GCA_012270555.1 of Chloroflexota bacterium. Lineage (GTDB taxonomy): Bacteria > Chloroflexota > UBA11872 > VXOZ01 > VXOZ01 > VXOZ01. The sequence continues at coordinate 8,522 of JAAXIC010000004.1, forward strand.
TTCAGCGGTCGCTTCCGCAGTCTCGGCGTCTGCTTCTGCGTCCGGATCGGCGGCCACCGCATCCACCGCACTTTCTGCCTCTGCCTCGGAGGCCTGGGCCGCGCGCAATTCCTGCCCGCTGTGAATGGCATTGGCAATGAGACGCGTGATAAGGCGGATTGACTTGATGGCGTCGTCATTACCGGGAATTGAGTAGTCCACGTGATCGGGGTCACAGTTCGTATCCAGCAATGCGATGACGGGAATGCCAAGCTTCTGGGCCTCGGCAACCGCGATGTGCTCGCGGACGGTATCGACGACGTAGAGGGCGGAAGGAAGGCGGTGCATGTCCCGGATGCCATTGAGGAAACGCTGGAGTTTCGCCAAGCGGTCCTGGAGACGGCCTACCTCCTTCTTGGAGAAACTCTGCCAGGCGTCATTCGCCTGCTCGGATTCCATCTCCTTCATCTTCGCCAGGCGTTGACTGATGGTGGCGTAGTTTGTCAACATGCCTCCCAGCCATCGCTGATTAACGAATGGCATCCCAACGCGGGAAGCCTCCTGCTCCACAATCTCCTGCGCCTGTTTCTTGGTGCCGACAAACAGGACTTCCCGGTTGTTCAGGGCGAGGTCGCGGGCAAAGTCGCAGGCTTCCTGGAGTCCGCTTGCGCTCTTTTCAAGATCGATGATATGGATCTTGCTTCTCGCCATGTAGATGAAAGGCTTCATCTTGGGATTCCACCGGTTGGTCGGATGCCCAAAATGCACGCCCGCGTCAAACAAATCTTTCAGACTCGCCACGGCCATTCGTTCGCGACCCCTTCTGCACTCCTGTGCCTACGAGCGATCAGGCTCGTTGCTCATTTACACACATTAACAAGCCTCGCACGTACATTCCTCGTGCAGGCCCGTTGGCTATCTAAGACAGTATACCGCCTTCCGCGCGTGCGCGGCAACGCGCGTATACCGTAATGACACACATAACGGGCGCGCCACTGGTCTGATTCACGGTCTCGGCTGGAGCCATTGAGCCGCCATGTCCGCCACGGCCGCGCCAATGCTCAGCGAGGCAGTCGCCGCCGGTGACGGCGCATTGAGCACGTGGATCATGCGCGGTTCTTGCACAATGTGAAAGTCTTCCACCAGTTTGCCCTGCCGGTCAAGCGCCTGCGCCCGCACGCCCGCGCCCGCGCGTACCAAGTCCCGGCTGGTGACCTCCGGCACGAGCTTCTGCAACTCTTTCACCATCGCTTGTTTATGGAGCGAGCGGTACATTTCGCCTAAGCCAGTGCGCCAGTACCGGGCCGCCATGCGCCAGAAACCCACGTAGCCCAGGATGTCCAACATATCGCCGGCGCTCACGTCCCGCCAGCGGTAGCCCTGACGCTTGAAGGCAAGCACGGCGTTCGGCCCCACTTCGATGGCGCCGTTGATGCGCCGCGTAAAGTGAACGCCGAGAAAAGGGAAAGCGGGATTGGCTACGGGATAGATGAGGTTGCGCACCAAATAGCGTTTCTCCGGCACGAGTTCGGAATATTCGCCGCGAAAGGGCGCGACCTTTATCTCCGGCTGCAGGCCGGCGGCCATGCTGACGCGGTCCGCATACAATCCGCCGCACGTGATCACGTGTTTGCTCAGGAAGTCTCCCTGAGATGTCTGGAGGCGCAACGCATTGGGCTCCTCGACAATCGCGTTCACCTTAGCGCCTGTGCGGACCTCGCCTCCGGCGCGTTCCAGGAGTTTGCGATAGGTCTGCGCAACAAGGCTGTAGTTGACGATTCCTGCGCTCGGCACGTGAATGGCGCGAATCCCGGTGGCATAGGGTTCCAATTCCCTAAGCTCTTCGGGGCCGATCATGCGCACGCCCGGCACGCCATTGGCTTGGCCCCGCCGCAGCAACTCTTCCAGTGCAGGAACTTGCCCTTCTTCCGTGGCTACGATCACCTTGCCGCAGCGGTCGTAGGGAATGCCGTGCTCTTCGCAAAAGGCAACCATACGCTCGGACCCCTGCACGGCCATGCGGGCCCGCTGGGAACCGGGCCGGTAATAGATGCCGGAATGGATGACACCGCTGTTGTGACCCGTCTGATGCTGGGCAATGTCGGGTTCCTTCTCGAAGATCGCAATGCCGAGACCACGGTAACGCTGGGCAAGCGTGCGCGCCGTAGAAAGACCGACGATGCCGCCGCCGACTATGGCGATGTCAAGTGGAGACTTTCCGCTCATGCCTTTGCTGGACTTCCTGACGTGAATGCTGCCTATCGCTGCATCAGATTATACTGTGATTGCTCACAGCGCAAAGACAAGCGACTGCAACCCCCTTACGAAATCTTGGCATTCCTAAATCTAAGACACATATATCCCTCTCCTGGGTAGACCCTTTCCCTAGCTCCAGACTGTGAGCCAAGAGACTCCCTCTCGCTGGGGAGAGGACCGGGGTGAGGGGAAGCTTCCTTTTTATTACCACCAGACGCTAACCGCTCATCTCAGTCAAGTAAGGGTCTGCCGGACAAGATTTCCCCAACCACGTCGTGGTTGCGCCACAGCACACTCCCGCGCTACTGTGCTAGTGAATTCATTCAAGTAAAGAAGGATTGCCAACACCATGGGCAAACTCGAAAGCGAACTATCCCGTCTGCCCGATACAGCCGCGCTCTCAATAGAAGGCGACGTTGCCGCGCAGATGATCGCCGGTATTCATCGTTACTTGGACCGCGAACTGGCCGCTGCCGATAGCGATGCGGAGGAGGCTTTGCAGTCGCTAGCGGATTCCGCCGAAACATCCGACGCGCGCATTGCCGCAAAGCGACAGGAATTCGCACACAATATAGGCGTGATTGACGAACGAAAACCAATTGCGGCCCTGGAATTCGTGTGCTCCACCACGGATCCCTTCCGCGTCGCCGCCACGCGAACGTACGACGTTCACGCCATTCGCTGGCCGGTGCTGGAAGGAGTTGAAGGCGAAGGCCTGCTCCTGCGGCCCAAACAACCGCCCATTGCCCACGTGATTGCGGTGCCCGATGCCGATTGTCCTCCAGAGATGCTCGCGGGCCTCGCGCCCGGCGTCCCGCCGGAGCAGCAGTTCGCGCGGCGCTTGGTGGAAATGGGGTGTCAGGTGGTGGTGCCGGTGCTCATCGACCGTGAGCACACGTGGTCGGGCAATCCCGCCATTCGCATGACCGACCAGCCCCACCGCGAGTATGTTTACCGCATGGCCTGCGAAATGGGACGGCACGTCATCGGCTACGAGGTGCAGAAGCTCTTGGCGCTCGTGGGCTTCTTTGCGGCGCAACCGGCGCCGGAAGACGTGCCGGTGGGGGTGTTTGGCTTTGGCGAGGGCGGCCTGCTGGCGCTCTACAGCGGCGCGCTGGACGAACGGATCGCTGCAGTGGGCGTAAGCGGTCATTTCCGCAACCGCACCCAATTGTGGCAAGAGCCGCTCTACCGCAACGTTTGGCGGCTCTTGCGCGGCTTTAGCGATGCCGAATTGGCTGCCATGGTCGCGCCGCGCCCCTTGGTGATAGAGGCGGCGGCTGCGCCTACTGTGGTCGGCTTGCCGCCTATTACAGATTTAGAACGCGTGCGCGGACGGGTTGGCGCGCCGGGCAAAATCGAGCCCGCGCCTCTAGCGGAAGTTCGGGCGGAAGTTACCCGCGCGCAACCGGCCTATGCGGCCTGCGCTGCCGCTAACCGGCTCGTGCTGGTGGAGCCTCACGCAGAAGACCCCGGACCGGGCTCGGCGGCGGCGCTAACGGCGCTGCTGCATGGCTTGGGCGTGGGAGCAGGAGACAAAGCATCGGCAAGCGCTCCCCGCGATTCGCGCACCCAATTTGACGCATCCGCCCGCATGCAAAGGCAGTTCAATCAAATCGTCACCCACGTGCAACAGCGCCTCGAACTGGCGTGGCGCACGCGGGAAGACTTCTGGTCGGAGGCGGATACGTCTTCTTTGGAGGCATGGGAAGCATCCAACGCCACCTATAGAGAGCGGTTCTGGGAAGACCTCATCGGGCGCTGTCCCGATCCAAGTCTGCCTTTCAATGCCAAGAGCCGTCCGTACGGCCAGAGCGATGCGTGGATCGGCTACGAATTGACGCTGGACGTGCATCCCGACATCTTTGCCCACGGCATCTTGCTAGTGCCCAAAGACATTGCCCCCGGCGAACAGCGGCCGGTGGTGGTCTGCCAGCACGGACTCGAAGGACGTCCTGAGGACGTGATCAAAGAGGAAGAGGGCCCGTACCATGCCTTTGCCGCGCGGCTGGCGGAACGCGGCTATATCACCTACGCACCCCAGAATCCCTACATCGGCTACCACGAGTTTCGCACGCTCCAGCGCAAAGCCAATCCCTTGGGCTGGACGCTGTTCACCTTTGCCATTGCCCAGCACGAGCAACAACTCCGCTGGCTGTCCTCGTTGCCGTTTGTCGATCCCGACCGCATCGGCTTCTACGGCCTCTCCTACGGCGGAAAGGCGGCCATGCGCATACCGACGGTGCTGACCCGGTACGCGCTTTCCATCTGCTCCGGCGACTTCAACGAATGGGCACGCAAGTGCGCGAGCACCGACTACTTCTCGGGCTACATGTTCAACCATGAGTGGGAGATGCAGGAGTTCAACCTGGGGCAGACCTTCAACTACGCCGAAATGGCCTATCTCATGGCGCCGCGCCCGTTCATGGTGGAGCGCGGCCACCGCGACGGCGTGGCCTCAGACGAATGGTGCGCCTACGAATACGCGCGAGTCCAGCGCCGCTACGCCGACCTCGAGATCCCCGACCGCGCCGAAATCTACTACTTCGACGGCGGCCACATGATAGAAAGCACGGGTACGTTTGCGTTTCTAGATAGGCATCTGAACTGGAAGCCACGCAAGAGTTAGCCGCAAGATGAAGCTCTCACGAAGATCAATGCTTGCAAGCACGGCGGCGCTCGCTGCCGGGTGTAGCTTTGCAGAGCCGCCGCTTGATGCGCCGAGCGTGCCGCAAGCGGTCGCACTGAATGTAGCGGCGCCCTCTTACGGTTCCTTAGGCAATCCGCTCCTTACGGAGGAAAGGTCTGAGGACACGTACAGACGGGGGCTAACTACGCTTGAGTCAAATAGAGAGAGTCCTTACGGTCCAACGCGCGGCGGGTACAGCCTTGCGTTGCAGTTCTATGAGGAGTTGTATCCACACAATGTAGAGCCAATAACAACCGAAGAAGCCCGAACGGCGGCGCTCGACACAGTCGAAGCATTGCTGGCAGACCTCGTAATCCTAGCTTCGCACGATGCGACGCGGCTGGGGCCGGAAGGACTCCTGCTGCCCTTGGACCGCTTTAGCGGCCCGGCGGGAGCCGAGCTTAAGCGGGAATTCTTCCCCAGCGTTCTCGATCAGTTTCGGCGAGACGGCGCGCTCTACGCGCTGCCCATCGGCGCACGCCCGCTTATGCTCTACTACGACGAGGATCACTTTAAGTTGCATGGCGTGCCGCCGGTGGACGCAAGCTGGGATTGGGACGACCTGTTGGAAAGCGCCGTCAGGCTGACGACGCGCGAGGTGGACGGCACGGTGGCGCGTTGGGGGCTGATTGCCCATTTGCATGATCCCTGGTGGGCGCTGTGGCAAAACAGGGCTGAGGCGGTTGATCCGGTCACATTGCAGTGCCGCTTGCAGGAGCCGGCAGCGGTGGAAGCCCTGCAATTCGTGCACGACTTGATACACAAGTATCGCGTTTCGCCACCGGTGCCTTTAAGAGACCTGTTTGAGTTGATTCTTGGACAGCGATCGCCGCCGGCAATGTTGTATAGCCACGATGCACTGCTTCACTCTGGGTTCCGTACGGCGGCGCTGCCCCGGGGCAGGGCGCGCGCGGTGCCGGTGCGAGGCCACTTTGGCATCGGCATTGCCGCGCGCACAACGCATACCGAGGCGGCCTACACGGCGCTGCGGGGCCTGGCGCAGTCGTTGCAGGAGGAGGCGGCCGTGCCTGCGAGTAGAGCGGCAGTGGCGAGACTGGAGGAGATTCGCACTGACCTCCGACCTGAAGAGGTTGCAGCGCTACAGCTCTCGCTGGAGCACGGCCGGGCGGAACCGCTGCCCGCGCCGCCATTGGGCACCTATTGGGAAGGGCTGCTGAGCTTCGAGGACGGTGACGACGTGGCGACCATGGTAAATCGCGCCTGCGATTACTTGCGCACGCATCAGCAACAAAGCGCGTCGCCACCGCTCTGGGGGCGAGCAGTCTAACTAACGCAGCACCCATCTAGCAATAGACAGTGTCTCTGGTAGCACAGGTTTGCAACCTGTGCCCCTAGCTTTGATCAAGCCGCCATCCGTCTGGCCCCACTGCTCATGCGCAATGAAGTGTCTATGCGTCACACTTCACCCTTCGACAAGCTCAGGTTGAACGGGTGGATGGGATACCGTTCGTGCTGAGCCCGTCGAAGCATGAACGGGAGCACAGATACGAAAGTTAGTCTTCCCAACTCCACAATTGGTCCTTCGACAAGCTCAGGGCGAACGGTTAAGGTCTTAGTTCTCCAGACCAGGTGTCACCGTTCCGGCTGGGGTATAGGCATCGGCTTTACGCGGATGGTGTACTCGTTGCGGTAGGTGACGAGGCCGGGGGGTGAACGGGGAATGCGGCGCACGTAGCGGCGGCGGGTAACGTCCACTTCGGCGCTCGTGGACTCGCGCAACTTGCTGTAGTAGGCGGCGATCTGCGCCGCTTGGTTGATGATCTCGTCCGGCACGTCGCGGCCGCCGGAGCGCAGCAGGGTATGCGCGCCGGGCACGTTGCGGGCGTGCAGCCAGAGGTCGTCGGCGTCAGCGAGGCGCAGGGCAGCGTCGTTTTGCGCGCCGCTGCGGCCCACGAGCACCTGCACGCCGTCAAGCCAGAATGAAACCGGCTGCGCACCATCGTCAGCAGTCTTGCCGCGCTTACCTTTCCCCCGCTTCCCTTGAGGTTTATTGCTTTTGCCGTCCTGACCGCCGCCCAAAATGCCCTGTTCCCGCAACTCATTGCGCAGCACGTGCACGTCACTGGGCGTCTCCACTGCTTCCAGCAAGGCCTCCGCCTGCTCGCAGTAGGCGTACTCGCTCTCCACTCTCCGCAGCAGACCCGGCACCTCTTCCTGGGCCCGCTTCTTGCGCTTGTAGGCATCGAAATACGTGCCGGCATTTGCGGCGACAGACACCTGCGGATCGATCGTGATGGTCTCGCCGTCAACTTGGATTTCGCCGCTGCCCGGCGCGACACTGTAGCCGAACGCCAGCACCAAATCGCCCTTCCGCCGCCACTCCTCGGCGTCGGCGGCATCACGCTCTTGGCGCTTCAAGGCACGTCGACGCTGCCTGAGTTGATCCATGCGCTCTTGCAAGGCCGTCTGTAGCGGCTTCTGGCCCAGGTCGCGCGTCTGTCGCTGCGGCGGCGCATCGCCCTGCTCGCGGTAGAAGCTCTCTATGGCCGCACTCATCAAGTTGAGAGACTCGCGTTGCGGGAACATGGTCAGGGCGTAGGGCGCATATGCGGAAACCGCACCGTCTTCATCACGCGCCAGGCATGGCGTGAGTTCGCCGTTCTCAACCTGTGTGAACATGCCCTGCGCCGCGTCGAGCACGTCCTGCCACGCCACGTCCGCCGCCAATGTCTCCGCAGCGCCTGTGGCACGGAAAACCGTTTCCCGCGCCAGCAGCGGCCCGCAGCCGCTCGTCTGTCCCATGAGCACGCGCCAGGCAGGCTGGCTCGGATTCTCACCGACGGCGGCCTCCAACTGAGCGGTCTGTGCGGAGAACGGATCGGGTCGGCTGAGTGGCGGCGGGGGGACGTACGGTTGCTTCGGCAGCACCTGCCGGTACCGGTTGATGGAGGCATCTACCCGCTTCATGCTGTCCAGAACCACGCCGTCGGCGTCCACCAGTATGAGGTTGCTCGTGCGTCCCATGATCTCGGCGACAAGCGCCGTCTCCACGATGTCGTCATCCACCCGGGCGTGCACGGTGAACTGCAAAACGCGTTCCCACGGCGGCTGCTCCACAGCGATGAGGCGTCCGTTGCGCACGAACTTGCGCAGCAGAAGAAGCAGCGGCGTGACGTTGTCGTCGGCGCGCGCCGGCCGCTCGCGGGTGAGATAGACACGCGGCGCCTGCGGCGCGGCGTTGATGATGAGCCACCAGGTTTCACCCCGCGCGTAAACCTCAAAGGCCACGACGAGATTGCCCGGATGCAGCACGCGCTGAATGCGACCGCCGACGATTGTGTCGGCAATCTCCCGACGTAGAGCGGTGAGGGTGGCAACGTCTATGGTCAAGAGTTTCAATCCTTTGCCAGCTTTCGTTTCACGATTCTATTTTACTGCGAACTCCGGTAGCGCAGGTTTGCAACCTGCGCAAATGTGACGCTAGAGCCAAGATCTCGTTGACCCGCCCTCGTTGCCAATGCATAACGGATTCCCCCTCACCCTAGCCCTCTCCCTCAAGGGAGAGGGGACAAGATGTGCCGAGTATCAGGGGAAGAGATGGGCCGCACTTCGGGACGCGAAGGGCAGAATCTCAGCGAATCAGATAGGCCGCATTTCGGGGGGATACGATGGGCCGCACTTCAAGAGCTTGTTCGCCACACTCCGGTGCGTCATGCGGCAGCGCTATATGCGCCATTGTCGATAGAACTCGTGATGGCAGACACTGGCGTCGCCTTGGCGGCGAGAGGTAGGCAACTGCCGGGCGAACTAGGTGCTACTCCAGAGCGAGACGTAGACGCGCCTTAGCCTGCTGGAACGTCGGAATACCGCTCGCGCCGACGTGTTCGATGCTGCACGCGGCGGCGGCATTGGCGTAATAGTGCGCGACGACTTGATCGCCAAATTCCGCGTAACACAGCATAAACGCGGCAGCAAAAATGTCGCCCGCCCCGGTGAGGTCGACGGGTTGCGCGGGTAGGGCGTCAAGTTCATAGAACTTGCCATCGTGGAAGCGCGATGCGCCATCGCTACCGCGCGTCATCACTGCAATGGGAGCGAGTTCGGCGTACGCCTCGGCAAGCAGCATACTGTTCCGCACGTCTTCAATCGAAAAGAAGAGCGCATCGTACGCCGGAAACTCATGCTCGGCGCGGTGCCAAAGCTGCTTGTACACGCGACCGCCGCGGTGGCTGCGCAGGCGGCCCTGAATCGTCATGCCGACCAGCGACTTCTCAGGAAAGAAGCCGCTAAATTTCGTCGAGACGTCATGCAGGATCGGTCCCACGAGCACAACGGGGGCGTCGCGCCACGCCGCCGGCACATGGTGCGGCTCGATCCGCGCGGCCTTAGCATGAAGGAGTTGCTGCCGCCCCTCATCCGTGTATATGTTCTCCATCGTTGTCGTCGCGGGCGACGGGATGGCGTGGAGGAGCACGTCATCGCCGAGAAGCGCTTGGTAGCCCGGTACGTCCTTCTGCGCCAATGATGTAACCACGGCAGTGCGCACGCCCCAAGTGCGCGCGAGCAGTGCCGCATAGGTTACCGTACCCCCCCAGCGCCAGCCGTCCGGCGTAATGTCCCGTGCGGCATGGCCAATGGTGAGAAACGACGGTGTGTTCTGCACAGTCGAAGTCACGTCACTCTCTGTTCTGCCTCGCCGCGTCTTGCGCCTGCACGGCGGCACGAGCAGTTTGGAGCGCGTCCGCGGTGGCTTCCTCTCTCACGACGGCATCACCACCAAGGGTCGCAAGCGCATCATCGAGCATACTTCCGACCGCATCGTAAGCGTTCTGGTCCGTTGCTTCAACAGGAGCGGCACCGCCGGGATCGCTCTGTGTAACGACAAATACGTGGTTCTCCATCGCAACCGGCAATCGTGATCCCAGTCCTTCCGACATGGCGCGCAATTTGCCGCCGCTGATCCACGCCGTGCCCTCAGTGCCGATGAATGTAAGTTCTTGAAAGGGTTCACCTGCCTCCAGCGCGAGCCAGTTGCAGACGACCACGCCCTCACCACCACGTGCAAACGTGCAGCGTACAACTCCCGCGTCTTCGAAATTCGGATAGTCTGTGACACCATGGCATTGAGTTACGGATTCGGTAACAGTGAGGTCGCCACCCAGCCGCCGCAGCACGTCAATGTCGTGAACGGCGAGACTAGTCAGAATCCCACCGTGTGTCGGGGAGTCATAGAAGGCCTGAGTCCGGGGCGTAGCCGCAACCTTCTGTGAATTGATAATCACGATCTGGCTGATGGCGCCGAACTGCCCTGCGGCAGTCAACTCCCGTAATCGTACGTAAGCCGGCGTGAACCGCAGCGGATGCAGGGAAAGCAATCCCGCGCCGGAAGCCGCTTGGACCTGCGCCACGGCATCAAATTGTGCGACGGAAACCGCCAGCGGCGCATGGGCGATCACGTGCTTGCCCGCCCGCAGGGCCTCCTCGATAGCCGCCGCCTTGTCGCCATTCGCCGTGGCCACGAGCACGGCATCCACGGTGGTCTCCGCCAGGAGCGGCGTCAGGCGCGGGAAGACCGGCACGCGATACCGGCCGGCAGCGGCCATACGGAGACGTCCGCTTCGCTCGGCAATTGCCACCAAGTTTGCCGCATCGTGGCGGCGCAGCCGGTCAAGCACGCGATAGATCTCGTCGTGCTCCAATCCTACGGCGGCGATGCGAAGAGGAGAATTCACGGGGCATGCCCTAATCTAGGGAGGGGGTCTAGTGCGATTGCGGGAGGCAAGAGTGCCAATGCCAAAGGATGTTCGTCAAAAACCTAGGTAGTGGCGCTGCCGTTTCCCTTGCCATTCGTTTGGGCTTGGGGCAACTTTGCTTCCCGCGCGTTCGGCACTTCGGAATCAATCGGATAGCGGTAGACCTTGCCCTCATAGTTCTTGAGGACGATCTCGTCGTCGGTGATTTCCTGAATGAAGTCGGGTGTCACGGGAATCTTGCCGCCGCCTTGTGGCGCGTCAATTACATAGTGCGGCACGGCCATGCCACTGGTGTGGCCCTGGATCGCCTTGATGATTTCGAGGCCCTTCTCCACAGCGGTGCGGAAGTGGCTGGTGCCGGTGACCAGGTCCGCTTGGTAGAGGTAGTACGGCTTGACCCGGATCATAAGCAGCTTTTGCACCAGTTCCTTCATCACTTCCGGATCGTCATTCACGCCCCGCAGCAATACGCTCTGGTTGCCGACCGGAATGCCGTGGTCGTTCATGAGTTCGCACGCACGGCTGGATTCCGGCGTAATCTCGCGGGGGTGGTTGAAATGCGTGTTCAGATAGACCGGATGGTACCGCTGCATGATCTTGCAGAGGTTGTCCGTCACGCGGTGGGGCAAGGTGACGGGCATACGGGAGTCGAGGCGGATGATCTCCATGTGCGGGATCGCCCGCAGCCCCTTCAAAATGTAATCGATCTGATGATCGAGCAGCATGAAGGGATCGCCGCCCGAAATGATGACGTCGCGCACCTCAGGATGCGTGGCGATGTACTCGATTTGCCGGTCCCAATCGTCTTTCGTGACAGCATTGCGGCTGCCCACCTCGCGGCGCCGGGTGCAGAAGCGGCAATACATGGCGCACTGCAACTGCACCACCATGAGCACCCGATCGGGGTAGCGGTGCGTCAGATAGGGCACCGGCGAGTCCATATCCTCCGCCAGCGGGTCCATGGTGGTCATGGTGTCGCTATGATCGAGCTCCATCTCGTCGGGGATAGCCTGACGCCAGATGGGGTCGTTTACTTCTTCGATCAAGCCGAGGTAGTAGGGATTGATGCGTACCGGGAAGTTCTTGTGGAGGCTGGCCGCCGTCTCGTCATCCAGGCCGAGCCGCGCGCCAAGCTCGTCGATGAGCTTATCCGGCCGGTTAATGCCCGCCGCGAGCAACTCTTGCCACTCATCTTTCTGTCGTTTCACTTGCGGTTGCGGTAATGCCATTGCGGTCCCTTTTTCTCCAAATCCCCTGTAGACTGCGCGCAGGTTGCAAACCTACGCTACCGACACATCATAAGGCAAGCTCTACGCCATCCTCACTAATGGCCGCGGGCACCATCACGGCGTCCACCATTCCGTGGATGAGCTTCTTGTCCGCAGGCACGATTGTCACCAGAATACCCGCCAGCGTCGCTTTGTCATCTACGACAAAGTAGTACGGGCTCATCCGCACCCTACCGTGCATTTTCCGCACCGTGTCCTGCGCAAAATCATAGTAGCGCGTGCCGTAGCGATTCCCGTGATGGAACTTTTGTAAGACGTGGGGGGTCGTCTCAAAGGCATCAAGCGCGGCCTGCACGGCGTTGTCCCATTCCGACTCCGGCTGATCGTGGCCGATGGTCACACCGCGGCTGCCCCAGGCGGTGGGCGCGAAGCCGGAAGGCTTGATCACGAGCCGCCGGTCGGCTTGGCCCAGTCCCTTGAGTTGTTCCCAATTCGTCACCGGGCGTTTGGCGATTTCCAGTCCGGGCACGACTGCTTGCGGCGGCAGTGGGCGCGGGTCCAGTATCCAGGTCTCCGGGATCACTTGCTTCAAGGCGGCAACCGTCTTGGCCCCCATCTCCTGCACCCAGTATTCGGCCAGCACGGGATGGTGGAAGAGCGCAAAAAGCAGTTTTTCCTCCAGATACGCCTTCACCGGAGGCGTCATGGTGACAAGCTGTTTGCGCACGGCGTAGAGAAGAATGTCGTAGTTCGGGATGTTCTTCAGGTCGAAGAGCTCGAAGAAGCGGTAGAGTGTATCAACGGGCCGGTCGTTGAGCATGAGACCGTTGCCACGCAGTTCAATGTCTTCGGGCTTGGCGCACGCGCTATTCATGCCAAGCTCGCGCAATTGATCGGACACCCACTGCATTTCGGGACGGTAGTCGTTGGACTCATCGGAAACGGCAATAGCAAGCTGCGGGTCGTCGCTCGTGGCACGGCTCCGTATCATGGCGGCAAAGCCTTCCACCATGCCGTTCGCGCCGCCGACCATGGTGAATCCTAGGCTGTCGTAGTGTTGCTGCATGCTGCCGGTGAGGCCGATGCCGCCGGGGATGGAATCAAGCTCGGCGGCCTTCACGCCGTCGGTGGTCAAGAGGAGGTCGGGCCGGATCACGTCGGGCAGGTTGTGCCGGAAGCGGTTCATTCGACCGTAGTCAACCACGGACTCGCTCTTGCCGCTGTCGAGGTACTCGTGGAAAAACGCGGGGACCGTGCCGCGCACGCTGCGCTTGTAGAGGCGATTCGCGGCGCTATAGAAGGCCAGCAATTGATCTCCCAATTGCTGCAACTGCCGGTGACTGTCCGGGGAGATCAGGAACGGTTCCGGCGCAATACGCCACGAGGCGCGCGACCCTTCCACGAGCGGCCGGTCCGCTTCGCCAAAGAGCCCGCTGGCGGGAACGCTGTCATTGAGCGCCAGGCTGCGGGCGCGGGCGTCAGACTCCTTAAGCACGCTCACCGCCGGCGAGCCCGCTTGCGCGCCATCTTCTTGGCTCTCCGCTTCAGCAGTCTGGCTTCCGGCTTCAGCCGTTTGGCTTCCGGTTTCAACCGTAGCACATTGCCCGTCTTGCGTCATTACAACCCGCTCGGATCTTCGGAGTGCTCCATTACTTCAGTATTTATAGGATAACACGCACCCTGGCAACTGCCAATTGAACGCCGGTCAACGGACGCGACGACTGCTCTACGAATAGAGAGCTTCTCGGCGCATGCTGTGCGGTCGCGCCGCTAAGAGTCTGGGTCTGTTGTCGATGGGCCAGCTTGGCTTTCACGTTCCTCGCGCAAAGCGTTGACCTCGCGCCGCAGATCGGCAAGCTGCCGCGTAAGGAAGAAGAAGTAGCCAAAGACCACCACCCACAAGATGGCGAATGCGGCAAACAGGTAGTCGAAGTTCTGTATCGTTTCCATGCAAATGCTTCCTTTCTCTTTCATCTCGCGGTCATGCGCAAATCAAGAAGCGTTTCCCGCAGTTCGTCGATGTGCAACCGCTGCCGCACCAGAAACAGCGCCAAGACCGTAAAGACCACAATGCAGTAGAGCACGGTGTACCACATGCTCATAGGCAGATCCGGACCCTCCGCCCTGGCGACGATGGGATCGGGGTGCAGCGTGCGCCACCAGCGCACCGACATGTGCACGATGGGCACGTCGATGAAGCCGATGATGCCGACGATTGCCGCGTAGCGCCGGCCGCGCTCGGGATCGCCGACGAAGCCCCGCAGCATCAGATAGACCACGTAAATGATCCAAAGCAACAGCGTGGTGGTGAGGCGCGGGTCCCAACTCCAGTACGTGCCCCAAATCGGTTTACCCCAGATCGCGCCGCTGATGAGCGTGATAGTGGTGAATACTACGCCGATTTCCGCCCACGCCCGCGCAAGGCGGTCTTTGGCGGCACTTGGCCGCCGGAGATAGAGAATGCTCGCCACGAAAACGATAAAGAAACTCAAGTATGCGTTCCAGATAGAGGCAAGATGAATATAGAAGACCTTCTGCACCGCCCCCTGCACCAACTCGACCGGCGTATAGATGAAGATGAGCCAGAGCGCCACCACCATGCCGATCAACGTGGCAACGCCGAGAACGTCGTCCACCCATCTCCGCGCGCCGCCTGCGTTCTTGCTTAGTGCCATTTAGATCCTTTCCGGCTACGCAATAGCGTTGCCTTGTGTTGCGTTCGATACAGTAGTTCTTACTCCTCGCGTAACCCTCCCGCCAATGTGCCCTACTTGGTGTAAAACACGTCCAATGTGAAACCAATAGTATCGCCGCCTGCCTCTCATCCACCAGTTCCCCATTAATGTATAACCAATCCTATTAAGCAAGCTTAATGCACCCGTTGGTTAGCTTTCGTGTAATTTCCAGTTGCTCTTGGCCGATCGGACAGCACTCATCCTTCGATAGCGTACTCGAACAACAGGTACGCAAGTGTCAGGAAAATCACGTCGAAGGCGATCAGCAGGCCGAGCCACGGCGGGCCGTCCGCGGCACCGCTGATTGCATTGCTCGTCGCCTGAACTGCGCCAATGATAATGGGCACGGTCGTGGGCAGAAGCAAGAGCGGCAGCAACGCTTCCCGCGCCCGGCTGTGAGCCGCCATAGCGGAGAATATCGTACCAAGGATGGCTAAGCCCAACGTGCCCAACGCCGTAATGAGCAACACGGATGGCCGGAGCACCGGCAAGCCAAAGAGCAAGGCGAACATCGGCAGGGTGACCGCCTCCATAGTAAACAAAAAGAGCAGGTTCGCCACCAGCTTTCCGATGAAGAGCGCGCCCCGGTCGATGGGCGCAAGCAGCAATCCGGCAAGTGTGCCGCGCTCATACTCGCGCACGAACGTGCGTCCCATGCCCAGCATGGCGGCGAAGGTGATCGTCAGCCACAACAGTCCGGGCCCAACCCGTTGCACCACCGGCCCCCACAGATCCAACGCGAGGTAGAAGATAACCAGCGAGAGCACGGCAAAGGTAAGCATGAGGACGAGCAAGTCGCGCGCGCGCATCTCCACCGTGAGGTCTTTTTGCACTATCGCCAGCACTTGCTGTAGCGTCAGCTTCACGGCGCTGCTCCCGCCAGGCGGTGATACGCGTCGTGCAGCGCCGCGCGGTCGAGGGCGGCGCTTGCGGCCTGATAGACGAGGCGGCCCTGAGCGAGCACGGCGACTCGACCGCATAGCTCCAGTGCGCGTTCCAGATTGTGGGTCGTGAGAATTACCGTCCGGGCCGGGATAGCCCTGCCCTGCACGAGCGAGGCCAAGAGAGCGAGGTGTGCTTGGTCCAGGCCGGTGTCGGGTTCGTCGAGCAGCAGCACGTCGGGATCGTGGACGAGGGCGCGCGCCAGCGCCACCCGCTGCTGCATGCCACGCGATAAGTTCGCGATCGGTTCATGGCGGCGCGGATAGATGTCCACGAGCTTCAGCAGCGTCTCCACGCGAGCCTCTAGGTCTTGCACACCATGGAGTCTGCCAAAGAACTGCAAATTCTCTCGCGCCGAGAGCTCCTCGTAAAGATAGGTTTGGTGCGCGACGACCCCAATGTGTCGCCGCACTTCGTTCGGCGCAGCGGCGCTGTCGTAGCCCATGACACGCAGCGTACCGGCCGACGGCCGCACGAGGGTTGCCAACACGGCGATGAGCGTCGTCTTGCCCGCGCCGTTGGGTCCGAGCACCGCCAAGCGCTCGTTGCGGTCCAGACAGAGGTCTAACTGATCCAAGGCGGTCTGGGCACCGTACCGTTTGGTGAGCCCCTGCACTGCAACGATAGGATCCATACCGCTCGTCTCAGAATCACCCATTGTCAGAATCTTCTTCCGGCGCTCGATGAAGCTCAATCAAGCGCTGCTTCTTCTCTTCACGTGAGCGCCGGTAGTCATCTTCAGCCAAGCTCCCCGCCGCGAAGTCATCGTCGAGTTGGGCCAATTCGAGGAGCAGAGTCTCCCTGGCGTCCGGCGTATGAATGGCCGCCTCAGGCGCAGCCGTAGCCGCAGTCTTGCGGCGCAGACCGCCGCGCAGACGATAACCGGCATAGAGCAAAGGCAATGCCAGCACCACGCCGAGCAACACGAAGGGGCTGGCCTGGGCGCCGCGCACGCGCGCCAACAGCCGCTCGACACGCACCCGCAAGGAAGGCGCGGGCAAGCCTTCGACCCGTACTCGCACTTCCGCTCGCGCCGCCAGCGAGTCCGTGGACCCGACCACGTAGCTGCGGTCGCCAATCGGCGTGGCTTGCACTTTGAGTTGATCGGATACCATGCGCAGGTTGTGTTCTTCCAGCGCGAGGATGGCGAAGTTGTCCGTGGGGTAGACCGTCCGCTTGACCAAATCCAGGGAACTGCCGGCATACGGCACCTGGTAGCCGAATGCTACTTCACGCTCGCCCGGCAAGAGCGGCATGAAGACGCCGAAACCGCGATCGATCTGCACGACGTTCTCCGCATTCATCCCGCTGAGCATGGTGAGGTCCTGAGCATTGGCAGGCAGCGCAAAGCGCAGTATCCTGTCCATTATCGCCCCACCGCCCGCGGCACCCGTGGCGAGGTACGTCCGGTCACTTTCATTTGCGAACCGTACGACCTCGATGACGGCGAGCATGCCGCTCTGCTCCTCTCCCGGCGAGATGATCAGCACATCCGTGATGACCCGCACCACGCTCGCGTCCTGGCTGGCTTCATACACTATGAGCGGCGGCGCTTGAATTTCAGCGCTTTCTGCAAAGAGCACCTCCGGCGTGTTGTACGGCACTTGCATATAGGCGGCTACCACCACGAAGCCCAGCCCGGCGTCCGTGGGAACTTCGACGAAACGATACGCGCCCGCGGCGTCGGTGACTTGCGTGCGTTGCTCCACGATGTTGCCGTCGCGCAGGAAGTAGAGGGTTACGGCTACGTCCGCCGGTACGCTGCCTCCCTCAGTACCGTTGACGACGGTGCCGGTGATGACGCCGTCTGACGCCGCCAGGGGAGCGGTAGCAAGGAAACTGAGGAGAATCGCGAAGAGCAAGGATAAGGCGATGCGTCTTGGCGACAGGGAGTTGAGCTTAGCTCTTGAGACTTTGACGGCCAAACGACTTGCCGTGTCTGCGAAGATGGATTCTGCGCCCCGGCACGGGGCGAGCTTTCGTGGGAATGACGGATAAGATGCCGAAATAGATTCTCGCTTGGGCGGGAGCCCTGTAACCTCCATTTGGTCGGCTTTCTGTCCTAGCGGTAACGACAAACCTCTGAGGCCGCTGTCAAGCGTTGCTTGCACAGGAGATCTCACTGTTCGTTTCTCCACGCGATGCCGCCGTCGGTGCTGCGGTACACTTCTCCCGTCTCGGTTACGGCGAGCACCGTGCGGTCGGTCGCCGGGTCTACTGTCACTGCCACAAGCGGCTTGCGCAGGGGCAGATCCACCCACGTCTGGCCGTCCGACGTCGACATGTACAGTCCGGTGTGCGCCGCCGCGTAGAGCACCCTGCCGTCAGGCGCGCCGGTGAGGGCGCGGACGGGTCCCCGCAAGGCCATGGTGACCGCGCCGCTCGCCGCTCGCCACGTCTCACCCTCGTCGCTGCTCGCCAGCACTCTCCCCGATTCTACGGCAATGAAAAGGAGCGGGGGGATGCTGCCCATGTGAATCGCCACGATTGCCTCGTTGTCCGGCGTCGCGACCGCTTCCCAGGTCCTGCCCCCGTCGCGTGAACGCTGCAATCCAACATCGGCGAAACTGGCGTAGACCTCCGTTGGCAGGTAGGGGTTGACGGCTGCCGCGAGAATCTCAGCGCCCGGCAACGTGCCGGTGATTGCCTGCCACGTGCGGCCGGCGTCAGCCGTTACGTGTACACCACTTTCGGAAAACACGTACGCGAAGCCTGCTCCGGCAGGCGATACTGCCATGGCTATGGGTACAACGTCCAGCGAGCTTTGCGTCCACGCCCGGCCCCCGTCACGGCTCTCCAGCAAGCCGCTCGCATTCGCCAGGAGCACCTGATCGGGAGCGACATAGGCAAAACCCACGAGTACTGCTGCGTCGATCTGGGCTATAGGCGTTTGCTGCGTGAGTGTGCGGGAAGAGGCGCGATAGAGCTGAAAGATACCGCCAAATGCGATGAGGACGAGGAGGACGGGCACGCCGATCCACAGCCAGTGCATGCCTCGCGCCGTGGCGGGCGCCGGCACTTCTGCGGCAGACACTTGGTCGGCAGGCACTGACTGCTCCCCGCGACGCCGGGCGCGTATCCGCAGTATTTCGGCCTCGATAGCGTCGCTGAGCGCGTTCGTGTCGCCGCGCTCTTTGGCTTCGTCCAGAGCATCGGCTTCCCGTTGCCTGGTCTGAAGCAGGGCAAGCACGCGCTGCTTCTGGGTCTCGCGCAGAGAGGCGTACTCTTCCGCGGTGAGATCGCCCTGCTCGTGCTCCAGATCGATTTCCTCAAGTTCTTGATAGAGCAGCAGTGTGCGCTCCGCGATGTCGTCGCGTACACTTTCTCGCCGGTGCGTAGCGGGCGCCCCTTTGCGTTTGACAAGCGGCCACAGAATCCACAGCAACGCCGCTACGCCAAACACGCCGCCAAACACCACCATGCTCATGAACGCTTGTCCTGCTTGTAGCGCCCGAACTCTTCCTCGAAGATTTTTTCTAAGTCACCGGAGGGAGAATCAGTCGCCAGCACCGTTGCGGAAGCCGAATCAGGCCGGCTCTGATGCCAATTCCAGAGCACGATACCAACGATAGCCGCGCCGAAGACAAGCACGCCAATAGCGGTTACCCACAACAAAAGACTAAAGCCCTCCCGGCGCGGCTCGAGTAAAACGTCCTCGCCGTAGCGGTCGACGAAATACTGGATGATCGCTTCCTCGCTCTCGCCCTGCGCCACCTTTTCACGAATTACCTCACGCATCTCTTCCGCCAACTGCGACTGGGAGTACGCCACCGGGATGTTCTGGCAGACCGGGCACTTGAGTTGCTTGGCGATGGCCACGGTCTGTTCGTCGATAGATTGCGCCCTGATGGTGTGGGTACCGAGTTGGAGCAGCAACACGGCGAGCGCGAACGCGGCAAAGGCCCCTGTTGAGAACACCGTTACTCCTGCGTACCACGGAGAGGAGCGGCGCGGTTCGCTACTGACCACAAACCTTGCCCCGTGCGCACGCTTTCCGGTTGTGCCGTAGAACGCCATCCCAGTTGCTCCCTAGGACGATACCGTGCCCGGCGCCAAGCGGCCGGCGCGCACGTCAACAGTCGCAGGCACCGCCTCCGGCCACCAGGATATGAGCCCGCCGATGACGAGCAGCGCGCCGCCAAGCCAGAGAAAAGCCACCAGCGGGTTCACAAAGATGTGAAAGCTCGCCGTCCCGTCTTCGCCAAAAGCCGCCATCACGATGTACACGTCATCAAGCTGCGGGTAGACCGTTTTGATCACAACCTCGCTAATCGGCTGTTCTTCCCAATTCTCATAGACCACTTTTTGCGGCGCTACCTCGAACGACCGGTTGCCGTTGCGCACGAGCAGCGCGGCGATGGTGCGGTGCTTGCCCGGTTCGCTCCACGTGGTGAGCCCTTGGTAAGCCACCGTGTACTGGCCGACCTCCACGCTCTGTCCAGGACGCATGCTCACCGAGCGCTCCGTCTGGAAGAACGAGGAACCTACGATGGCGATGCCCATGATCGCCACCCCCACGTGAACAAGGTAACCGCCATAGCGGCGGCGGTTGTAGCGGAAGACCGCGAGCAGTGCGGTCGGATAGTGTGTCTGCTGGGCACGCCTTAGGGCCAGGGCCGTGCGATGAAACTCGCGCACGGCGACGACCAACGCAAACGCGCAAGCGGCGACGCTGAGTATCGTCCACGGCGAACGCGCGCCAAGCACGATGGCGGCAACCGTGATTATGGCAGTAGCAGCCAGAGTAGTGCGCAGTCCGCGCAAGAGCGCGCGCAGCGCGCCGCGCCGCCACGGCACGAGCATGCCCAAACCCATGAGGGCAACGATCGCCAAGAGCAGCGGGCCGTTGACTTGCTGGTAGAAGGGCGCGCCGACGTTGATTTTTCTCCCTTGGAGCGCTTCCGAGAGTAGAGGAAAAATAACACCGAGAAACGTCACGAGAATGACGGAGACGAAGAGGAGATTATTGAACAGAAACGAGGCTTCGCGCGACAGCATGGAGTCGAAGTTATGCTCGTCTTTCAGTTGCGGGAGACGCAGCAGCAACAACGTGAGGGACACAATGAGGCTTACCGCCAGAAAGCCAAAGAAGTAGGGGCCGATCTCGGAGACCGCAAACGAGTGCACGGAGGAAAGGATGCCGCTCCGCACCACGAACGTGCCGAAGATGGCGAGGTTGAAGGCCACGATGATGAGCACCATGTTCCAGACTTTCAGCATCCCCCGCCGTTCCTGGACGAGAACGGAGTGCACGTAGGCCGACATCGCAAACCAAGGCATGATTGCGGCGTTCTCCACCGGGTCCCATCCCCAGTAGCCGCCCCAACCGAGGACATGGTAGGCCCACCACGCGCCGAGCAGGTTACCGAGCGAGAGAAAGAGCCAAGCCAGCAACGCCCAATGGCGCGTCGCCTTGAGCCAGCGGTTGTCCACCTGGCCCGTGATCAACGCGGCCAAGGCAAAGGCAAAGGGGATCGATACACTCACGTATCCCGCCAGCAGCATGGGCGGATGCACCAACATGCCCGGGTCTTGGAGGAGCGGATTCAGCCCCCGGCCGTCGGGCGGCACCGGCGACACCGTCTCGAAGGGCGACGAGATGAAGTTGAGGACCGTGAGAATGAACGCCTCGATGGCCATGAGGACGGTAATGACGTATGGGATAAGCTGACGGTCGGTCCGGAAGTGGATCACTATGACGGCAGTCGAGAGCAACGCCAGCGTAAGCGACCAGTAGAGCAGGGAGCCGGCCTGACCGCCGTAAAAGCCGCTGAATATGTACGGCCACGGCTGGGAGCGCGTGGACTGGGCGACAACGTACTTCAGGCTGAAGTCATGGGTAACGAACGCGTACATGAGGGTCAACGCCGCAAGCACCACCAACGCGGCCACGGCAAGCACGGCGTTGCGCGCGCTGACGACCAATTCCGGCACACGCAGCCGCGCGCCTAGCACCGAGGCAACAGCGCTGTAGAGCGCCGCCAAGAGCGCGATGAAGAGGAGCGCTGTTCCGATGTTTGCCGTCATCGTGCCTTACTCACACTGCCCGGGAGTTTCGCTCATTTCGCATGCCACGTCGATACTCTCGCAGCCATTGCGGTACCCCAAAATTGCCCCGGCTTAAGGTAATTTGCGGCACCGCGCTCCATCCTCTTTTGGCATCGCCGCCTCGCGTGTTATCCCACCGGCGCATGCTGCATCCGGTGCCAGACAAAGATACCGCCCATCCCGATGTGCAGGATGAGCGGTCGCTTTCAGTTGCTTTTCTGCCAGACGCAATGGCCTGCAATTGAGCACATACACCTGCTTCTTACCCAGGTTGGGCGTAGTCTTTACCGGCTGGGGCTGCTTCCTCGAACCGCGACGGACACTTCGCAAAGACCTGATCGGCGTAGTAGACGCCGTCTTGCCCTTGCTTTCCTTCTACGACCACCTGGACGTGGTCGCCAAAGATGTCGGAAAGGACACCACTATAGACAACCGTCAGCCTGCCGCTCTCATCCTCGACCTGGAAGCGCACGTCCTGGGATTCGGCGCTGCGCACGATTGTGCCGGGCACGACGTTGCCGGAGACGCGCGTCTGCTGCGTTTGCGCGCGCTCACCCATGTCCGCCAACTCGCTCACCGTGATGTAGTACGCCGTACCCGAGGGCAAAGCGGCCACAACCAGATACGCCACCGCCAGCAGGATGATGACGCCGCCCACGATGATCTTGATGTCGAAGACGCGACGGTTACGCCCGCCCGCGCGCTCCAACGCGACCTCACCTGCCATTTAGACCAGTCTTTCAGCTTCTATTGAGAACGCAATGCGCTCTCTGCAATTACCTTGAGCACGTCAGCCAGTAACAAGACAACGCTGCCGATGACGGCGACCTGCACCACGGGCGAACGCAGCCGACGAAAGATGCCCTGCGACGCGGACGCATCCTGCTGCTGCGTGCTGATCGGCTTACGGACACCCGCTCGCCGCAGCCCGCCGGATATACATACCATCCATATAACCAATAGTACCTTAAGCACCAGAACGGCTATATAATCCAACCCCGGATTCACCGATGTCAGCCGGTCATACGTCAGGATGCCGCCGGAAATGAAGAACGTCCAGATGCAAAGCTGTACGATCTCATGAAAACGTCGCTCAACCCCTTGGCGAAGCTTGCTCCAGCCGGCAGCCTTCTCCGCGGTATCCACCGCTGGTCGTATCACCAGCAGGTAGAAGAACGTGCCGCCGATCCACATCACCGCCGCAGTCAGGTGCACCCAACGCAGTGCGACACGGAGCAGGTCTAGCGTGATCACACTCGGCGCATTCCTCGCTGCCGCGTTGCCCTACGGTGAATTCCTTGCTAGTGTAGCATGGTGCAGTGGCGGGATGTGTCCGCGAGCCGACAATCTCGGCGGGGAGAAGCCCACGGTCGTATGCGGACGCGTGCGCTCGTAGCGCAACACGTTTGTATCGATGACTTTGCGCAAGCACATGCGTAGGGGCGACGATAGCACAGGTTTGCAACCTGTGCCGTATCCCAGGCATTTTCTTTGCAAAGAGGCGGGAGACAAGCCCCAATGCTGTCGCATTAAGATTAAGACGGTACGCTCGTTGGGCGCGCTCTGCCCCCTCTCCCTAGGGAGAGGGCCGGGGTGAGGGGAAATGGCAGGCGCCAACAGGCGGGCGCAGGTTGCAAACCTACGCTACCGGGGATGTGAGGCGCGGTATTCATGCCATTTTGTCCGTGGGGGCGTTACCCCCTGATGCGACAAAATTGGGGACAAGCCCCCGCGCTACGTTTTGGATTGCGTTCCTCTGCATAGCAGCCGAGAAGAGGAGTATGGTGGAGAGTACCGCAAGCATGGCCTTCTGTTCGCGTGTAGCGCAAGCAGCGGGCTTTCACCCAATCGGCACGGCACCGACCTACCTCACGCACCTTGCGTTGGAATGCGAGGTCCCGTGGGCGCGCGAAATAACGGAGTCCGCCACGTTTCCGGCTGAGGTTTGGGAGGTGATCGCGCGCGCGGCCAATGACGGCATTGAACCCCGCGTCACGGGCCTCATGCCCGATCCCGAGTATACGCACGCAGGCCTCACCCGCCTCTTCTCCTTTGCGCACACCGATGAACAGTCGCCAACCTACGCGAAGCGGGAATTCCTCGTGCCACCGGCGCAATTAGCGGCGCTTGTAGAGGCACTGCTCTATAGTCCAAGCGAAATCCAGCGGTTCGGCGCATATGAGCAAGCAACCGGCCACATCCGCGAACTCTTGGTGTGCAACCACGGCAGCCGCGACCGCTGCTGCGCCACCTTCGGCTTTGAAATCTACCGTGAACTGCGCGAAGTCTACGCGCGCGCCCAGCCGGACGCGCTGCGTGTCTGGCGGTGCAGTCACCTGGGCGGACATCGTATGGCGCCGACCCTGCTCGACCTTCCTGAAGGCCGCTACTATGCCTATGTTACCGCCGATGCTTTGCCCAATCTGGTCACGCGTGAAGGATCGTTCACTGCCCTTGACCGGCAATATCGCGGTTGGGGCCGGCTTTCGCCTTTGGAACAAGCCGCCGAGCACGCCGTATTGATGGCTGAGAATTGGCCGTGGACAACATACCGCGTGAGGAGTGAAACGACCGCTAGCAATGCGGACGACGGCAGCGCCACCGTGACGCTTGCTTACACGGCACCCGATGCTTCACATGCCGGCACCTATCGGGTCGTCGTGCGCGAAGCGGCCGAACGTATGCTCACGTTTCCAAGCTCCTGCGGCAAGGAGGACGAGCCGCAGCCGCAGTATGTGGTAGAGAGCGTGGAGAAACTACAATAGTTGCCGCACGCGCTCCACGATGATGTCCTCCAACGCGGCGCCCACCGGCGTGGGATAGGTTATGAGTATCCGCAGTTCGCCGCTCCGATCGATCAAGAACACCACGTCTTGGTGCAAGACCTCGCCCGGCTTGCTGGGTTTCGGCTCGCCCGCGGATACATAGTACGCAGCGACGACCTCTGTCACTGCTTCCCATTCTCCGCTGAGAAAGTGCCAGGCCGGACTCGCGTCGAGCCCTTGCCTCTGGAGAAATGTCTGCATCGCTTCCTGGGTCTGCTCGGCGGGATTGATGTTGATGGCCAGCACCACCAGGTCTTCCGCATCCACCCCTAAATCGCCATACGCGGCGGCAATATGCTGCGCCAGAATGAGGCAGTTATCGGTGCAGAGCGGGTCGAGAAAGGTGAGCAGCACCACCTTCCCTTGCTGGTCCGCGAGGGAGACCGCCGCGCCGCGCTGGTCCAGCAGTGTAAAGGCAGGCGCGGGCGCGCTTTCGAGCTCCGTGCCGGTGTAGGTCAAAGTGCCCCCCGTCACGTAGGGCCAGATATACGGCATGAAGGGAAAGACGTTCGGATTTGCTTGCGTAAGGGCGAACGAGGTAATCAGGAATACCACAACCGCGAACGCAAGCGCTTTGACGTGTCGTATTGGGTCTCGCATGGATTCAGCATAGCAGAATCCGCCATATGCATAACGCTGCGCTCTCCCAGAGCGGAGACTGTTGCATAACTTCGGACGGTGGCAAAAGAATATCTCCCTCTCCTTTGGGGAGAGGGTCGGGGTGAGGGGAAATCTTGCAAATCGGGTTCCCAGCCTTTGTGGGACTTCCACCATCGGAGACAAACCACCGAAATGGGACCAAACCAGAGGAGATTCACCCTCACCCTAGCCCTCTCCCATCGAGGGAGAGGGGACTATCCGGCTTCGGCGAGGGTATCGCAAAAGTCTCCCAGAGCGAGAGTGCGACGGTAGCCCGCCAGTGATCGCAGACGCCGCGCGGTTTCCAGTAGCCGGTAGAGTCTCTGTGCGTGACGCACCGCCCCTTGCACCCTCTCATCAATGAATGACCGCACTAGCGAAAATGTGGCTAGTGCGGTCATTACTCATTTCTCTGCTGCGCTGTTGTGCTGCCAACCCGGGCCGCTAGTCTTTACTCCACCGCTACCGCCCGGAGCGCATCGTCATGAATGTCGGAATTTGCGGTCTGGTACGGCCGCCAGACCCCGCTAGTTAACAACACGCTGGCGCCTTCATCAGTGGCCGCCCAGACCTGCCCCGCCGCGTCTATGGCGATGCTATAGACGTCATTGCTCGTGATGCCCGAGGCAAAGCTGTTGTAATTTGTCCATCTGGCGCCATCGTACACGCTGACACCGTTTGACGTTGCCAGCCAGACTCTTCTGTCCGGGCCTATGGTGATGTCGCGTATCGTATCGCTGGCGATGTCGGAATTGGTGGTTGTATAGTCCGTCCATGTCACACCATTGTATACGCTGACGCCGTGGCCGTTCGTGCCTACCCATACCTTGCCCGAATGAGCCGCCAGACTCGTGGTGTCGATGTTCTGGAATGGCTGCCAGATGCCGTCATTGAAAATCGCGGCACCACTGGCCGTGGCCAGCCACACGCGGTTGAGTCGCTCGTCAATTATCAGCACGTCTCGGACGATATCGGACAGGATATGGGAGTTGTCCCTGTCCAATTTCTCCCAGCGAATGGTGCTACCTGAAATAATCCCAAATGAAGCGCCGTCGCCGTCCGTGCCGATCCAGACCAGATTACCAAGTACGTGCACGGAAGTGACCTCGTTGCCGGCAAAGCCCGCCGTGCTGGTGTCGAATAGCCACCAAGTAGTGCCGTGCAGCCGCGCCAGACCACTCTGGGTCGCAAACCACTTCGATCCGTCAGCGGCAATGAAGATGTCGTTAATGGCGTCGTCCGGTAGTATCGGATCCTTGAAGGTGCGGTAAGTCCTCCAGTTCGTGCCGTCAAAGTGAGCGAGTCCCCTGTCAGACGTCCCAAACCAGACGCTCGCGCTTTGCGGTGTCACCGGAACCTGTGTGGGCGTAGCCGTAGGTCCCGGCGTAGCCCCAGGCGCCGGCGTGGCGGTGGGCGCAACCGGCGTGCCAGGCCGCGGCGTGGGCGTAGGATCAGGAGCCACGGGCTGTCCAATTGAATTAAATCCTCGCATCACACGTTGTACTACGTAGCGCTGCCCGAGAGCCAGCGGAGTCGCAGCCCTGAACGCCGCATAAGTCCCCCAACTGTCTCTCGGATAGTTTAGGTTGCGAAGATCGTCCCCGAGCAGCCGCAATTGGACCGGCTCCGGGCTGCCTTGATGGAATTCAAGCACGGCTGCCTGGAAGTACTGGCGAATGAAGCCAGGTGTCGCCGCTTCAATATACAGCGTGCCCAGCGAGCGGCTATCAATGCGCGCATCCGTCTTGGGGAAGCCGAAAGCCTGGATGCCGCCAAGGGATTCGAAGAAGCTCTTGAACCCCGTATAGATTCCCTCGCTTGAGAAGTCGGAAACCTTATGACCCCACGGCCCGATCTCTTCTCCGGGATGGGGATTGAAGCGGCCCGGCTCGACTCCGAGATCAACACTCCCGCCGGAGCCGCCGCCAAAGAAGTCCCACGCCAAGCGGCGTTCCATCACGTAGCGCCCCAGGTCCTGCCGCCAGTGCCAATCAACCACGCCGCGCTGGTAGTATTGGGCGAGATTCCCGGTCTCCTCTTCCACCACCTCAGAGGTTGGAAACCCCCAGCGTGTGAGCCCGCCGGTGGCATTGTAGTGGTCGAGGAAGTTTACCTCGTGCGTTTGACCGTTCCTAATCACGCGGAGATTCGGAATATTGTGCTCCAAGGTCTCATCGTAGTAGTTCTTGGTGACCACGGCCGACGTAAAGGTCGTCGTTTCTTGCGCATGTATCGGCGCCGTCGCCAGCCCGAAAAGAAGCACCGTGAGGGCAAGCGCCCCGACTATGGGACGTACCCGGTTCAGACATCGCATCGTGGGTTAATTCTCCTCTTCACCGTGATGGCGTGGCCGCCGGAATGGTCTGATCGCATTTCGCAGGAGCCGACACTGCGCCCTAAGCGCACCTACGGAAAATCCCCTATCCCTGCTGAGGCTCGTACGGGAGACGCACGCGAGAAACGTACTTCATGAGAGTACCATAGTTTTTGGAGCATGTCAGCTAACGACAGGCGCGCGTTTACGTATGGCGGTAGGGGTGACTATAATAACCTATCTTTGTCCAACTTGAGCGCGGTCGCGGTCATGCCTTGCCGTAGCCAGGCGCCTGGCAAGGTGAAGCGAACCCGCTGCGCGGAGACCATGTTCGTTCAGTGCGAGGAAGCAGACCAACCGAGATTCAGCGCCACTGCGGGGTAGAACGGACGGCGCCCTCACGCACCCTGGCGGAAGACTCCCGCACGGCGGAAAACTCCCGACAGAAGTAACCGCTGTCGTTCGGTGCGAAACGCGTGGCATATCTTCACTAAGGACGTGCGAAGATGAAAGCGTACATTGCCGTTGACATGGAAGGGATCAGCGGAGTCGTCATCCCGGAGCAACTCGGGCACGGGCGGCTCTTCTACCAGGAGGCCCGGCGCATGCTCGTGAACGACACCAATGCCGTGGTTGCCGGCGCATTGGCCGGCGGCGCGGACGAAGTGCTCGTGGAGGATGCGCATAGCTCCGGTTTCAACTTCATCTATGAGGAACTGCATCCTGACGCCGAGTACATTACCGGCGGCGCCCATCAGCAGCGGTTTCCCTTCTTGGAGGGTGCCGACGTTATGTTCTTGGTGGGCTACCACGCCATGTCCGGCACCGCGAACGCCGTGCGCGACCACACTATGAGTTCGGCCTCTTATCAGGATATCTGGATCAACGGCGCGCCGGCAGGAGAGATCATGATCGACGCGCTGATCGCAGGCGCCCATGGGGTGCCGGTGGGTCTCGTTACCGGCGATGACAAGGCATGTGGGGAAGCCCGTGCCCTGCTGGGCAACATCGAGACCGCACAGGTGAAGCAAGCTATCGGACGCCACGCGGCACGGATGCTCTCACCGCAGCGGGCGCGAGAACTGCTCCAAGCGAAGGCGCGCCGAACAGTGGAGCGGGTATCAGAACTGACTCCCTTGGGCGCGCCGCCCACGAACACGGTGCGGATCCGCTATAACAGTACGGATCTCGTCGACCGCATCTACTTTGACGGCAAAGCCTGCACCAAGATCGACTCGAGAACGGTCGAGTATCGCGGTGACGGCGTGCTGGAAACACTGAGCGCCGCAAAGCTGATCCAGCCATATTCCGCGCCGGGTGAAGCTACTCTCTGATGCCAATGTCACGAGAAGAACGAAGTAGTATTGACATTCCATTCCATTCCGAGCGCGGCGGCGAACAGGGTTCGCGGAATCTAGAGGAAGATATAGCGCGGGGGCTTGTCCCCCGCCGGGCCCGGCGTTCAGTTGACAGAGAGAAGATGGATTCCGCGCCCCCGCACGGGGGAGAGCTCGCGCGGGAATGACGAGCCGCCGGTGACGCGGGATTGGCGAAGAATCTTGGAATAGCCTAAAGGTACAGTTACACGAGTGCCGGATATATAAGGAGAGACTCATGGAACGATACGTATGGCAACACATGCGGCGGGAGGAGATCGCGGAGATGCGCGATCACGGCGCCGTCGTGATCCTGCCGGTGGGGTCGATCGAGCAGCACGGCCGCCATTTGCCGGTGGACGTGGACATCTTCATGGCGGAGACCGTAGCGCTGTCGGCGGCGCAGGCCCTCTTATCGGAGATTCCGGTACTGGTGGCCCCGTCATTGTGGACTGGGGTTTCGCCGCACCACATGCACTTTACGGGCACGCTTACGCTCTC
Source organism: Chloroflexota bacterium (assembly GCA_012270555.1). Lineage (GTDB taxonomy): Bacteria > Chloroflexota > UBA11872 > VXOZ01 > VXOZ01 > VXOZ01. Next base: position 37,769 of record JAAXIC010000004.1, read on the forward strand.
AGTTGACACCTTCTCGCAGGTGATTAGCGAAATTGTCACCTGCATGTGGCAACACGGCTTTCGGCACATAATCCTGCTCAACGGCCACGGCGGGAACGACAATACGATGAAGTCGACTACTCTAAAGCTCGGCGCCGAGGGCATCGAAGTAGCCGCAACGACCTACTGGGACCTGGCAGCGGCAGAGTTGGCGGAACTGGTGGAGGGCGAGCGCAAGAAGGTCGGGCATGCCTGCGAAATCGAGACCTCGATGATGCTCTACCTGCGGCAGGAACTGGTGGACATGAGCACGGCGGTGAAAGACTTGCGCATTCCGCCCACGCGTATGCCCACGGGCGGGCCGGTCTACTTCTGGCCGGTGTTCGATCCGGGCACGACCGGCGTATCGGGAGACCCGACCCTGGCTACCGCCGAGAAAGGCAAGGCGTTCCTGGACGTGATAACGAAGAACCTCGTCGAATTCATACGCACGTACCACAAAGCGCAAATCCCATAAGCGCATGAAGATCAAGGACATCCAGACCTATATTGTCGACGGCCAGTGGTGGAACTGGGTCTTTGCCAAAGTCACCACCGACGCCGGTCTTCACGGCTGGGGTGAAGCGCCGCTGGCATGGAAAGAACACACCGCGGCTACCGCCATCGAGGAACTCGGCGCCGTAGTCATCGGCGAGGACCCGCGGCACATTGAAGCCAATCTGCAGCTCTTGCACCGCGGTGAGTACGGCGGCACCGGGCCGGTCTACAACACCGCAATCAGCGCGTTGGAGCAGGCGTGCTGGGACATCAAAGGCAAGGATGCCGGTCTGCCGGTGCACGCGCTGCTGGGCGGTCCGTGCCGCGACCATGTCCGCGTGTACGCCAATGGGTGGTTCGAGGGCGCGAGCACGCCGGACGAATTTGCCACGGCAGCGCAAGCGGTGGTGGCGCAAGGCTACACCGCGCTGAAGTGGGACCCCTTTACCGCGTGGATCACGGCTTCGGAGCAGGAGATCAGGGAAGCCGCAGCCAGCGTGGCGGAGGTGCGCGAGGCGGTCGGTGACTCCATCGATCTTTGCGTGGAAGTGCACGGTCGCCTCAACGTCACCAGCGCGATAGCGGCGGCGGAAGCGCTGCGGCCCTACCGGCCCTTCTTCTACGAGGAACCGCTGCGACCGGATAATCCCGCCGCCTATGCCAAGCTGGCGCGGGCGCAGATCGGCATGCCCATCGCGGCGGGCGAGCGCTTCTTCACCCGCTGGGGCTTCCGCGAATACATCGAGCAACAACTCCTCGACATCATCCAGCCCGACATCAGCCACACCGGCGGCATTCTGGAGGCCAAGAAGATCGCCGCGTGGGCCGAAACCTATGACATTCCGGTAGTCCCCCACAACCCTTACGGCCCGGTGGCGATGGCGGCAACTCTGCAAGCAGTCGGCTGCATCCCCAACGTCCCTATTCTCGAGTCCTTCTTGTTCGGCTGCCCCTGGCGACAGGATATCGTAAAAGACTCGCTGGAGGTCCTCCAACCGGACGGCACTTTGCGCATCCCGGATGCGCCGGGACTGGGCATTGAACTGGACGAGGAGGCGCTCCGCAAGCATCCCTACCGGCATATTCCCACCCCGTGGAGCAAGCCAACCGTGGACACCTGGGGCGGGACAATCTTCAATGATCCAACTGCAGCGCAGCCAAAGGAGTAGCGCAGTGAGCGCGTCGAATCCACAGTTGGTAATGGTACGCCCGCACTTGGACGACCTGCCTCCACTGCAGGTGCCGAAGCCGTACCGCATCCGCTCCTACCAGCCCGATGACGAAGTCCTTTGGACGGAGCTTGTAGGGGTAGCAATGAACTCTCGTTGGACGGTGGAGGCGTGCCGCGAGAACATCATCTCAGCACCGGGATTCGATCCTGGCGGCATGTTCTTCGCCGTCATGGGTGAAGAGGCCGTGGGAACCGCCACTGCGTTTCACGAAGAGAACAACCCACCCGAACGCGGCACCGTGCATATGGTCTGCGTGCATCCGGACCATCGCGGCCAGGGTCTTGGCTATTGGCTCTCACTTGCGGTTCTGCACCGCTTCCGCGAGCGTGGCCTTCAGTCCGTGCAACTCCTCACCGACGACGTGCGCCTGCCCGCCATACACATCTACCTGAAGCTCGGCTTCGAGCCGCACATGAGTCATCCCAGCTATCCCAAGCGCTGGGAGGCAATCATGGAGACGCTCCGCAAGACCGGCTTTGCCTAGAAAAGCCCGAGACCCGAGGTGATCGAGAGCAGCCCGGTGCAGAGCACGATCAGCAACACCAGGCGTTTGAAGTACTCCTCCGGCACCTTGCGCGAAAGCCAGATACCCAGCACCATGCCGGCAGCAAGCGTTGGCAAGAACAGCAGCGCATACCGCACAACCTCTCCCGTGAACAAACCGCTCACCGCATGGGCGGGAATAGTAACGGCGTTGAGAAACACGAAATACGCGGCTAGGTTCGCGCGAAAGACCTGCTTTGGCATGCCTTGGTTTGAGAAGAAGAGGATGACGGGCGGCCCGGCCATGGCAATGCCAGAGGCGAGTAGCCCGCTCGCAATACCCACCGGCGCGAGCGCAAGCTTTTCATTCTTGATCTCAAGGTTGATGCCCAGCAGCAGCGCCAGCGCAAAGAACACGATGACAACGCCGACGATGGCCTTGAGCGCGCCCTCGCTCAGGACAAGCAGCACGTAAACGCCGAGTGGCAGACCAATAAGGCCGGTTGCCATCATGGGCCAAATGCGCCGGAGGTTGACCTCTTTGATGACGTCTAAAAGTATGAGGAGCGAAGTCAGAAAGATGTGCGTCGTGACAGCGGGCACCACGACGCGCGGCGGCAGCACGAGCATCAACAACGGTACACTGACAAGCCCGTAGCCAAACCCGGCCAAGCCCGCGACGGCGGCTGCGAAGAACGTCACCAGGCCGCCGGTGAGGAGGAGGATTTGAAAGTCGGTCAGGCCAAGCAGCGACACACACGACCATCCATGCTGAGAAATACTGCGAAACGGGCTGCATCTAACTGTGCCGAATAGTCCGTGTGAGATGCAACTGTGCTACCCGCCGAGACTTGATCGACATGCTCTGGCCGTCAATGCAAGCTCGAGCAATAATAACCAGCAGTTGTGCGGGGGCTTGCCCCCAATGTTGTCGCATGCGGGGGCGTTGCCCCCGCGGACAAAGTGGCAATGAATACCGCGCCTCACGTCCCCGGCAGTGTAGGTTTGCAACCCCGTATCACGTACGGGGCAGGCTCTGCGCCCGCCTGTCGGCACCTGCCATTTCCCCTCACCCCGGCCCTCTCCCCAGGGCGAGGGGGCAGAGCGCACCCAATGAGCGTACCGTCTTAATCTTGATGCGACAGCATTGGGGCTTGTCCCCCGCTTCCCGATGTCGGGCGCAGGACAGGCTGGGGGCATAAACACCATCTTGGGCAAGGCGCGTAGCAAGAGAGGGACTGTTGGCAATAAGCAGTCTCGCGCACCCTCGTTGCTTATGGCATGCGCTGAGTAACTATTTCTACCGCAACGTCTTGCTGCGCCACGGCTTGACCGAGGGGCCGCCGGATCGTGCCGCATTCCCGCTGCAAGACCCTACCGTTACACACCCCAAAGGTGACGGCATAGAACCGGCCCTGGGGGGATTCCTGCGGTGCTGCGCCCCCTTCCCGCTCACGCCGCCGCGTAACCGTGAAACGTAGAGTTACCCGCAGCTTCTCCGGATCGTAGTCTATGCTGGTTTCCAGTAGTTCTTCCATTCCAATTCTAATGCACGCGCTCTCACGGTTTGGCACACGCCTCTGCTCCGACAATACCGGAACGTGTTCGATCAGGATTTCCGTGAGCGCACTCGGCGCGCCATCGTAAGCGGCGAGCATGGCGCGTTCATCCATGCGCTGCCGCACCGCAGCCATCGTGCTGAGACCGAATGCCGCAAGCAACTCCCATTCGGGAGCAGTTAGCGACGGATTACGCGGTTCGCAGAGACACGATCGCTCCAAGCGCGACAAAGTCTGGGAGCTTTTAGCCCACATCGCTGCAGCACTGTCAGGGCACTGCTCCGGCATAGCGTCCTTCATGCTTGGGCAAGCCTTTGAGTGTAAGTGTGTACGAGCAAGTAATAGGTTGAGGAGCACCGGCTTGTCCTGAGCACTTCGACAGGCTCAGTCCAGGCTTTGCCGAAGGGTCGAAGGATGGACCGAAACTGGGACTAGAGCGCTTTCCCCGAGTAGCGGCGCTGGAACGTGTGCTGCGGGCAGTGCCGCGCGTTCCAATAGATACCGGCCGGCAGGCACAATTGCCCTGCGTCGCCGGTATTGTACCATGAAGACAGAGACTGCCCAGGAAACCGGATGAAATCTATGGGATGTTTGTGGCAAACTTATAAGGCGCTGTCTGTACTCTTCTTCACCCTATTTCTCTTGCTCATCCTCTTGGGCGTGATCCTGCTTGCGGGCATTGGCGTTGTGGAAGTGCCGGGGCTGAGCGCGCTCTTTGGTCAAAGCGTTGCGCCAACCCCAACGCCAACAATCGTCAGAGAATCAGCGCAAACCGGCGCCTCCCAGGACGGCGCAAACGAGTCCGGCACGCCTACGCCAGGGTCAACGGCGACCCCAGAAGTAGTCTCAGAGCAAACCGCGGCCATTCAGCGAGCCGAGGACGCCATCAAACAAGCCGACGAACCCGGCCGCTTCACCATCGAGGTTTCCGATAGCGATCTTACGGCGCTGCTGGGTGAGCTCATCGCTTCACTCGATAATCCGCCCGTATCCAATCTGGTGGTCACGTTCGAGCAGGACGAGTTTGCGGCCAGCGGCACGATCATCGCGCCCTTCCGCGCCAACATCCAGGCAAAGGGGCACTTCGTCGTCAGCGAGGATACTGTGCGGATAGAGTTTACCGAGGCTAAGTTGGGCGCATTGACGATGCCGGAAGCGTTGCGGGACCAACTGACTGCGCAGGCTAACGAGTACCTGGATGCGAACGTCGGCGAAACGCAAGGACTGCGCATCGAGAGTGTCGAGATCATGCCGGGCAAGATCATCGTTACCGGCGAACGGCTAAACTAAGTGTACCTGATTTCTGACTACCCTAGAGTGCTTTAGCAAGCGTGCATTGGCTTTGCAATCTCAGCGAGCGTCCGGCAAAAAACTGGGCATTCCACTACAAGACGGTGTGTAAAACCCTCTGCCAATCGTCGTACACGGTTCGAACCCTCGGCAATTCCAGACCAGGCAAGCTCACCACCTAATGCAAACTTGTAGTTGCACCTTATTAAGAATGAGCCCCTCAGAAGTGGAAGCCCGACTAAAGAGCTGGAGTCCGCTCGTCCTTATATCTTGAGAAAGGGAG
>JAAXIC010000003.1 GCA_012270555.1 Chloroflexota bacterium
TATACTGCAAATGTCCACAGAACCTAATCCACATTGGGCGGATTTGTACGACAAAATCATCTAAGATGGATTCCGCGCCCCCTGCGGGGACGAGCGCCCCTGCAAGGGGGCAAACTTTCGCGGGAATGACGGATTGAGTGCAATACCTCGTAGCAAAGGGCACCTACCGGAGCCAACTCTTGGTTGACCCATCACTTGAAACTTCCATCACTTTGCCTACGCTGGGCAACGTGCGTTTTCATTGTCTGCGCGCTGCGGACACCGACCTGCTCTATGCATTCTTCCAGATGCTCGGCAAGCAGACCCGCGACTGGTTTCGTCCGCATACACCGTGGACGTATGAAGTGGCCCAGGACCTCACGGCCAAGGCGGAAGACCCCGACTTTATCAGATTCCTCGTTCTGGCTGAGAAGGACGGGAAAGAAGAACCGGCGGGGTATGGGTTCTTCGAGAATCTGCAGTCCGACCGTCCGGTGCTTGGCATCGCGGTGGCCGATGCCTACCAAGATTGCGGTTTGGGCCAGATAATCATGCAGCATCTGAAGGATGCTGCGCGGCAATTGGGCAAAAGGCGTATCATACTCACTGTGGACGGCGATAACCTGCGGGCGCAGCACGTTTACGAGAAAGTGGGCTTTAGGATGACGCGGCTGATTCCGGGAAGTTCCCACAATGCCCGCGAGATGGAGTGCGTCCTGTAGTTGGTCGCGTGTTACTTGAGATGAACGGTATGCCTCCCCTCCCCCTGGATTCCGGCCTCCGCCGGAATGACGGAACCAAGGTAGGCTTTCGCCGGCATGACGAACCAAACACCGCAAGAGCGAACAGATAGCGTGCACGCTCCGAAGCTATAGTAAGGAGAACAGAGTTTTCATGGCAATCAAGACTTGGCCGGCGGAGGTCAACAGCGTCCGCAAGGCAACGGTAGTTCCCTTCGATGAGGTCGCCTTGCCGGAGGAAATCTTCATCGTCCCGGGCGCGCACCTCGACTTTGGCTGGTGCGCGGGCATCTCCGAGTGTCTCGCTTACGCCGATGAGCTCATCAAGGGCTCCATTGACGCCATCACCGGCCCAACGCCGGACTACCGTTTCACGGTGGAGTACGCCGCGTTTTTGCGCCACTTCCTAAAGCGTTTCCCCGAGTACCTGCCCACCGTCAAGCAACTCGTCAAAGAGCGCAAGCTCGAGACCACCGCCGCCATGGTCGGCTACATGGAGGACGTGCTTGACGGTGAACTCATGGTGCGCGAGATCGTGCACGCCAAGCGCTTCGCCCGCGACGTGCTGGAATGCGACCTGCCCACGGCGCAGCACTCCGATCTGCCCGGCCACACGCCGCAGACGCCCCAACTGCTCGCCAAGGCGGGAGTGAAGTATTTCTCCTACACCAGGTTCCGCCCGTATTCGCCGGTGCATTGGTGGGAAGCGCCGGACGGTTCCCGGGTGCTGGCGGCCAACCACATGAACAACTATGGCTGGGCCTTCTTGCTCACCAACCCTGAACTCGGCTGGTTACCAGAATATGAGGGCGATGAACCGGAAGTGTACTCAATTTCGGAGGCCATGCGTCTCTGGCCCCTGCCCGTGCTGCTCATGATGGGGCAGTCCGACCTGCGGCCGCCCATACCGGAGGACATGGTTGCCAAGGCAAAGAAACTGACCGACGAGGGCAAGCTTAACTTCACGTTCTCCACGATTACGGGCTTCTTTGAAGCGGCGGAGCGCACCGGCATGGTGGACGACTTGCCGGTCTACGGCGGCCATTATCCGTACGCCTTCTACTGCATTCCGGCCTTCGCCCCGCGCATCTACCTGGAGGCCCGCCACGCCGAGAATGCGCTAGCGAGTGCGGAGAAGCTCTCCGCCATCCGCGGGCTCCTGGGCTTGGGCGCCTATCCGCGCGCCGAGATCGATCCCGCCTGGGAAGATCTCTATAACTGCCATGACCACAATGTTGGCGGCAGACACGGTGAACTCAACGACGACGTGCGTTACAAGACGGCCGTGCACGCCCGCATGGTCGGCCAGGAAATCGCGCGGGAGGCGAACAACCAGTTCGCTACCCACGTCAACTACGCGCCGCCCAGCGACGAGGCACGCACGCTGCTCGTGAGTAATCCGCTCAACTGGGACCGCTCTGAGGTGGTGGTGGACTACATGGAGTTTGGCGGCGATAACGTTACGGGCATCCGCATCACCGATGGGCAGGGCAACGAGATGCCATGCCAGGTTATCGAGGCGCAAAACGCCGGCGAAAACCGCGTAGACGCTGCCGGTATGAGCTATTCGCGAGTGGACTTTGCCTTCCTAGCCAAGGATGTGCCGTCGCTGGGTATCAAGGCCTTCTATTTGGAGCCGCGGGTCGGCGCCAGCGACCAGAATACGCGGCGCATGACCATGGAGCACGTAGTGGAGAATGACCACTTCCGTCTGGACGTTACCGGCGGCACGGTTAAGAGTCTGCAGTGGAAGCGGGCGGGTGGCGCCAGCGTCGAACTTGCTGCCGAGGCCGATCACTATTTCAACGAGATTGTGGTGATCGAAGACCTGCGCTTCGATTTGGAAGACTCCCAGGACGAGCAGGCCATGAAGGTGCCAACCACCGACGAGGCGCTGGAAGTGCAGGCCAGAGGCGAGGATTGGCTGGCCGGCACGAACTTTACCGGCCGCGAGTGGCGCGCGAGTGACGGTCCCACCCAGGTGCAGTGGGTAGAGCGCGGACCCATTTGGACGACGGTCTGCCTGCGCAGCCACGTGCTGGAAGCCCCCATCGTGCAGGAGATCCGCCTGCACAACCACGAGCCGCGCGTGAACCTCACCACCTCCATCGACTGGAACGGCTCCAAGAATACCCAGGTGCGTCTGGCCCTGCCCTACAACGTGCCGGGCGGGGAGGTCACGTATGAAGTGCCGTATGCCAACGTGGTCTTCGGCAAGGGCGAGGTGCCGAATACGTATCGCGGCGACGGCTCGCGTTGGGTGCAGAAGTGGCTAGACGTATCGAACGACGACTACGGCGTCACGCTGGGCACGAGTAACTGCGTGCACGCTATCAAGGATACAAGCATATATCCGACGCTCATCCGCACGGCGTACTCCTGCGGCACGCCGTTCTTCGAGTACCCGAATCTCGGCGTGCACACCTACCACGCGACGCTGGTGCCCCATGAGGGTGACTGGCGGGGCGCCAACGGAGAACGCGTCGGCTGGCAGCATTGGAACCCGCTGCAGACCGCCAAGCTGGCCACCGCCGCGCCGATGGAGCCTTTTGCGGGCAATACGTTCCTGAGTGATGAGGAGAGCTTCGTTAGCACTGACGCGGCGAACGTGGTTATCACGACCATCCAGGAGCACCCCGATCGCCCCGGCAACTGGCTGCTGCGTCTCTTCGAGGCCCACGGCGAGGACACGACGGTATCGCTCCAGCTTCCACGCGAGGTGGATGCAGCCTGGGTCACCAATCTCATGGGCGACTTGGAGACGGAGCTTGCGGTCTCCGGCAGCACGGTCACCGTGCCGCTGGGCGGCTATGAGATTGAGACTATCGCCGTCGCCTTCCGGAGCTAACGGGTCCGGTATATCGTCTGATTCCTAAGTCTTTTGTCACCATGGGAGCGCAACTCTGCGCTCCCATGGTGCTTTTGTGCCTTTCGCGAAGCCTTTGACCAATAGAAAAGTCGGATGAGAAAAAGCGGTTTCCGTTTTCCATGGGCTTGCCTATACTGAGCTTGTCAAGGGTCGAAGGATGAATGAATAGTGTGCATACTCGAAAGCAGCAGAAGGAGAGAAGAAATCTCATGGCAATCAAGACTTGGCCAGCGGAGGTCAACAGCGTCCGCAAGGCAACCGTAGTCCCCTTGGATGAGATTAAGTTGCCGGAGGAGATTTTCATAGTACCGGGCGCGCACCTCGACTTCGGCTGGTGCGCGGGCATTTCCGAGTGCCTCGCCTACGCCGACGAACTCATCAAAGGGTCCATTGACGCTATTACCGGCCCGGTGCCGGACTACCGTTTCACGGTGGAGTACGCCGCTTTCCTAAAGCACTTCCTGGCGCGCTTCCCGGAATACCTGCCCACGGTGAAGCAGCTTGTGAAGGAGCGCAAGCTCGAAACCACTGCTGCCATGGTGGGCTATATGGAGGACGCGCTCGATGGCGAGACCATGGTGCGTGAGATCGTGCATGCCAAACGCTTCGCCCGCGACGTGCTGGACGTTGATCTGCCCACGGCGCAGCACTCGGACCTGCCCGGCCACACGCCGCAGACACCCCAATTGCTCGCCAAAGCGGGGGTGAAGTACTTTTCTTGCTCGAGATTCCGCCCGTACTCTCCCGTTTACTGGTGGCAGGCGCCCGATGGTTCGCGGGTGCTGGCGGCCAACCACATGAATACCTATGGCTGGGCTTTCATGCTCACCAATCCCGACATGCCCTGGTTGCGCCACTATGAGGGCGAAAACCTTGAAGTGCAGTCGATTTCGGAAGCGATGCGCATTTGGCCGCTGCCCGTGCTGCTGATGATGGGGCAGTCCGACCTGCGGCCGCCGATACCGGAGGACTTGATCGCCAGAGCCAAGCAGCTCACGGACGAAGGCACGCTGGACTTTTCCTTTTCCACGATAACGGGCTTCTTCGAGGCCGCTGAGCGCACCGGCAAGCTGGACGATCTGCCGGTCTACGGCGGCCAGTCTCCGTATGCCTTCTATGCGCTGCACGCGGTGGCGCCTGGGGTCTATCTGGAAGCACGCCACGCGGAAAACGCGCTGGCTTCTGCGGAGAAGCTCTCCGCCATCCGCGGCTTGCTGGGCTTGGGCGCGTATCCCCGCGCCGAACTCGATCCCGCCTGGGAAGACCTCTTCAACTGCCACGACCACAACCTCGGGGGCAGACACGGCGAACTCAACAACGACGTGCGCTACAAGACCGCGGTGCATGCCCGCATGATCGGCCAGGAGATCGCGCGGGAGGCGAACAACCAGTTTGCGACCCACGTCAATTACACGCCGCCCAGCGACGCGGCGTGCACGCTGCTCGTCAGCAATGCGCTCAACTGGGACCGCTCTGACGTGGTAGAAGACTACATGGAGTTTCCGGGCGACAACGTCTCAGGCATCCGCATCACGGACGGACAGGGCAACGAGATGCCGTGCCAGGTCCTAAAGACCCAGAACGCCAGCCAGGACCGTGCCGATGCAGCGAATGTGCGCCGCTCGCGGGTGGACTTTGCGTTTCTGGCCAAGGACGTGACGTCGCTGGGCTTCAAGACGTTCTACTTGGAGCCGCAGTTTGGCAGCGGCGAGCAAGCCACCCGGCGTGGGAAAGCCGAGCACGTGGTGGAAAACGACCACTTCCGTCTGGACGTAAGCGATGGCATGGTGAAGAGTTTGCAATGGAAGCGGGCGGACGGTTCCAGTGTAGAACTCGCCGCCGAGGCCGACCACTACTTCAACGAGGTCGTGGTGCTGGAAGACCTGCGCTTCGACCTGGAAGACTCTCTGGACGAGCAGGCCATGAAGTTTCAAACGACCGATGCGGCCCTTGCGGTACAGGCCCGCGGCGAAGATTGGCTGGCAAGCACGAACTTTACCGGTCGCGAATGGTGCGCGAGTGAGGGTCCCACGCAGGTGCAATGGGTGGAGCGCGGACCTATTTGGACTACCGTTAGCTTGCGCAGCCACGTGCTGGGCGCGCCGATCACGCAGGAAGTCCGACTGCACAACCACAAACCGCGCGTGGACCTTACAACCTCCATTGACTGGAACGGCACGAAGAACACGCAAGTACGCATTGCGCTGCCGTTCAATGTTGCGAACGGCGAGGTCACGTATGAAGTGCCGTTTGGCAACGTGGTCTTTGGCAAGGACGAGATGCCGAACACGTATCGCGGCGACGGCGCCCGCTGGGTGCAAAAGTGGTTGGACGTTTCCAACGGCGACTACGGCGTCACGCTGGGCACGAGCAACTGCGTGCACGCCATCCACGGCACCACCATCTACCCAACGCCCCTGCGCACGACCTATTCCTGCGGCACGCCATTTTTTGAATACCCGAACCTCGGCGTGCACACGTTCCACGCGACCCTCGTGCCGCATGAGGGCGATTGGCGCGGCGCGCATGCGGAGCGGATCGGCTGGCAGCACTGGAACCCCTTGCAGACCGCCAAGCTGGCCACCGCCAGGCCCATGCAGCCGTTCGCGGGCCGCACGTTCCTCAACGACCGGGAGAGCTTTGTGCGCACCGACGCGGAGAACGTGGTGATAACCACCATCCAGGAGCACCCGGACCGCCCCGGCAACTGGCTGTTGCGCTTGTTTGAAGCACACGGCGAGGACGTGACAGTAACGCTGCAACTGCCGCGGGAGGTGGAGGCAGCGTGGGTGACCAACCTGATGGGCGACCTGGAAACGGAGCTTGCGGTCACCGGCAGCACGGTCACCGTGCCGCTGGGCGGCTACGCGATTGAGACCATAGCGATTGCCTTTGCAGCATAAGCCGCGCAAGGTGCTGCTGTAAGGCTCAGGCGTGTTGGCACGGATATTCGGAAGGCAAGATTCTTGTCAATTTCCTGCGCGCTAGTACTCTTCTGTGAGCAGCCGGTCGACCAAAGACTCTAACTCTTCGTCCGAGAAGAAGTGGATGCGGATTGTACCCTGCTTGCCGCGGCGCTTGATTTCCACTTTTGTGGCGAGCGCGCGCCGCAGTGAGTCCTCCCAGGTCCCGCTGCGCGGATCGGAGGGCTTGGTCCTGGCAGAGCGTGGCGCGGCGAGCAGCTTCTTGACGAGTTGCTCAGTCTGGCGCACGTTGAGGCCCCGTTTTTCTATCTCAGCTAAGGCATATATCTGCAATTCAGCCGAGAGCCGCAGCAGGGCGCGCGCGTGGCCTTCGCTGATCGTAGCCGCGGCCAGGGCTTCCTTCACGGCGTGCACGAGGTTTAGGAGACGCAGCGTGTTCGCCACCGCTGAGCGGCTCTTACCGACCCGCGCCGCCACCTGCTCCTGCGTGATGCCGAATTCGCTTATGAGCGCGGCATAGGCCTCAGCCATCTCCAGTGGCGAGAGGCTGGCCCGCTGGAGGTTCTCGACCAGCGCGATTTCCAGCGCCTCGCGGCTGCCGGTGGGCCGAATGAGCGCGGGGATTGTAGCCAGCCCCGCTTGCTGCGCTGCCCGCCAGCGGCGCTCGCCCACGATCAACTGATATGCGCCCGCTTCCGGCTGGCGGCTGACCACCACCGGCTGCAAAATGCCGTGCTCGCGTATGGACCGGGCGAGTTCGTCCAGTTCCTCCGCGACGAACGTCTGACGCGGCTGCAGCGGATTGGGACGAATGCGCTCCACCGGGATGTCCTGGAGACCCGATTCCGGCAGCAACGCCTCGAGTCCGCGACCTAAGCCACCTCTACGCGACACGCTCGCCTATCTCCTCTCAACCGTCATTCCGGCGCAAGCCGGAATCCATCTTCTCTTCCGCACAGCTACTTGCCCTGCCAAGCGGGGGACAAGCCCCCGCGCTACGCCTGCCTGTAAGAACGTAGTATCCGCTTTTCCGTTCGCCCTGAGCCTGTCGAAGGGCAGTTTTGCGATAAGCTTTCACTCAAGATGCTCCCAAGACCTCCTCCGCCAGGTGTCGATAGCCCTCGGCCCCTTTCGAAAACGGGTCGTACGCCAGAATCGTACGGCCGTGGCTCGGCGCTTCCGCCAAGCGCACGTTGCGGCTAATCACCGTCTCGAACACCTGTCCGGGAAAATGCGACCGCACCTCGTCCCGCACCTGTTGCGCTAGGCGCGTGCGCGTGTCGTACATTGTCATGAGGATGCGCACCTGTCCCAGCGTCGGGTGCAACCCGCTACGCACACGCCTAATCGTATCCAGCAACTGCGCCAGCCCCTCTAACGCCAGATACTCACACTGTACCGGAATAATCACCTCGTCGGCAGCGCAGAGGCCGTTCACGGTCAACATGCCCAGCGACGGCGGACAATCTATCAGGATGAAAGCATAGTCTTCCTTCACCGATGCCAGCGCCGAGCGCAGGAGATACTCCCGCTCGGGCAGGTCCAATGCCTCCGCCTCCAGGCCCGCCAGCGCCGGGCTTGACGGCAAAATGAAGAGGTTAGGCGCGTTCTCCACAGGAACGATGAGGTCCTGCACCTGCGCATTGCTGCGCAGTGTATGGTAGATGCTCGGATCCCGCTTGGGAACATCCAGGCCGCCCGTCGTATTCGCTTGCGGATCCAAATCCACCAGCAACACCGCCTGCTGATGGAGCGCCAGGTACGCGCCCAGATTGACGGCAGTGGTGGTCTTACCCACGCCGCCCTTCTGATTGGCTATCGCGATGACCGTGCTCATGGGCGTACCGAGTGTGAAACTAACGATCGGGCGTGTTTCGGACGTGGCGCGTCGTATGCCGACAACACAGTGACATTAGAACGGCGAGAACGGTCGTCAATTGCCGTTACACACACCGTCCGGCTAATGAACGTGGTAAGGGTGGCGTCCGGCCTGCCTGTTGCCTGGTAGCGCAGGTTTGCAACCCCGTATCACGTACGGGGCAGGCTCTGCGCCCGCGCTCACCTGCCAGGATTGGGATCCTTGTGACTGAGTGTGTCTTTCCATTGCCGCCACACTGCAATCCACCCTCACCCCGGCCCTCTCCCACCGGGAGAGGGAGTGACTTGCGTACTACGGCAACATCACGACGCGGTCGTCGCGAGCCGCCTCGTAGAAGGCGAGGCAGACGGCCAGATTTGTCCGTCCGTCCTCAACCGTAGCCGGTAGCGGTGTGCCGTCCAGCACGAAATCTACCATCGCACCAATGCTGCCCGCGCCTGCATCTCGCACAGCATCGGAGAGCACCCAGCCCTGCCAGGGCGCGAAATTGCCCCGCACAGCCAGCTTGCCGGAAATGCCGTCGGTGGCGATCTGCCCTTCGGTGCCGACGAGGTGAAAGGCGTGCATGCCGGAATCCGGGCCGCTCGACCACGTGACCTCCAGCGTTGCCACCACACCGTTGTCAAAGGTGAGGGTCGCCACGCCAAAGTCCTCAAGCGGAATATCCTTGTGGACCAGGTTCGCGGTGGCCCCGGTAACGCGGACAACCTCAGCCCCGAGCAATTTGCACAGCATGTGGATGTCGTAGATGGAATGATCGATCCAGCCGCCGCCGGGGGCTTGGCTTGCATCCAACCACCACGTGCGCTCTACGTGCACGCCGGGCCACTCCTGGGTGGGCAAGCCGCCCCGCCGGATGGACGTGGCACTGATGGGACGCCCGATGCGGCCTTCCTGCAGCCACTGCGCGTACTGCTGCGCCGCGCCGCCGCTGGTTTGTATTGCTTCCAACGGATAGAATCCAACCCCGGCCTTCTCTACTGCCGCGACCACCCCATCGGCGGCGTCCAGCGTGAGGGCCATAGGTTTGACACAGATGATGTGCTTGCCGTGGCGCGCCGCCTCCTCACACAGCGCGGGAGCTTCCGCCGTGGTGCACGCCGCCACGACCACGTCCACGTCATCCCGCCGCACAATGGCGTGGTAATCATCAGCCGTAAAGGGGATGTCATAGTCCCGCGCGATCGCATCCAAATACGCCGTCTTGCGATGCGCCGCCGCCGTCACCACCGCATTGTCATTGCTGGCGATGCCCCGCAGCGCCGCAAAACCGGCATACCAGTGGTCCATCCCCGCAATGCCAAAGCGCACATTTGCTGGTGCCGCCATAAGTCTCCCGTTCCTGGCTATGCTTCCGCGCGATTCTTCTCCGTATACCGTACTATACCGAGTGACACAGTGCTAATCATTCGCGTCAGCCGGCTTGTCACTGGCATAGAAACATGCTGCGGCATTGAATGGCTGCTTCCTTGCTGCCGATACGTCTAGAATCTGCAAGCCGTCTCCATCAGTCTTCCCTGTCCCAGTAATCCACGGCCTTTTCCTTGTGGAAGATGCGGCGCACGCCGCGCAAGTTCACCTTGTTGGAGTCGGGGTATTCGCTGACATCACTCGGCACCACGTTGCTCAGGAGTAAGAGTGTGCACGGTTCCGTGCCCTCGTTCACGTACGTGTGATCTCCGTTGGGCCCGGGCGGAAGCGCGACAAAGTCACCTTTGCGCAGGGCCACGTTGCCCCGCGACGTCCGCATGGTGCATGTGCCGTCCAGCACCACGCCGAGTTCTTCTTCAAAGTAGTGAAAGTGCAGCGGAAACGCCTTGCGGCCCGGAGCGAGGCGGATTACCTGATAACCTAAGTGCCGCGCGCCAATCAGCGGATCGATGTTCTTGAAATCGTAGCCGAAATCGCCGGGCGCCTGCCGTGTTTCCCACCATTCAATCTCATCCAAATTGATGCGGTTGATGTAGATGTCCGTGCGCGCCTCCAGCATGGCGATCAGCGCGTCGCGGGCGCCGCTCAGGATCGAGTGGCCGTCGCCGAGCAGCAACGCGTCGAGTTGCGGGACGAATAGCAGCTTGCGGAGTTGCAGCGCCGCTTTGGCCGGGTCGGCCACCGCCGGTTCCGCGCCGAGCATCAGTGAGCCCACAGGATGTCCCCACACGTAGTCGCCGATGAAGGCCACACTGTCGTCACGCCAGAGCAGCGCGATTTCACCCGGACTCTTGCCGTGTGCCAGGTGCAGCACCCGCAGATCGGGCACGATCTCCTCGCCGTCGGTCACGGTGCGGTCTACCGTCAGTTCAAATAGCGGCGCGTCGGCCTCGTGCGCCACGATCTGCGCGCCGGTGCGCTCTTTGAAAGCTACCGCATCCCGTTCATGGTCGCGGTTTGTCAGAACGATGAGGGCCGCGCCGCCGAGCGCGTTCAGTTGGGCCGCATCACTAGCGCTCATGGGCACCGGATCGATGAGGATGTTGCCTTCCTTTCGCACCCAGAGAAAGCCGTTGAAGTCGAATTGCTTCTCCTCGTTGAAGACCGACCACGTGTAGAGATCGTCGAACATCACCCGCTTCACTGCCATCGCTCCTTGCTTGCGCTGAGATTGTCAGGGTACATGGTATACTGAACCACCACTTGACGGAGAGCCGCCCAATGGCGTGTGCTTTTGTTCGCTGGCTATCGCAACTCTCGTCGTTGACCCTGGACTGCTCACTGAATCTGCAAGAGGCAAATGTAGAAAGTACGTTCGTGCTGAGCTTGTCGAAGTATGAACGTACTTTCTACTTGACTGGAGCGACACACTGAACCTGCCCTGAATGCGACCCCATGGAATTGCTTAACTCGGATTCCCTCCCACCACATCTTGCCAATGAAGACACCCTGGAAGAGTTGCTCTCGCGCCCCAGCCAGCCGTTGATCGACGACCTAGAGCGGCTTGACGGTGACATACTTATTCTCGGCGTCGGCGGCAAAGTGGGGCCGACACTGGCGCGTCTTGCCAAACGCGCCGCTCCCACGAAACGCATCGTCGGCGTGGCGCGCTTTAGCGATCCCGAAGTACGGAAGCGCCTCGAGGCCTGGGGTGTCGAGACCATTGCCTGCGACCTCTTGGACCGCGCGGCGGTGGCCGCTTTGCCATGCTTGCCCAACGTCATCTACATGGCGGGCAAGAAGTTCGGCACGGCGGACGATCCGGCTTTCACATGGGCCATGAACACGCATGTGCCGGCCATTGTGGCCGAGACGTTTGCGCAATCCCGCATCACGGCCTTCTCAACGCTCTGCGTGTATCCCTACGCGCCAGTTAACGGGGAGGGGTGGGAGGAAGCGGTAGCGCCGGAGCCGGTGGGCGAGTATGCCAACTCCTGTGTCGGTCGCGAGCGCATCTTTCAATACTTCTCACAGCAGCACGGCACGCCGGGCCGCCTGCTCCGGCTCAACTACGCCATCGACATGCGCTACGGTGTGCTCCATGACGTGGCCCGCTGGGTGCGTGCCGGCGAGCCTGTGCCGCTGACCATGGGGCACGTGAACGTCATCTGGCAAGGCGACGCCAGCAGCCAAGCCCTGCGCGCGCTGCTGCACTGCACCACCCCCACAAGCCCAGTGAACATCGGCGGGCCTGAAGCCACGAGCATCCGCGCCCTGGCCCACGCCTTCGGCGAGCGCTTCAACCAGACACCGCGATTCGTCGGCGCCGAGGCGGACACCGCTTGGATCAACAGCACCGCCCAAGCACAGCAGCTTTTTGGCCGCCCCATTGTACCCCTGGAGACGATGATCGACTGGACCGCCGACTGGAGCGAGCGCGGCCTGCCAGCCTACACAAAACCAACGCACTTTGAAGTCCGCGACGGTAGGTTCTAGCCGGCTGCAAGAGGAGGCTATCTCGCTAGAATTCCGTTAAGATGTTCTAGAGAGGGCTGTAAGCGCCTCGTTGCGTTCCGTGACCTGGGAAGCGACGGGCGACCACACACCAAAACAGGCACTATCCTGAGAGCACACCCTGCACACGTAGAACGGAGTCCTTCTATGGCAGACACAACCCCTCCAAAGCGCATCCTCGTAGTCGGCGGCCCCAACCTCAACCTCTTCGGCCGCCGCCAGCCGGAGATCTACGGCACAGTGACGCTGAAGCAAATTCATGAACAGGTGACGAAAGAGGCCGAAAGGCTTGGCTTCGACTGCATCTGTTTTCAATCCAACCACGAGGGCGCGGTGCTCGACTTCCTCCACGAGAACATCGACAACGCCCAGGGCGCATTGCTAAACCCGGCCGGCTTAACCCAATACAGCCCGTCGCTCTTCGATGCGCTGAAGGCCATGCCGTTCCCCGTGATCGAGGTGCACCTCTCCAATCTATACGCGCGGGAGGCCTGGCGCGGCCACTCCATCATCTCCGCAGCGGCCCGCGGCGTAGTGCAGGGCTTCGGCTGGTACGGCTACATCGTGGCGTTGTACGGCCTGGTGGGGCTGATCAATGAGGTGCAGCCAGAGGTGTAAGGGTTCGCTCTGCCCGCACCACTTCGCCCTGCGGCCACCCCCTCCGTCGCTAACCGGACACTCCACCCGTCACTCCGCCGGTAGCGCAGGTTTGTAACCTGCGTCCGATGCCTGAAGCACAGCGAAACGCAGAAAAGATGGATTCCCGCTCTGGCAATTGGTTGTAGGGGCACGATATATCGTGCCCCTACGGAATTTCGCAACGACTTTACCGCCACACGGGGCCTTTGTCGAACATGCCGGGTTGCTGTTGGGCGCCATCCACCGAGATATTCGTGCCGTTGATCCAGCTTCCGGCGGGAGACGCGACGAATACGACTGCGCGCGCCACTTCCTCGGCGGTGCCCAAGCGGCCCAATGGATACTCCTCGACCGCAAACTTTCCGAAGCCCTCAGGGTCTTCATGCTGACGCTGCGCCCAACCGCCGCCGGGAAACAGTATCGAGCCGGGACTGACCGTATTCACGCGGATGTTGTCCGGCCCCAGTTCCATGGCCAACGCGCCGCTGACAAAGACCTCTGCCGCTTTCGCCGCGCCGTACTGGCTGCCCGGCGCGGGCTTCAGGCCCGAGATGGACGAGATGATGACGATAGAGCCGCGTTGTCGTTTGCGCATGTGCGGCACGGCGGCACGGGACGTGCGCACCGCGTGAAAGAGGTTCAGGTCGAAGGTATCGAACCACTCCTCGTCCGTGGAGCCCATGAGCCCTTTGCCCACCGAGCCGCCAACGTTGTTGACGAGAATGTCAATACCGCCCAGCGCGTCGGCGCTCGCAGCGATGAACGCCTCTACTTCGTCACGTTTGGTCACGTCCACCGCCATACTGAAGGCGTTGACGCCACAGGCACGGATCTCTGCCAGCGTTTTTTCCAAGGTCTCGCTGCCGCGGGCGCAGATGGCGACGTCCGCCCCTTCCTCCGCGAACGTGAGCGCCGTCGCCCGGCCAATACCCCTACTGCCGCCGGTGACGACGGTAACTTTGCCCTTAAGCCCAAGATCCATGTGATTGCCATCCTTTCCGCAATCGTTAGGGGTCTTCGTAGGGGCACGACATGTCGTGCCCCTACGAGCCGAAAACAGTGCCGTCACACCCGTTTTTCCCGCGCACGCTCGCCTCCGCGCGGGGAGCCTTGGTCCGGGGGAATCCACCTTATCCGTAACTACCTAAATTCAGGCCACTACACGCACACGCGAACACCCTGGACTCCGGCTTCCGCCGGAGTGACGGATTAGACCAGCGCCTCTCGTCATTGCGTTCACCCTTCGACAGGCTCAGAGCCTGCCCCGTACTTGATACGGGGGCGAACGGCCTAGCTACGTTACCCAATCCGTTCCAGCACTGCCTCTCCCATCGCTTCCGTGCCGACCGCGCGCTCGCCGGACGCGCCGCGTGCCAGGTCGGGCGTGCGGAGTCCGGCTGCCAGCACGTCTTCCACGGCGCTTTCCACTGCCGCGGCCTCCTGCTCCAGGCCCAGAGAGTGGCGCAGCAGCATGGCAACGGAAAGGATTGCCGCCAGGGGATTCGCCTTGTCCTGGCCGACGATGTCCGGGGCCGTGCCGTGCACCGGCTCGTAGAGGCCGCGCCGCCCGCGGCCCAGGCTGGCGCTCGGCAGCATGCCCAGACTGCCCGCCAGCACCGAGGCCTCGTCGGACAAGATGTCCCCAAACATGTTTTCGGTCACCAGCACGTCGAACCGGCGGGGGTCGTTGATGAGGTGCATGGCGCAGGCGTCCACCAGGATGTGTTCCACCGTTACGTCGGGGTAGTCCTCGGCCACCTGCTCCGCGATTTCGCGCCATAAGCCGCTGCTCGCCAGCACGTTCGCTTTATCCACTGACGCCAGTTGCTTGCGGCGCTGGCGGGCGAGGTCAAAGCCCAAGCGGATGATGCGTTCCATCTCGCCGCTCGTGTAGGTGAGCGTATCTTTCACCCGAATGCCCCGCTTGTTGGCGCTCCGCCCGCGCGGGCGGCCAAAGTAAAGCCCGCCGGTGAGTTCGCGCAGGACCAGGAGATCGGTGCCTTCCACGATCTCGCGCCGCAGCGGCGAGGACTCCACCAGCGCGTCAATCGCCTTCACCGGGCGCAGGTTGGCATAGAGGCGCAGCTCCTTGCGTAAACGCAGCAGTCCGTATTCAGGACGCGCTTCCGGCGGCCCGACGTCCCATTTGGGGCCGCCCACCGCGCCGACGAGGATGGCGTCGGCCTGCTTGCAAAGAGCGAGCGAGGCATCCGGCAAGGGCGAGCCGCTCGCGTCGATGGCGTTGCCGCCGATGCTCCCTTCACTCACCCGAAACGTGTGCCCATACGCATCCGCCACGTGCTGGAGCACGCGCGCACCCCAAGCTGTTACTTCCACGCCAATCCCGTCGCCGGGCAAAACCGCAATGTGCGCTCTCATGTACTTCTCCACACTGTGCTTGCTGGCGGGGCAACGCACCCCGCGCTCTACGTGCTAAGCCTGCTATGCTTGCCTGACAATCTTCTCCACTTACGCGTAGTAGTCCTCAGCGGGGGACAAGCCCCGCTACGTTACTTCCACGTGACCATCCGCCAGGAACTTCACCATCATGCTACGTTCCCCCATAGTACCCAGCGCCGTGGAAGAACACCAGAGCAGCACGGCTTGAGGCGTTTTCACTTCCTTGACGCACCGCACTGGCAAGTCCATCATGATGGTGGGCATTGCGACGAACCCAACCGAACAAACCCAAACCTCGGTCTCCCCAAGAATAATCTCGACACACATACCCTCCACCTTATGCCAGACGACAAGAAACTTCGCATCATCCCCCTGGGCGGCTTGGGCGAAATTGCCAAGAACTGCATGGTGCTGGAATACGGCGACGATATCGTCCTCATCGACGCCGGCGTGATGTTTCCCGAAGACGAGATGCTGGGCATCGACCTGGTGATTCCCGATATCTCGTATTTGGAAGACAAGCGGGACCGCATCCGAGCCATCATCATCACCCACGGGCACGAGGACCATACCGGCTCGCTGCCCTACTTCCTGCGCTCCATCAACGCGCCCATCTACGCCACGCGGCTCACGCTCGGCCTGCTGGAGGTGAAGCTCAAGGAGCACGGCCTAGATGAAAAAGTAAGCATGCGGGAAATTGCGCCCGGCGATCAGATCACGCTCGGGCCGTTCCGCTTCGAGTTCTTCCACATGTGCCACAGCATCCCCGATGGCGTCGGCATGGCGATCTATACCCCCGTCGGGCTGGTGGTCCACTCCGGCGACTTCAAGTTCGATTACACACCGGTAGACGGCGAGCTCTCCGACATTTGGCGACTGGCGAAGTATGCCCAGGAAGGCGTGCGCCTGCTGCTCTCTGATAGCACCCGCGCCGACCGGCCCGGCTACACGCCGTCCGAGCGCGTGATCTACGACTGCTTCGCGGAAGTCTTTTCGGAGGCCCGGGGCCGCATCATCGTCACCACGTTCGCCTCGCTGATCTACCGCGTGCAGCAGGTGGTGGACATTGCCGACGAGTTCAACCGCAGCGTCTGCGTGACCGGTCGGAACATGGTGCAGAACGTGAATATGGCGATGCAGTTGGGGTATCTGGACGTGCCGGCAAACATGCTCGTGCGTCCGGACCGCCTGCATGAATTCAATACCGATGAGGTCGTCATCATTACCACGGGCAGCCAGGGCGAGCCAACCTCCGCCTTGGGCCGCATCGCGAACCGCGACCATCGTCAAATAAACGTGGAGACGGACGATACGGTCATCATCTCTGCCAGCCCCATCCCGGGCAACGAGGCGCTGGTGGGAAAGACCATCGATAAGCTCTTCCGCCAGGGGGCCGACGTCCTCTACGACAGAGTGGCAAACGTCCACGTCTCCGGTCACGGCGCGCAGGAAGAGCTCAAGACGCTCATCAGCATCTTGCGTCCGGAAGCGTTCATTCCCATCCACGGCGGGTACCAGCACCTCATGCACCACGCGCGCTTGGCAGGCGAGATCGGCGTGGACAGCGAGAACATCATCGTTGCCGAGGACGGCGACATCATCGAACTGACCGCGGACGAAATCCGCAAAGTTGACCGCGTGCAGGCCGGCTATGTGTTCGTGGACGGCCTCGGCGTGGGCGACGTGAGCGAGAGCGTCCTCCGCGACCGCCAGCACCTCTCCCAGGGCGGCATCTTCATCGTGGTCGTCGCCATCGACCGGGAGACCGGGCACGTGCTCTCGGGTCCCGACATCATTGCGCGCGGCTTCATGCAAGAGGGTCTGGAGATGCTGATTGAAAAAGCCCGGCACCGCTTGTATAATAACTTGGAAGCCGATCTCGGCCCCCGGGCGGAGATTCGCCAAGTCCAAGAACGCATCCGCGACGTGGTTTCCACGTTCCTCTACGCCGAAACCCGCCGCAGACCGATGATCCTCCCCGTTGTGACCGAAGTCTAAGTTGTCTGTAAATTCTGCTCCGTTTCTGAAGTCTGAGCGGTTGTCTGCGCAGCCTGTAGAAACCGTTCGTACTGAGGGCTGCGCGAAGCCCCCGTCGAAGTATGAACGGTTTCGGTTTTGGGTTACCTTATCCCTTCACCCTTCGACAAGCCTGTACTGAGCCTGACGAAGTGCTCAGGGCGAACGGGTGATAGTGTTCGGCAGCACCTTTGCAAACATCCTCTAGGACGGAATTCCGCTGGTTGGGCTTGCGTCCTTCACGCTACGTTTCACTACCAAACATACGCTCTCTCCCGCATTGATTCTCAGCATTACTCTTTCATCGTACCCACCTTCTTCCGCACGCTATGAGGAGCTACCCCATGGCAACCCGTCGCAGCACCACACAAAAGAAGCCATCGCGAGATTCCGGCTTGCCGCTCCCCTCATTCCGCCTGCCCTCGCCATTGCGGCGCGAGGTCTTTGGCGTTCTGAGTATTGTCATTGGGTTGCTTTCGGGCATTGCGCTGCTTTCGCCCAGCGGCACGGTGAGCGGCCTGTGGCATGAACTGCTCGTCTTACTCTTCGGTTGGATGGCGCCGCTGCCCGCGCTGGCTTCAATCGTGCTCGGCATACAACTCATCCGCGACGGCATCACGCAGGCGCGCTACGTGCGGTGGGAAACGCTTACGGCGTTGACGGTGCTCGTGCTCGCCGCCACGGCCTTTGGGCAGGCCATAGCGGGTCCGCCGGAGATGGCCGCAGCGTATCCGGTTGGCGGCGCCATCGGGCTGCAAATCCTCGCGCCGCTAACTACCGCGCTCGGCTTTGCGGGAGCAGTAATCGTCCTCTTTGCTCTGCTGCTCATTACGACCATCATCACCTTCTCGATCTCGTTGGGACGCATGCGCAGCGCGTTGGGCGGCATCTGGTACGTAGTGCGGCTGGTGGGCAAAGGCATCGGGGTACTGTTCCGCGCGGCCGGCGGCGCATACCGTCGCATGGGCGCACGCGCGACGGAGCCCGAAGAGGAAGAGCCACCGCAGCCGCGCGCGCTCAACGTGCGCGTCGCTTCCAACGTCAACGCTGCCAACGGCAGCGCGGCGCCCGCCTTGCCCGCCATGGAGGTGGTTGTGCCGAATCCGGCCGCTGCCGACGATCCCACGGAGGGGCAAGACGCTACCGTGGACCCGGATTCCGAAACGGCTATGGAGACAGAAGCCGACGCGACCGACGCGCCGCGCTGGCAACTGCCGCCGCCTGAGTTGCTCACACCAGCCGCAAACACAGAAGACGCGGCAGAAGCCACCGAGGAGATCGAGCAGCGGGCCCTCATCATCGAGGAGGCCTTGCGGAGCTTCAAGGTGGTGGCGGAAGTCGCCGAAGCCATTCGCGGACCCGCCGTCACGCAATACCGCCTGACTCTGGGACAGGGCATCAAGGTGAGCCGGGTCATAAATCTCGCCAACGACCTGGCGCTCGCTCTCGCCGCGACGAGCGTGCGCATCGAGGCGCCCGTGCCCGGTTTCCCGTTCGTCGGCATCGAGATTCCCAACCAAAGCACCACCATCGTCACCATGCGCGAATTCATGACCGACCCCGCCTTTGCGGATCACGCGGGCATGCTGCCCCTGGCGCTGGGGCGTGACGTCGCCAACGACGTACGGGTCACCGACCTCGCCACCATGCCCCATCTGCTGATTGCCGGCGCCACGGGTTCGGGCAAGTCGGCGTGCGTGAACGCCATTATTTGCTCGCTGCTCATGCAGCACACGCCGGAGACGCTGCGTTTCCTGGTGGTCGACCCCAAGATGGTGGAGATGATCGGCTACAGCGACATTCCGCACTTGCTGCGCCCCGTCATCACCGACCTGGACGAGGTGGTGCCGACCCTCATGTGGGCCGCCGACGAGATGACGCGCCGTTACAAAGTGCTGGCACAGGAGGGCTTCCGCAACATCCAGACCTACAACGCCGCCAAGCGCGAGGCCGGTGAGGAGCCGATGCACTACCTCGTTATATTGATTGACGAGTTGGCCGACCTCATGATGACGGCCGCCGGCGACGTGGAGAAATACCTCTGCCGCCTGGCGCAGATGGCCCGCGCCGTAGGCATCCACTTGGTGGTCTCGACCCAGCGTCCCTCGGTGGACGTGCTCACGGGTCTCATCAAAGCCAACTTCCCGTGCCGCATCGCCTTTGCGGTCAGTTCACAGGCCGATTCGCGCACCATTCTCGACGGCGCGGGCGCGGAAAAGCTCATCGGCCAGGGCGACATGCTCTTTGCGCCGAAAGAGGCTACCCGCCTCACCCGTATTCAGGGCACGTACGTCGCCGACGACGAGATTAGCCGCATCGTGGCCTTCTGGCGGGAACAGGGCGCGCCGGAGTACATCCCGGAGAAGTCCTTCGAGGAAGCCGCGGCCAACCACCAGGAGAACAAGGACGACGACCTGGTGCGCCAAGCGATCCGCCTGGTCTCTCAATACGACAACGCCTCAGCCTCCTTCCTCCAACGCCAGCTCGGCATCGGCGCCACCAAGGCCAATCGCATCCTGGATACCCTGGAAGAACGCGGCATCGTGACCCCGCCGGAAGGCCTGGGCCGCGTGCGCCACGTGCTCGTCACCGCCGGCGACTTGCTAGACGACGATGACGAAGAGCCGCCCTTCGACCCGGACGATGAAGAGACCGCCGACGAGAAGGACGAGGAGTTCTCACGTTTTCCCGTATAGTTTGTGAGTCTGCAATAGAATTGCGTTGGCGCGTATAATACAGGTAGCATTCAGTGAGTTGAAGG
This sequence comes from Chloroflexota bacterium, assembly GCA_012270555.1. GTDB lineage: Bacteria > Chloroflexota > UBA11872 > VXOZ01 > VXOZ01 > VXOZ01. The sequence goes on from JAAXIC010000003.1 coordinate 20,093, forward strand.
TCTTAGCTTGATGGCGAGCGGCAATCCATCATTGCGGCAGAGGGGTTGTTGCGCGACCATGTAATTTATGAATGATAGATCGGTGAATTATTCGCGCATTGCGGTGACAGGCATCGGGGCGGTGACCCCGTTGGGAAATAGCGTGGCGGAGTCGTGGCAGAACCTCTGCGCGGGCGTTTCCGGCATCGATCACACCGCGGGTTACGATGCCGCTGACTTCCCGGTGCAAATCTCCGGTGAGGTAGGCGGGTTTGAGCCTAATACGGTCTTCAAAGGGTTGCCCCGCCGCATCTACAACGACGCCCGCCGCCAAGACCGGACGCACCAGTACGCGCTGGCCGCAGCCCTGGAAGCCTTGGCCCAGTCCGGGTTGCCGCTGCCTTTGCCGGAAGAACTGCAATTCCGCTGCGGCGTCGTTTCCGGCAACTGCCTCGGCGGCGTCACGTCCGTGGAAAGCGCTTCCCAGCGCACGGGCCGGGGCGAACTCAGTTCCTTCCTGCCCAGCGAGGTGCTGCGCATCATGCCCAACGCCGCCACCGCGCTCATAGCGGCGGCGTTTCGCGCCCGTGGCCCCAACTTCACCCCCTCCGTCGCCTGTGCCACCGGCACGATTGCCATGGGCGAGGCCATGTGGATGTTGCAGACGGACCGCGCCGACGTGGTGGTGGCCTGCGGGTCCGACGGCGTGGTGGTGCCGACGGTGACGGCGGTCTTCGCGGCGCGCGGCGGGCCCATGAGCCGGCGCAACGACGATCCCAAACACGCCAGCCAGCCGGCCGACATCGACCGCGACGGATTTGTAATGGGTGAAGGCGGCGCGGCCATGATTCTGGAACGCGAAGCCGACGCCAAGGCCCGCGGCGCGCCCATCCTGGGCTATCTCGTCGGCTACGGCTGCACGAACGGCACCGGCGGACGCACCGAGCCCGACGGCGATGGGCAGGTGCAGACCATGAAGATCGCGCTGGAGATGGCAGGCGTGGCGCCAGCGGACATCGCCGCCATCAACCCGCACATGACCTCGACCGTAATCGGCGATCGCGTGGAGGCGGTGGCGCTGCGCGAGATGTTTGGCGACAAACCGTTCGTCTCGGCCACGAAGTCCAGCACCGGCCATATGCTCGCGGCGGCGGGATCGTTCGAGGCGGTCGCCTGTGTCAAGATGCTGGCAGAGCAAAAAGTCCCGGCGACCATCAATACCGAGACCATCGACCCCGACTGCGCCGGCATCAATTACGTCCTCGGCAAGACTATCGACGCACCCCTGGAGTTCGTGCTCTCCAACTCCTTCGGCTTCGGCGACCACAACGCGACGCTCGTCTTCCAACGGGCGGACTGAGTCCAACTTTCTTGACGTCTGGAGCATCATATCCAAGTTAGCTGCTACTCCGAACTCCTCAGTTAAAATAAAAAGAAGGGGAGGCGTAGGATAACATACCTACACCTCCCTAATCTCTCAGTCCGCGCGATAGAAAGCTTGTCGTCTAGTCGTGCTTTTCCACTGAAGCGGGCGGAAAGTGCCGCTTGGCGATTGCCAACATTTTCTCCGCAACCTTTTCTCCGAATGCTCCCGGCTCCTCAAACTCCTCGTCCCTACGACCTATCGGGATGACTGGAAACACATCTTTATCAGTCTTGCGCGAATCGCGCTGAGCCTCTACATGTTGCCCCGTCGCTTTGTTACCCATGGCTATTGTTTCCCTCTAGTGTTCTTTCTACTCCCACAGTGTCGTCTGCTACTGCGCTATTTGCGGCCTGGAAGTACTGAGGATTCAAATTGGCATCGAAGTAGTGCTTGCGTTGTATCCAGATGAGACCATCCCCTTTTGATATCAACATCACATCAATTGGGCCACCTACTGTCTCCTGCTCACCTGACACCCTTCTCTTGAACGACTGCAAGTTCACCAATGCCTCAGCAACTGCTGGTAGTTCACTCTTGGGCATGGATGCAATTGTACTTATCACAGGTTCAACATAGCGAGTATACCCCGTGGCGTCTAAGGAATCCTTAAAAACCTCTAGCATTTCTGAAGCGGCACTTGCGGCTACAGCCTTCAGACGTTTCCTTTCCTCGTCAGAGGTCTCCCTAAGACTATTTATGATGATAGTTGGATATTTCTCCAAGATCTGTTTGACGCCGTTCTCTAACTCTTTCCGAAATCCCGGTTCGATTCCCTCCATAAACGAACGTACCATTTCTCCTTGCGCGAATGGTACAATTGCCTCGCCCTCCTCAGTGCCTATGTCTGTCGACGCACCATCCGCCCATCCGTAATTCAACTTCCCTCCTGCAATTCCTGCGACTCTAACTGCTCGCAGAGACGGGAAAAGCTGCTCTTCTCCAAAGCCAGCTATGACAACACCTGATCCTCCGATTGAGGTATATCGATCATCATGTTTTGACAATACCCAACCTGCGAGGAGTGTGAGTTGTCTGGAGGCGGTAGTTTCTAAGTCGGCTCCAAAGTTCGCTTCCTTAGTATCCTTGATAGTCAAGCGGTATTGTCTTCTCAATTCATTGGCAGAGGCAGCATCCATGTCTTCCGAAAACCTGGCAGCTCTCCACCTTCGATAGTGCTCACCAATAACATCTGATTTCACTCTTTGTAACAATTGCTGGAATTCTTCAGGTGTCGTGGGTGTTTCTTCTGGCAGTTTGCTCGTGAATTCCCTCTGGATCTGTCGAACCATGACCGTGAATACAGCATCCAGAACACGACGCACGAATTGGTCTTGACTCTTACTGGGCGCCAGAGCTGTCTCGCTCTGGAGGAATTCAACGAAGTCATCCGTATAGTCTTGAATAGTTGCGTGCGCAGTACCGCCTAAGCGGGCTCGATACAGCTTTATTACAGTTTCCCAGGGTACTTCCATGAAACTGGCGTTGCCGTAGACCATTATGCCGACTGGATGGTGCCGTGAGAGCGCAAAGAGTTTATTGGCAGTCGCGTAAATCCTCGGCGCGCCGCCTTGAGAAATGGTAATTGCACTATCGGCTGCCAGAGCGACCGCTTCTCTGTTCATGATCGCGATTTCTGCCGTCATTTTCTGTCCCCGGACGCAATGGTCATGTACAATCCATTCTCAGAGAATGCTCCGTTACTACCTTAATGATACTTGATTCTTAATACCCTGCCAGGCATCTTACACGGTTTAATGACGCGTGTGATGTACTCTAAGGTAAATGGCAAGACAGTGCAGCACTATGGAAACACCATTGAACACGAAGTATGATCTGGTCATCCACGCTGGACGCGTCCTTTGTCCCGCGACAGGGCTGGACGGCCCCGGCGCCGTGGCGGTGCGGGGCGACCGCATCGCGGCGGTTTCGACTTCATCACAGACGCAGGACCGTGCGGAGAGTGCTGCGCCGCCGCTCGATTCAGCGCGGCAAACACTCTCCTTTCCCGATGGTATTCTCCTGCCCGGTTTCGTGGACGCGCACGCGCATCCGGCGTTGTCCGGCTCCAAGTACGGCATTACACCCGATACGCACATCCTGCCATATGGTTCCACCACGCTGCTTTCTCAGGGTGACGCGGGCGCACGGAACTGGCAGCGGTACAAAGAGGAGACCATTAACGGCAGCCGCACGCGGATACTCATGGCGCTCAACCTCTCGGCAACTGGCGAATCTAATGAGGAAGGCTGTTTTGCCAATCTCGCCGACGCCGACGCTGACGCCTGCGTGGAGACCGTAACGCAGGAACCGGAGCATATCTGGGGCATTGCGTTGAATGTTGGGCCCACCAACTGCGGCGAGAACGACCCCCGCGAAATCATGGCCCGGGCCCTCGAGGCGGCCGAGCGCACCGGCAAGCCGCTGCTCGTCGGCCAGCGCCGCCACGACGATTGGTGCCTGGAAGAGCAGTTCGACCTGCTGCGCCCCGGCGACGTGGTGACGTACTGCTTCCACGCCCGCGGTGGGAATCCGGTAGCCGATGGCCGCGTGCGGGACTGCGTCTGGGCTGCCCGCGAGCGCGGTATCCTCTTCGACCTCGGCCACGGCATGGACTCGTTTAACTTTGCGGTCGCTACGGTCGCAATTGCTGAAGGCTTCCTGCCGGATACCATCTCCAGCGACGTCTACGCCCGTCACGTGGGGGCTAATCCGCGCCACCACCTGCCGCTGGTCATGTCCAAGCTCCGCGCCGCCGGCATGGAGGAAGCCGACATCTGGCCGCGCGTAACTTCCCGTCCCGCCGCGCTCCTTGGCCTGCAGAACGAGATCGGCGCGCTGACGCCCGGCGCCTGCGCCGACCTTGCTATCTTGCGTTGGCACGACGAACCGCGAACGCTCCGTGATGCCGCCGGTAATGAACATCAAGGCGGCGTGTGGGAACCGGTGCTCACCGTCCGCGGCGGCGAGGTTGTGGGCAACATCTGACGCCGGGCTGTGAGCACGAGCAACAGCAGGGGCGTCTGTGAAAGGCTACTCGTGCGCTTTTATGACACGTCTGACTACACTCCGGTTGCGCCCTACTATGATGCGACCCGCGACATTCCCTATAAGCTCCTGCAGACGTGCTTTCAGCGCATCTTCGCAAAAGCAGGTTTTCCCGAAACGGGCCGCATTCTCGACGCCGGCTGCGGCACGGCACAGGTGTCCCTGCCTTTGATCAAGAGCGGCCATAGTGTGGTTGGCGTTGACGTGTCTGCGGCTATGCTGGAGGTGGCGCGCAAGAAACTTGCTCCAGGCGATACGGCGGAGTTCAGGGTAGCCGACGTGCGGTCTCTCGAAGACCCGGACGGTTCTTATGATGGGATCGTCGTATCCAAGCTCTTTCAACATGTCGGCAATTGGCAGTCAGCCGTAGACGAACTGCTAAGGGTGATCAAGGACGGCGGCCTATTCATGCACGTCAATGAAAAAGGCGCTTTCAAGCACGCGGTGAGAAGGCAGTTTTCCGCACGTTGCCAGGAGTGGGGCTACATCGATCTCTACGTTGGTATCAAAGATCGTAGCCAACTCGGCGTATATCTCAGAGAAAAGGGCGCGGCGCCACTTGCAATCGACACACACGATCTGGCTTGGGAGAAGACTATCACGTACGAAACCGCGCTTGAACACCTAAGGCTCAAGCTCCACTCGGAGTTCTGGGCGGTCCCCGAAGCAGTGTATGCCCAGGTGCTAGAAGAAGTGAGGACGTGGGTGCGCGCGCACCCCGAGGGTGAGGCTACGGTCGAAACGATGCGACCTTATTTGGTGGTCGAAGTCTTTACCGTGAGGAAGTGACATTCCGCCAACGATGGCGGCTCGGCCCATTGTCGGCGCCTGCCCTGGATTCCTCGGTTTCCCAACCGCGCTTTTGCCGGAATGACGGGCCACTCGCCCACTCAATGCTGGAGTGGGGAACCCATTGCTACAGAGATTAAGCCTCTCATTACACTCCAGCTTGCACCCAGGCGCAGAAGCGACGGTCGAGGAACTCGATGACGGCGTACAGGCTAAGTCCCAGCGCAGCCATGGCTACAATGCCGGCGTACATGGCGGGATAGTCCACCCGCCCCCACGACTGCACGATGATGAAATAACCCAGGCCGTTGTGGGTAGCAAAGGTCTCCGTGAAGAAGAGCACGGCTATGGCCGTACCGCTGGTGATGCGCAGTGAGCTGAGTATCGACGGCAACACGGCGGGAAAGTAGACGTAGCGCAGCAGGTGGCGGCGGCGCGCGCCGAGCGAGCGTACCGAGAGGATGAGTTCCGGTCGCACGGCATAGGCGGCATCGCGCGTGAGCACGAGGATCTGAAAATAGAGGATCAGGCTAATGATGAAGATCTTCGAGGCTTCGCCCACGCCCAGGAAGAGCATGATGATGGGCAGCAGCACGATTTTCGGCACGGGGTAAATGAGATAGATGAGCGGACTGGCAATGCGGTCGATCATCGGCGCCTGACCCACCGCCATGCCCGCCGGCGCCGCCAGTATCACGGCGATGATGATGCTCAGCACCACGCGGTAGGCGCTGTAAAGCACGTGCTCCCACAAGTCACCGCCGAACCACTCCCGCGCAAAGGCTTCCGCCACCACCCACGGCACGGGCAAGATGGGATTTCCCAACGCCAGCGCCGCCAACGCCCATACGGCCACCAATGCCACAACGGCGGCAAGCACAAACGGCGGCGTGACACGCGAACGCGGGGCGACCATAGCAGTAACTCTTCTATCCAGTCTTATCTCGACGGTGCTAGAGTCGCTGTCATTTTGCGACGATTGCTCATTCTGACCCCTTCTGCTCAGCACTCTCGAGGTCAGCTTGCACCTGCAAAAGATGAGGCTTCACGGTTGGCATGTCCACGGTTACTACCTGCCAGACGCGTTCCACGATGACGCTAGGATATTGATGGATCAACACGTCGCGCAAGCCGGCTACTCTACGCCATGGAAAGTCAGGGTGCCGCGAACGCACTGCCTCGGGGACATGCTTTGCGGCCTCCCCGATCACCTCTAAACGGCGGAACACCGCGTCCTGCAGCAGAGAGTCTGCCGCGAATTCGTCTGCGGTCACGCCTGCACAGTAACTCTCTATTTTCTCAATGCACTCCAACATGTCCTCCACGTAGAGTGCTATGCTCCGTTCTCCTCTCATAGGACCGGAACCTCTTCACGGAGAATGCGGTCGCGTAGACGCGGCTTTACGGCGGCATACTCTACGAGATCAACGCGTCGCCCCAACGCATCCTCCAGGTCGAGCTTAACTCCAATGAAGTCGAGCAAACTCGCCTGCCGATCTAGTTCCACGAGAACGTCAACGTCACTCTCCGGCGTAGCCTCACCACGGGCGACAGACCCAAAGATACCGGCGCGCTTAATGCCGTGCCGGCGCAGCACGGGCAAAACTCTCTCCTGAATGTCTGCTACAGCGATTGTCGCTCTATTCCGAGACTCTGTCGCCATGCCTTCTCTTTCTCAACACGACGATTGCCCAACGAGGACACGCAGGAAGTCTCGCGGGCTAATTACGGTTACTGTCTGATACTTTCCAAGTGCCTGCAGGTTCCTGTCGCCTGTAACCAGATAGTCAACCTTCCCACTTACTGCAGTCGCAAGCACACGGTCATCTTCCGGGTGGGAAGCGACTCTTGGAAGAGTGTCTGTGATCGGAACTACCCTGGCAAATTGGCGCACGAGCGCAATGTATTTCGCAGTAGATTCCCTGCGCAGACGTTGCGCAAAGTACGGTTTCTCTAGGGCACTGTCTAGCTCGTCGAGTATGTATGGAGAGAGAACGACGACAAACTCAGCGCGAAACCACGCTTCGATTACCTGCGCCACAGCGCTATGTGTGTCAAGCGCACCAGACGCTAGGACATTCGTATCCAACGTGGCACGAATCACGTGCTATCGCCAGCGCTCCCCTCGGTCCGTTTCTCTCGGCGCACTTCCGCAATTGCGCGCTCCACCTCACGCTCAATCTCCTCGCTAGGCACACCTTCGAAAGGCTTTCGCATCTCGGCGAGTACCCTGAATCGCTCTTCTTTCTCTGCCTCCATCTTCTCAAGATTAGCAAGGTCGGCCGGAGAAACGACAGCAGCCACCGGGATGCCGCTGCGTTCGATGATTACCCGATTCTTCCGATCAAAGACTTCATTGATCAGACCACTGAGCTTTTGTCGCGCTTCCGACGCCTTCACTGTGCGGCGAATTGCCACCATTCCCCTCCTAGTGCTTGTACGACTATGTACAATATATCACACTCCTGTACATGGTGCCGACCATGGGAAGCCATGTGCTCACTTCTGCTACTAAGCTTCCGCAGTACCGCCCCGTTCCGCAAACTCTTCCGGGCGCTTCTCCGCGAACTCCTCCGCTAGCTTAGCGGCGGTTTCCGTATCGTCTTGCTCCAACTCGCCGTCAATTACGAGTTCCAGGAGGTAGTCCTTAATCGGCTTGATCCACGGCCCCGGGCCGCGGTTGAACATCGTCATGAGGTCGTTGCCATCGAGGGGGCTTTGCAGCTTTGCCACGTCCTCCTGGGCCTGGAGTTCGCGGCAGCGGGCCTCCAGGTGGTTAACGCGGGCCACCCCCGCCTCCACGCGGGAGCGGCGGTAGCTGGTGATGTCGGCGCGGGAGAGCGCGAAGAGGTCGTCCGTGATCCCCTCGGTCTCGCGCAGAAAGCGGCGCACCGCGCCGTCGGTCCATTCCGGCGTGTAGAGATTCGGGCGCAGGTGTTCAGCCACCAGCCGCTGGATGCGCTCGCTGCTCTCCCGGTCGAAACGCAACCGCCGCAGGATCTTCCGCGCCATGCGCGCGCCCACCATTTCATGCCGGAAGAAGTGCACCTTGCCGTCTTGCACCGTTTTCGTCTTCGGCTTGCCGACGTCGTGCAGCAGCGCCGCCCAGCGCAATATCGGCGTCGCGGCCACGTTCTCCACCACCTTGAGCGTATGGCCGAACACGTCCTTGTGGCGTCCGTCCTGGCCGGTGCTGCGCAGCGGCAGCAACTCAGGCATGACGTACGCCGCCAGCCCGGTGTCGCACAGGGCTTCGAGTCCCAACGCCGGTTGGTCCGCCACGAGCAAGCGCGTCATCTCGGCGGCGATACGCTCCGTGCTCACGTGCTCCAGTGCACCCGCCTGTTGCTGCAGCGCCGCGCGCGTCACCGGATCGATCTGAAAACCAAGTTCCGCCGCAAAGCGCACGGCGCGCAACATGCGCAAAGGGTCTTCCCGAAAGCGCTCCGCGGGCTCTCCCACGGCGCGGATGAGCCCGCGTTGCAGGTCGTGCAGGCCGTGAAAAGGATCGAACATGCCGCCGGTTGCCGGCTCTTGAGCGATAGCGTTGATGGTAAAGTCGCGGCGCGAGAGGTCGTCTTCCAGGTTCGTGCCAAAGGTCACGGCAGGCTTGCGGCTGGCGAAGGCGTATTCCTCGCTGCGGTAGGTGGTGATCTCCACCACCCACTCGCCGAAGACGGCGCCAATCGTGCCGAATTTCTCCCCCACGTCGTAGCGGGAATCCGGCCGCGCTTGTGCTAAGAGCCGCTTGATTACCGGCGGATGCGCGTCGGTTGCCAGGTCCAGGTCGTGGGTGGGACGGTGCAAGAGCGCATCGCGGACTGAGCCGCCGACGAGGTACAACTCATAGCCTGCTTCCGTGAATTGCGCCGCCAAAGTGCGCAATATCGGCGCATCCACGAGGTTTTCCACCACGCTTGTACCGCGTGCGGAGATTTCCACGCTCTTGCTCATCTTGCGTTCGGCGTTCCTTTCGTGCGGTCAGTGGGCCGTAGTCTATTGGTCCGCAGCGCTCGCCTTACAGCCTATGCAAGCCTAGCCGGATTCGGCTCAACTTCATGATAGCACGGGATGAAACGGCCTCGGTCACCCTCTAGCACCCATAGGCAATCGCGGTCGGCCCCACTGTTTCCTGCACTCGTGGTTGTCGCCTGCCGGGCTTCAGTGCCATCCGTTCATGCTTCGACAGGGGCTTTCACAAAGCCCAGGCTTCGCGCAGCCGGCTGCGCGAAGCCCTCAGCACGAACGGACGGTCGGCCAGGGCGCTTTGATTTGCGCGCGGCGATGCGGTCGCTACAATGGGAGTAGTCAGTCCGTTGGCGCGACGGCGCAAGCACCCATGGGGACTCAGCGATGCCACGTGATTTACCGGTAGGTAACGGTCGCCTGCTCGTCTGTTTTGACAGCGATTACCGCATCCGGGACGTCTACTATCCCCACGTCGGTCAGGAGGACCATGCCCAGGGGCAGCCGTTCCAATTCGGCGTCTGGGTGGAGGGCCAGTTTGCCTGGATCCACGATAGGTCCTGGCAAAAGTCGCTGCGCTACAAGGAAGACACGCTAGTCACGCACGTCACGGCCCAGAACGACCGCTTGCGCGTGCGCCTCACGTTGAACGACGCGGTTGACTATAGCCGCAACGTCTTCCTGCGGCAGATAGACGTTGAGAATCAGACCGATGCCGCCAGAGAGGTGCGCCTGTTCTTTCATCACAACTTCTCCCTGGGTGGTATCAGCCTTGGCGATACCGCCTATTACGATCCGCGCCACCGCGCGCTGATCCACTACAAGGGAAAGACCTTCTTCTGGATGAACGTGATGAATGGCCCCGAAATCGGACTGGACGCGTACGCCACGGGCACGAAGAACGTGGGCGGACTGGAAGGCACCTGGCGGGATGCCGAGGACGGCCGCCTGGAAGGGAACCCAATCGCGCAGGGCTCTGTGGACAGCACCGGGTCGGTCAGCGTTACGATTCCCGCCCGTGAGACCGCCACCGTGTATTACTGGATGGCTGTCGGCTCCGACGCGATGGAAGTGGAGGCGATAGAGCGGCACATGCGTCAGGTAGGGCCGGCCGCGGTGCTCTTTCGGACTCAGGAGTACTGGCGGCATTGGGTGCGCAAAGAGGGCTTTTCGCTCGCGGATCTGCCGCCTGAGATCGGCGCGCTCTTCAATCGCAGCCTGCTCACAATCCAGACCCAGACCGACCACGAAGGGGCGATACTGGCGGCCAATGACAACGATATTGCGCAGTTCGGGCGCGACACCTACTCCTACATGTGGCCGCGCGACGGCGCCCTGGTTGCCTATGCCCTGAGCCGCGCCGGCTACGGTGAGATTTCGCGGCGCTTCTTCAGCTTCTGCCTGCGCACCATCACGCCCCAGGGCTACATGATGCACAAGTACAATCCGGACGGCTCCGTTGGGTCGTCCTGGCATCCCTGGGCCGCGCCGGACGGCTCCCGCCAGCACCCCATTCAAGAAGACGAGACCGCCCTCGTCCTCTGGGCCCTGTGGCAGCACTTCGAGAAATACTGGGATATCGAGTTCCTAAAGCCGTTCTACGCGTCCTTCATCAAGCCCGCCGCCCAGTTCATGAGCCTCTACCGCGACCTCACCACCGGCTTGCCGGTGCCGTCCTACGACCTATGGGAAGAGCGCCACGGGGTTCACGCGCATACGGTGGCCACGGTCTACGCCGGCCTGCAGGCAGCGGCGAATTTTACTGAGGCTTTTGGCGAAGATACCTATACGGAGAGCTACCGGCGCACGGCGGAAGAACTCAAGCAGGCCGCCCTCACCCACATGATCAACCCCGACACCGGGCTCTTCTCGCGCATGGTGACGCCACTGCCGGACGGCACGGTGCGCCACGACCCCACCATAGACAGCGCGACGTACGCTCTCTGGTACTTCGGCATGCTAGAGCCCGACGATCCTTTGGTGATCAAGATGATGGAGACGGTCCGCGAGCGTCTCTGGGTGAAGACGGACGTGGGCGGCATCGCGCGCTACGAGAACGACTACTACCACCAGATAAGCAACAACATCGCCATCGTGCCCGGCAACCCCTGGTTCATCTGCACGCTCTGGCTCGCGGAGTGGTACATTGCCAAAGCGACCTCCCTCGAGGACCTGCAGCCGGCCAAGGAAATCCTCCTTTGGGTGGAGCAGCGCCGCCTGGAGAGCGGCTGCCTTGCCGAGCAGGTACATCCCTTTACCAACGCCCCGCTGAGCGTCTCGCCGCTTACGTGGAGTCACGCTACTGTTGTGATGACCGTCAATGCGTATGTAGAGAAGTACCAGCAACTGCAGGGAGCTGAAGAGGCTGCAATCCCCACCTCTGAATCTGTGCGTTCCTAGCGCGTATGCCGCTCTCAGACTTCTTATCTACATAATCCTTTTGGCCGGAACCGATTCCACGGCATTACGGTCAAGTAGCGATTTATGTGGATAACTGGCATTTATGCAGTGGATAAATTGCCCGAAATGGGGATATCCTAAGCCCTGAGCGGCTTTTGCCGCCCTTTGCCAACTTGACCGTTTTGCTTGGATCGCTCCAATAACTGCGTCTTTTCTGGGGAAAGCTGAACAGCTTCCAGCGTCACATCATGGGGAGAAACTCTGCCCTTTTCCCCGCCATACATACGCCTCTGAGATTCCTTCCGATTCCAGGGTTTGCTTGGATGTTTTCAACACTCTTTCCCACCAATTATCCTCTTCCCAAAACCGCTTCAGTACACTCATCAGGGCACTTTTCCCCGTTATCTACACCCCTTATGAAGATGGCTGTGACCGTCTTGATTTGCTTTTACCTTCCGAGTCCAGAACAAAACCGTTTCATCTGCCTTCCCGCTTGAGGTCCCAATACAAACGCTCGGCCAGTTCGACCCAGATCGAACATTCTCAATGGCCAATAGGTTAGGTGGCTGCCACAAACCTGTCCGTCAAGTGTATGGCACCAGAACTAACAGAATCAGGGAGGCAAGTCGAAATCTCGTAGGCAGGGAGACGGTCCCGATTAGGTGGCAGCGGGCAGACCTCGAGAGAAGGATGGTAGCATGGAAAAGTGTCGCTTGAGACTTAGGCGAGGCGGCATTTGTCCTGCTCTTTGGGGCAGGAATGGAGGGTCTGCATGGGTACGTCAATTCGCTCTACAGATGAAGGCAGTCGCTGCAAGTTAACGCTGGTGGATGGTGACGAAGAGGTGGCGCGCTTGACCGTCGAGGATCGGGAGATGCGGCTCGGGGCATCTTGGGTGCGAATGGGGGGAATAGCGAGCGTGCGTACTAGCCCGCGGCAGCGGAACAAAGGGTACGGTCGTAGGCTGATGGAAGGGGCGATAGACTACATGCGGGATGAGGGGTGCCTGGTATCAGTCTTGTTTGGTATCCCCGCCTTCTACCATCGAGTTGGCTACGCAACAGTTCTCCTGGCAAAGAGTGTCATACGCGTAAGAACAGAGGCGGCGGAATCCTTGACCGCAGCGTGCCGAGTGCGGTCAGCGCGGGCGGGTGAGGAAGAAGCACTTCTCGCGATTTACCGGGAGGAGATTGCTGCACGCACCGGAACTGTGAAACGGACTGAGGCTGCTTTCGCACCTTGGTATGACGAGGCTGATGAGTGGTTTCAAGAGCCGCGTAGGATTCTCGTGGCGGAAGAGGACGGAAGGCCCGTTGCCTACGCACTGAGCGAACAAGGCTGGTTAAGCCATTCAGAGTGGCGGCCCCAGTCAAACGAAATTGCAGTTCCACCAGAAGGTGTTGCTACTGCGGGGGCCAGTCTGATCCGAGCGCTGGCGGCTGAGGCCAGCGAGCGACGGGCGGAGTGGCTAGAGCTTGAATTGCCGCCGGACGCGCCGTTGCTGGCAGTGCTGCGCACTATCGGGTTTAGGCAAGAGACCGTGTATTCCCACAACCAGGGAGGCATGGGGCGCATCGTAAACCTGAGCGGACTCGCCACGGCGCTGACGGATGAGGTACGGGATCGGGCAGGAAGGTGGGATTTGGACGACCGGGTTGGCAGGATCGCATTTACCTGTGACACTGAACGGGCGGAAATCGAAGTCGGCGCTGGACGGACACTTGCCGTCAACCTACCGCAGCAAAACCTGCTACAACTCTTGATGGGTTACCGCAGCATCACGGAACTGCGCTTGGAGTTCCCGGCTTGTGTCGCGGAGGAAGACGTTGCCGCTGTCGACGCGCTGTTTCCAGGGGGCTATCCCTATATGTGGAACCTTGACCACTTCTAGACCGCAGATGCGTATCGCTGCCGTAATCTTCGACGTGGACGGCCTCATGGCCGATAGCGAGCCGCTGCACCGGGCCGCCTGGCATGAACTCGGGCGGCAGTGCGGCTTTCCCACCTATCCTACCGACGCTGCGGAGAGCCTGGGGCAGCGGGTGATAGACAACTTTCGTCTGCGGCATGCCCAGGGCCGTTTTCCCCAGGACCCGCTCGAACTGCTCGACCGGTACCATGAGATTCTCATCAAGCTGATACGGGAGCGGCTGCAGCCGAAACCGGGACTGATAGAAGCGCTGGCATGCGTGCGCGGCCAGGGCTGGGGATGCGCGGCGGCCTCTTCCGGGGACAGGGTCTACATCGACGTGGTGCTGGATGTGCTCGGAGTGCGCTCCTCGTTTCAGGCGGTGGCGACGGGGGATGAGGTCGCAGAGGGCAAGCCGGATCCGGCGCTGTACCTGCTAGCAGCCGCGCGCCTGAGCGTAGCGCCCGCAGCATGTGTGGCGTTGGAAGATAGCCCCCGCGGCGTGCAGTCGGCGAAAGCGGCCGGCATGCGGTGTATCGCCGTGCCGGAAGGGGCTGCAGACGTGTCAGTGGCTGATGCAGTGTGCGAATCGCTCTTCACGGCGGTAGACGTGTTACAGCGGTGGAGCGCGGAGCAAGACTAGTGGTCCAACTATTTTGGATTGATGGGTAGCGCAGGTTTGTAACCTGCGCCGCCGGTGACACTTACCCATGATTACAATGTTGTTGGACTACTAGGGAGCAAGTCTCTTAGGCAGACCTCTGCATAACCTCGGGTAGTGGCGCAACACCCTCTCCCTCTCCTAGAGAAACCTTTGCGTAGCATCGGACAGGAAGCAAGAATTACACCCTCTCCTACCGGAGACCTTTGCATAAGCCGGAGCGGCGGCCAAAAAGACTCCCTCTCCTCGGGGAGAGGGCCGGGGTGAGGGGATTCCTGCCGATGTGGTACTCGTATCGTAGAAAATATCGCATACCTACGCGAAACCTGTGAGAGCAGTCTGTGCCCGGGGAGCCCTCACCCTAACCCTCTCCCACCAGGAGAGGGGACTATCTCGCTCGGCGCGGGGTTTGCTACACTGCTTAGGTACGGCGGAGCACACACAGCACATGACCGGAAGCCAGAGAACAGTTGAGGAAGAGAGACATGGATAGGGCAGCGTTACCGAAGCATCCGCGCGAGTTACGGGCGCTCATACGCGCCGGAGAGTGGCAGACGACAACCGAGGGTCTCGCGCCCGGCTTTGTGCAGGCGAATCTCGCCATTGTGCCTAAAGATCTGGCGTTTGACTTCCTCCTCTTCTGCCAGCGCAATCCCCAGCCGTGTCCGGTGCTTGAGGTCATGGAGCCGGGTTCTTACGAACCCCGCGAAACGGCGCCCGGCGCGGACATTCGCACGGACATCCCACGCTACCGCATCTATGCGCACGGCGAACTCGTGGACGAAGTCACCGACATCACCGACCGCTGGCAGGATGATTTCGTCTCGTTCCTGCTTGGGTGCAGCTTTAGCTTTGAGTCCGCCATGCTCGCCGCCGGCATTCCGCTGCGACACCTGGAGGCCGGCAATGACGTACCGGTCTTTGTCACCAACCGGGATACGATGGCTGCCGGCGCTTTTGCAGGGCCGCTGGTAGTCAGCATGCGGCCGATTCACCATACGCAGGTGGTGCGGGCGGTGCAGACGACCTCGCGCTTTCCGGGCGTCCACGGCGCGCCGGTGCACATCGGCGATCCGGAGGAAATCGGCATTACCGACCTCGACGATCCCCAGTGGGGCGCACGCACCGACGTGCGCGACGGCGAGGTGCCCGTCTTCTGGGCTTGCGGCGTCACGCCGCAAGCGGTGGCGCTGGCGAGCAAGCCGCCCCTGATGATCACCCATGCCGCCGGCCACATGTTCCTCACCGACCTGCAGGACGCCCATCTCGCGGTGCTCTAGGTAAGAGCCTGTTTACAATCTTCTTGTCTGGGCGCGCAACGTTCGCCCTGAGCTTGTCGAAGAGTGAATGGGGCCGTGAAAAGTTTGCGAATGGCCGTTCGTACTTCGACAGGGGCTTCGCGCAGCCCTCAGCACGAACGGCTTCTATCGGCTATGCAAACTTCATCTCGAAAGAACGTAAACAGGCTCTAAGGGCAAATGAGGGAGTCAGTCAACTTAGGAGAGCGAGGCAGCTATGGCACGGCACGTTAGAATTTCCACGATTTCCTTTCTCCTTGAGAGTGAAGCGGTGTCCCAGGCCGAGCGCTACGACCAGGCGTTCCGCTACCTGGAAGCGGCGCTGGCGGACGGGCCGGACCTGATCCTGCTGCCGGAGATGTTCGAGACTTTGGGGTGCAACGAGTGGCAGCGCGTCCAAGGAATGCACGCGCCGCAGGCACGCTTTGCCGCGGCGCTTGACCTCGCCATGACGGAGGACGGTCCGGTGGCGGAGCGCTTCCTGGAATTCGCCGCGCGCCATGACGTCACGGTGGTCTCGAACAACCTCACCAGGGAGGGTGCTGCCCTCTACAACCAGGCGACCTTCTACGGCAGGCAGGGCGACATCGTGGGACGCTACCGCAAGGTGCAACCCACGGAGAACGAATACGAAGTAAAAGGCACCACGCCAGGGGACGAAATCGTGCCCATCGAGGTGGATGGTGTGCGCTACGGCGTCTTCATCTGCAACGACCAGGCGTTTCCTGAGATTTGCCAGATCTACGGGCTGCAGGGCACGGACGTGCTTCTCCACCCCACCCAGGCCGCCGGTCCCACGGAGAACATTCGCTCCGAGATGCTGCGCACCCGCGCCCACGACGCTTCCTGCTACCTGGTCACGTCAACGTTTCTCCAGGATAAGCCGCTGGGATGGCAGTACCGCCAGAGCCACGCGACGATCTACGATTTCAACGGGTTCACGCTGGCTGAAACGGGACACCGCGCCGGCCACGCGACTGCCACACTCGATCTCGACGAGGAACGGTGGACGAGTTGGTGCAGCAGATACGACCACCGCCGGTCCATCCTGCGCCAGCACCGCGCCGATCTCTACGCCCGGGCCTATGGAGAGATCTCTCCGCAGAAGGAAAACATGATTCCCGTGAGGGAATCGAGCGCGATAGGATCGTGACGGGCGCATGGTGAGGAGTGTAGGAAGGCGCGCCAAGCCGCCGGTAGTCTCGTGCCGCAGCGCAGTTGCGGAAGGCTCGTAACGGTTAGCGCGCGTTGCCGTTCGCGCCGTCAGCGCCGGGCGTGACGTCTTCCACCCAGACCTCGCCGTCGGCGTAGGCCTCTTTCTTCCAGATGGGAACTGTCTCTTTCAGCCGGTTGATGGCAAACTCACAGGCCTCAAACGACTCCTTGCGGTGAGGTGTTGCCACCGCAATCGCCACCGAGACGTCGCCGATCTCCAGCTTGCCGATGCGGTGGAGCATGGCCACCCGGCAGTCCGGCCACCGCGTGTAGACCTCCTGCGCGATCTTGCGCATTTCCGCCTCCGCCATCTCCGGGTAGGCCTCGTACGTCAGGCCGGTGACGTGCTTGCCGCGCGCATGGTTGCGCACCGTGCCGGAGAAGGTGGCCACGGCCCCGTAGGCGTCGGTTAGCACGTGGGGGATCAGTTCGTCAGCCGTGATTGGGCGTTCAAGGATGCGGAAGTGACCGGTCTCGACTTTCTCCGCCGAGGTCATGGCAACAGGTTTTGGAACAGTCATCATTTACCTTTTCTTAAGTGTAGACTTTCGCGTAACTCGACTAAGCGGGCGTCGAATTGGCGAGGATTTCCCCTCACCCCGGCCCTCTCCCCAGGGAGAGGGAGCTTTCCTTGCTTCCAAACGGGTGTTTGCAGAGGTTTCCAATTTAGACAAGAGACCCGCCGCCGCTCACCGGCGGGATGAAGGCCACCTCGTCTCCGGCATTTAGTACTGTATCCGCCGACGCATACACGCGGTTGACCGAGAATGACACGGCGGCTTCCGCGCCGGCCAGCGACGGATGCTCGCCGATCAGTTGCTCAAGTACTTGCCCCACGGTCGTACCGGCAGGCACCTCTCGTGTGAGCATACTGCTGCCCATGGCCTCACGAAAGACCGCAAAGAGCCGCAACTCGATCGAAATGGTCTCTCCCATCGGGCGTAATCCTCCACTGCCGGAACCTGCTCTCAGTATACCAAAGCGGGCTGCGGGCACCGCAACGAGCCAGCTTGACAAATGCGCGGCTCGCCAGCAATAGTACACGCATAGGAGATGGTGTGATGACTGTTCGGACCGCCGCTCAGCGGTACCTAAGCGACGCGCAGGTATCCTCTTACCATGAGAACGGCTATCTGGTGCTCCCGAACGTGCTGACTGCGCCAGAGCTTGCTGGCCTGCGGGCGGCCGCCGACGCGCTGGATGAGGAGCGGCTCCGGCGCGGCGGCGCGGAGCGCACCGTTGCCATTCATGACGTGATCTTCATGCAGGAAGCCTTCATGGAGGCCGCGCACCATCCGGCCCTCATTGGGGCGTCCGTGCAGCTTATCGGCGAAAATCTGCATCTAATTCAAGCGCGGGTCCACTGGAAGCCCATCGCCAAGGGCGAAGGCGCCGTGGACTGGCATCAGGACTACCCCTTTCACCCACTCACCAATTACGACGTGCTGGCGGTGACGTTCTTGCTCGACGATACGTCTGTGCGCAACGGCGCGTTGCAGGCCATTCCCGGCAGCCACAAACGCGGTCCGCTGAATCACCACGACACAGACGGCGCTTTCGTGGGCCGCTGCACGAATGCCGACGACTATGCCGCCGACGTTGCCAACGGAAACCTCTTCGATCTGGAGGGCCCTGCCGGCAGCATGACCATTCACCATGCCAACCTGCTCCATTACACCCATCCCAACAACAGCGATACGCCGCGGCGGGCGTTGGTCTACCAGATCGCGGCGGGTGACGCGGCGCTGCTGGGCGGCAACTTCTTCAAAGTCTGGCCGGTCTACCTCCACGGCAGCGATCCCCTGGTGGCCCGTTTTGAAGACGGCACGGTGCGGCGCTTGCCGCAGCCGTTTCGCAACCTGGGAGGACTGGATCAGTAAGACGTTGACTTTAACGGAAACTGCGCCCTATGATTAATGCACAACCACTATTGGTGCGCGGCGCGGCCAGGATTGGCACGCGGCGCGAACAGACTGGGTGCGAACATTCTTGGGGGAACCGCTAAGGATTGACTATGTCTGCGGAACGCTATCTTCAGATAGGTGAGGTAGCGGAGCAACTTGCACTTACGCCCCGCACGCTCCGGTACTACGAGGAAATCGGCTTGCTGGCGCCGCCCTCCCGCATGGAAGGCGGCTTTCGGCTGTATTCAGCAGCGGATATCGACCGGCTTGAGAGTATCGTGCAACTCAAGCGCTTGCTCGGCTTCTCGCTGCGCGAGATCAAGCAAGTGGTGGAGGCGATGGAGTCGCTCAAGCTCCTGCGGCAAGAGAGCAAGCAGGCCTCCGACCTGGAAACCAAACGGGATTCGCTGCGCAAGGGCTTGGAAATCCTGGAGCAGCAGGTAGAGGTGCTGGACGGCCGCATGCGCCAGGTGGCAGAGCTCCGCGACCAGTTCAACGAGCGCTCTCGGCGCGTGCGCGAACGGCTGCAGCAGATCGAAGCCGAACTCCAAGCCGTCGTGGTGGAAACTTCCTCTTGAGGGATACGCGAGGATTTTTGCTCCACAGGCCGCTCGGATAGGTCCGTTATTCCGGCGGAAAGCCTGCCGCGAACCCGATACGAAGTATCGACTGATCTCGATACGAAGTATCGACTGATTCGGGGCCGGAAACCAGCGGTTGTGGACAAGAAGGCCGTCCCGAATCCTCTTGCGTAGGGAGGCGGCAAGGCATGGCGGTGCGGGACCGGTCGACGATTACGGTGGAGAACTTCCGCAAGGTGCTGGACGTCCTGCCGCGCGCGCACTTGGCACGTCTCCCCACGCCGCTCGACTTCTGTCCGCGCCTCACGGCACATCTGGGCGGCCCCGACATCTACATCAAGCGTGACGACCTCACCGGCCTGGCGCTCGGCGGCAACAAGACCCGCAATCTGGAATTCCTCTTTGGCGAAGCGATCGCCCAGGGCGCCGACTGCATCATCACCGGCGCGTATCCGCAGTCGAACCAGTGCCGCCAGACGGCAGCGGCCGCGGCGAAACTGGGGCTGGACTGCTACCTGGTGCTCGGTGCGCTAAAGCACCGGGCGGACGTGCAGGGCAACTTGCTGCTCGACCACCTCTTCGGTGCCCACGTAGAGATCGCGCCAGACGCCGACGACGTGGGCGTGCAGGCAATAATCGATGAGCGTGTAGAGGAACTCAAAGCCCAGGGCAGGCGGCCCTACCGCTTCACGAATAAGTATCCTGCACTGGCGGTTAAATCGGTGGCGGGCTACTTGAGCGGCATGGTGGAACTGCATGAGCAATTGGAGCAACTGCCGGAACAGCCAACGACCATCGTCGTCACCTCCGGTTCCGGCTCGACCCACACCGGCATTGCCGCCGCGGTGAAGGCGCTGGGCCTGCCCTACCACGTCACCGGCATCTCGATTCGACCGCAAAACCCGCCACAGCGCGAACGCATTGCCTCCCTGTCGCAAAACGCCGCGCAACACTACGGCATTCCCTGTGCTCTGACCCCGGATGAAGTTGACGTGCGCGAGGAGTATTTTGGCGCGGGACATGGCGTAACTACCGCCGCAGGCCGGAAGGCCGTCCTCACCGTCGCGCGCACGGAAGGCATCTTGCTTGATCTCACCTACACCGGCAAGGCCATGTCCGGCCTCATCGACCTGGCGCGCAACGGCACTCTGCATAGGGGTGAACGCATCGTCTTCGTGCACACCGGCGGGATTCCGTCGCTCTTCGCCCACGCTGATGAAGTGTTCGCATAATTCAATATCAATGCCGCGTGCACGGCGTTCACGCTAACGATAGGAGGGGGTGTCCCATGAGCAGCCGCATAGACGTGGAGAAATTCCGATCCCGCAAGATGTTCGAAAGTATCTGGGCGCCGGTCGCGCTCTCTCCAGACGGCAATCTGGTTGTCTACGGCGTCGTGCCTGTCCAGCGAGAAATACCGGATCCACCCTCTGGGATGCTCGCAATGGGTGCTACGCGCTTTGTGCTAGGTATCGAGCTTTGGCTTGCCGACATTGCCCAAGGTACAGCCAAGGCACTCACTACCGGTTGGGGAAGCAGTTGGGGACCGCGCTGGTCGCCCGACGGGCGGTGGCTGGCGTTTTACTCCGATCGCAATGGTGAAGCACAGGTCTGGCTCTGGGACCGCAGTACCGGGGAGAGCTGCACCGCGTGCGCGGAATCTGTCGTGATGTGCGAGACCTGGGAACAATTGCGCTGGCTGCCGGATAGCACGCGTCTGGTGGCCAAGCTGCGGGCGCCTGGTTGGCAGCCACCCCAACAGGATAAGGAGGGGGAAACTTCCAGATCCGGTTGGGACGTTTGGGAGTCTCCGGCCCCCGAAGTCGCGCAGCGCTCCACTGAGGACGAGGGATGGCGCTGGTTTGATGGCAGCCGGGGCGACATAGGCATAATCGACATTGAAACCGGCGAGGTGCGGCGCCTGGGAACGAACATCTTCCCCTGTTCTTTTGTGTCCTCGCCCGACGGCCGGCATGTTGCCGCAATGTGCGTAGCGGACTCGGAGGACTTCGACTTGCACGTGTTCGCCGTTGATGGCTCGCGCCGGGAGGTCTTGGCCCGGGACATTCCCATGTCGTGGGGCACTTTCACTTGGTCGCCTGCCTCGGACGCCGTTGCCTACACGACTTACAGCGAAGAAGGAGAGCCAGGGCAGCTCATTTTGGTTTCGTTGGAGGGCGAGCGACGCGTGCTCCACGACGGCAGCGAAGTGGACTTTGCCAACGAGGAGCCGTATCCGCCGCCGCTCTGGTCGCCGGACGGAGAGACCATCTATTGCTGGGCCAACCGCGCCATCTATGCCGTATCTCTTGCCACCGGCCAAATGGAGAACATAACCCAGGGTCTAGATCAATACAGCATTTGGGGATTCATCGCGACACTCGGCGCCAACACCGTAAACGACGGCGGCAAGCCC
This sequence comes from Chloroflexota bacterium, assembly GCA_012270555.1. Lineage (GTDB taxonomy): Bacteria > Chloroflexota > UBA11872 > VXOZ01 > VXOZ01 > VXOZ01. The sequence continues at coordinate 41,682 of JAAXIC010000003.1, forward strand.
GGTACCCTCTTGATCATGGCCCAGCACCGCCAGACCAAGCAGCACGGCATATTTCGGGTAGGCAACGGTCAACCGGAAGTGATTGTGCCTGAGCAGCAGCGTCACCTGCTAAACCTGATGCTCTATGGCGATAGCAGCCAACAGAGAATCGTGGGGCCGATTGAATCCGCTTCCCTTCCCGCCGATCTCTTTCGCATTGAGATAGCGACCGGAGAGGAGAAGCAGATTACGCGGCTCAACCCGGCATTTGCGTGCCTCTCTTGGGGTACCGGCCGGCTGCTCGATTACGCCGGTGTGGACGATGAGGCCCTGCAGGGCGTGGTGCTGCTCCCGCCGGGATACCAGGAAGGTGAGCGCCATCCCACGGTTGTCGTTGTCTACCCCGACCTGGGAACTACCGGCTATTTGAACCTGTTCGATTGGGACAGGCTTGGCTTCATTGAGCTGCACGTTCTCGCCAGTCGCGGGTACGTGGTGGTTGTGCCCGGCATGCCGCGCCGCCAACCGAACCTGGCTGACGAGCTGGCGCTACTGGCCGAAAACGCCCTGGAAGCCGCGGTTGCGGCGGGCTACGCAGACCCTGAGCGCGCGGGAGTAATGGGACACAGCGCCGGTGGCTATAGCGCGTGCTGCGTGGTGACGCGCACCGACCGCTTTCGCGCCGCCGTTGCCGGCGCGCCGCTCACCAACCTCGTCAGCTATGGCTTGGGTGTTGTCGCCAATCGGGCGGGGCGGTTCGATATGGTCACCGGGCATGTGTTCAAGCTGCGGGAAGGCCTTTGGGACGCACCGGAACTGTGGGTAGAGAATTCACCCGTATTCTTCTGCGACAAAGTAAACACTCCCCTCCTGTTTCTATGCGGAACTGCGGATGAGCCCTTCATGTCGCAAGCGGAAGAGATGTACGGCGGACTGCGCCAGCTTGGCAAAAGGGCAACGCTGGTGCGGTACCACGGCGAAGGTCATGCGGTGGGAGAGTGGTCGACAGAGAACGCGCAGGACTGCTGGGACCGCATCATCGGCTGGTTCGACCGCTACGTGAAGGGTTAGGGGGCAGACTAGGCGTTTGAAGCGCGTTCCGATTTCTTTTCGTCACTCCGGCGGAGGCCGGAGTCCAGGGATGGCGCGGGCGAAGTGCCTCGGATACGTGCGATTGGAAGGACGACTCTGATAAAGAGAAAGATGGATTCCGCGCCCCGGCACGGGGCGAGCGTGCGCGGGAGTGACGGATTCTCCAGGTCGCTGTCTCCCTCTCGCAGCCGGAATTGGTTACGGCGGTTGCGGATCCTGCTCAATCAACTGTGGGCCGAGTCCAGCGCCACAGAGACCCCGGGCAGTGATACCATACGGACTGACCGGTTGCGCAATGGGCAAGGGTCTTTGGACACATCAGGTGGAGTGCAAAACGGTCTTTGGAGCATGATCTAATCAGCTATGAGGGAAGAAATCACATGACATCGGTGTCTGAGGCGAACGATTTGCAGCAGGAACTCTTGGCGAGCAGCCGTGAGCTTTTTCCGGGTGGCTCGTCGGGATTGTGGCGGTTGCCGGACGAGTATCAAATCGTGGTCACCCACGGGCGCGGCAGCCACGTGTGGGACATGAACGGTCGGGAGTACATCGACTGCATCCTGGGATCGGGGCCGGTGCTCATCGGTCACGCCCATCCGGCGGTCGTGGCGGCGGTGCAGGCGCAGGTGGCGCAGGGCGCGACGTACTTTCTGCTCAACGAACCGGCCATCCGGCTGGCGGAGATTGTGGTAGATGCCGTACCGTGCGCCGAGCAGATCCGCTTCGTAAGCACCGGCACGGAGGCTACGTTCTACGCGGTGCGTATCGCCCGCGCCTATACGGGACGCAATAAGGTGTTGAAGTTCGAGGGCGCGCTCCACGGCGGCAACGACTACGCTACCCTGAGCACGGTACCGCCCCGCACGAGCGACTACCCCCACGGTATTCCCGACAGCAGCGGCATCCCGGCGCAGGTGCAGGAGCAGGTGCTGATCTCGGAGTTCAACAATCTCGACCTCACCCGCGACCTGGTGCGCCAACACGGCGACGACCTGGCGGCCATCATCATGGAGCCGCTGCAGCGGGCGCTCAATCCGGAGCCGGGCTTCTTGGCAGCGGTGCGCGACCTCGCCCACGAGGCGGGAGCGCTGCTCATCTTCGACGAGATCGTCACTGGCTTTCGCCTGGCCTGGGGCGGCGCGCAGGAATACTACGGCGTGGAGCCGGATCTGGCAGTGCTCGGCAAGGCGCTGGGCGGCGGCTATCCGCAGGCGGCGGTAGCCGGGTCTGCCGAGATCATGGAAGTGGTCTCGTCCGCTATTCGCGGCACACCGCGCTACGTCTGGATGGGCGGTACGTTCAGCGGCAATCCCCTGAGCGCCGTGGCCGGACTGGCTACCCTGAGCGTGCTCCAAGAAGAGGGCAGCTTTGCGCGTCTGCGGGAAATCGGTGACAACGTGCGCACCGGTCTGGAAGACCTCGGCCGGGAGTTTGGCGAACCGCTCCAGGCCATTGGCGCGGGGCCGCTGCTGCAGGTCTTCTTCGGCGAAGGCGCCCTGCGCAGCTACCGCGACTGCCTGCAAACCGACAACGAGAAACGCATCGCTTTCGCCCAAGAATTACTCCGCGCCGGCATCCTCACCAACCCCGGCGAGAAGCTCTACTTCTCGCTCGCCCATACCGACGAGGACGTCGGTAGAATACTCGAAATCGCCCGCGCGGCACTCAAGACGGTGCAGGAGAGAAACGAGCTACAGTGAAATCCGTGTATATAAGCGTCGGGTGAGGTATTGATTCGCGAACAAAGAGTGTCACCCTTAGCGCAGCGTCTTGCGCAGGGCGCGACCGGCTGCCTTGCCTGCCACGCGGCGCACGATGCGCTGTCTGATGCGCCCCCTACGCACGGCGTTCACGTCACCGAGCAGCCGCGCCAACCAATAAAGCAGTGACCGCACGCTCATCCGGGACTCCTTGATCTCAGCTTTTCCCAGCCGCCAGCGTACCACAATGGCTTATACGGAAGCGTTACGATTGTCCTGCAACGGATCGGCCAGTTCAGGTTAGGATCACCCAGCACAGGCAGCGGTTGGGCACGAAGTCAGCGAGCAATCTGACCACTGCGCAGAGACCGGTGCCTGCGCCCAATCTCGCCTGACGTGAGCACCGCCGTGCGAAGTTGACGCCCTGAAATTCCCCTCAGGCTCGCTCTCTCCGGACCCTCAGATGCGTGCGGTCCGGATATGTGGGTTCGCCCAGGCCGCAAGCGCCAAGGCCAGGAGGAGCACCCCGCCGGCGGCGAACATGACCCAGATCTCCACGAACTCAGCAATCCAGCCGCCGGTAAGGGCGCTCGCGGGGATGAGCACAACGGAGAGACTGCGCAGAGTGCCGAAGACCCGGCCTCGGTAGGCTTCGGGTACGGACGTAATCGCGATCGCGCCGCTGGCGACCATGCTGGCGGTGAGTGCGGCGGTCTCCACGAGCTCTAGGACCAGCGTCACCGGCATCCATGTCGACGCGGCTATCCCTAGCGTACACACTCCCGCCAGACTCCAGCCTGCTGCCAGCACACGCCCGGCGCCGAAGCGCCGCTCCACCGGCCCTGCCGCCAGGCCGCCAAATATGCCACCGGCGGTACCCGCCGCCAGCAGTATCCCAAAGGAACCTGCACCGCCACCCAGGCGCTCCTGTACGAGGGCGGGCCACAGTGGGCCCATGAAGGAGCAGATATTGACAAGCACGCCCAGCCAGAGCAATGCTCGCACCACCGGTAGTTCCGCTGCCGTCCGCCACCCTGCGCGCAGGTCATCAATGACCAACCTCGGAGTGAATAGGGGCCGGACTTCGTTTGCGTGCGAGGCAGCGTCTGGTACAGCCCGGCCCGGCAGGCGGGCAAGCGCGATACACAGCGCCACAAACAGAAATGAGGCGGCATCCACCGCCAGCGCCCACACCGCGCTCGCGGCCGCGATGAGCAGTCCGCCGGCCGCGCTGCCCACCAGCGATGCCGTCTCCCTGGCGGTTGAGAAGAGGCCTTGAGCAGTGGTGAGCAGGTCGCGTCCCACCACGGACGGCATGATAGAGGCGCGGGCGGGACTCATAAACGCCGTCAGGCTGTTCAGCTTGAAGACGGCCACAAAGGCGATGACGGGAGGCAAGTGACCGACCAGCACCACCAGCAGCGCCACCGCTCCCACCACACCTGCGGCGGCAAGGCTGGTCGTCACCATGATCGCCTTGCGGTCCCAGCGGTCGGCAAGCACGCCGGCCAGGGGCGCAAAGATGATGTCGGGCAGGTGCCAGATCGCCTGGATGATGGCGGTCTGCAGAGTCGATTGGGTCTCCGACCAGACCACCCACATCACGGCGAGGTTGAAGAAAGCATCGCCAAAGACGGAGACCGTCTGTCCGCCCCAGAGCAATACGAACGCGCGGTTGCGGAACAGCCGCCGGTGGCTTTCTGTGATGTGGAGCAGCTTGTCCTTAAGGCCCACCGCTAAATCCCCACATTTCCCTGCACTCTCCTTTAACCTGCGCGGCGCCAACGGCCGCGCAGTCGACGCTCTACTTGGTGTCAGTCAAAGTCGGGCATTGTTCGCTGTCATAGCACAGTGTGCAACTTGTACATCCAGTCTATATGGAGGGAGACAGGAAAGTGCGAATGTAACTACGTTGAGATGCGTGTGAGAGAAAGGCAGTGACACCTCTTGCCTCTCATTTCATGAGATCTTGGCGAGGGTTCGTCATTCCGGCGCAAGCCGGAATCCATCCTCTCTACGCACCCTGGACTCCGGCCCCGTATCAAGTACGGGCAGGCTCTTCGGCAAGCTCAGAGTAGGCTTTTCGTCGGAGTGACGGACTGCCTAGCGTCTCTTTCCCCACGTTCAGTGACAGGTACCATATTCGCCGGACGAGTTGACAGAAGCTCTCACAGAGCTTACGCTGTGAATACCACTTCAAGGAGGGGGAGAGTATGCCGAGCGAAACCCACACCAACCTGATGCACGCAATGATGCATCGACGGGCGTGGTGTGAGTCCCGCTCGGTCATCATGTGCTTGCACTGACGTACCGATCTCACGGCTCCATCACGCCCAAGGGCAACCGCTCTTGGGTTTTTCGTTTAATTGCGCAGTTCCGTAGAGAATGGAAAGCAGATGCAAGCATACATTACCTCGTCAATTCCTTATGTTAATGCCCCGCCGCATATCGGCCACGCGCTTGAGCTCGTGCAAGCTGACGCCATCGCGCGGTATCAGCGCCTGGCCGGCAATGCTACGATCTTGCAGACCGGCACAGACGAAAACGCCTTTAAGAACGTGCTGGCTGCGCAGGCACAGGGCGTCCCAGTTCAAGCGCTCGTTGATCGCAACTCGCAGCGGTTCCACGAGCTTACCCAAGCCCTCGGAATTGCGGCGGATACGTTCATTCGGACCACTGAGCCTCGGCACCGCCACGGAGTGGCAGCCTTCTGGCGCAGGCTCCGCCGCGAAGACCTCTTCAAGCAGCAGTACACCGGTCTCTACTGCACCGGGTGCGAAGACTTTCTCCTGGAGCGAGATCTGGTGTAGGGCACGTGTCCCGAACATCTGGCCGAGCCGGAAACGGTAGCGGAAGAGAACTACTTCTTTCGCCTCTCCTCCTATCAAGCCGTTCTGGAGGAGGCCATCCGTGGAGGACGTATCAAGATTGTACCGGAGACGCGCAAGAATGAAGTACTCTCCTTCATTCGGAGCGGACTGCAAGACATCAGCGTATCGCGCGACACGAGCCGCATGGCGGGTTGGGGCATACCGGTCCCCGGTGATAGCAGCCAGACCATCTACGTGTGGATCGACGCGCTTATCAACTACATCACCGGGCAAGGCTTCGGCTCAAGCGAAGCGTGGCGGCGGGTCTGGAATACTGAGACCAAGAAAATTCACGTTATCGGCAAGAACGTCTGGAAGTTCCACGCGGTCTACTGGCCGGCGCTGCTGCTCTCCGCCGGTCTGCCGCTCCCGGATGAGATCGTCGTCCATGGCTTTCTCACGGTTGAAGGAGCGAAGATCAGCAAGTCGCTGGCCAACGTCATCGATCCCTTTGCGTGTATTGAGCCGTTTGGGGCAGAGGCGGTGCGGTACTCTCTGCTCACGCTCTCGCCCTTTGCGGACGGCGACTACTCTCAGAGGTATCTAGGGCAACGCTATCAGGCTGACCTTGCCAACGGCATTGGCAATCTGGCAACCCGACTCACGGCTCTTTGTCAGAAGGCGCGCCTGAATGGACTGCAGCTAGCCGCTGCGCCGGAACTACCGCTTGAATTCGCCCAGCACATGGCAAGTCACCGCTTTGACCGGGCGTTACGTGCGCTCTGGACACCGGCTACTGCAGTCAACCAGGGCATCGAGAGAGAACGGCCGTGGGAACAGATACAGAGTGCGCAGACAGCGCAGTCCCTACGCGAATGGGTACATAGCCTATGGGTCATCGCCTACTGGATGCAACCCTTTATGCCAACGACTGGAGCTAAGATACTGCACGATCTGCGTCAACCCCACCTTACGCGTCTACCCCCTCTCTTTCCCCGGTTGGAAACAGGGCGACTTGCTGAAGAATAAGACCTTGAACACATGGGGAAAGTGACGCAGTTACCAGCATTCGTTGCGGTTACGTGACTGTTCGCCCTTCGACAAGCTCAGAGCCTGCCCCGTACTTGATACGGGACGACGGTTGCGCTCCGCGTAGGCAGAGCCTCGCTCCGTTCGTGCTGAGGGGCCTTTGCTAAGTCCTGGTCGAAGCATGAACGGAGCGGGAACTTAAGGTGTACAACCTTATCCTCACCCCGCCGCTGCGCCGACGGGTTGCAGAATCTCCTGGAGGCGGGCGATCACCGTCGGCACGTCCTCGGGGCGCAGCGTGATGGGATCGATGAAGAGAAAGCCCTCTTCCGCGTAGTGGTCGCGCACGTAAATGGGCGGCGTGCCATTTTCCATTGCCTGGCAGACGGCTACGGCATCCATGCCTGCTACTTCCGGATCGACCACGATCTTGGTGCGGGCCTGCGGATTGCCGGTGAGGTCGCGCTCAGCGAATACCCTCGCGCCGGGGATGTCCTGCAGCGCGGCCACCATCACGTCCACCTTGGCGTTCTGCTCGGCTTCCCAGGCGGCGAAGTCGAGGTTTGCGAGCCACTCCATGCGCTCGATGACGCTTACCACACCCTCTTTGGAAGGCTTCATGGCGCGTCCGATGCCTTTACCGTTCAGGGCCGCGGCCTCCACGAGATCGCGCTTGCCGGCGATGACGCCGGAGGTGAAACCGCAGAGGTGCTTGTGCCCGCTGAAGCAGACCGCGTCGGCGCCTTCAGCCAGCAAACGATTGGCAAACAACGCCCCGGCGGCGGCGTCAACGATCACGGGAATGTTGTGGCGGTGGGCAATCTCGGCGAAGTCAGGCAGCGAGAGTTGCCCGCTGGTGGCGGTCATGTGAGAGACAACGTAGAGGGCAGCGGCGGTGTGGTCGGTGATGGCGTACTCCATCTGCTCCGGCAGCGCGCGGTTGGCCTCGCCAAACTCGACGGACGTGGCGCCGCTCAGGTGAATCATCTGGGTCACCGGCGCGCCAAAGCCGACCGTGTGCCGCTTTTGGATGATGATCTCATTCTCCATGCGGCTGGTATCGGGCAGAGCGAGCACCTTGCCAAGATGCGTGCCCGTCATGGCTCCGGCGCAAAGGACCGTGATGGCCGAAGCGGCGCAGTGTGTCACAGTTCCCGCTTCCGCGCCGGTGGCGTGGGCGATGGCCGCATCGGCGGCTGCGAGCAATTCCGTCATGCGCGCGAACTCCGGCGCTGCTTCCACGACACGTTCGACTACTTCCGGCGGCACCGCGGATGCGCCGAGAGTCGTCTGCGTGCCGGCGGTGTTGATGATCGGCGTCAAGCCGTAGCGTTCGTGGTACCTGGACATAAGAGACAGTCTCCTCTCCCCTGCATCTCACATTTATCCGAAAGCCAAATCCCAACAAATCCCTTAACGTGCGTAGGGGCACGATATATCGTGCCCCTACATTCTATATCAGTACTTGCCAGTCCATCAGGTGAAACGGCCTAAGCCGGATCGCCTCCTGGAACTACCCTTTGTACTTCTCCTCCGTATCGTCGAGGATAGCCTGGATCTGCGGCTTGAGCGCCAGCAGACCTTCTTCCACGCCCGCGGTACCGGCATAGACATTATTGAGCCATTCCTTCACCTCGGCAGAGCCGCTGAAAGCGAAGTTCGGCACCACCCAACCGGGATCGTAGCCGCCGGGGTGGTTGAGGACATCGATGATGACTTCGAGCCGGACCTTGTCTCTCAAGTCGGGGAAGGTCTCATTGGCCCATTGCTCCATGAGGTCGGCGCGCATCGGGATCGTGCCTTTGCCCACTGCCCAGTTCAGGGTGCTGCCCTGCCAGGCCACGTACTGCCAGGCTTCCTCGGGGTGGTCCGCATTGGTCACAACGCCGTTGGCGTCCGTCCATTGGAACGAGGCCGTGGTTTCGACCGTCGGCAGGGGCGCGAAGTCAATGGGCAGGTCTTCATCGCGAATACGCTGCATCATGTCGCCAAAGGTACCGCTAGAAAGCGTATTCAGAAAGGCCAACTTACCCTGGTAGAAGAGATTGACGATGCTGCCTTCGCCGAACAGGTCCGCGCCCTGGCCCGGCTTCAGCATGGCGCCGTGCTCGTGCACCATCGAGAAGTAATCACTGTAGCATGCCATTGTCTCCGGGCTGTCGCACACAGCAGTGCGCCGGTCATCGGAAACCCACTGGCCGCCCCACAGGAAGGGCAGGTTGCCCACGAGCGCGCCGGTGCCCATGTTGGAGGCACCCATAGTCGAAATGCTGCCACCCTCGGTGATGGTGGTCTTCTTCGCCATATCAATGTAGGCGTCCCAGTTCCACTCCGGGTCGCCCCAGGTGGCGGACGGCTCATTGAGACCGGCCTTCTCGATGATTTCCCGGTTGTACGGCAGCGCCATCATGTTGCCGCCGGTCTGGTTGGGGAGACTGACGATCTCATTGCGAATGCGGCTGATCGAATTGAAGATATGCTGCGGATAGTGGCTCAGATCGAAGTTGTCGCGCTTGATATAGTCGGCGAGATCGACAAAGTATCCGAGCAGATAGGTCGCGTTGTCGCCTTCCCAGGCGGCGTCGGGTTGCTCGCCGGCCGCAAATGCCGTCCGGAAGGATTCTTGGTAGGCGTGCATGTTGTGGATGACTTCCACCGTAACGCCGGGATGCAACTCTTCGAACGGCGCCACCAAGGTTTCCGGATAATTCTCGAGCTGGCGGGCATTGAGCCACGTGCCGTAACGGATGTGTACCGGCTCCTTCTCGGCAGCGGCCTCTTCCGCTTTCGGCGCGGCTTCCTCTTCCATCTCTTCATCGGCGGCTTCCGGCCCCGCCATCGTCGCCTGCCCACAGGCGGCCAACACTGCGCCCGCACCGGCCACGCCGAATCCGGCGAGAATACCGCGCCGGGTCAATTGCAACTCATCACGCGTAGACACTTCTTTGCCTCCTGGTACTGCTATCGACACCACACACTACAACTGTGCGCTCTTGGGACGAATACCTTATGCCGCGAACGCCGGACGCGCTCCGGCCGCTACAAGAATTCGCCACTACGATGCGCTGTGACTACAATCTACTGCCAACGGCGAAATACTGTCAAGATATGCACGTTGGGCGCGAGCTCCATTTTGGTAATTAGATGTACGAAAGAAACTACCGTGAAAACTCTAGGGGAACGGGAAGACTGCGGTTTGCATTGAGCATGCTTGGGGGACTGCTAGGAAAGCTGCACGCGTCGCGAGACCAGCCAAGACTCTAGTGCGGGAGGCCAGCGCGTAGTTGCGGATGACCGTTAGCAAGTTTGATGGATGACAAACGCGGGGACTAATGTGTCTGGGGGTGATTTGAAGGTGACGAGACTAAGTGAGGAATCATCTACGTATTTCAGCCGCCGAAGGGCAGCAGTTGAGCCAGACTTGAGAGCGCAACGGCGGCCGCGCCGATCGAAACGATCCACCACTTTATGCCGCGGATTTCGCCGTCCATGCCGGCAATCTTACCGTCTAACCTACCAATATCAGTCTTCAACTCAGCCTTCATCTGCGCAAGTTCGGCCTCGACTCGCGCAAGATCAGCCTTCGTGGCCAAGTGCTCATAGCCGCCTTCGATACGGCTTACCCGTTCACCGAGTGAACTCGTTTGCTCCGTGGTCGCCAAAGTGCGTTCTCCAGGACTGCTCGTTCTTGTCTCTCTTTATACTACATATGTGTCATATACACAAGAGACAAATACTCTTGGAACGCGAAGGATTATGCGATACATCGTGGACAACCCCTACTCTTCTAGGTTCGTAGTCGACCTTCAATGAGAGTGCAATTCGGGCTTGCGGCTAGTTCGTCTGGTAGCCGCGCTTGGCGTCCGGCAGGCCCACCGGCTTGCCGAGGGCTTCCGCCATGGCGCGGACGTGGTAGGGCAGGGTGCCGCAGCACGCGCCGATGAATTCGATGCCGATGCCCTGCGCCTCTTTGGCGTACTCCGCCATGACGAAGCGGCTGAGCACACGCGGCTCCACGCTTGGGTAGAGGCCGGCGCGGCTGATCGCTTGATTGAAGACCTCGCCGGGTTCCAATTGATACGCGGTCGGCTGGACGCATATAGGTACTGAAACCGCCGCCCGAATGCGCCGCGCCATTTCGTTCATCGTCTGCCACGGGCGCATGCAGTTTAGTCCTACCACGTCGGCGCCGTTGTCCACCAGGCGCTTGGCTGCCTCCACCGGATCGTAGCCGTCGCGCGTGAACTCGCTGTCGCGGAACGTTAGGGTGACCACCGCCGGGACACCCGCCTCTTTCACGAAGGGAATGGCGATACTTGCTTCTTCCACGGAATAGAAAGTCTCGACGATGAAGACATCCACTTCCGGGTCCATCTGCTCGGAAACCCGTCGCGCAAAGAACTCCTGCGCCCGTTTGCGGTCGTCGGCATTCAGCGGCTCCCACTTGGACGAGCCGGAGTAGATGAATTGGCTGATGGTGCCGGCCACGTAGCGGTCCGGCCCGGCGGCCTCCCGCGCCAACTCTACGGCGACCTTGTGCAGTTCCTTTTCCCGTCCAAAGGGCCGCACGCCCCAGGACATGGCCTGCAGGAGCTCCGCGCCGGCGCGGGCGAACTCATGGTGCATCTCCAGCACGGCCTCCGGGTAGTCTAAGACTGCCATCGGAATATGGGAGGCATAGCTGCCTATCACCCGGCGCTCAAGCTCAAGGTAGTACGCGCCGTCACCCAGCAGCGGCCCCTGCGCGAGACGCTTGAGAAAATCCGCTTTCACCGGCCTGCTCCTTGTGGTTGCTCTTGTTCATGTCCCTATCATACTGGAATGAACGCACGGCATTGGTTCGTTCTCGCGCGAAACGCGCCGATTGGAATGAGTAAACTTTGGGGCGAACGGTGCATGGAAGAGAAGTGCCAGTGTGGTCTTTTGGCAGCGTGACAGCGGTTGCCACCCGCGCGCCTATTGAGGAGAGGCACGATACCTGCTAGAATGGCTTCGTGAACGGGGCGTGGCTCAGCCTGGTAGAGCGCAGCGTTCGGGACGCTGAGGCCGGCGGTTCAAATCCGCCCGCCCCGACCAAGCCGTGAGGCAAAGGTGTCGCTTTGCTCGTTTCGTTTACCATTGTTTACCCCTACCGTCCGCATTGCGGCTAAGTAGCACATGCACAGAGATGTGCCTGCCAAGCGAGAGGCAGCGAAGCCGTTGCCGCCGATCAGCAACGGGAGGTTCTGGAATGCAACAGCAACCGCAACAACCGTCTGTAGATAAGCTCATCATCGCTGTCGTGCGTAACGATGACGCCAATACCATCGTGGACGAACTGGTGAAGCGCCGCATCGGCAATACGCGCATCAATACCGCAGGGGGCGTCCTCCGGCGCGGTAACGTGACCCTGCTCGTCGGCGTGCCCGCCAGCCAGGTGGATGAGACCCTGGACGTGATCCGCGAAAACGTGAGCGGCCAGCCCCTCACAGGCAAAGGCCAGACCGGCGACAACCGCGGCGTCGCCTTCGTCATCGACGCCGGCCGCTACGTGCGGGTCTAGGGTTGGAAGAGTTCCCTCTCCCGATGGGGACCTTTGCGTAACCCTAGCGGAAGCGAGAAAGTTCCCTCTCCCACCGGGAGAGGGTTAGGGTGAGGGGGGAATCTCGCCTCACACACCCTTCGACGTCAGGAACTCCAAGCTCGACCGCAGGCAATCGAAGGGGTCGCGCCGGCAGGTGTCCTGTTCCACGGCATACCATTGCACCCCTGTCTCGTTTCCTGCGGCGATGATGCCGTCCCAGTCCAGGTTACCCTCGCCTACCGGACACATGACCGGCCCGTCCTCGGCGGTTACTTCCTTGTCCTTGGCGTGGATCACCGGCACGCGGCCGGAGGCCTGCCTGAGCAGGCGCTCAGGATTGGCGCCGGCATGCGCGACCCAATAGACGTCGAATTCCAGCGTAAAGTCCGGCCCGCCTTCTTCAATGAAGATGTCGATCAGGGTCTTCGGTCCGGGAGCGATGCGTTCGAACTCATGGGAGTGGTTGTGGTAGCCAAAGGTCAGACCGGCGGCCTTGAGCTTCTGGATGACGGGCTGCGCCGCCGCGAGGAACGCACGGTAGCCCGCCTCGCCCTGGCTGCGGTACGGCTGAGGGATGCCGCCAATGGCAACGTAATCACATGCCAACACGCCGTGGTAGTCGATCTCGGCCTGCGTGTTGTTTGCCAGGTCGTCCCAACTGCGGTGGGTGGCGATACAGCGAATGCCGTTGTCGTCCAGCATCTGCTTGGCTTCGTGCACCGTGATCTCCGGGTCTGCGCTCTCCAGCGCGCCAATGGCGGAGAATTGCGCAGCCTCGTAGCCTATGCTGCTGACCTTTCGCAGCGATTCGGCTAAATCCTGGCGAGTCTTCGTGTGGTCCCGAACCGTGTACATTTGTGCCGCCACTTTGCTCGGCATGGGCTGTCTCCTTGTAGTCGTCGTTTCCGTTATGGCTTTCGCCGTGGGTCTGCTCTCACGTGATTATATACCTTCTGCTGGAGGCCCCGTTGCCGGGACGCCGGGTGGGTTGGGAGACGTAGGGGCACGATATATCGTGCCCCTACGTCTCGTGGGTGGACCACATTCGTGGGAATCTTCAGCGGCGCGCAACTTACCGTCGCACGCCGCTGCACCATTTCGCCAAATTAGTAACGGCTCGTTGGCAATTGGCCTAAGCCGCTCCGCCGGAGACGGCAGGGACGATGGAGACCTCATCGCCGTCGCTAAGCGAGGTCGCTAGGCCGTCCATAAAGCGGATGTCCTCGCCGCGCACGTAGATGTTGATGAAGCGGCGCAGTTCGCCGTCCTCGTCGCACATGCGGTCTTTGAAGCCCTCGTGGGCCTCGTCCAGCTTGGTAATCAACTCTTCGATAGTGCTCGCCCCTTCCACCGTGACCTCGGCCTTGCCGCCGGCCAGAGGACGGAGCGGGGTGGGAATCTTTACGGCATTTGCCATGGTTTAGTCCTTCGTCTCCTTATGCTTACACGGTAACAGGGGTGCGTTCCAGACCGCGCACCGCTGCTTCGAATGACTCTACGTGCGGCTCGACTTGGATAGTCAGATCGAGCGAATCGGAAACCGCCTCTTGCGCCTTGAGGCCGTTGCCCGTGACGTAGGCTACCGTGACCTCGTCCGGCGCGATTTGGCCGCTTTCCGCCAGCTTCTTGAGGGTTGCGATGGTCACGCCGCCCGCGGGCTCGGTGAAGACGCCTTCCGTCGAGGCCAGCAGCTTGATGGCATCCACCACCTCTTCGTCGGTGACGGATTCAATGACGCCGCCGGTATCCTGCGCAATCTTCACGGCATAGTAGCCGTCGGCGGGATTGCCGATAGCCAGCGAATGGGCAATCGTCGTCGGCAGCTTCACCGGGCGGATGGCGGTGGTATTGGCCGCGTAGGCCTGCGCCACGGGACTGCACCCCTCGCCTTGCGCGCCGGAGATGCGCGTATGCGGCGTGCCGTCCAGCAGCCCAACTTTGTACAGCTCGTTCAGCCCCTTGTAGACCTTGGTGTAGAGCGAGCCGGAGGCGATGGGTGCCACGATGTGGTCCGGTGCGCGCCAGCCAAGCTGTTCTACCACCTCGAACGCCAGCGTCTTGGAGCCTTCCGAATAGAAGGGGCGGATGTTGATGTTGACGAACGCCCAGGAGTAGCGGTCGGCAAGCTCACTGCAGAGGCGGTTCAACTCGTCGTAGGTACCTGCCACCGAGACCAGGGTCGCGCCGTACACCGCCGCGTTCACCACCTTGCCGTGCTCCACCGTGTGAGGCAGGAAGACAAACGTGCGCAGGCCGTTGCGCACGCCGGCGGCGGCCGTTGCGCTGGCCAAATTGCCGGTGGAAGCGCAGGCAAATGTATCGAACCCAAACTCCTTGGCCTTCGCTACCGCCACCGAGACTACGCGGTCCTTGAAGGAAAAGGTCGGGTTCACGCTATCGTTCTTGACGTAAAGTTCCTTCAGGCCCAGGGCTTTGCCCAGGTTGGGCGCGGGCTGCAAGGGGGTAAACCCCACGCGCCAGTTCAGGTCTTCGCCGTGCTCCACGGGCAACAGGTCTTTGTAGCGCCACAGCGAAATCGGCCCCTGCGCGATCTTCTCGTGACTCGTGATTTCACGAATGGCATCGTAATCGTACTCGACCTCCAATGGGCCGAAACAGAAGGAACAGACGTGTGTCGGCTGCACGGGATAGCGCTCATCGCACTCCCGACACTTCAGTCCCTTAATGCGTGCTACTTCACTCATGACTCGATATCTTCCTCTTGCGAATGCTCATTCAAATCAATTGCAGCGACGTGCTCAGATCGATTGCTTTGTTTTGATCGCTGTTGCTCTTGCCGCTTGCTCCCCATCCCCCAAACTGCCGCTGTTCTCTTTGTCCGGCGTCTACCGTTGCTCTTTCTCCCTCTCCCACAGGGAGAGGGCCGGGGTGAGGGTCTGGGGCTTGCCGCGCCCATTGCGCGCGCAGGCTCAGCAAAGATTATGTTGCTATACAGTGCGCCCGCAGCGGGGCATGCGGGGCAAGCCGCCGGCATCGGTCATGGTCGCGTGTTTCTTCCAAGCGGTTAGCGCAGCGCCGTACGGCATCGCCGCCCCTCCCGTGGGAAGCGCGTCATTCTGAGCTTGCGACCCTTGTTGCGGTCGAGGCTCTTGTAGCAGTGAATTCCTCATTAAATAAGAACAACCCCTTTCTCTTTCCTTATAGAGAGGGGTCGTATATCGCAATATTTCCCCTTATCTTGCCCCAATGCGCATGGGGCCGGAATTGGCACCCTGTCGTGGACACAATCATCGTCCACCGGGATGCCGGGCTTCATAGGGCCGTCTCCCTCCACCTCTCTTGATAAGGCAACGGTTATTCACTTGTTAATGCTCGCAGGCTCCCGGCGCTTGCGCCTCGTGCCTGCACCTCATTCCTGAGTATGCTAACACAGCCCCGCAGGGTCGTCAAACGCTGGGCCGCCCACCCCCTCACAAGTCTACGCCTCGAGGGCAACGCGGTACAATTGAATCAATGCGTGTCTGCACGGTGCCACTCACTCTTAGCGTACAGGCTGCGAGCCTGACACAGGCGCAAGCCACCATTCCCACGGGAGTTCCTCGCTGGGCGCGCTTCCCGTATCGGCATAATAGCCCAGCAATGCTCACAGGAGAAAGCATTCCAATATGGCTACAACAAGCCTCCCTGACGGCCTCGTCCCCGCCGGCAGTTCTCTAGAATTCACGGAAGACTCCATTCCCGCGGCCCTGCAGGAGGAACACGCCTTGGGTCCCGGGCATTGGGGCGTGCTGCACGTGTTTGAGGGGCAGGTGTGCTTCGTAGACCTCTCAACCGGCGAGGAGACCGACGTGACCGCGCCCGACCATGCCGTCATCCGGCCGGAAGCGCCCCATCACCTGCGCGTCTCCGGGCCGGTGCGCTGTCGTATCGACTTTTTTCGCAAGCCGGAGGACGCCTCCGCCATGCGCACGCCCGGCAGCTTTGCCGAAGAGGAAGTGAAGCGGAGTTTTGCGCGCTGCGAGGCCGCCGGCGACTTTGCGGAGACCTTCTACACTACCTTCATGAACGCCTCTCCCGCAATCGCGCCGTTCTTTGCCCAAACGGAGTTTGGCAGACAGCGCCAACTGCTGCGGGACTCGGTGTATCTGATGGTGACGCACGACGTTTCCGACCCCGAAATGCGGGCCTTGCTCGACAAGCTGGGCGGTCTCCACAGCCGCGCCGGCCGCAACATCGCGCCCAAGCTCTACGAACTCTGGCTCGACAGCATCTGCGACACCGTCAAGCAACTCGACCCGGAATGGTCGCAATCCCTCGAAGACCACTGGCGCGTGCGCCTGCGCGCGGGCATGCAGATCATCATGGCGGCGTACTGAGAGGGGCTGGGCGATCTCCGCAAGCAGGCCGGCCAGTGGATACATTTAAGACTATTTGAAGCGTGAAAGTGAATAGCAAGTTGCGACAGACTACAAAAAGGCGGTCTTTGACCTGCAGTGACTTGTTACATTGGCGTTAAGAGTGGCTTTGGCTAGGAACCAAGTCAATTCTCATCGCAGTGAGACAGAATTGAATTGACGAAGAGTACACTGTACACTTTCACTTGCAGCGGAGTTAGGAGCGTTTAAGGAGCCATGGTGATGGACGAGCTAGCGCAAGAGTATGCCGTCTTCGAATCCAAGCGAGAGGAGCTAGAAGCTGCTCACACAGGTAAGTATGTACTTATCAAGAGTGACGAGATTATTGGAACCTTTGATACGCTCGACGATGCGCTGCGCATTGCCGTCAAGAGATTTGGCAGGGGCCCATATCTCATAGAGGAAATAGGCTTGCCTGTGCCCGAAACGGTATTGCCAATGTCCTATGGCGCGCATTGATGAAGCAGGTGAGCTGTGGTGCTGGCGACTCCGGTTCTCTGATGATAGAGGGCCCGATGTTGCGTGTGCGGATAGGCTTCGACCCGGACTACTTTCTTGGCAAGAATCCTTTTCCGTCATTGCCGCCAACTGACCTTCCGGCGCTCGTAGATACCGGGGCAACGTATAGTGCCATCGATTCGGCACTGGGGACCTACCTTGGCTTGCCGCGGGTAGGCACTACGCGCGTATCAGGGGCCCATGGCAGCGGTGAGCTTCCTCTTTATGCTGCCCAAGTCTACGTCATCGACTTGGATTACACGATGACCGGTCGATTCGCCGGGGCGCATCTTTCTAGCGGGAACCAGAAGTGCCTGGCTGTGCTTGGCAGGTCTTTTCTCCGCGACTTTACGATGGTCTACGAAGGCCACTCCGGGCGCGTGCTCATTCACCGTTCGCCAACGTAGACTTCCCGCATGGCCGCAGTCTTTGACAGCCGCCACTCCGCTGACTGCGGAGAGACGCGGCTGCACCTACGTGTGGCCCCCTGGGTGTGCTAGTATACGGTATCCCAAGTAACGCAGGGAGGAGGCATAGTAACCCCATGCAGGTGCAGATTACGGCGCCGATTCATGGCGCGGTGCTCAACCGGCACGACGGACGGCAGGATGACGACGGCTTGCACATTACGGTGCAGGGCGTGGTGAGCGAGGCCGATACGGTGACGATCAACGGTAGGGCCGGCTCCGCTAATGTCAAGGCAAGGATCGTTGGCGCGACCTTCACAGCGGAATACACCCTGGACACCCACGAGACCGTGATCACCGCCGTGGCGGAACGCGGCGGCGAGACTCTCTCCCACACCGTCACGGTGCTCTGGGACCGCAACTCGTTCCCGCGCTACCGCTTCTCGCTGGATGACGACATCTACTTCTTGCGCGACATCGCCTGCGAGCGGCCGAAATCGCTCTTCGACAACTTCTACCTCGGCTTCATGCGCGACCTGCGGGACCGTTACGGCACGAAGACCCACATCAACATCTACTACGCCTGCGAGGACTTCGACCTGCGCCAGATGCCGGATGCGTATAAATCGGAGTGGCGCGATAACGCCGACTGGCTGCAACTCTCGTTCCATGCCCGCGCCGACCAGCCGCGCGATCCGTACAAAGAAGCCTCGGCGGAGAAACTGCTCACCGACTACCGGCAGGTGCGGGACGAGACGCTGCGCTTCGCGGGCGAGGAGAGCTGGTCGCACTTCACGACGCTGCACTGGGGCGAGGGCACCCGCCGGGGCTGCCGCGCGCTG
Organism: Chloroflexota bacterium; assembly: GCA_012270555.1. GTDB lineage: Bacteria > Chloroflexota > UBA11872 > VXOZ01 > VXOZ01 > VXOZ01. The sequence continues at coordinate 59,978 of JAAXIC010000003.1, forward strand.
CGCCAGGAAGGCATTTGGGGACTGGCGGGCTACTTCATTCCCGCGCCGGCCCTGCGCGTGAACTACTACCTGGACGCCCCTACCACCGCGTATCTCAACACCCATGACTACTGGAAGGACTTCGGCGAGGATATTCTGTTCGTGACCCACGACCAGGTGATCAACTCGATCAAGACGCCGGAAGCGGTGGTGGCCCATCTGGAGGTCGTCGCCAAAGACCCCCACCGCAGCGAGGTACTGGAACTGATGGTGCACGAGCAGTACTTCCGCAAACACCTGCGGCACTACCAGCCGAACGTGTCCGCGAAGGTGGAAGCGGCCATCCGCTGGGCGACCGAACACGGCTATACGTCCGTGCTCTACGAAGAGGGGTTCCTGGGGGCGTAGAAAACCCTGGCCGCGGCGCTGATGACATGTTCTGTCTCTCCTCTGCGGCTTGAGTAAGGATTCGCCCTCACCCCAACCCTCTCCCCCGGGAGAGGGAGCAGCCGCCAAACTGACCAACAGTTTGATCGGCTGGCACGTGAAGCAAGAGGGCTGCCAGGCTAGAAAGAAATGGGACGATCTCCCCTGGGAGAGGGAGCTTTCCCCTTTCCCGCGAGTTGTGGCGGCCGCGCCCAGGCCAAAGCGCAGGTCCTCGCAGCTTTTCCAGACTTTGCCACACATAAGTAGGGGCACGATATATCGTGCCCCTACGTGTCAATCCTGCGGTTGAGACGGGCTGCTTCAGGTTTCAGTCGCGCCCAAGTTATGTACTCGTAGTCCGGCTCCATTTGCGCCCCTCACCTCAGCCCTTTCCCACAAGGAGAGGGAGAAATTGCAGCAGCCTCGCGAGCATCTGATCGGTGTGCTCGTTAGCTTCTGCCGGTATCTTCTTCGTCGATGAGCGCGCTGAGGGTGGTATCGAGGGCGGCGGCGATTCTGGCGGCAGCGCCGATGGTGATGTTCTGTTTGCCCTTTTCCACGGTGCTCAGGTAGGCGCGGTCGAGACCGGCCTTCGTGGCGAGCTCCTGCTGGCTCCAGCCGCGCTCCTTGCGTAGTTGCTGGACGCGCCGCCCCAAGACTGCCAAGTAGTCCGCAGCGGATTTCGGCTCCTCACGCACCTTCATCAGGCGATTTGCGACGCTGATTGCCTCCAAGGGATCGGCGGAGATGAGGTCCGCCGGGATTGCGGCGCGCAATGCGGGATCTGAGAGTCCTACTCCCCCCACGAACACCAACGGCGCGTTGTCGAGGGACTTGAGCGTGCGGACCGCTTCCTGTGCGACGGGAATGCGATCGCGCTGCGAGAGCGAAAGAATGACCAGGTCCGGTTTGCGTTCGCGTACCCAGTCCACGAGGTCATTAGTGGGCGTATTCTGTCCTAAGTACGCCACGTCCCACCCCTCCAGATAGAACAGGTCGGCAATGAGGCGCGCGCCCACCGCGTGCATCTCGCCTTCCACCGCCGTAATCACTGCCTCGGCCCCGATAGGCTTGCGCCGCCGCGCCAGACCCCGAATGTACGCGCTGTGCTGGAGGGTGATTTGAATAGCGAGGTGCTCGGCGGCAATGTTCAGGCCGCCGCGGTGCCAGGCATTGCCCACCGCGACCAAGGCGGGGGTGATGACCTCGGTATAGATCACGAGCGGATTGATCCCGCGCTCCATGGCGTCCTTGATTACGCGGAACGCCTCTGCTTGATCGCCGGCCAGCAGAGCGGCGGCGTAGCGCTCTTCCAGGAGGTCTAGCTCCGGTTTGTCTTCCATCAGGGCCTCATGTGGAGATTCTAGAAAATGTTGTTGGATATAGTTGACATCTTGTAGTGTATATTATATACTACATTCTGTTGGACATATGCCGCACCCGGGTAAGCATATGCTAGGCATATCAAGCAGATTCGTCAAGAAGCCTGAGCACAAGGAGAACACAATGCTTAGGAACATCGTTGGAAGAACCGTAGGAAGTGGCGCTGTGTGGCGGCAACACTTCCGCAAACTCGGGGTAGTTGCCGCCTTAGGCGCCGCCCTGCTGCTCCTCGCAGCTTGTGGCGCTGATGCGGAGTCCACCCCGGCGGCGGAGCCGGAGGCTCAGCCCGGCACCATCGTAGACATTGCCGTCGACGACGGCAGGTTCCAGACCCTCGTCGCCGCCCTGCAGGCGGCCGGCCTGGTGGAGACGCTGCAGGGTGCAGGCCCCTTTACAGTCTTCGCGCCCACAGACGATGCCTTCGCCAAGCTGCCGGAAGGTACCGTGGATGCGCTTTTGCAGGATGTCCCCACTTTGACCGACATTCTCTTGTACCACGTAGTTTCCGGTAACGTCAAGGCCGCCGACGTTGTAAAGCTCGACATGGCGACCACCGCCCAAGGCGAGTCCGTGTCGATCACCGTAGACGGTGACACCGTGCGCATCAACGATGCCCAGGTCATCATCACCGACATCGAGGCGTCCAACGGCACCATTCACGTCATTGATACCGTGCTGCTGCCGCCTGAGCCGGAAGCAGAGCTTGGCACCATCGTTGACATCGCCGTCGGCGACGGCAGGTTCGCAACGCTTGTGGCGGCATTGCAGGCGGCTGACTTGGTGGAGACGCTGCAGGGTGCAGGCCCCTTTACAGTCTTCGCGCCCACGGACGATGCCTTCGCCAAACTGCCGGAAGGCACCGTGGCAGGGCTCTTGAACGACATTCCCACCTTGACCGACATCCTGCTCTACCACGTGGTTGCCGGTAACGTCATGGCGGCTGACGTCGTGAAGCTTGACGCAGCCACCACCGTGCAGGGCGGCGACGTGTCGATCACCGTTGATGGTGACACCGTGCGCATCAACGATGCCCAGGTCGTCATCACCGACATCGCAGCCGCGAATGGCACGATCCACGTCATCGATACCGTACTGGTGCCGCCGCAGAACTAGGGAGAAGCAGAGGAGACTAGCAGAGAAAGTCCTCCAACAGACGGGAATTTCCACCGGTCACTCTGCTCGCGCAGACTAGGGCAGTATTTGTCACACATCCTTCGCTCGCTCTAGTCTGCACGCGGCAGGACGTGCGCTTTCAGCATTGACTTGACACCAGAGTGAACAGTCTTTAGGCTACGCAGGGAGGACAGCATATGCAAAGACTCAGGCTGTCTAGCAGTATGAAAGCAGCGCCCCGGCCACCAGGGCAGCCACGTCGCTCTCAGGAAGCGATCGGGTTACGCGGGGTAGCGGGCAGCTTTCACGTGCCGGCCGCGTCGGCGGAAGGAGGGGATGAGCGGCTGTAGAGTAATTTTCACGTTGGAACCGAAGGAGAAGACGCATGGAAATCGTTGAAGTCCTTGTCTTGATCGTTGCCGCCGTGGGCGCCATAAACTGGGGCCTCGTGGGCTTGGCGAAGTTCGATCTCGTAGCTCTGATCGCAGGCGGCCTAAAGTTCGGCGACATCAACACTATTTCGCGCGTTTTGTATATCGTTGTTGGCATTTGCGGCCTTGCCGCCCTCTATTTTGGGCTTCTCAACGGCAACGGCGCGTAGTGTTCCCGTGAATGAAGAAGTGCTGCCGCCGTTTGCTTTGAGACGGTTGCAGTCAGCTTGTCGATAGAACCGACTAAAGGAAGAAGCGAGGTCGCACGGTCGTTCGTGTGTCCTCGCTTCAGTTATTCTATCGCTCTTGTCTCTTTTGCGTGACCTTGCCAAGCAGTTGGCATCAAGCTGGACAAACCGGATGCCTCCTTACCCCAATGTTGTCGCACGCGGGGGCTTTGCCCCGCGGACAAAGTGGCAATGAATACCGCGCCTCACGTCCCCGGTAGCGTAGGTTTGCAACCCCGTATCGAGTACGGGGCAGGCTCTGCGCCCGCCTGTCAGCGCCTGCCATTTCCCCTCACTCCGGCCCTCTCCCCAGGGAGAGGGAGTTTTCTGGCTGCCAGCGGGAAGAGATCAAAGCCGGACAGGGGAGGCGGGCATTATGTACACTGCCAGGCCGGGTCGATGTTGACCGCGCCAATGTCCCAATTCTGCATGCTCCAGGCATCACCGTCGCGCACGAAGGTATACTGCTCGCCGGGGTAGGTGACAGTTTCGCGCGAAGTTTGTTCAGCGTCGGTTGCCGTGCAGCTCAGGACCGCATTATAGGTCCACACCTCTTCGGTTTCTACGACCACCTCACTTGCGTCTGCGGAAACACTCTGCACGGTGCAGTTACTCACCAGCGGCTCTATGGCCGTGATGCGGACGACGCTGTAGGCGTCGGTAGTCTTATCGAGCAGCGACTGAGCGGCTGACTGCGCGCGTGCTGCCATGGCGCCCCAGGTCGCGCTGAGTTGGGCCGCCTCCAGTTCGCCCCGCATAAACGCGGACTGGCTCGCGTTGGCCGCGGCAATCGCGGCGCTGAGCTCAGCCGTGCAGGGGTCGCCCGCAGCCAGTGCTGGTGTTTCGGGTTCAGGCGTAGCCTCGGGGATAGGTGACGGTGCTGGCGGCGGTGTGGCGATAGGCGCTGGCGTCGGCGTCGCTGCTTCCGGCATGGGCGTAATCACGGATGCCGGCGTCGGCGCCATTTCGGTCGCCTGGGGCATAGGCGTTCCCTCGGCTACCTCTTCTTCCGTGCCGGGATCCGTGAGCCGCAGCGCTACGACTGTGCCGGCAACCACAAGCAGAACCACTACCAGTATGACGAGCATTCGGACGACCCACGACCAACGCATGTTTACACTCCTATACGCTACTGCTTGGCTCCCATACTACCCTTAATCCACACACATTGCACGTTAAGAGTGCCAACACCGTGAGAGCAAGGTGCTATAATGAAGGTGTTTACGGAAGTGGGGGAAGCCCACTTTTCTTAATTCCTGGCGGCTGCCTTAGGAAACGGCCGGTCAGGAGGGGAAGGTATCGCGCATGAAGAGCGACTTTGTGTCTGCGATCGCGCAGATTGCGAGCGAAAAAGGCTTAGACCAAGAAGATGTCATTAGCGCACTAGAGACTGCGATCCTCTCCGCATACCGCAAAGTCAGCGGCGACCCCGTGCCGAATGCCGTGGCATATTTTGACGCGCAATCCGGCGAATCGAAGATATACGTGCCCAAACTGGTTGTGGAAAACGTAGAGGATACCGAGACCGAGATCAGCCTCCCGGACGCGCAGGCAATTGACTCTGAGGCGGAGACCGGCGACGAGATCGAGGTGGAGATCACGCCTCCCAACGTGGGCCGCATTGCCGCGCAGGCCGCGCGGCAAGTGTTGCTGCAGTCGCTGCGCGAGAAAGAACGCGACCACGTCTACGATGATTTCATCGACCGCGTGGGAGAGATCGTGAGCGGACGGGTGCAGCGGGTTGACAGCCGCGGCGTAGTGCTGGACTTCGGTCGCGCCGAGGCGTTGATGTCATCCGCCGATATGGTACCCGGCGAGCGCGACCGCTACCGTTTGGGCCAACGTCTGCGCGCGTACATCGCGGAGGTGCGGAAAGACCTCAAGGGACCCGTGGTACGTGTTTCCCGCGCGCACAAGGACTTCATCCGGCGTCTCATCGAGCAGGAAGTCCCCGAAGTGCAGACCGGAACGGTGGAGATCAAAGAGATCGCCCGCGACCCGGGATCGCGCACCAAGGTGGCCGTGGCCGCCAAGCAAGAGGGATTGGACCCGGTGGGGTCGTGCGTCGGCATGCGCGGCACGCGCATTCAGAACGTGCTGCGGGAACTCGGCAATGAAAAAGTGGAGATCATCGAGTGGAGCGACGACACGGCTACGTTCATCAAGAATGCGCTCTCCCCGGCGGAAATCCAACGGGTGGAGCTTATCGAGGTTGACGAACAGCAGGTGGCCTCCGTGCACGTAGACGCGGACATGGTCTCGCTGGCCATTGGCCGCGACGGGCAGAACACCCGGCTCGCTAACCGGCTTACCGGTTGGAAGATCAACATTCGCTCGCTTGAGGATGACCGGGACGATGCCGACGCTCCGCCCGCGGACGCGGCAGATGCCTCAGCCCAGGCGGAAGATGCCGCGGCGCAGGAATCGGCGGAACCACAGGCCGCGGCGGAGTCCCTGACAACAGAGGAGTCCACGAGCAGCGCTGGCTAAGAACCTATCCGATAACCCCTGTGTGTGAACGGCCTTGATAGACAAAACGTTCGTCCTGAGCTTGTCGAAGGGCGAGCACGCATGAGCCGGAAGCAAGTTGTCGGATAGGCACTAAGTGCAACCGCCGGTCTACTGTGGGGTTCCGCCCTGCGCCGCAGTCTCTGCGCATGGGCTTGTGGCAGGCACGCGCGGTGGATTGAAAGAGAGAAGGGGGTTTCAGAGGGAGGGTGTGGTGAATCAGGCAGCCGCGCCACAGGGAAAGCACATACCGCAGCGGACGTGCTTGGGCTGCCGGACGACCAGGCCCAAACGGGCACTGGCCCGCATCGTGCGCACGGTGGATGGGCGCGTGGCGGTCGATACCACGGGCAAAGCCCGTGGGCGCGGCGCCTACCTCTGTCCGAATGCCGGCTGCGCAAGACGGGCGCTCAAGGCGGGTACCCTAAAGCGAGCGTTGCGGGTCGCCATAGATGAGGCGGCGCTCGCAGAGTTGTGGGCATGGGCCGAGCAGTTCGCGGAGACGGACTCGACACCTGCCCAGGCGCCTTAGGCCAGTCTTCCCCCAGGCCCACCGCAGTGGGAGCCCACTACAGTGGGAGCATACTCCCCCGAGGAGACCTTTGCGTAACTAGGTCTCGTGGGCAAGGAGTTACACCCTCTCCTCGGGAAGAGGGCCGAGGTGAGGGGATTTCTTGCACTTCATTCTAATCGCATGACATGTACAGTCAATATATACTAGGACCAAACCGGCTATGAACCGACTGGCGTTCAGAGCAGATTCACCCTCACCCTATCCCTCTCCCATCAAGGGAGAGGGGACTGCCTCGCTGCGGCGAGGGTTTTGAAAAGGTCTCCCCGAGAGGAGGGGCAACTATGAGAACAGGTTCGAGATCGGGAAGCGGCGCGCGCACACGGCGACGTTCCTCCAGGCGTGCGCCGTCGGAGCAGCAAGATCGCAACGCAGTTGCAACACACGGGATAGCTGCCGGTAGGACGGCAACGCCACGAAAGATCAAGCTCCCGCCAGACATTACCGTCGCCCAACTTGCGGAGCGGCTGGAGGTTAGCCCTACGGCTATTATCAAAGAGCTTTTTACGCGCGGCACCGCGGTCACTATTAATCAAACGCTCGATTACGCCACCTCAACGCTCGTCGTCGAGGCGCTGGGCCATACCGTAGTGAAAGAGGAAGCCAAACCGGCGGCAACGAAACAAAAAGAAGACGTGGTGCTCGAAGTTGCCAAGGAGACGGGCACGACCGTGCGCCGACGCCGACGCTTTGAGAAACGGTCTCCGGTGATCACGGTGATGGGTCACGTCGACCACGGCAAGACCTCACTCCTGGACGCCTTGCGCGAGACGAACGTGGCCGAGGGCGAATCCGGCGGCATTACCCAGCGCATCGGCGCCTATCAGGTTAACCACAACGGCGACACCGTAACTTTCATCGATACGCCCGGCCATGAGGCCTTCACCGCCATGCGCGCGCGCGGCGCCAAGGTCACCGACCTCGCGGTGATCGTGGTGGCGGCCGATGACGGCGTGATGCCGCAGACCATCGAAGCCATCAATCACGCGCGGGCGGCGAAGGTGCCGCTCCTGATCGCGCTCAACAAGATCGACCTGCCGAGCGCCAACCCGGACCGCGTCAAGCAGCAACTCACGGAACACGACATCCTCGTCGAGGAGTACGGCGGCGAAACCGTGCTGGTTGAGGTCTCCGCCGAAACCAAAGAGGGGCTGGACGACCTCTTGGAGATGATCTCGCTGCTTTCCGAACTTGAGGGGGTGCGTGCCGATCCCCGCATTCCGGCGCGCGGCGTCGTGATCGAGAGCAACATGGACAAGAGCCGCGGACCCGTGGCAACCGTCCTCGTGCAGGAGGGCACGCTCCACGTAGGCGATACGGTGGTGTGCGGCAAGACGTCCGGCCGCGTGCGCGCGCTCTTTAATGAGAAGGGCGCGCCCCTGGCCGAGGCGGGCCCCTCTGTGCCCGCGGAGATACTTGGTCTGGGAGCGCTGCCGGCGCCGGGAGAGACCCTCATTGTCGTGGTGGATGAAAAAGCCGCGAAGGTCTTGCTCCACGAACTCACCGAGCGTGAACGTGAAGAGACGGAGCGCATGTCGCTGGATACGCTCAGCGCTACGGCCGGCGAGGGCGTGGAAGAACTGGACGTCATTGTAAAAGCCGACATTCGCGGCTCGGTTGAAGCCATTCAACAGGCGTTAGAGCAACTCTCCACTGATGAAACCCGCGTGCGCGTCATCTATAGCGGCGTCGGCCCCGTGAGCGAATCGGACGTGCAGTTGGCCATTGCGGGAAACGCGCTGATCACGGCCTTCAACGTGCGCCCCGATGCTGCCGCTCGATCTCTGGCAGAGACGGAGAAGGTGGAGATACGCTACTACGACGTGATCTACACCCTCATCGAGGAGATGCAGAAGGCCCTGCTCGGCTTGTTGGATCCTGAATTCATCGAGGTCATGGACGCGCAGGCGGAAGTGCGGGCCGTGTTCAACCAGGTGCGCGGTCAGAGCGTGCTCGGCGCGATTGTCCGCGAAGGCACCATGCGCCGCGGCGCGCAAGTGCGCGTGCTACGCAATAAGAAACAACTCGTCAAGACCACCGTCACCAGCTTGCGCCGCTTCAAAGACGCCGTGCGCGAGGTGACCAGCGGCTATGAGTGCGGCATCGGCATCGGCGAAATCTACGACGCCCGCGAAGGCGATACCCTCGAGACGTTCCACATCGAAGAAAAGCCGCGCTTCTAGCGTCGTTGAGAACACTGCTCGGTCTGTGTGCATACGGAGCGAGCCAAGAGCTGTGGGTCTTGCGGCCCGCAGCTTTATGATCCTTAGCGGCGCACCCACTCAAGAGTCTCTATGGTGAAACTGCTCGGCAATTGCCAACGCTCATGTGGGTGTAGCTCCCTCTCCCACAGGAAACCTTTGAATATCCGCGCCGGAGTGCGGGAAAACCTCCCTCTCCCTGGGGAGAGGGTCGGGGTGAGGGGTCTTCTCGCTGCAATGGCTCCTTTGACCATGTAATGTCAAGGCGTAGCAAAGCAGATCTCTTAGGAAAATTAGGAAATTTACCCTCACCCTAGCCCTCTCCCGTCGAGGGAGAGGGGACTTTTCCGCTTCAGCTAGAGTTACGCAAAGGTCTCCACAGGGAGAGGGAACATACTCGCTGTGGGTAGGTTTTCGGGCAAGTCTCCACTGGAAGAGGGGCTAGCTCGTTCAGTAAGGGCTGATGCAAGGGTATTCGGAGGAAGCAGCAAATGGACTTGCGAAAGTTGGAGCGGTCAACGGCGCTTCTGCGTGAGGAATTGACCGATATCCTGCGCTCGGAAGTGCGTGATCCCCGTCTGCACACGGTAACGGTCACATCGGTGCGTCTTTCCCGCGATCGGCGCTATGCCCGTGTGTACGTGAACCTGCCGGAGCAGGAGGAAGAGCAGGCTATGCTTGCCGCGCTGCGCCGCGCCGCCGGGTTCGTGCGCCGCTGCCTGGCGCAACGGCTGACGTGGTACAAAGCGCCGGAGGTCTCTTTTCACCTTGATGAGGGCATGAAGCAAGGCGACCGCGTCCTTGAACTCTTTCGGGACCTCGAATTAGAGGAGCATCCGCAGGATGATGGGTCGGAACCTGCTGCGGAAGACGCCGGAACCGCGCGGGCGGAGGAGCACACTTCCCCGTGACGGACGTGGGTATGTCATCTACGACAAGGTCGAAGTCTGCAATGAAGTCAACATCTACGAGGGACTCGACGTCTGCAACTGCATCTTCGGCCGTTCCAAAGGATGGCGGCCCGGCAATTTCAGCCAGCGAGTGGAATCAAGTGTGCGCGCTGATATTGGCTGCGCGGCGCGTCGTCCTCACGACCCACGCGGGCCCGGACGGCGACGGCATTGGCAGTATGGTTGGGCTTTCCATTGCCCTGCGCGCGTTAGGCAAGACGGTGGCTATGGTCTGTGCCGATCCCGTGCCGCCAGACCTGGCCTTCGTGCCGCATGCGGACGAGATTCAGGTCCTGCCGCAACTTGATGCGCTCCCCTTTGCGCCGGATCTCATCATCGTATGCGACTCCGCCAGTCTGGAGCGTCTTGGCGCGGTGTATGTCGAAAGCCAGACCTGCTTCGCGGCGTTGCCCATCCTCAACCTCGACCACCACCAGACAAATACGCGCTTTGGTCAGGCCAACCTCGTAGATACTACTGCCGCCGCTACCGCCGAGATCGCGCACGAGTTGCTGGAGCGGTTGCACGTAGAACCTACGCCAGAAGTTGCCACGGCGCTGATGGTCGGCTTGGTTACGGATACCTTGGGGTTCCGTACGGATAGCGTGACGCCGCGCACGCTCGCCCTGGCCGCGCGCCTGCTGCAACACGGCGCGCCGCTGGAAGAGATCAGTTTTCGCGTCTTCCACGCTACGCGCTATGAGAAGCTCAAGCTCTGGGGCTACGGCCTCTCCAACCTGCAACGCAGTGAGGACGGACGCATCGCGTGGACGGCGCTTCCGCGCGAAGTGCGCATGGAGATCGGCGCCAAGGAGACCGACCTGATGGGACTGGCTTCCTTGATCGCGGGTATTGCAGGCGCGGATATTGTTATCCTTGCTTGGGACAAGAGGAAGGACCCACTGCGTACGGGCATTTCCCTGCGGTCGCGCACCGTGAACGTGGCTGCCATAGCCCAGACGCTGGGCGGCGGCGGTCATGCCGGCGCGGCGGGTGCGCTGCTTGTCGATACGCCGCTGAGCGAGGGTCTGCGCAGGGCGGTGGAAGCGGCGAAGGCACATCTCGACTGACCTACGCGAGGTCAACACCGGCCTACTCGTGGCAGTCTCTACGTGCGTGTTTGCAAAGGGGCATAGGGCAAGTCATCCGTTCGCGCCGAGCTTTTTGGAGTGTTCCCCACCGTTCGCACTGTGCTTGTCGAAGTGCACCCCGCCGTTCGCACTGAGCCTGTCGAAGTGCTCACAGCGAACGGCTCTTGCGAGTTCGAGACTTCCTCTAGTACAATTCTGAGACTTTCGCAGCATCCTCCAAGCCGCTAGAGACGGACAATGCGCCGTGCGCCACGGCTTTCTCAACATCGATAAGCCCACCGCCTGTACCTCCCACGACGTGGTGAACGCCGTGCGCCGTGTCATGGGTCAGCGGCGCGTGGGGCACGCGGGTACATTGGACCCGCTCGCGACCGGTGTCTTGGTACTTGGCGTCGGCCACGGCACCCGTCTCCTCGAATACCTCGCCAGCACGCGCAAGACGTACCGCGCGGGCATTCTCCTGGGCAGCACGACGACCACTGACGACAGCGCCGGTGACGTGATGCAGGAACGACCCGTAAATGTGGACGCCGCGACCGTGCGTGCTGCATTGGACCGATTCACCGGCACGATCGAACAAGTACCGCCCGTCTTTGCTGCCGTGCACGTAGCGGGCACGCGCGCCTACGTGCGGGCGCGGCGTGGTGAGAACGTAGCTCTTGCGCCGCGCCAGGTAACGATCCATCGTCTTGAAATCTTGGAGATGCAACTCCCCCGGCTTGCCCTGGAGGTCGAGTGCTCCACCGGCACGTATGTCCGCGCATTGGCGCGGGACTTGGGGGAAGAACTCGGCTGCGGCGCGCATTTGGAAGCGCTCACGCGCACCCGCGTGGGCTCTTTCTCGCTAGAAGACGCGGTGCCTATACAAGAGCTTGAGCAGCGTATCGCGGACCAAGGCTGGCAAAAAGTGTTGCTTCCCTTGGACCTGCCGTTGCGTCACTGGCCCGCCCGCCACTTGAGCGCTGCAGAGACGACACAGGTGTTGAACGGCGTGCGCGTTGCGGCAGACGGCGCGGTTTCCCCAGGGCAATACGCGCGCGCCTACGACCCGGAGGGACGCCTGATTGCCGTGCTGCAAGCCGTGGACTCTACGCCACCGCTCTGGCAGCCGGTGAAAGTCTTTCGCTATAATCCCTAGTGGTGAACGCGAAATCAAACCGACCCACAGGAGACCTTTGTGTAACCCTGCCAACCAGTCGGATGTGAGCCGGATCGCTGCAGATTTCCCCTCACCCCGGCCCTCTCCCCAGGGAGAGGGAGTGACCCCCGCCTGGTTTGGCCGGTTTCTTGCAGCGGTCTCCTTTGGTCGTGCAGGCAGGGTAAGGATAGGCAACCGCAGTGGAGGTATTTCGTCGAGACCCAGAGTCGCTTGAGCCTGATCGGCCCACGGTGCTCACCATCGGCAAATTCGACGGCATCCACCGCGGGCACCGGCATATTCTGGAGGCCGTTGCGGCGCGGGCACGCGCCCATGGCTGGCAGTCCGCTGTCATCATCCTCTGGCCGCCGCCGCCGGAGGTGCTGCGACCCGGCGCGCAGATACCGCGCCTCTCGACGCTGGCGGAACGGGAGGCGGCCCTTGCCGCCAGCGGGATTGATCAGTTGATTCTTTGGCCCTTCACGCTGGAGCTTTCTCGCCTCTCGCCGCGCGCATTCATGCAGCTATTGCGCCGCCACCTCGATCTGCGTGTACTTGTCATCGGCAGCGACTTTGCCCTGGGCCACAAGCGCAGCGGTACGCCGGACGTGCTTGAGGCGCTGGGGCAGGAACTCGGCTTTGCGGTGGTTGTCTCACCCCCCTACGTGCACGAAGGGCAGGCCGTAAGCAGTTCGCGCATTCGCGAGCACTTGGTTGCAGGCGAGGTGACGCAAGCAGCCAGCCTACTCGGGCGCTGGCCGACGCTCACCGGTACTGTGGTACGCGGCGCCGGACGCGGCAAGAACCTCGGCTTTCCGACGGCCAATCTCCACCTGGACGAACCCCTCGCCGTGCCCGGCCACGGTATCTACGCCACCTTTGCGACCGTTGCGCCGGAATACGACGCCATTGCACAGCCCGCAGTAACCAGCATCGGCGTGCGACCTACCTTCGACGACTCGGACGAACCGACCATCGAGACCTTTCTCCTGGACTTTGATGACGACCTCTATGACCAAACTCTTCGCCTGCACTTTGTGAAAAAGCTACGGGACGAGCTGAAGTTCGATTCGGTTGAGGCCCTGATCGCGCAGATGGAGCGGGACGTCACACACGCCGAAAGTGTGCTCACCCAACACGGGCTGGCGGAGAAGAACTAGCCACACGCCTTTCTGCACCTCACAGAGTAGGGTGGTGCAAATCGGGTGCTGGCATGCCTCAACCGCTCACCCTTCGACAGGCCTGTACTGAGCTTGTCGAAGTGCTCAGGGCGAACGGGTACTGGCATCCCAGCGTCAAGCCTGCTCAGTTTCCAAGCCCTACTCCGGCTCGCCGCCTGCGAACGGCCCAGACCCCTCAAAGCCCGGTATTGCTCTGCCGCCCGGTCTGCGGCCGCGGCCCAACGGCGGCATGCGGGGGCCGCCTTCGCCGACTTCAGCCGCTACCGATTCCGGCTCGGTGCGAAATTGAATGCTGTGCAGTTTGGCGTACAGGCCGCCCTGTGCCAGCAACTCTTCATGGGTACCGGATTCGACGGCGCGTCCCTCATCGAGCACCAGGATGCGGTCGGCGGCGCGCACGGTGGAGAGGCGGTGAGCGATGACGAAGCTCGTGCGGCCCTGGAGCAAAGCGCTCAGCGCCTGTTGGATGAGCTCTTCGGACTGCGAATCGAGCGAAGACGTGGCTTCATCCAGGATGATAATGCGCGGGTTCTTGAGAAAGACGCGGGCGATGGCCACGCGCTGCTTCTCACCGCCGGAGAGCCGGAAGCCCCGTTCGCCGACTACCGTCTCATATTGCTCAGGCAAGCCCATGATGAAGTCGTGGATCTGCGCCGCTTTGGCAGCTTCTATCACATCCGCTTCAGTTGCTTCCGGGTTGGCGTAGAGCAGGTTTTCCCGCAGCGAGGTGTGGAAGAGGAACGGCTCCTGCGTCACCACGCCCACGTGCCGCATGAGCGACAAGTATTGCAGGTCGCGCAGATCGTAGTCGTCCAGCCGCACCTGGCCGTTCACCGGATCGTAGAGGCGGGGGATGAGATAGGTAAGCGTCGTCTTGCCCGCGCCGCTGGGGCCGACCAGGGCGATCATTTCGCCCGGTTCCGCCGTGAACGTAATGCCCGCCAGCGCCCACGCCGCCTCGTCGTTGTAGCGAAACCACACGTCATCGAATGAAATCCGACCTTGCACTGTGGCGACTTCCCGCGCGTCCGGCGTATCGAAGATCTCCGGTTCCATGTCCAGGTAGCCAAAGATGCGATCGAACAAGGCCATGGCGCCCTGTACGTCTACGTAGATGTTCGCCAGTTGCGACGAGGGGCCGTAAAGGTTACGCAGAAACATCACAAAGGCGATGATTGTACCTATAGATAGTTCTTCTTGCATCACCTGGCGGCCGCCGTACCAGTAGATGGCGGCGGGGCCGATGGAGGCGAAGAGACCCAAGAACATGAAGAACCAGCGGCCCACCATTGCTTGCTTGATGTTCAGGCGCAGCAGGTCCCGGCCGATGCTGCGAAAACGCGTGTCGGCCCGCTGCTCGCCGGAAAACGTGCGCATGAGCAGATAGCCGCTGATGTTCATCATCTCGTGCAGGAAGGCGCTGAGATCGGCCTGCTTCTCCTGCGTCTCCCGTGAGACCTGCCGCCGGTAGCGTCCCACGCGGCGCGTTGGCAGCACAAACGCCGGAGTGACCACCAGCGCAATGAGCGCCAGTTGCCAGTTCATGACAAAGAGCACCACTGTCGTGCCCACCACAGTAAAGAAGTTCGTGATGATCGAGATGAGGGTGCCGGCAATGACGCTCTGTACACCGGCGACGTCGTTATTGATGCGGGAGATAATCTCGCCGCTGCGAGTCTTCGTGAAGAAGCGCAGCGACATGCGCTGCATGTGCCGGAAGAGCTGCTTGCGCAGATCGTACACGATCCTCTGGCCGACTAGGGCATTCAGGTAGCTCTGCAGCACGCTGATCAGGCCGGAGAGAAACGGCAACGCAACCATGCCAAAGACGAGCAGGTTGAGCAGGCCGAAGTCTTTCCCCGGTATGGCATCGTCGATGACACTGCGCATCAGGAGCGGCGGGATCAAGCCGAGCCCGGTGACGGCCAGCACGCAAACGAGAATGACGATTTCGTGGGGCCAGTACGGCACCAGGTAACTGAGGACACGACGCACGCCGGCTGCCGTAAATTCCACCTTGGGCTGTTGCTCGTCAGACCGGTAGGGACGGTTCATGCCCCAGTGCCAGCCGCCACCACCGCCGCCGTACATCATACGCCGTGCTCCGTAGTGTCCATGTGTCTACACACTCTCATCCGCAGTCCTAAGTATTTGGCCGCAAGTTGAATGCGCGCCCCCAACATCTATGCGCTCCGGTAGCGCGGGTTTGTAACCTGCGCCTGTTCCACTTGGGATCTCATTATTAGGCCAGTAGTCGATCCTACTTTGCAGCGAGTAAAATCGCGTACATCTGAATTCGCTCCATGATGTCTCCCGTAACCGTGACTTCCCTGAGTTCTCCTAGCTCTCCAACCGTGCGGACATGCGAATAGCTACTATGTCTATATTAACCATTACGTGAATGTTGCACAACGACAGTGCAGAGAAAGAAGCAAGGATTGCATGACAGCGCCGCGCAAAGCGCTTTGGGGCTACACGGCAGAACCAGGGGAAAAATAGAGAAAACGGTCACCTCATCGCCGGTCACTCCGGTGGGTGCCGGAGCCAGGAACGCGGTGGAGCCGGATTGCGGCGCTAAGCGTGCGGGACAGGCTAACAAGAAAACAGGGGCACGGCATGCCGTGCCCCTGACCTGCAATCGTCACCGAAGGAAGAGACAGTTCAGGGTTATTCTTCTTTGCTCGTCTCCCCGTGCCTGAGCAGATCCCGCAATCTCTCGAACAACCCTTCCAGGCGGGCCACACGCTGCTCAAGATTGGAAACGCGAATACCCAGTTCGTGTACGCGCGTACTTATTTCACGTATTTCCGCGCGGAGTTCGTTGCGCAGGTTATTCTGCCCGTGCGTAACGAACGTGGCAACCGCGATGGCGGCCAGCACGATGGTGGCGATTGTAGCCCAGAACTCGTAGTTTTCCACTATTTGCTCCTCATGCAAATAGGACCACAACAATGCCGGGAACGGTCAGAAGATGTCGCTGATCTTCTTGCCGGAGTAGAAGACATTGACGACCACTATCGCTGCCCAGACGAGACCGACACCCAATACTCCCGCGCCGCCCTCGAGCACAACCCCGGTTGCTGGAACTGCGAAAATCAACGAGCAAATGGGGACGGCAGGCGATATGCTTTTCGGTTTTACGTTCTGCAGGCGTGCTTCCACGCGGCGGTCGATGACGGCATCCAGACGCTCCATGAGCATGTCAGTCAATTCCTCGTTGTATTCTGTGCCGAGTTCTTGCCGCGCCGAGAGGATAGCGTCCAGTTCCTCGCGGGTGCTGTCCGCTTTTGCGCGCTCTTCTTTGTTTTGCTCTGCCTCGCTGCTGCTCATGTTCATTATCCTTGGAGATTTTAGCGTCGGCGCCCTGGATTCCGTGTCTTTGACGCAGTCGGCGTCTTTGACGAAGTCGGCGTCTTCGACGAAGTCAGCGAACAGGATGCGACGCTTCGCTCGGAATGAAAAAGCCCAAGATTGTATTCGGGGAATGTCGTGCTTGTGCCGGTACTGCTAAAATATATCGCCAAGCTTCTTACCCGAATAGAGGATATTGACGATTATCAACGCGGCCCAGACGACAGCCACGCCCCGAAATCCGAGCATACTCGCCGCGATCGCGGTCAAGGGAATCGCGAAGACAAAAGAGGTAATGGGCACGGCCGGTGAAAGGGGGGTGCTCTTAGGTTCTTTCTTTAGGCGCGCTTCCACGCGGCGGTCAATCACGGCGTCGAGGCGCTCCATCAGCTTGTCTGCCAGTTCGTCGTTGTACTCCGTGCCGAGTTCTTGCCGCGCCGAGAGGATGACGTCCAGTTCCTCGCGGGTGCGATCCGCTTCTTGGCGTTCTTCTTTGCCTTTATCGTCGTTGTTTTTGCTCATGATCTGCTTCTCACTGTCTGTATGAGTGCCGTTCGCGTTGGTACGCCCTGGCCTGCACTTCCCGCCGCAACTGCGCGTCACTCGGCGGGGCTTGCTTTTCCGACCCTGCCTCGGCCATAGACCACTCTTCGAAATCTTAAACCGTTACCGTTTATTTATCCCGATTTCAGACTTGGTAAGTTGAAATGTTAGAAGAGCATTGCAAGCCTCTTAAGTTAAGGGATATACCACACACTGTCTGACAGTGCAACTCATAGGGAGACTCTCCGCGACGGGCGATGCAAAAGATGCTCGAACCCAATGTGCGGAGACTGCGCGG
The DNA here is from genome assembly GCA_012270555.1 of Chloroflexota bacterium. Taxonomy (GTDB): domain Bacteria; phylum Chloroflexota; class UBA11872; order VXOZ01; family VXOZ01; genus VXOZ01. Next base: position 77,369 of record JAAXIC010000003.1, read on the forward strand.
ACTAGAGCTTTATGACGCTACCGGTGCGGCTGGCCTCATAGGCGGCGAGGATGATGCGCAGGTTCATAAGCCCGTCCTCGGCAGGCGTCGGCACCGGCCCCTTGCCGTCCAAGGCAGCGCAGAACTCGGTAAGTATGGAGGTATACCCGTCGGCGCTTTTCGGCGAAGGCTCGGGGTATTCGCAATGGTCGCCCTTCCAAAGTTCAATGGGGCGTTCCGCATTGCCCCTGAGCAAAATGGACCCCTCCGAGCCCTGCACTTCTCGGGCAGGCATGCTTCTGTCCGCGCCCCAGCCGTTCTGGATCGAGGTAATGGCGCCGCTCTCGTGACGCAGTAATGCCAAGGCGGTGTCTTCCACTGAGAATTCGCGGGCAAAGGTGCCGACTGCGGCGAACACTTCTCGCACCTCAGACTGCATCACGTACCGCGCCAGATAGATGCTGTGGTAGCCATTGTCGAGCAAAGCGCCGCCCCCGCCGCGTCCGGCATCGGCGCGCCAGCTTGGGTCGTACGCCGCCGTGCCCAGATAGTGATAGTTGCCGAATCCCTCGTATCGCATCAGATAGGGCGTGCCGATGGCGCCCGCGTGCACGAGCTCCACGACACGGGCGGGCACACTCTGCCGCGAGTAGTTGTGGATGAGCGAGAAGACGACGCCGGCCTTCTCCACGGCGGCAATCATCTCCAGCGCTTCATCCTCGCGCGCGGCGATAGGCTTCTCCAGCAGGATATTGTGTCCCGCTTCAGCCGCGGCGAGCGTGGCCGGGTGGTGCAGGTGGTGGGGCAGGCAAATGTCCACGAAGTCCAGATCGTCGCGGGCAAGTAGGTCGCGGTAGTCCGCGTAACGCGCCTCCGACGGAACGCTGAAATGGTCGCCCAGCAGGTCGCGCCGCTCAGCCGCCGGGTCCGCCACCGCCACGACGCTGATACGATTCGCCAACTCTGTGTATGCGCTTTGGTGCCCTCTCGCGGCAATGTGTCCACAACCGATAATGCCAACACGTTTCATGGTTCAAGTTCCTTCAGGTGTTCTTGATTCGGAATTACGACGCTCGTTGCAATTATGGCTATGAGGCGATTCAGATTGCGCCATTCAAACTTAGGATAGCTATACTCAGTAGCGCGGGGGCTTGTCCCCCGCCTCTTCGTGCGAACAATAGACTTCAGAGCCATTCGCTCAAATCGTATACTAACGAGCCGGAGAAATCATAGTCTTGCCAATGCTTGACGAGGCCTTGTCGGACTGGATTATTGAGCATATACCTTACAACCTCATCAAGGCTCTCTTCTTCTCGCAAAAAACGGTCCCAAAAACTCACTTGCCAGATCCGACCGGTCACGTCCAGGTTCCAGGCTTGCCTCTGTGCAAGGTCTTGAACTGTCCAACGAAGGCTATGATGTCGCAAGTTTGAGAAGGTCCGAGAACGAGATGTGCGTGATCCGGCATCAGGCAGTACACGTAGACTGGCACTCCGGTCTTGTGTGCATGCTTGTGGAGCACGTCGCATGTAGACCGTGCGATCTTTGGGTCTGCGAAGATCGAGTGTCGCTCACGTACGCCGATTGTCACGGAGCAAATCGCGCCAGGTTGACCATAAAGCTTTCGCTCCAGACGAATACGCTTGTGGAAGCGATTATTGGAGAGAGTATTGGGAACCATGCTGTTTATTCAACGGGTCTGCGGGGGGCAAGCCCCCGCGCTACGCCAGGATTTAGATTTGATTTAGTTTCAGGAGTTCTCTTTCTACCTCGGGCAAAGAGCGGGGGACAAGCCCCCGCGCTACTGAAGATCAGTGCTCGCAAGGCAACACTCTGCCATTCACACATCCAGCCTAGCCAACCGCCAAGCCCAATTCCTGCTCCACAAAGGCTTTGTTCGTCGCCGCGCTGGCTTTGGGGGTGGAGCGGGAGCGGTCAAGCTCGATCATGAGCCAGCCCGCGTAGCCGCTCTCCTGTAGCACCTGGACGCACTCCTTCACGTGCACCACGCCGGTGCCGAGTTCCACGAAGTCGGGCAGGATAGCGGTTGCCGCGTCTGCACCTTGGGCCGGTGCGGACTGCGAATCGGCAAAGGCTTGTGGATCCCAGTCCTTCAGGTGGACGTACTTTACGCGGTCGGCGTAGGTGCGTACAACTGAGAGTTCGTCGCCGCCACCTTTGCGCAGGTGCGCCGTATCCGGGCAGAGGAAGACGTAGCGCGGGTCGGTGTAGTCCATCATGATCTCTATCTCTTCCTCGCTCTCCACCGTGGTCGCGTAGTGCGGGTGGTAGCAGGCGAGTACGCCAAAGTCCAGGCAACGGCGGCCAATCTCGTCCATGCAGTGGGCCTGGTTCAGCAGCTCTTCGTCGCTAGGGCCGTCCGGCGCGCGCGAACCGCCGCCCAGCACCAGCCGGTCGGCACCGTGGGCGGCCAGAAACTTGGCAAAGCCCACGTTGCGGGCAACCATTTCGTCCATGCGGTGAGATTCGTTCATAGGGCCGCCGCCGTACACGGTGACAAGCTGCAATCCCCGCTGCCCGATGATATCTTGAAACTCGCTGACTCGATTGCCGTACGTGTCCACCACCGCCGCAAACGTCTCAAACCCCTTGAAACCCAGCGCGGCAATCTCGTCCAACGCGAGCTCAAAACCTTCCATGCCCCACGTGATCGTGTGATACCCGACCCGAATGTCTCCCACGGTTCTTCTCCTCAATTGGATGGCTGCCCTACGATTATTCGCATTTACGGCCTGATCAAGTCCTATAGCGTTCAAGCCTCATTATAGTAGCAGCAGGGCCTCCCGGATGCGGCAAATTGGTCGCTTAGGGCTGCATGGTTGCTCTGGTGCAAGGCCAAACCGCAAATCAGTGCAAATAGCCTTTGAACGATGGCGCATCTCAATGAAGCGCAAACCAACGGAAGTCTATGTTCTTGCGGTTAAGAATCCGCCACTGTGTACGCTTGATCCACGGAATACGCCTCTTCCAGCTTCACGCGGAAGGGTTCCTGGGGGCGGGAGACGGCAGCGCTTTGGTAGGCGTGGTTATGCAGATTGTGCTCACAGAGCAGGCCGCGCATATAGGATATGACGTCTGCGTGTGCGCGGCTTTCCGCTAGATTCTCGATTTCGTCGGAGTCGGTTTCCAGGTCGTAGAGCTCGCTCTCGCCCGTGGCGTAGTGGGCGTATTTGTAGCGCGCGTCCCGCACCATCTGGCTGCCCATGTTCTCGCTGAAGACGATGTCGCGATGGGGGAGCGTGGGATCGCTCAGCAGCGGCGCCAAGCTCCGGCCCTGCAAGGTGTCTGGCGGCTCCACGTCGCAGGCGGAGTAGAAGAGCGGCACATAGTCGAGGGAACTTACCAGCGCCGGACACCGTGTCCCGGCGTCTACCCCCGGCCCACGTATGATAAGCGGCACGTGCGCCATGGACTCGTAGTAGAAGCCCTTGTACGGCAGGCCGTGATCGCCCAGGGCGTCGCCGTGGTCGGCGGTGTAGATGATGAGCGTCTCGTCTAGCACGCCGTTGGCCTCCAGCGCGGCCAGCATCTTGCCGACTTCCTCGTCGATAAGGGTAATGTTGGCGTAATAGTGAGCGCGCCACATGCGATGTTGCTCGGGAGTGGCTTCAGAGGGAGCCATGCGGTACATGGAGTTCTTCAGATTTTCTTGACCGGCCTGCTGCTGGGCGCGGGGCTTGTTGACCAGCTCTTCCCGCGAACCGACGGGCGCGGGAATCGGCGCGTCGTAGTACATGTCCGCCATCTCCTCCGGCGGGTCGTAAGGATCATGCGGTCCGGCGAAGCTCACCCACGCGGCGAAAGGCTCTGTGCCTTGGCTTGCCAGCCATTCGGCGGCTTGGTCGCCGATGAAGCCATCCACGTGGAAGCGTTTCGGCAGCGGCGTCACCGAGGCGTTCAGAGTGTCGAAGTAGCCCGGGTTTTGGGTAGGGTGCGCGCGCCTATACCCGTGCGCCTTTAGAAATTTGCTGTGGTCGTCCGGCAGGTACGTGTGCCGCTTGTCCTCCGCGCTGATGCGCTCCTGGAAGCCGTTGCGCGCGTCCCAGGGAAAGAAGTGCATCTTGCCGATGGCGGCTGTATTGTATCCGGCGTCGGTGAGCAGTTGCGGCCAGACGGGCAGCTTACCCTCGTCCAGCCAGTGCCCATTGCCGAGCACGCCGGTGGTTGTCGGCCACTGCCCGCACATTAATGCCGCGCGCGTCGGCACACAGAGCGGCGCGGGCACGTAGCAACGTTCGAACACCATGCCCTCCCGCGCCAGCCGGTCGAGATGGGGCGTCTGCATGAAGTCCAGCCCGTAGCACGGCAGGCTGTCCCAACGCTGCTGGTCCGCGGTGATGAAGAGAAGATTCATAGGGCTCCATTCGTTCCGGTTTCCTTGCCAGGTACGATAGCAAGATTCGGGTGGTTGCTCAACACGCTGCAGGGGTACAGTGTCTTTAACAGAGAAAGGAGAAGCCGCGTGGAACAGCACAACCTTGATGACTATCAGCGCATCGAACATGCCATTGAGTTCTTGGCGCAGAACTTCCGCAGCCAGCCGCAACTCGAGGATGTCGCTGCCAGCGTACACCTCAGCAAGTATCACTTTCTGCGCCTCTTCAAGCGCTGGGCGGGGGTGACTCCGACCCAATTCTTGCATTACCTCACCGTCGAGTACGCCAAAGAGCGATTAGCCGCAAACCAAAGTGTCTTCGCTACGGCGTTTGACGCCGGTCTCTCCGGTCCCAGCCGTCTCCACGACCTCTTCGTCACGTTCGAGGCCATGACGCCCGGCGAGCGTAAGCGCCATGGCGCCGGTCTGGAAATCGCCTACGGGTTTCACCCCACACCCTTTGGCGAGTGCCTGCTCGCCACCACGCCGCGCGGCATATGTGCGCTGCGGTTTGTTGCGCTGGCGGAGCGGGAGCAGACCCTCACGAAGTTGCAGGCAGAGTGGCCGGGCGCACAAGTCGTGCACCGACCCGCGGTCGGCGAGCCGCTCGTCCGCCGCCTATTCCGCCGCGCCGATGGAGAGGCAACGCCGCCGTTCCACCTGTTGCTCAAAGGCACGAACTTCCAGATCCAGGTCTGGCAAGCGCTGCTTGGTATCCCCTTTGGCGCGCTTGTGAGTTACCAGACTGTGGCAGCGCATATCGCCGCTCCCACTGCCGCCCGCGCCGTGGGCCGCGTCATCGCGCAGAATCCCATCGCCTATCTCATACCGTGCCACCGTGTGATCACGAAAGTGGGCGCAGCGCATCGCTACCGCTGGGGAACCGCCAAGAAACAGGCCATGATCGGGTGGGAAGCGAGTCGCCTGCACAAGGAACCAAACCGGCTACTACGGGTCAAAGACGCATAACCCCGGTGGCGTGTTCATGCCTCACGCGTCGTAGCCCAGTTTTCGCTAACCCAATCGCGTGTGGTTCATTCGGGTGTCGGACAGCGTCTGCGCTCATCTGTCTTGTCCGGGTCGCGTCCATGCCGCTCCGCTAGCGGACAGCAACCGCATCCCGTACCATAGGAGCGATTGAGTGTACGTCTAAGCGGAGAACGCCGTGACTACGGACACAACGGACGCGCTCTTAGAGATCGACAACGTCGCCAAGTCGTTTGGCGGGCTACAGGCGGTGCAAAACTGTTCGCTACAGGTGCGCCGGGGCACGATTACGGGTCTGATCGGGCCAAACGGCGCGGGCAAGACGACGCTCTTCAACCTCATCTCCGGCTTCTATGCGCCGGACGCCGGCAGCATCGTCTTCCAAGGCAAGCGCATCGACGGGCTGCCGCCGCACCGGGTCTTTCACCATGGTCTCTGCCGCACGTTTCAGGTGCCTAAAGAACTCAAGCAGATGACGGTGCTGGAAAACCTGATGCTCGTGCCCACGGGCCAAGCGGGTGAAGTGCTCGGGGCGGCGTGGATCATGCCGTGGCGCGTGCGGCAGCAGGAGCGGGAGGCGTACGACAAGGCGTTGGACGTGCTGGAGTTCGTGAACCTAGCGCACCTACGTGATGAGTATGCGGAGAACCTCTCCACCGGCCAAAAAAAGCTGCTGGAACTGGCCCGCGCCATGATGACCGATCCGCAACTCATCATGCTGGACGAACCGGGGGCCGGTGTGAACCCGACACTGCTTACCAGCCTCATGGAGCAGATCGAGCGGCTGGTGGCTGAGCGCGGCATCACCGTGCTGCTTATCGAGCACAACATGGCGGTGGTGATGGGCCTTTGCGATCCCGTCATCGTGATGAGCAACGGCGAGAAGCTCGCGGAAGGCACGCCAGCGGAAATCCAGCAGAATGAACAGGTGCTCGCGGCGTATCTGGGAGGCCAGAACCGGTGAGCTTGCTCAAGGCAGACGGCATCGTCTCCGGCTACGGCGAAATCGAAATCCTCCACGGCGTCTCTCTCGCCGTCGGCGCCGGGGAGGTGGTGGCCATTATCGGTCCTAACGGGTGCGGCAAGTCCACGCTCATGAAGACGATCTTTGGGTTGTTAGAACCCACCCAGGGTACGATCACGTACAACGATGCCGACATTACCGGCATGGCGCCCCATGACATCGTCTGCCTGGGCTTGAGCTACGTGCCGCAGGCGGACAACACGTTCTTAAGTCTCACGGTTGAAGAGAACCTGGCTATGGGGGCCTTCTTGCGCACCGACAATTACGCTAAACAGGCCGAGATAGTCTATGATCTCTTTCCTGACCTCAAAGAGCGCCGCGATACCAAAGTCTCGGCGCTGAGCGGCGGCCAACGCCAGATGGTAGCGATGGCGCGCGCGCTCATGCTGGAGCCGCAACTCTTGCTGCTCGACGAACCGACGGCGGGACTCGCGCCGGTGTTTGTGGAAACGGTCTTTGGACAAATCGAACACATCAACCAGCAAGGCATTGCGGTGCTCATGGTCGAGCAGAACGCCCGCATGGCGCTGGAACATGCCCAACGCGGCTACGTGCTGGCAAGCGGCGAGAACCGCTTCACCGACGACAGCAAGGCACTGCTGGCCAACGAGGAAGTGGCCCGGCTCTATCTGGGAGGGGCGGCATGATTGCCCTGGTCGTCGACGGCGTCATCCTCGGCAGCATCCTCTCCCTCGGAGCGGTGAGCTTGACCTTGGTCTACGGGATCGTCCGCTTTGCAAACTTCGCCCACGGTGACTTGATGGCCGTCGGGGCCTACGTGGCCTTCTTTCTCGTGAACACGGCCTTCGTCGCTCTTGGTTTTCCGGACGCCACGTTTGGGCCGCTCTCGTTTGGTCTGCCGATGCTGCTTGCGCTGCCAGTGGCGATGCTTGTCACGGCCGGCGTCGCCGTAAGCGTTGATCGGCTCGTATTTCGCCCCATGCGGCAGCGCAGCTATGCGCCGGTAATGTTCGTCATTGGCTCGCTTGCCGTGGCCTTTGCCATCCGCGCCCTGCTCTTCATCATCTGGGGACCGGAGTTCCACTTCTTTACGCAAGCCTTGCGTCCGGCGCTGCAACTGCCGTATGAGGTCCGTGTGAAGCCCGATCAGATCTTCATCTTGCTCGCCTGTCTCACCATGGTGGCAGGGCTCTATCTCTTCTTGCAGCGTTCAAAAATCGGCAAGGCGCTCCGCGCCACGGCGGACAACCCGGACCTGGCGCGCATCAGCGGCATCAATACCGAGCACATGCTGGTCTGGACGTGGGCGATTGGCGCGGCGATGGCGGCGACGGCCGGCATCCTGCTCGGCATCGACGCGCAACTGCGTCCTGAAATGGGGTGGAATCTGCTGCTGCCGCTCTTTGCCGCGGCGATTCTTGGCGGTATCGGCAACCCCTACGGCGCGTTGATCGGTGGCATGACAATCGGCATTGTGCAGCAGGTCTCGACGGCGTTCCTGCTGCCCACCTATAAGCCTGCTGTTGCCTTTGTGATCTTGATCTTAGTGCTGCTGATCCGGCCGCGGGGGATTCTGGGCAGCGAACAGCGGGGGTTCTAAGCGTAGTTGGCGGGTAGCGCAGGTTTGTAACCTGCGTTGTTTGTGATGGAAGTGAGTGTGATGGCCGTATTGTTGTCGCTGCGGAACACATGATTGTAGGGCGTAGCGCGGGGGCTTGTCCCCCGCTCCTTGGCACAGTGTGTGCAGCAAAGACAAGTTGGATTCCCGTTTTCACGGGAATCACCATGGCCGTCTGCCGGCCGCACAAGGGAATGAAAATGGCGACTGGCTCTCTGACTGTCATTCCGGCGAACGCCGGAATCCAGGGTGGCACGGAGAAGATGGATTCCCGCTTTCGCGGGAATGACGAATGACGGATAAGGCGCCATGCGCGAGGAGTGAAGTCAGTACGATGACGATCGAGGCAATTCTGAGTTCCGGCATTCTCAATTATCTGGTCGGTTTTCTCATCGTCGCCAGCATCTACGCGCTGTTCACGCTCGGTCTCAACGTGCATTTTGGCGAGACCGGTCTGATCAACTTCGGCGTCGCCGGGTTCTTCGCCATTGGCGCGTACACGGCGGCATTGGTCACCAAGCCGCTGCCCACCGGCGAACTCGCCCGCTATACGCAGCAGGCGCTCGGCCTCGATCAGCCGTTTCTCGTGGGCGTGATTGCCGCGGCCGTCGTCTGCGGCATCGTCGCCGTGCTCATTGGGATTCCTACGTTGCGGTTGCGCGAGGACTATCTCGCCATTGCCACCATTGGCATCGCCGAGAGTATCCGGCTCGTCTTCAACAACGAACAGTGGCTCGCCAACGGTTCGCAAGGGCTGGTCGGCATCCCGCGCCCGCTCTACGACCTGGTGCCGCCCGCGTACTACAACTACATCTACCTTGGCATCGTCGTACTGATCCTCGCGTTCGTCGCGGTGCTGCTGGAGCGCATGATCCGCTCCCCGTGGGGGCGCGTGTTGCGGGCGATACGGGAAGATGAGGTGGTGGCTGCCGCTTACGGGAAGAACGTGTTCGGTTTCAAGCTGCAAGCGCTGGTGCTCGGCGCGATGGTGATGGGTATTGGCGGCGCGCTCTACGCCCACAACGCCGGCACCATCAGCCCCGGCGTCTTCGAGCCGGTGTTCGGCACCTTCATCGTGTGGGTGATGCTGATCTTGGGCGGCAGCGGCAACACGAAGGGCGTGATCCTCGGCGCGTTTGTCTTCTGGGCGATCTGGGCCGGCACGCAGTTTGCGACGGACGCTTTGGTGCCGCCGGCCTTGAGCGCCCGCGCGCCATATTTCCGCTTTCTTCTGATAGAGACGCTGCTCGTGCTCATGCTGCTTTTCCGTCCCAAAGGCATCCTCGGCGAAGAGCGTTTCGTCTCTACGTTGCGCCCACGGTGACCTGAGCTACCCCATTTCTCTAATCGCTTGGTAATGGAATCGCTGCTACCAATCCATTCATACTTCGACAAGGGCTTTGCGAAGCCCACTCAGCACGAACGGATTGATAGCAGTGCCAAGGCTTTCGCCCACTGCCTGTCTGTAGGGGAAGGCGCGCTACGGCGGCGTACAGCCGGAATCGCCGGAACCGCCGCGAATGATGAGTCTTACTTCGGAATTCTGCGGAATTGGAAGACCGGGCTCCGGGTTTTGGCTGGCAACGGTGCCGCACGTTCCACGGTCGGTGGTGAGTTCGATATCCACGACGCCCCGCAGCCCAATGGCCGCAAGTTCATGCTGCGCGATAGCGAACTGCTTGTCGCGCACGTCCGGTACCTGCAGGCGATCGACACCCGCGCTGACGGTGAGGCGCACCGCGCTTCCCACTTCTATCCGGCTGCCGGCGGTCGGCTCCTGAGCTATCACCTTACCCGCGGGGATCGTGGCGCTTCCTTGCTCTATCATTTCAACGTCAACGCCGAGTGGTTGCAGCTTTTCGCGGGCACTGTCCGCCGTGGTCCCCACCACGTCGGGCATTGTGGGGTTTTCGGGCCCCTTGCTTATTCTGATCGTGACAATGAAGCCCTCATCCACCTCAGTATTTGCCGGAGGTGATTGGCTCACAACCAGACCGGGAGCCACATCCTCAGCAAAAACCTCTTCGATTTCGGCGGCAAGCCGATATTGCTCGAGCAAGGCAACCGCCCGCTCTTCCGATAGCTGGGTGAGGTCCGGCAGGGCAACGCGCGGCGTGGGCGAAGGCTGCGCGCCTTGACCGCTCGACGCGGTGGGCACGCTTGGCGGCGTGGTAGCCACGGGGCGGGGCGGCAGCTTTGGCTCGCTCGTAGCGGCCGGGGAGAGAAGCGGAACATCCTCCACGAGCGCCCCGAGATCCGGCATAAGGCGAAAGCCGAGCCACAGCGCAAAAATCGCGGCGAGAAATATCAGCGGAATACCCCAGCGGGAAGAGGGTTCGGGCGACCGCCGGTGCGGCCTGTTCGTTCTGCCGGAGCCACCCGCACCAAACAAGCGCGAAATTCCTCGATTAGCCATTGCGCCTCGCCACTACCGCAATCCTTCTTTGCATCCGCTCAAGCGGAGAACTCTGACTTTGCTGGGCGTGAACGCCAGCGCCTCTCCATGCGTCTTGCGACCCTTCGACAAAGCCGGTACTGAGCTTGTCGAAGTGGTCAGGACAGACAAGCTCAAGACGAACGGAAACCCTGAGCGTGTGCAGAATACTGTGCGAAAAGCAGCAGCGCTCATCCCGCGGGCGCGAGCAACTCCTCGCGCAATTCCTCCAAGTGGAGCGAGAGCACCTGCGACACACCCTCTTCTGCCATGCTAACACCAAAGAGCGCATCCGCCATCTCCATAGTGCCACGATTGTGCGTAATGACCAAGAACTGGGTGTCGCGGCCGTACTCGCGGAGCAGCTTGCAGAAGCGGCCGATGTTCGTCTCGTCCAACATGGCGTCCGCCTCGTCGAGGAGACAGAGCGGCGTGGCGCGCGCGCTGAGCAGCGCGAACAAGAGCGCCAACGCCACGAGCGCCTTTTCGCCGCCTGAGAGGAGCGAAAGCGCCTGCCGCCGCTTGCCCGGGAGCCGCACGGTGATCTCGATGCCGGTCTGGTCCGGATTCTCGGGATCAGTCAGGCTCAAGTCGGCGTCGCCGCCGTCGAAGAGCACTTTAACCATGGCGCGGAAGTCCGCGGCTACTTGCTGGAAGGTGGCGTTGAAGTCCTGCCGTATGGTGCGGCGGAGCTGCCGCTTCACCTCATCGAGGTTCTGTCCGGCAGCTTCCAGATCGGCAATCTGCTCGCGGAGAAACGTGGCGCGTGCCTCGAGTTCGGCGAATTCCTCCACCGCCAGCGGGTTGACGGGGCCGATGCGGCGCAGGCGATTGCGCAGCAACGTCACGCGGCTCTGCAATTCCGCCAAAGGTGCTTCCGCGGCCTTGGGCGCCGGCTCCGCTTCCGGTTCGTCGCTCAGCCAGCGCACGATGGTATCCTCGCGTCGTTGCTGCACGCCCGCCAGCACGTGCTCGGCGCGACCGTAGTCCACGGTGCGCGCGGTACGTTGATTCTCCAGGTCGGCGGTCACCCGGACAAGTGCACTGTGTTGCGCGCGCAATTCCTCCAAGGCGGCGCGTTGCCGCTTTCTCTCCGTTTCGGCTGCTTCCGCATGTGCGGCGGTCTGCGCGGAAGCCTGCGCCGTTGCCGCGAGTTCCGTTTGCAGCGCGCCGAGCGCCTCGGCGCGTTCGCGGCGGGTGGCGGCGAGGGTGCTTTGCTCCCGCAAGAGCCCCTGTTGCTCGGTACGCAGTTGGGCGATGGCGCGGGTCAGATGCTCTTTCCGCTGCTGCTGGACGGCAAGCTGCGTCTGCAGAGAGCTTACCTCGGCCCGCTGGGTCTCTACTTCTTGTTGCAGGGCAGCGCAGGCGCGCTCGCGCTCGCCGATTTCCCGCGTCAGACGCTCTTTGGCGGCGACGGCCAGCGGGGCTTCACGCTCGCGGGCCGCGATGGCGTCGTCGAGTTCCTCGCGCTGCGCGCGCGCTTCTTCCTCAACCTGCTCCCACCACCCGATTTGCCGCGCCAACTCGTCGTGTTCGTGGGTCTGCCGCTGCAAAGCGGCGTTGGCCGTCCGCGCCTCGTCGGCGCTCTGGGCATGGGCTTTGGCGGTTTCTCGTGCTTCCGCGCGCAATTGCTCCAATTGGGACCGCAACCCGGTCTCTTTCTCCGCCAATTCTTCACACCGGCGGCGCACCTTGGCCAAGCGCGCGCTGAGTTGCTTGTACTGCCGTTGCTGCTGCCCGCGCTGCACCGACCCCTGCGCAAAGCGAAAGACCCCGTTGCTATAGACTACGCCATCCACGCTTACGATGAGGGGCCATGGCTGCCGGGCAGCGAAAGTGGGGATGGCGCCAAGGTCCTTCACCACGAGTATGGCCTCTAGTAATGGTTTGAGAGCGGCGCTCTCCGGAGGCAGTGCTATCAACTCGGCAGCACACCCGATGACACCGGGATGGTCGGGAACTGTGCGTTTCGCCGCGTTCAAGAGTTCAGCCGCCAGCACAGTGGCGTTCGCGGCAGCCACGCTCACCAAGTGCTCGACGAGTTTCTCCGCGTCCCGGACGCTCTCCGTAAGATAGGCCTCGCTCGGCAAGGCGGCCTCGACAGCGGTAGCAATGTTCTCAGGGAGATCTGTCTCTGCGATTGATGGCAGCAGCGTCACGCCAACTCTAGCCGCGACCGCGGCAGGCTTTGACTCCTCGTCTGCCGCGGCTCCTTCCAGGATTGCGCGTAAGGCCTGTGTGCGGCCTTCCAGATCGGCACGTTCGCGTAACGGACGTTGCCGCTCCTTTTCTACGTGATGTACCTCGCTCTCCACCCCCGACAAAGCGGAAGCGGCTTTTTCTTGCGCGGCAAGCCGGACCGTTTCCTCGGCCTGGAGCGCATCCGCCTTCTCTTGCAACGTCGCCAGGCTCGCGGCGCGGTCGCGTTGCTGCTTGCGCACGTGCTGCAGTTGTTCCGCGGCTTCGGCAGCGCGCGTCAAGAGCGCTTCGCGCTGGCGCTTGGTGTCGTTGATGGCGGCGGTAAGGCTGTTGAGGCGCGTGGTTACAGCGACCCCTTCCTGCCGTAGTTGTTGCAGTGTCGCCTCCGCCTCCTGGCGCGCCTCCTCTTTCTCGGTAATGCCGTTCCTTACCGTCTGCCACTCCGCCTGGAGTGCGGTGAGGGTCTCGGTTGACTCGGAGAGAGAGGCTTCCTGCTTGGGCAGGCGCGTTCTCACGGCGTCATAACGCTCCGCGAGTTCTGTTTCCCGTGACTCGGCTTCTGCAACGCTGCGAGACAGATGTGTCTGCCGCTCCTGTTGAACCGCCTGTCGCTGGGCAAGGTCGTTCAAGCGGTTGCGCAGACCGCCCACCCTCGCATCAAGGCGGTGCAAGCTCTGCACATGTTCCTGTATGACTTGCTCCAGGCGGCCGCGCTCCTGGGACCGGCTCGCGATCCGCGTTTCCAGCGTGTTGAGGGTTGCTTGGACTTGCGCTAGCTCCTGGGTTGCCGCCTGCTCCTCCGCGACAAGCTGTGCAAGCTGGGCCGCATACCAGTCATGTAACACCTGGGCGAGTTCTTGCTGAAGGTTTTCCGCTCGCTGTGCCTCTTTGGCCTGCCTTTCGAGAACGGTGAGCCGCGGCTCCAGTTCAAGCAGGATGTCGCGCACCCGGCTCATGTTGTCATGCACGCGTTGGAGTTTATTCTCCGCCTCATGCTCCTGCATGTAGAGCGAGCGCACGCCGGCGGCTTCCTCCAGCAAGATGCGGCGGTCCTCCGGCCGCTGTGCCAGCACCTGGTCGACCAGCCCTTGTCCGATCATCATGCCCTGACCAATACCGGCATCCGCCAGCAGTTGCTGGATGTCGCGCAGGCGCACCCGGTTGCCGTTGAGAAGATACTCGTTCTCACCGGAACGATACGCCCGCCGCGCGATGCTGATTTCGGCGAGTTCCAGCGGGAAGGTGCCGTCCTCATTGTCGAACGTGAGCGCAACCTCGGTCATGCTGCCCCGCGCGCGCCGGGGCGTGCCCGCAAAGACGACATCTTCACTCTTGCGGCCCCGCAAGGCCAGCATGCTCTGTTCGCCGAGGGCCCAGCGGATGGCGTCCGCAAGGTTGCTCTTGCCGCTGCCATTGGGACCGACAATCGCCGCGATGCCCTGCGGGAAGGCCAGCTTGGTCCGGGTGGGAAACGTCTTGAAGCCGTGGATTTCAAGCTGCGTGAGGTACATACCGGTCACTTAGGTGATATAGAAAATGCGGGCAGGGGGTCTTCCGTTTCGATCTGCTCCAGCGCCCGTGCCGCCGCGGCTTGCTCCGCTTTTTGCGTGCTGGAGCCTTCGCCGGTGGCGAGAAGGGTCTTCTCCTGGTAAACGCCGACGATGAAGTGCCGCGCGTGGTCGGCGCCGCTGGCTTCCAGGACGCGATACGTCGGCGTGATGTTACTTTGCGCCTGCAAGTACTCCTGCAACTCCGTTTTGGCATTGCGGTCGCCGGCCGTGCGCAAGATGTGCGCAACCGCTCTTTCAATTTGCGGTACCAGGAAGGTCTTCACGTGATTGAATGACGTTTCCAGGAAGAGTGCGCCGATCACGGCTTCGAAGCAGCTTGACAAGTTCGAATCACGCTCGCGGCCCTGCGTGGCTTCTTCCCCTTTGCCGAGACGGAGGAGCGCTCCCAGGCCCGCGGCTTGGGCAAACTGGCAGAGTTGCTCCTTGCGCACGAGCGCGGCGCGCAAGCGCGACAGCTCACCTTCGGTCTTCTCAGGGTATTGCCTATACAGGAAGTTCGCGGTGATTGCGCCAATGACGGCGTCCCCAAGAAACTCGAGCCGTTCGTTGCTGTCGAGATTGGAGAGACCGTGCTCGTGGGCGTATGAGCGGTGCGTGAGGGCTTGCATGAGCAGCGGCGAATTCGATTCGGGGAAACCGAGAGTCTGCCGGAGCTTTTCAAGGTCATGCTCAACGCGGTTAGCCGACACGGTGCGATCCAATCATGCGTATGTGACCGCTACTGCTCGTGCAAAATTATCGCGGGAGCCGGTAGCGCCGTTACATCTTCGGTAGCGCAGGTTTGTAACCCCGTATCGAGTACGGGGCAGGCTCTGCGTCCGCCTGTCGACACGTTATTCCTGTGATTGAATGCTTCGCTTCACTGCCGCAACGCTGAAGTTCCCCTCACCCCGGCCCTCTCCCCAAGGAGAGGGAGCAGTGCACGCCCAATGAGCGTCTCGCCCTGATCTTCGTGCGACATCATTGGGGACAGGCTCCGGCGCTACGCGTATCTGTGTTCTCGAAACCTGATCGTTGCAATCTCCGGTGAAAACACCAAGATGACGCAACGATAATGCAGGCACACCAGGTGTCTCATTTGCCGATCCGTCAAATCAGAGAGCGGGACTGGCACCCGTCAACGGGAATACACGCGCCGTTCACCCAACTCGCGCGGGGCGAGGCGAGAAACGCGACCACGTCCGCCACCTCTTCCACTGTGCCGAACCGGCCGCCGGGAATCTCACGGGCGATAAAGTCAGCCATGCCGTCCGGGTCTTCGCGCACGCGGCGGTCCCAACTCCCGCCGGGGAAACGGATCGAGCCCGGCGCGACACTATTCACGCGGATGTTTTGGGGCGCAAGTTCGCGGGCAAGACTGGAAGCAAGGCCGATGGCGGCGGCTTTCGTACTCACGTAAACGGGAGAGCCGCCCGTTTCGCGGCCCCAGATGGAGGAGATGAACACAACAGACCCGCCGCCCGCCGCCGCAAGATGCGGAACGGCGGCGCGGGTCAGGCGGACGCCGGAGAGCAGGTTGGCAGCAATGACCTCATCCCACTCCTGGTCGCTTTGCTCTGGAAACGGCGTGCGGTTGTTGCCGCCGACGTTGTTTACCAGAACGTTGAGTTGACCGTAGGCCGCCACCGCCGCGTCGACAATGTGGGCCGCTGCTGCCGGTTCCGTGACGTCTGCTACAATCGTACAGACCTCCGCGCCACTTTCACGGAGCGCAGCCGCGGCTTCATCAAGAGCCGCCTCGCCGCGGGCGCAGATGACAAGCTTGCACCCTTCGCGGGCCAGTGCGCTAGCAATGCCTTTGCCTATGCCGCGACTGGCACCGGTAACGAGAGCGACGTGGCCGGCAAGTGCGAGATCCATCTATGGCTTTAGACGATTAGCTGGATGTCTGCTGATCGATGTAGGCCACCGCATCCTTGATACTGCGGATCTCCTGGGCCTCTTCATCCGAAATCTGGATGCCGTATTCGTCTTCCAGCGCCATGATGAGTTCGACGAGGTCGAGGGAATCCGCTTCCAGGTCTTCCTGGAAGCGCGTCTCTTCCGAAATCTCGCCGGCCTCCGCGCCGAGTTTGTCTGCTACTACCGCCTTTACCTGCTCCAGCGTATCGCTCATTATTTGCTCCTCTACGCTTTGCGAAACGATACTACAAAAGAAAAACGACTAAGGTGCATCACTGCCAAGAATGGGATAACTAGGGAGGGGATGGTTTCTCTTCAACACCTCGTCCCTAAGAGACCGAGGGTAATCAAAAGCGGTTCCGATAGTCGGTCACGCGGTGCCGACGAGAAAGACACTGCACTAGGGGAAACCAGTCGCACGTCCTGTTGGCTTGCTTCCTGAGACTCACTCCGAGACGGCACAGGCACCGCTGATTAACGCGCCGGGGAAATGCTATCGCGCGTGGATAGAGTCCCCAGCGAATACCGAGACACGCTGCCGTCGCCCCGCGGCACGAACGCTCTGTGTTCTTTCGCTTCTATCAAGTATATAACCTTTGCCCTGCATTATGAAAGTGTGAAAGCCCGCAGTTGCTTATTGGGCGGGCAATTTGACCTCACGGCCCGCCGTTTGACCGGCATTCACGCGATCGATGATCGTTTACCCAAACTCTAACCCTCAGCAGAGTCGTCAGTATCGACGTCCGGCCGAATCTTCTTAACAAGCGCCCATGCGGCAGGCAGAGTCAGAGTGGCAGCGTATAGTTTCATCAGGTCGCCAACGATGAAGGGGTAGAGTCCCCACTCCAGTGTCTTCGCCCAATCTCCGCCGGCGGCGTCTATGTTGAGCCAGATCAGTCCAGGCACGTACAGGATGGCGTTGGCGGCCAGCATCGAGAGTAGTCCGAGATACTTTCGGTCCCACGACTTTTCCGCGAACCACCCCACTACCCAAGCAGCAAGTATGAAGCCAACGATATATCCTCCGCTCGCAAGCGCCCATGGGAAGCCTGAGCTTCCCAGCCACGGGAAGAGAACGTGCGCTCCCCACGTGCCATCCATACCGAGTGCGCTTTGGCTTGGCGCGAACACCGGAATGGCTATCATACCCATGACCATGTATATGAGCAGTGAGCCGGCCCCTCGCCATGCTCCGAGCGCACCTCCCGCGACCAGCACAGCGAAGGTCTGGCCCGTAATGGGGACAGGCGTCCAGGGAAGCCTTATCGCAAACTGGGCGAACAACGTAACGAACCACGCGAACCCAAACATAAGCGCAAAGTCCACGACGGCCCTGTTGACCTGCGTCTGTACCCAATGACTGGGGACAATGACATCTGCGAGAACGGTTGGGCGAGATGCAATAGCCATAGAAATGTCTCCTTACAGCGTCTGTGCGAGTTCGTCGGAATTGTATTTACGCTATCAAAAACCATCAAGTGCCCCGCAAACCCAAATCCACCGCCTAAACGGAACTTAGGGTCTATTCCGTAGCTAGTCAGCCTTGAAGACGGAGTCTTTGCTTTCACCTGCCGGGTGAAAGGACGAGGAGTCGAAAATGACCAGTTCAGCGATGAAACTCAACCGCATCACCAATTAGGCAGTGGACTTAGGTCTCGTGCCGTCATTCACCTCTCTCCTTTGCTGTACAACTACCTCGATTTAAGAACGAGCTATTACCTAAGCGCTTTCCACCATGTCGCTCGATCCTTGATTTCTCTACGGCTGACTGCCGCTCGGTTCTTCTCCCTCCACGTCCAGCACGATCAGGTCCTGCCCGCTTTGCACCATATCCCCGGATTCTACCAGCAATGCCGTCACGCGACCGGGCCGGTCGGCGTGCACCTCGTTGAAGACCTTCATGGCCTCGATGAGGGCAACCACCTGACCGGCCTCCACGCGGTCGCCAACCTGCACGAAAGCATCGGCCTCGGGACTGGAACGGTCATAGTATATGCCATTCAACGGCGCCTGAATTGCCGTACGGCTCGCCGGGTCCTCCGCGGGCGCAGGCCCAGCGTCCACCGGCGCTTGGGGCACGACGCCCGGCCGCCGACGCAGTAACACCGCCGTATCGCCAAAGCGAATTTCTACCTCGCTGACGGCCGTATCTTGCAAGGCGTCCATGAGGTCGCGCACGCCTTCTACCCAGGCATCGCCTTTAGCGCTCTGCGTTTTGTTGGAATTCTGCTTCTCTGCCACGTAACAGTCCTACGCCTCGTATCGGGTAAAGACCAGACTCGCGTTGTGGCCGCCAAAACCAAAGCTGTTGTTCATGGCTGCATGCACGGCCGCACTGCGGGCGGTATTGGGCACGTAGTCCAGATCGCACTCGGGATCGGGCTCCTCGTAGTTGATGGTCGGCGGGATGACGTTTTCCTGAATCGCCTTTAGACAGAAGACGGATTCCACGCCGCCCGCGCCGCCGAGCAGATGGCCGGTCATGGACTTGGTGGAACTCACGGCAAGCTTGCCAGCCTGCGCACCGAACACCGCCTTGATGGCTTGGGTCTCTGCCCGGTCGTTGAGCGGCGTGGAGGTGCCGTGGGCGTTGATATATTGCACGTCTTGCGGCTGAAGCTGTGCTTGCTCCAGTGCGCTCTGCATGGCGCGGGCCGCGCCTTCACCATCTTCCGGTGGTGCGGTGATGTGACTGGCGTCGGCAGTCGCGCCGTAGCCCGCGACCTCGCCGTAGATGCGCGCGCCGCGCTTAAGGGCATGCTCCAAACTTTCCAGCACGAGGATTCCGGCACCCTCGCCGACGACGAAACCGTCGCGCTGCTTCTCAAAGGGCCGCGAGGCTGCCGCCGGGGCGTCGTTGCGCGTGGAAAGCGCACGCATGGCTGCGAAACCGGCAATGGTCATGGGCGTCACCGCCGCCTCGCTGCTGCCGCAGATCATCACGTCGGCGTCGCCGCGCCGGATGGCTGCCGCGCCTTCGCCCACGGCATGCGCGCCGGTGGCGCAGGCGGAGACTACCGCGAGGTTGGGCCCGCGCAGCCCAAAGCGAATTGAGATTGCTCCCGCCGCCGTATCGGTGAGCAGCATGGGAATGAGAAACGGGCTCAACCGGCTGGGGCCGCGAGCGGCCATTACGGCGAATTGGGACTCCAGTGACTCGATGCCGCCAATGCCGGAACCGACAAAGACGCCGATCCGGTCGGTATTGTGCCCGTTGATGTCGAGACCCGAGTCGTCCATGGCCTGTTGGCCCGCCGCCACGGCGTACTGCGTGAAACGGTCCATGCGCCGTACTTCACGGGCATCCACGTACTGCCGTGGATCGAAGCCCTTGACTTCGCCGGCAATCTGGGCGGCAAAGCCTTCTGTATCAAACCGGCTGATACGCGTAATCCCTGGCGTGCCGGCACACACGGCATGCCACGAGTCTACGACGGTATTTCCCACCGGGGTCACCGCGCCCATGCCGGTGACGACTACACGTGAACGCACAAGGTACACTTTCAATGGTCTAAAAGCGGCTTTGCGGCCTCAGAAACGAACGCGAGGACAGCGGGCCACTTCGCTTCCGCTAGTGAGACTACACTACAAAGTTGGCGAATTCAACGCGGCGCGTCCCGTTCGCCCTGAGCCTGTCGAAGGGTGGACGGGACGCGCTTAGGGTTCACATTGCACGCTTGCGGCATAACAGTCGATGGATCAGTTCATGCGCCCAGGAAGCGGCTTGCCAGCCACGGCGCCAGATCGAGCTCGGTTGTGCCTTCCATGATCCACTTGGCGTTGTACTCGCCGAGCGCCACCGAAAACTTGAAGCCGCGGCCGCTCCAGCCGCAATCGAGGAACAGGTTACTATAGCCTGATATATAGCCCAGAAGCGGCTTTAGATCGGGCGTGTCATCGTAGCAGGTCTGGTACGCGCCCTGAAAACGTCCGCGCTTCATCTTCGGCAGCCGCCGCTCGATCACTTCCGTCGTCCAGTCCACCATCCACTGCGGCGGCACCGCGTTCGTGGGGTCTGGCTCGATCTTCACCAGCGGGTCGCGGCGGTCGCACAGGACGCGGAAGTGCTTGTTGTGCCAGGGAATGATGGCAAGCTCCACGCTGAACACCGGCGGCCGGTCATAGAAATCAGGCGGCTGGCGGTAGAACGACACGCCCACTTGCGAAGGCTGAATCGGGAGCCGCAAACCGGCGGAGCGAGCCACCTTGTGGCTCCACGGCCCACAGGCGAGCACCACCTTACCCGGCACAATGGCACCGCCGGGCGTCTCCAAGCGTTCGATGCGGCCGTTCTTGGCGTGGATGTGCGTCACCGGCGTGAACTCACGGATCTCCGCGCCGTGCGCCCGCGCGCCGGCCACGAAGGACTGCATGGTGCGGTAGGCGTCCACGTTGCCGGTCTCGCCGTAGAGCAGCGCCGCGCCCGCCCCCTCCAAGTTGGCTTCCGGGTAGAAGTCCTTGGCCTCGTCGAGCGTGATGGCGCGCGCCGCCGAGCCGTTCTTTCTCGCCCGCGTGGCAGCGTTTTCGGCTAATTCCATAGTGTTGAAGAGATTCAAGATGCCATATTTGAAAAAGCCGCAGTCGCCGCCGATGACGTCGCCGAAGTTGTCATAAATGTCGCGGGCGCGCACCGCCAGCTTGGCGATGGTGTCCGTCATTTCCGCTTGCTGGCCGCACATGGCGCCGGACATGGAGCTGGTGCCGGAGCCGATGGTTTTCCGTTCGCAGAGCACCACCTTGCCCGCGCCGGCCTTCGCGAGATGATACGTGATCGTGGTGCCGACAATCCCGCCACCGATGACGACGACATCTGCGGTTTCCATTTTGCTGCCGCCTTCCTCTCTTATTGCGAAGGGTGATTTCCGCTTGATGCGGCGTAAGGTATTGCCACTATTCTAGACGCAACGAGGTCAAGCCGCACATTTCCTGGAAAGGGAGCGTTCGTAGGTGCGACATACCACCAACCACAGATGTTGTTTGCGGTGATTCTACCGGAGGGTGGACCGTTCTATGCTTTCAGTTATTCAGGTGGTCCGCGATCTCGCGGTTGGTCGTCGCCCAACAGCCGCCGGGCTTATCCAGCGCGTGGCGCAGCACGGCATCCACCATGTCGCAATGCGGGTCGCGCGCCGCGATGTCCGACGGATGGCAGCACAGGCTGAAAATCTGCCGGTTGGCGTGGGCGTGGTTTACGCCGGCCTTGATGAGATCGATGAACTCCCAGCGGTCCAGGTCCATGTGCCGGAAGGCCCAGATGGAAGTGATCCCCATCAGGGGAATCTCCAGCAGGCCGTTGGGATAGCGGTAGGGCTGCAGTTTGTTCAAGCTGGTCTCAAAGGCGGCCTCCAGCGCCGCAGTGGGATGGTGCCGCACTTGGGGGTCCACTGGGTAGTGGTAATTCGCCGAAGCAAAGCGAAAGCCCTCATCCTTGAGCACGTCTTGCACATCCGGCACGTCGTCGAGCCCGCCTTCGAAACCTCCCGGCGTGCGGAAGCCCTGGGGCCGTTCGCCCAGTTTTTCTTCGATGGCGTCGCTTGTTTGGCGGATTTCCTGGCGGATGACTTCCAGCGGCGTGAGGCCAACGGCGCGCCAGGGGGCGTTGGCGTAGACCTCCTGCAACCCGTCAATCGTCTTGGCCTTCACGTTTACGTGGGTATAGGTGTGGTTGTCGACGGCATGGCCGTCGTCGACGAGCTTCTTCAAGTAGTCGATGTACGGGTCTTCCAAGGCGCTGCCCACGAGGAAGAACTGCAGCTTGACGCCGTAGCCTTTGGCAATGTCGCTCATTCTTTGCAAATAAAGCTTGGTTCCCTCGTCGATCTCACCCTTGCGATGGTTCCACTTGGACGTCCAGTAGGGAAAGTTGGGGGTCATCTCGATGTCGAACGTAAGACTGAGAGCGAACTCGGCGCCGTTTGGGAACATGTGCACTTCCTTTGCGTTGGTATAGCCACTGCATTGCGCGCATCGACAAGGGCTTCGCGAAGCCAACTCAGCGCGAACGGGTTTTTAGCCGTAGCGCGGGGGCTTGTCCTCCGCCTTTTGGGGCAAGGAGCGACTTCTGCGTATAGCAACCTGCTGCACCCATTCCCGGCTCTCCCATCATCCGATCTTTCACCCTCACCCCCGTATCAAGTACGGGGCAGGCTCTAGTCCTCTCCCACGAGGAGAGGGAACTCCGCGTGCTACGGCGCATCAATTCAGCGTATGCGCCACCATCTCCTGGTTCGTCGTAACCCAGCAGCCGCCTGGTTTATCCAACGCGTAGCGCAGGACGATATTGAGCATGTCGCAATGGGGATCGCGGACGGCCAAGACGGGAGGATGGAAGCACAGGCTCAAGACCTGCTTGTTCGCGTGGGCGTGGTCGATACCGCGCTTGAGCACGTTGATGAACTCCCAGCGGTCGAGGTCCAAAACACGAAACGCCCATATATCAGTGATGCCTGCTAGGGGCAATTCCGGCAGCCCGTTGGGATAGCGGGACGGCTGGAGCGCGTCAATGCTCGCCTCCATCGCCTGATTGAGCACGTCCGCCGAGGGCCGTTTCTTTTTGGGGTCCACTGGGAAATAGTACCGCGCCGAGGCGTACTGCATGCCCGCGTCGCTGAGGACTTCCTGTACCGCGGGCACGTCATCCAAACCGTTATTGAAGCCGCCCGGTGTGCGAAAGCCCGTGGGGGCGACGCCGAGCTTTTCGGTAATGGCGGTGGAGGTCTGCCACACCTCGTGCTCAATACACTCAAGAGCGTTGAGGCCGGCGGCTCGCCACGGTGCATTGGCGTACACCGGCTGGAGCTGCGGAATCTCTTGGGCCTTTACGGAGACGTGGTTATACGTGTGGTTGTCCACGGCATGACCTTCGGCCGTCATGCGCTTGAGGTAGTCGATGTCCGGGTCTTCCAGCGCGCGGCCCACGAGAAAGAACTGAAACTTGACCCCGAACGTGTCCGCCACGTCCAGCATCTTGCCCATGTAGAGCTTGCTGTCCTCGTCAATGGCGCCCTTGCGATGGTCCCATACCGACGTCCAGTACGGGAAGTTCGTGCACATCTCGATATCGAACGTGAGGCTCAGGCCGAAATCCGCTCCATTTGGGTACATGCCTGCTCTCCTGAATTACGGGGGGAATGCGCTGAATATTCGCTTAAGTATTGCCCCTATGGTAAAAGCCTGCTGCGGAACTGGGGCGGAGAACTTTGTTATGTCCCCGCGGCGCACATCTGGCGTACACTAATCCGCTGGGAAACTTGCCCGCCGCATGTGTTTGCTACGGGCACAGTTTGAGTATCGCAGCCATCGAACCCCATACGACAAGCAGCATTAAGCCAAAGCGAATGGTCATACGTCGCTCGAACTCACGCAAGCTGGCTTCGAATGCCTGTACAAATGTTCTCACGGAAGCCGACAATTCTTGTGCCATAGCTTCTGGGTATTCTGGATCTCGCCTGCCGACAAAACCAGAATCACCACTTAAATCTCGTTGCGGTGCACGCCGTTTGTCGCCAATTCCTTCTTGGGTTGTCCCCACTCCTGTGCGCCTTCTTTCTTGGCTAGTCTCAACCCGCGACTGCTGTCGGCTAAATACAACTACAAGGCGAGTAGACTACGACGAGACCAGATACTTTTACGTTTCATCCATTCAATAAGGGGCGCTAAAGTCCTCAAGGCACATGGCTTGAGCGAATAGGAATTACCGTGATTCCAGAAGGAACTTTATCGCAGTCCGCTCGCCGTTTTCTACCGTCACCTCGATGAACGCGGGGATGCAGATAAGGTCGATTCCACTCGGCGCCAAGTAGCCGCGGGCAATGACGATGGACTTGATAGCCTGGTTCACTGCTCCCGCGCCGATGGCCTGGACCTCGGCCCGTCCGGATTCCCGCACCACGCCCGCGATTGCGCCGGCCACCGCCGTCGGCTTGGATTGTGACGCTACCTTTAGGATTTCCATTTGCTCCCCTCCGGAGACCTTTGCGCGACTCCGCCAAACAGATGGAAATGGGCCGGATTGGCACTGATTTCCCTTCACCCCGGCCCTCTCCCCAGGGAGAGGGAGCCTTCTCGTCCGGCCTGGTCGGGTTATGCAAAGATATCCTCTGGCTCCGGTGTTGAGTGCAACGATAGTCGCTCAGGCGGGCCAGAGCAATTATTCGTATTACGTCTGGTCTCTTCTCATTCTCCTACTGCGCAGTTTCCAAGTCTCGGCGCACACCATGCGCCGGGCTTAGTGGCAGCCCAGCGGCGGCACTTCTCAACCCCTCACGTTACTTCGCATAGCCGACCACCCGTGTCTCACGAATCAACGTAACCTTCACTTGGCCAGGGTAGTCCAGTGTCTCTTCGATCTGCTTGCAGATGTCGCGGGACAGCCGCACCGCGCCTAGCTCGTCGATCTCGTCAGGGCGTACCATAATCCGCACTTCCCGTCCGGCCTGGATCGCATACGACTTTTCCACGCCGGAGAAGGAATTGGCCACGGATTCCAGTGCCCGCAGGCGCTGCATGTACCGCTCGATCGAATCCCGCCGCGCCCCCGGCCGCGAGGCTGAGATGGCATCCGCCGCCGATACGATAAAGGCTTCCACCGTACGCGGTTCTTCATCGTTATGATGGGCGGCAATGGCATGGACGATCTTGGGCGATTGGTTGTACCGCCGCGCCATTTCCGCGCCCACCAACGCGTGGGGGCCTTCCATGTCGGCGTCAACCGCTTTGCCGATGTCGTGCAACAGGCCCGCGCGCCGGGCGACGTTCACGTCGGCGCCGACTTCCGCGGCCATGCTCGCTGCCAATTGCGCCACCTCGACACTGTGCGCAAGCACGTTCTGGCCGTAGCTGGAGCGGTAGCGGAGCCGACCGATGAGGCGCACTAACTCGGCGGGCAGGCCGCGCACCTGCGCCAAGTCCGCCGCTTGTTCACCTTCCTCCCAAATCGTGTCCTCGATTTCCTTGTCGGCCTTGCCCACCATCTCCTCGATGCGGGCCGGGTGAATGCGCCCATCTTGGATGAGGCGGGTCAGGGCCAAACGCGCCACCTCCCGCCGCACCGGGTCATGGGCCGAAAGCACCACCGCCTCCGGCGTATCATCGATGATAAGGTCCACGCCGGTCAGGAGTTCCAAGGCGCGGATGTTGCGCCCCTCGCGGCCGATGATGCGGCCCTTCATCTCCTCGTTGGGCAGGGTGACGACCGAAACCGTTGTTTCCACGGTATGGTCGGCGGCCAGCCGCTGGATCGCCGTGGCGATCACCCGCCGCGCGCTACGCTCCGATTCCTCCCGCGCCGACGCTTCAAGCTGCTTGATCATACGGGTGCACTCTGCGCGCACCTCGTCCTCAATGCTCTTCGTGAGCACCTCTTTGGCCTCGTCGGCCGTCATTTGGGCGATGCGTTCGAGTTCGCTGATCTGCTTCTGGCGCAACTCGTTGACCGCGTCTCGCTCGCGCTCCACCCGCTTCTCGGAAGCCCCAAGCTTCTTTTCGCGGCGCTCAGCCTGCGTGGTGCGCTGATCTAGCGTCTCCTCGCGCTGCTGCAGGCGACGCTCGGTGCGCGTGAGTTCGCCGCGCCAACGCCCAATCTCGTCTTCCGCTTTGGTCTTTAGCTTAAGCGCTTCATCCTTTGCTTCTACTACGAGTCGTTTGCGTGTTGTCTCTGCATCCTCCAAGAGCCTCTGTGCTTCAGCCGCTGCCGCCTGTGTGTTCCGATGTTGGATCAGCCGTTGCGCCCAATAACCGACTACAAATGCTCCAGGTATTAGGACAAGCAGAGGCACGACAAGCATCCATAGCTCCATGCCCTTTGCCTTCCTCTCCGCGATACCATGTAAGAAAGTGAAACATTTCTAACGCCATTTCTGGCAATCAAGCCTGCATACCGGCAGTGCATGCGCCGCTAGCGCACGTACACTATTCCACCCTAACGGTACTAAGTTGCCGTTCCGCTGTCAACGCACTGACAGAACTTTGCTTGGACGGTATCCGGCGCTTTGGCGGGACTCGCCAAAGCGCGCCGCGACGAGATTTGCGCGAACGGACAGTTCACTTTGCCGTGACGGGCAGAGCAGATACGGGGGACTTAAGCCTCTTCGATTCCCGCTCCCGGCGAAAACTTTTGCAGAACCCTCGTTGAGGAGGGGTTTCCTCTGTCGCCGGGAAAGGGGATATTACACCTGTGCTCAGGGTATGCCGCAAACACACACCTGCCGCTAAGCCCTAGCCGTCGCCGCTGCCGCTTGCCGGTGTCTCGCGTCGAGTGGGTGGAATCAGCACGCGCCAGGCCAGAATTGCCGCGAGAAGGATGGCCGGCACGAACGTCCACTGGAAGGCGCGCAGACCCGTTTCCAGTCCAAAGTTGTCGGCGACGGCACCGAGCGGCGTACCTACCAGCAGGCCGAGCGTGTAAATGGACGCTTGCACTAAGGAGAGGCAGGAGGCACGCTGGGCCGAAACGAGGCGGCGGTTGAGGCTCTCCTGCATCAACGGATGGAGCAAGCCGATCATTACGTAGATGCCGAGCATTCCCAATATGACGATGGGCCTCAGCGGCGCGTTGACCAGCACCACCAAGGACACCATGCCGAGTATGCCAAGCGACAGCAGCGTGGCGCGTTCGCTGCCCCACAGCCGGGCGCGTATCCGGCCCGAGCCGAGCATGAAGGCCGACATCACCGCATAGAACAGCGCATAGATGAAACCCAGATCAGCGGCGGAGAAGCCCAGCGACGTGAGGTAGGGTCCGCCAAAGGGACGCTCCGACAGGAAGTACGTGCGCATCAGTACCACATACGCTACCACCAGCCCCACCAGTTCCGGGTTGTGCGTGATGGTCTGGATCGTTGCCCTGAGGTGTCGAAAATACTGGCGCGCCGTTTCCCGGAAGGCCGTTGGCTGTGAGGATGCGGGCCGGTCGCGCCCGATGTCGGGTTCCACGAACCAGAGCGCGATGGTTGCCGCGGTGATGAGGGAGGCGGCGCTCGCCCAGAACGGGCCCGTGAGACCGGTTTGGCTCGCAATGGCGCCGGTGATGAGCGTCCCGCCGACCATGCTGATGTTCTCGATGGCCAGGGCGCGCCCCAAGAGGGATTGCACCCGCCCTTCCAGGCCCGCGCCCTTTATGGAGTCGTAGAAGAGCGCCATGTCCGCGCCAGAGGCAAAGGCCGCGCCAACGCCCACGAAAATAAAGCCAATCACGAACACGAAGTAGTCAACGGCGAAGATGAGGATGACAACGCCCCCGCAGCCGAGCAGCGCGCCCACGCAGATGCTCCACTTGCGGCTGAAGCGGTCGGCAAAAAGGCCGGTGGGCAGTTCGGACGTGACGCTGGAGAGGTTGAGTGTCGCCATGAGGATCATGAAGCCGGTGAGGGAGATGCCACGGTCCAAGAAATAGATGGCGAAGATCGGCAGCAGCGTGCCCCAGCGCACGCCCCAGGCGACTTTCAAGAGATAGAACTTCCACACGTTGCGCTCGAGGCTGCGCGTGTATTCAGAATCTGTGCTGCCGACTGCTGCATCGAGCATGCGACTAAGAACCTCGATTGGCGCCACTGTACCGGCTGTTTGCCAAAACAAGACGGATACCGGCGCGATACGCTTTGGAGCGCACTCATTCACGGAGTTGGGGTTACCCCGCTTATCTTAGTCGCCTAGGCGCGCGGCGGTCTAGAGCGGGTCGTGAGCGTTGCTCTGTGGCGAGGGAGCCGCATTCGCCGACGGGCGCACCGGCGCCGACGGCGCGGCCATGGCATCCTGCTGCGCCCAGCGGAAGAAGACGATGGCCAGCGGCAACAGCATGTAGAGACCGCCGCCCATCCACATGATCAGGCCGCCGATGCGCTGGTCGTCCAGCGCGGCGAGCGCCGTGCCTTCACGAGGCAGCAGGTACGCGGTGTAAAGCACCTGGCCGGAGACCGTTATCAAGACGCCCACGAGTTTAAGCCCGGCCGTGGCAAAGAAGATATAGAGCAGGCGGCGCGGCGCGGAGAGACGCGCGCGAAACGGCCAGGAGTCGACGACGTTCCACCAGAAGAAGACGCTGGGCCAGAAGAACAGGGTGTGTTCGAGCAGGTGCACTAAGTCGTCATTCACGGCCGCGGAATACAACTGCGGCACGTGCCAGAGCCAGAGCGTGGCCAGAAACAGCCCGAGCGCCACGTGGGAGTGGAGCAGCGTCTGCGTGATGCGGCGCATAACCCGGTTGCGCGCGACGGTGACGAAGACCGGCCGCTGCAGGAAGGGCGGCAGACCTCGCAATACTATCACCACCGGCGCGCCGACGAGCAGTAGGGGCGGCGCGATGAGCATCAGCAGCAGGTGCTGGATCATGTGGACGGTGAAATACTGCCCGGAAAGCGTATCCACAGGCCCGATGAGGGAAATGAGTATCAGGGCGATACCCGAGCCGAATGAGATTCTACGCCACAGTGAAGGGGTGGTCCGGCCAAGCCGTTGCGCTCGCGTTACGCCGATGGCGTAGAAGAGGCTTACCAGACCGCAACTTACCCCAACCGCGAGAGATGTTAGGGCGCTGACCATTACCCTGAGCGGATGCCGAAGAGTACCATGAGCGCGATCAACAAGAGTATTTCGATCGTTAAGCCAAAGAAGAAAAAGCCCGAAAACAGCTTGCTATCATAGCGCAGGTGCATGTAGTACGCGACCACCAAGCCGAACTTCATGCCCGCCAACACCAGCAGCAACGGGATCAGCAGTGCAAAAGGAATGTCCACGTAGTACGTGGCGACTTCCATGACGGTAAGGACGGTGAGGATGATAGCAATGCGGACATAGTGCCCAGTAGTGGCGTGGGCCTCATCGGTGTGGGCAGCTTCCGTGCTCATGCTCTCCTCCTCACAACTGTGCGCGCCGCATTCAGGGTTACGACGGAATCAGATAGATCAAGGTAAAGATGATAATCCAGACAATGTCAACAAAGTGCCAATAGAGGCCGCCTAGCTCCACGTCGAGAGGCTTCACTTTTCCAAAGTAACTAAGCACGAGCAGAGAGACCAGCCAGATTACGCCCACGCCAACGTGCGTGCCGTGGAAGCCGGTGAGCACGTAGAACGTCGTGCCGAAGAGATTGGTCGTGAGCCCCAGGCCGTGGTGCACGAATTCATAGAATTCGAAGACCTGGAAGCCGAGGAAGCCGGTGCCGAGCACCGCCGTCATCAGCAGCCAAAAGCGTCCCTTTTTGAGCTCGCGCTGTTTGCGCTCTTCGTCCGCGCCGGAGCCCGCCGCTCTTTCGAAACCGGCGAGTGCGAGCACCATCGCCAAGCTGCTCATGAGCAAGACAAACGTACTCACCGAAGTGAGCGGAATGTTGAGAATCTCATCGGGATAGGGGCCAACGACACTCTTGCCCCGGTACACGAGGTAGGTAGTGATCAAGGAACCAAAGAAGATGCACTCAGAGCCAAGAAAGGCCCACATGAGGATCTTGCGGTGGTTCAAGCCCGTTGTCGTTGGATGCTCTTCATGCGCCTCGTGGGCGAGTGCTGCATCGCTCATTCAGAGATTCTCCTCAAGCTAGCCCTCAATCTGCTCTTTATGTTCCGGCATTTCATCCTCGCCCTCACCCTAACCCTCTCCCCCGGGAGAGGGGACAAGATGAGGACATCGCTATCTGTCTTCACTTGAAAATCTGCTCTAATGTTCGTCAGGCGGTGTGGACGCGGGTTCCAGCGACCACGCGTAAATCGAAACAATCGTCCACGCCACGCCGAATATCGCGACGAGAATGTGGATCATCAGCCCGGCGGCGGCAATGGTCAATCCTGCCCCCACCAGCAGCGGCCAGTAGGAGGGATTGGGCATGTGGACCTCATGTTCTTCGTCTTCTTCCGAGTGCTCAGCCACGGAGGTGTCGACTTTGCTCAGATCCGCCGCGCTGCCGTGGCCTTCGCCATACTTGTCGTACCACACCTGATCGCGGTGGGTGATAGTGGGGATTTCGTCGAAGTTGTGCTCCGGCGGCGGACTGGGAATCGCCCACTCCAGCGTACGCGCGTCCCACGGGTCGTTGCCGGCGGGCTCGCCCTTCTTGTAACTGACGACTAAGTTATGGAGAAACACCAAGACGGATATGCCGATGCCAAACGCGCTGATGGAGATGAACATGTTCCAGAAATCCCAGCCCATGTCGGCGGGATACGTGCTGACGCGCCGCGGCATGCCGTCCAGACCCACGAAGTGCATGGGGAAGAAGGTCAAGTTCATAAACGTGAACATCAGCCAAAAGTGCCACTTGCCAATCTTCTCGCTCATCATGCGCCCGGTGATCTTGGGGAACCAGTAGTAGATGCCGCCCATCAAGGCCAGGATAAGACCGCCGAACAGAACGTAATGGAAGTGGCCGACCACGAAATAGCCATCCTGGAAGTGCAGGTCCAGCGGTACGGCTGCCAGCATCGGGCCGGTAAGGCCGCCGATGAGGAACGTCGTCAAGAAGCCCAGCGCAAAGAGCATGGGAACCGTCAGGCGTATCCTGCCGCCAAAGCAGGTGGCTACCCAATTGAACATCTTGATGCCGGTGGGAATGGCGATGAGCATCGTGGAACCGGCGAAAGCGGCATCGGCAATGGTGCCCATGCCGGTGGTGAACATGTGGTGCGCCCACACGCTGAAGCCCAGGAAGCCGATTGCCACCGCGGCAAAGACCATGGCGCTGTAGCCGAAGATTGGCTTGCGCGAGAACGTGGGCAGGATCTCAGAAGCAATGCCGAACCCCGGCAAGACGAGAATATACACCTCCGGATGTCCGAAGACCCAGAAGAGGTGCTGCCAGAGCATCGGGTCGCCGCCTTCAGCAACCTCGTAGAAATTCGTGCCAAAGAGGCGGTCGAATTCCAGGAAGATAAGCGCGGCCGTGATGGCGGGAAAGGCAAAGATGATGAGGAATGACGTAACGAACGTCATCCACACGAACACCGGCATGCGCATGAGGGTCATGCCCGGCGCCCGCAAGTTGATAATCGTAATGATGAAGTTCAGCGCCGCCGCAACCGACGCGACACCGAGCACCAACAGGCCCAGCCCCCAGAAGTCGATGCTGAGCCCAGGCGAATACTCTTTCGACGTGAGATTGGCGTAGCCGAACCAGCCGCCGTCGGGCGCCTGCCCGAACAAGAAGCTGCTATGCATGAGCAAGCTGCCGCCGAGAAACGTCCAATAGCTAAAGGCGTTGAGGCGCGGAAACGCCACGTCTCGCGCGCCAATCATAAGCGGGATGAGAAAGTTGAAGAATGCCGCCGCCATGGGCATGGCGACCATGAAGACCATGGCCGTGCCGTGCATGGTGAACAATTGGTTGTACAGATCGGGGTTGAGGATCTGACCGTCCGGCGTCGCGAGCTGCAGGCGAATCAGCAAGGCTTCGAAACCGGCTACGAGAAAGTAGATAAGCGAAGTGACGAAATAGAGCACACCGATGCGCTTATGGTCGATAGTCGTGATCCAACTCCAGATCGCCGCGCCGGTGGAAACGCGCTCCTGCGTGCGTACGTCTGTTACTGTTGCCATGCCGACACTCCTCGCTGCCCAGACGTGGCAGAATCTGACTTAGCCAATCGTATGTGCGCTACCGTCCATCCCAATAGTACAATGTTTGTGAGCATTTTCACAATCTCTTCGCAGTTACCTGAGCGCTCGAATGTACGCCGTAAGCAAGCGGATGTCCTCACTGGATAACTCAACCGGGAGAATCATCTTATTGCCCGGTTTTAGCCCCTGTGGATCGCTCAGCCAGTCGCTCACATTTGCCGGGGTATTCTCCATTATGCCGCCGGCAAGGTAGGCGCGGCTGGCGACGTGGGTCAGGTCCGGGCCAATCGTGCCGATGGAGTCCGTGCCCCGAATCGTATGGCACGTCACGCAGGCGCGACTAATGAACAGCGACGCGCCCTCAGCGGCGTCGCCCGTCATCTCCGCCGCGGGTTCTTGCTGCTTAGCGAGCCAATTGTTGAACGCGGTTTCCGACTCCACCACCACGTGGAAGCGCATCTGCGCGTGGGCCGTGCCGCAGTATTCCGCGCATTGCGCGGCGTAGAGGCCTTCTTCGGATGGTGTGAACCAGATGGTATTCGTGGATCCGGGCATCAAGTCGCGCTTCCCCATGAGGCGTGGCACCCAGAACGAGTGAATCACGTCATTTGACTCGAGCTCGAAATAGACGGCGCGGTCGATGGGAATGTGAATTTCATTGGCAGTAACTACGTCGTGGTCTAGGTAGTGTACTTCCCACCACCATTGGTGACCGACCACGCGGACCCGGAGAGCGTCATCCGGCGGCGCGGCCTCGATCTGCGCCATCGCTTGATAGGTCAAGATAAGCATGATGACAACGACGATCGAGGGAGCAAGGGTCCAGGCAATCTCCAGGCGTGTGTTCCCATGGACCTGGGGCGGGATGCTATCGTCGTCGTCGCGCACGCGGAAGCGGTACACCGAATACATCAGTAAGCCCTGGACCAGCACGAAGATGACAATTGCCAGCCAGGTTAGCGGGGCAAAGAGATCATTGATGACTTGGTTGTTGTCAGACCGGGGGAAGAGGGCGGTCTGGGGGGTGTCTACCGCACCGCAGCCGGCGAGCAAGGCGACAGCGACAGCCCCGACTATTGCAAGGATTACCAGCCGTGGAGACCACCAGGACGAGACGATTTTCGGCGCTTGCATCCTATGCTGTCTCCTTTTGGCACAACGTGCTGTGCATTGCGCCGGCCTCCGTACCGGAGGTCGCATTCGCGCCGATTCTGGCTTTAGCTCGGAAGCGTGAGCACAGGATTCCAATCCCGCGCTGACGTGCCTCAGTCATTTCTTTCGTTCACTCCCATAGAGACGCTGTAATCTGCAAAAGGTCTCTGTTTGCGATGTATTCTAGTTGCGACGGTTGCGCGCTCCGCAACCAGCTTTCTTACCCTTGTGCAATCTGTTGTGTGAAAAGGGACACAAAGTCTACCCACACTATTCTAGCCACTCGGTTCACGCGCTACAAGTCGAGAGAGCGCGGCAGCGGCAGATTTTTCTCTCGGTTGCAATCCCGCTATCTTGACGTGCCCGCAAGCTGCTGTTTCACATTGTTCCAGGCACTCTGCCCCCGCGTCCAAAGGAGCAGCCACAATACGCCGATACAGTATGCCCCGGCCACGTCGCTCGGCCAATGCACACCCAAATATATCCGGGAAATACCGACGAGCACAATCATCAGGAGCATACAGGCCGCGCCGAGCCTGCGCAGCCAAGGGTGTCGGGCATTTTGCCAGATGAACAAGGCGAGGAAGCCGTAGAATATCGTAAATGACTGCGCGTGACCGCTGGGAAAGGCAAAAGAGTCCACACCCAACTCAGCCAAGCGCTCAGCGCCCAATTCGGGTCGCGGACGCTCGATGAGAGCTTTGAGCGCTTGATTGAAAAGGTGTCCGGTGAGCGCCGCGACTCCCAGGACGACCGCATGCTGCCGCCAGCCGAGCGCTCCAAGCACCACGACAACGGCTACCGTGGTGGGCGCGGCGATACGAAACCAGCCGATGGCGCTGACGCCGTGTAGTATCGGGTCAAGGAGCGGCACTTGCCAGGACTGGATTGCTTCTCCCAACGGGACATCTAGCGAAAACGGCTCGCCTTGCAGCGCGAGGACGCTCAGGACGAGCACGACCACAAAGAGCGCGAGTTCCGCTCCCCATGGGCGCGCCTTGACGTAGCAGCGGAGGAATGCAAGCAACACTTTACCCATTGCCGGACTCCCGCGGCGGCACGTGCTCGGCTCGTTTGGCCGCCTCGGCCTCCAACGCGGCGGCTTTTTCATCTTGGCCGGTCTTGAGGTAGTAGGCGATTTTCTTCTGGTCAATGAAGTTCTGGTTGTACTTGATCCAGTCGCGATGATAGGTCTCATTGACCATGCGGTCCATTATCCCCTGCCAATCGGCGTCGTTCAGCCATGCCATGCAAGGAACGAGGAGCGCCGCCCACGCGGTGGCCAGCACAACGCCGGCAAAGAACGTGGGAACGAAGGCCGTTTGCATCACATCCAATGAAAACATGGCACGCAGCGTCACCGCGAGGCCGGTGCCAGCTTCCGCGAGTCCTTCATCCAGGACAATAGACTGCGTCAAAAGCAAACCGAGAGGTACGCAAAACAAGAAGAGGACTGCCGCGCCGGCGACAAGACCAAAGTCATTGCGCCGGCTGACCCGCTGATTGGCGAGCGCCGCACCCGCACCTGCCAAGCTCAGGTAGATCACGCCACCCGCGCCTATCCAGAGGGGCGCGCCGCTTAGCACAGTGACCCACCGGCTGAGGAGGAATGCAGCCACCCACAGGGCGGTGGGCAGCGCAAGTCCCGCGAGCAGACCGCTCACGGCAACACGCCACGCCGCTGAATACTCAAGCTGAATGCGATGGCGGAGGTAGTCGTACACTCAGGAGTGCTTCCACGCTCATTCGTTGTTTGCCGACTTTCGCGAGGCTGCTGTTGCAAACAGGGCGGCCGGTACCCACACGTCTCGCCGTCTGCCAGACCAATGCGTGCGCCTCGTCAACGCTGGGTAAGGACTAGGCTTTGCTCAACAGATTGCGCAGCGTATCGCCTTGGTCCCGGAGCCAGTCGTAGATGATGTTGATGTCGGTGCCTATGCAGAAGTGAGTCACCCCCATGTCAAGGAAACGCTGGGCCTGTTCGACGGAGTTAATTTCTGCGCGAGGCGGTATGCCTTTTGCGAGGCACGTCTCGAACACCTTCTTCTCGGCGGCTTTCACGTCCGGGTGCTGGAACTCACCGGCGCGGCCGATGTTCATGGCATAGTCGGCAGGGCCCCACTGCACCATGTCGACACCTTTGACCTCCAGAAACTCGTCCAGTTGCTCTACTGCCGATTTTCTTTCAATCATCAGCGCCACCACGATGTCGTCCAGCGCTTGCGGGTAATCCGGTCCCGCGCCGTACGACATGTACCACGCCCGGCGCATGGCCACGCCGTGAATGCCGCGCGCCTCCGGCGTATCCGCCCGCACAGCGCGCACGCACTCTTCGGCGTCCGCGACGGTGCGGCTGTCGGCAAAGAGCACGCTCTGGAATCCGGCGCCAATGGCGCGCTGCGCCAGAAAGCTGCGGGGCGCTTGGTCGACCTTGATCATGGTCGAGAGGTTGTGTAATTCCGCGGCCCGGCAGAAGTTCTCCAAGTCGTGCATGTTAAACGGCGCATACTCGGCGACGAACTCGACGTAGTCATAGATGCCGGTCAAGCCTATCACCTCGATCATCCCAGGCCACGTGGTATGCACGTGCGTCGCCAGGGTCGGCTCACCGGCATTGAGTTTCTCGCGAATCCGATTCGGTTGCATTGGTATCCTCCGGGTTTAGAGCGCGCGGGCAACACGAAAACGTCCCGCGCTCGTGCCAGTATACTGCACAATTGCGGGACTGCCAAAGGGTTGCGGGCATGTGGAACGATGCTCTGCGCGGCGGGTCCTAGTGCACCGTGAGCATGCGCTCGAGGGAGACGACCGCCCAGTGCGCTACGTCGGGATCGACGCTCACTTGGTTCGTCACCTTGTCATCCAGGAGGTCTTCCATCACCCAGGCAACGTAAGCGGGGTGGATGCGGTACATGGTGGAGCAGGGGCAGACGATGGGATCGAGGCAGAAGATCTGCTTATCGGGATTCTCGGCCGCCATGCGGTTCACCATGTTGATCTCGGTGCCGACTGACCAAGCCGTGCCCGCAGGCGCCTCGGTAATGGTCTTGAGAATGAACTCGGTGGAACCGTTATAGTCAGCGGCTTGCACGACCTCCATGGGGCACTCCGGATGGACGATCACGTTCACGTCCGAATGCTGCCGGCGGGCGAACTCCACCTGCTTGACCGTGAAGCGCGTGTGCACCGAGCACCAGCCCTTCCACAGAATGACCTTGGCCTGGCTTACGTCGGCTGCCGTATTGCCGCCCAGCACCGGTTCTGCCGGGTCCCAGACGACCATCTCGTCGAGCGGAATGCCGAACTTCAGGCCCGTATTCCTTCCCAAATGCTGATCCGGGAAGAAGAGAATCTTCTCGCCGCGTTCCACCGCCCATTCATAGACGGCGGCAGCGTTGGACGACGTGCACACGATGCCGCCGTGGGCGCCGCAAAATGCTTTCAGCGCCGCGGTGGAGTTCATGTACGTAATTGGCACGATTGATTCCCCAACCGCGTCCGTGAGTTGCTCCCAGCATTCCACAATATCGTCGATGTCGGCCATATCGGCCATGGAGCAGCCGGCCGTGGGATTGGGCAGGATAACCGACTGATGTTCGCCCGTCAGAATATCGGCGCTCTCCGCCATGAAGTGCACGCCGCAAAAGATGATGTATTCGGAGTCGCGCCGGGTGGCGGCAAAGGTGGCGAGCTTGTATGAATCGCCGCGCAGGTCGGCATACTTGATGACCTCGTCGCGCTGGTAGTGGTGCCCGAGCACGAGCACACGCTCGCCGAGTTGCTGGCGCACCGCGGCGATGCGCTCGTCCAATTCCTCCGCCGGCAACTGCAGATAGTGCTTTGGAATCGGCTCGTTCTCGCGGCCGGCGTTGCGCCGGCTGCGCAGCAGAGTGCGGTGTATGCGCCGGTATTCACGCGGCGTGAGCGCATCAGCCGTGGCTGCCATGCGTGTCTTGTCCCTCTTTCCCCTCCGCCGGAGTGCCACTCTCATTCCAAATCAACAGCGCTCGCAGCGGCTTTGCTTTGCATTATACACTACCGCAGCCGCAGTCTGACCGGAAAAGCCCGATTTCGGTAGAGGATGATTCAATGATTGGAGAGGCGAGATGAATCCGGCTGCGGCCCTGCGCAAGAACAGGAGCACATCTGGGGAAGGCCACGGAACTATCGCCTGCGGCACTGAGAAGAGTAAGCAGCAGGAACTGCCTCTGAACCGTGACCGCGCGGCGGCGTTGCGTGTGACAAGAGGTGCCTAACGTAATGCGAACGGGCTTTGGTGAGCGGCGTAGCAGCTAGGGTAGCTTTAAAGATTCAGCTTGCAACTGACAGTGAAACACTGAAGGAGAATAGCAGTACCACAGCCTAGCTGCTGGATTACCCCGGTTCCTGCGAACCGTGAATTTCCTTGTCCGCAGAGCAGGCCACTTCCAGCCCCCGCACCAAGACTTCCAACCGTTCCACATCCAAGAAGTCCACCATCACTTGCAGTCGCTCGCGTCGAATGCGCCAAAACTGCTCCATGCCTTGCTTACCCTCGTCAGTCAAGCGGCAAATCACGACGCGCCGATCACTAGGATCCCAAGCGCGGTCCACCAATCCCTTTTCTACCAAGCGATCCACTACGGTAGTCGTGGCGGAAAGCGCTCGGCCCAGGTAGCTCGCAATATTGCCCATGCGCAAAGGACCCGCTCTCTCCAGCAATACCAACGTCCTGATTTGGGGAACGGTTATGTCCGGACTCTCCCATTCGTCAAGACCGTAGCTGTGCACCTGGCGATTCAGGTAGCCTACCGCTTCCATGAATCTTTCGGTTAGCTCTTCCTTGTAATCATCTTTCACTGAATAACCACCCTATTCTTTGAACACCGTCGTTCTTTAGAACGCCACCATTCCCTTTACGGTTGCATAATACCAGAAAGTGCACTTTTGTAGGGTACTGCGAGAGAAGATACGTGTTGCCGGAGCTGTTTTTTCTTTCGCACTCCTACAGATGTAGCCTGCAGTACAATTTTCACTTCGCAAGTAGTCTCACTCCGCAGCCAAGCTGACCTAGAGTGTCGAGACGCTGCTACGCTCTCAGGTGTAGTGAGGGAGGTATTTGGTTCAGGCTTAGCGCGCGGAACCTGCTCCATGCCGTGCGGCCGAGAGGTTTGCGGGGACGCCGGCTTCATGCTACGCTCGGCGGGTCGAGTGGGCATGCCAGCGCAACGATGCTTGCCACTAGACTACTCGTAGAACATGTGACCAGCGCAGACATGCGTATGGGACGTCTTGGCATAGTCTGGCTGCGGGCCGAGGGAGGCCCTGGGTAGATAACCCCGACCCGGAATGCCATGCATTCTCGGCGCGGTCTACCCTGCGCCAAATCGATACCACGCCATGACCAATGAACTCGTAACCGCAATCCGGCAAGCGCTCGCTGACAGCGCCAACCCAGAGAAGGCTGGCGGTATGCGGGCGTATATGAAGTCGGCGATGCCCTATCGCGGCGTGCAAACGCCGCTCCGCCGCAAGCTCGTCCGCGCCGCTTTGCGTGCGCATCCGCTCGCCACGAAGGAAGACTGGCTCGCCGCTGTGCTTGAGCTCTGGCGCAACGCCGCCTACCGCGAGGAGCGCTATGCCGCCCAAGACCTGACCGGCGCGCCGCAGTTTCGAGCATACCGTGATCTCGACGTCCTACCGCTTTACGAGGAAATGGTCGTCAGCGGCGCGTGGTGGGACCTGGTGGACGACGTGGCTACCCACAAGCTGCGAGAACTCGTAGACCGCTATCCCAATGAGATGGCCGTGTACATGCGCGCGTGGAGCACGGATCCGGACCTCTGGAAGCGCCGCTCGTCCATCATCTGCCAGGTCAAGCGCAAGGAGGCGACCGACCTCGCTCTGCTCTGCGACTGCATCGAACCCAACCTCGCCGACCCCGACTTCTTCATCCGCAAGGCCATCGGCTGGGCGCTGCGCGACCTGGCGTGGACCGATTTGGATACGGTCGAGGACTACGTCGCCCGCAACGCCGACCGTCTCAGCACGCTCTCCAAGCGCGAAGCCCTGAAGAACGCGGACACAATCCGGGCTGGAAGACCACGCTGACCCACCCTCCTCTAACGACCGCCGTTGCAGACGTGCGCAGCAGCTCCTCGCCTGAGCGTCGCATGGAAAGTCTTGAGTGTTTTGCGCGTGCCTTTTCGCCGCTTATGGCGTAGAAATCCCAAATATCTGCTGCTTTTTCCTCGATTGAGTTGATAAACTTTATCAACTTAGTTGACTTAATCGACTGGTGAAGTTAATATAGGCATGATTGTACATTGTCTATGCTGTCATTCATGGACACAGTTATCGCAGGAGGAGAATACTAATGCGAAACGGACTACCACGCCGGCGGTTTCTACAACTCACCGGCCTCACTGCCGGAGGCGCGCTGCTTGCCAGTGCCTGCGGCCAAGCCGTCGTGCAAGAAGCAGATGCGCCGGAAGGGCCGCTGGCCTATGCAAACCCACAACTCTTGGTGGAGACCGATTGGCTGGCAGAGAATCTGGGCAACGAGAACCTGCGCATCATTGACGTGCGTTCACCCGAGGACTATGCCGCCGGTCACGTACGCAATGCCATCAATATCCACACGAGAAACTTCGTCGATCCCGATCATGAAGTGGGTGGCATGATACTCCCGCCGGATAAGTTCGCCGAATTGGTTGGCGCCGCCGGCATCGGCAACGACCAGGAGGTTGTCGTCTACGGCACGGGCAGCATCTTGTGGGCGACCCGCGTCTTCTGGGCGCTGGAGCTTTACGGCCACAAGAACGCCAAAGTGCTCAACGGCGGCTTTGCCAAGTGGGCCGAGGAAGAACGCGAGACAACCACCGACGTGCCGTCGTTCCCCGCGGCCACTTTCACGGTTGAGTTCGACCCGTTGCTGGTCGGCACATTCGAAGAGGTGCAGGCGGCTATCGAAGACGACAATGCGGTTGTCCTGGATAACCGCTCCGCGGGCGAGTACTCCGGGCGGGACGTGCGCGCCGACCGCGGCGGTCACATACCGGGCGCCATCAACCAAGACTGGGTAGTCTACCTCAACGGCACCGACATCCGCACCCTTAAGTCGGCTGAGGAGCTCACGGAGCTCTTCAATTCCGCCGGCATCACTGAGGACACTGTGGTCTACGCCCACTGCCAGACGGCAGTGCGCTCTGCAGTGGCCTATTTCGTCGCGCGTCTCCTGGGCTACAACAACGTCCAGAACTACGACGGCGCTTGGGCGGAATGGGGCAACCGCGAGGATACGGAGATTAATACCGGCTCCAATCCGTAAGCGCTGCTGCCGCAAAGAGCCGGTTTTGTTTGGGAAGGGGATGCACACGCAAGGTGCATCCCCTTTCCCTTGTCGGACCGTGCGGCAGATGCCGTATTCCCCACAGTGCGTCTTCTCACCACGCCAAAACGAAGAAGCTCCCTCTCCCGCTGGAGGCGTTAGCGCAAGCCTTGGCCGAGCGAAAAGCCCCCTCTCCCGCGCGCGGGAGGTCCTGCCGCACCGTAAGGATGAAGGCNNTTGCTCCCTCTCCCGTACGCGGGAGAGGGCTGGGGTGAGGGTGTCTTAATCCAAGACGCGCTTCGCGGCGCCGGCGGACTTTCTACGGCGCACGCGCCCCTATACGTGCTGGTCCACCAGGATGGCATTGCCGTCCGGGTCCACCGCCACGAAGCTCCCCGGCCCGGTGGTCTCCTCGTCGGCCTCGTTCATCAGCGTCACGCCCTGCGCCTTGAGCTGCCGCTGCAATTCGCGCACGTCCGTGAAGCTCTCCAACGGCTGCGCCTGCCAATCCCACCCCGGATTGAAGGTGAGAATGTTCTGCTCGAACATCCCCTGAAAAAGCCCAATCGTCGTCGTGCCGTTCCTCAGTATCAACCAATTCTGCGCCGCGTCGCCCCCCACGACCTCGAACCCAAACTTCGCATAAAAGTCCCGCGAAGCCTCAATGTCTTTCACCGCCAAACTCACCGAAAACGCCCCAAGTTCCATGAAATACTCCTGTTGTAGAGTGCATCGAGTTTTCTACGCCATTAACCACGATAGACCTGCCATGCACGGTAGGTAGAGAAGGCGGCACTTGGTCCTTTAAGTGGGCAATCGGAAAGCTTCACGATCCGTCATTCCCGTGAAAACGGGAATCCATCTTCTCTTAGACCGGCCTTCTCTTGACGGCAGACAAGCGCAAGTGGCTGTCCAACCACTACCGCTCGTTCAACTCATCCCGCGTGAACTTCCGCCCACTGGTGTCAATCGTCTCCTGCAACTCGCGTATCACCGCCATAGCCTGCCGCTCCCGTCCGACATACTCCGCCAACCACCGCCGAAACAGCGCATCCAGAGTCGTCCCCTCCGCCGCGGCCTTTCGCCGCGCCGCCTCTATCAAACTCTCATCAGCAGTCAGGGTTATGTTCTTCATACCGGTACCTCGGCTAACATGAGTGTGGTGCGCAGTGTACCCAATGTGAAAGCAAGCCCGTGGCTATGCGATACTCTCGGACAAGCGCAGCATAGCTTGGGATCAGGGTGATTGCGCAGTAAGCGTTGGGTTTATTAGAGTGCGCTGCATTAGTATAATGGACAGGGTATATAGTATACCGTGTAGAGTAGGAAAGGCTCGCTACGAGACGGGACGAGCGATCAGAGGGTGCGCCATGAAGATGAAAGAGAAACCCACCGAGGAAATCAGTGCGCAAGACGAATCCGCTTTGTTGCGGCAGTTTGTCTTTGTCGCTATCTTCCGCAACTTCTTGAAGTCGTCACACCGGTACCTCACCCAATCCTACGATGACTTTGGCAAGGGATGGGAGGAAGATTTCTATGCCTGGCCGGGAAGCACCTGGAAACGAAACGGATCGGCCATTGGCGGAATCTTCCGCAGATGAAGCTTCCGGTCAAAGTAGACAGTCGAGATCTTACAACATGATGAATTATCCGAATTCTTGTTTACACCTATCCCTTATTGCATCTTTGTACTATCCATCCCATACATCCAGTTAGGATGCTGGGTTCCAGCAATTGACCGCTCCGAAATAAAGCCTTCGACAATCCCCCGCTTTTGCACAACACCTATCATTAGATTATGGGTAGAGGTCGTATAGGGTCGAGTTTAAGTGTAT
This sequence comes from Chloroflexota bacterium, assembly GCA_012270555.1. Classification (GTDB taxonomy): domain Bacteria; phylum Chloroflexota; class UBA11872; order VXOZ01; family VXOZ01; genus VXOZ01. The sequence continues at coordinate 119,279 of JAAXIC010000003.1, forward strand.
ACTGCTTCTCTACACAGAAGTTGAGTGAGCCAGATTCGTATCGGTTCCATTAGAAAGCAGAGCCTATTGTGCCTCAGCTAGATACAGTTCAGGACTTGGACTGGTGGCATGTTGAGCGTTTGCGTGCGACAACTTTCCATCCCATAGGCACTAATACCCAACGCGGAAGTGAATGGTGGGAACAAGTAATCGGTGACAATCCCGATCAAGTGCTCGCACGGCCCAAGGAGAAACATTCACAACTAACGGGCATACTCGACGATAACCAAGTTACTCTAGTAGTTCGTCCAGAGAGAGTCGATTGGGTCATCCAGGCGGACCTAGGTGGCTCAAATGAGTCTGCGCAGGAAGTCGAGACACTTGGTCCTTTGACGCATGCACTGGGCACATACAGGAAGGTATTTGAGGACTGGCTAAGGATTTGTCCCTCTACCGTGAGGTTGGCGTTTGGTGCAGTGCTCATGCGGCAAGTAAGCGACTATTCGTCGGCGATACAGTTCCTCTCACGATTACTTCCCAACGTTGAATTGGATGACGCAGGATCGGAAGACTTTCTCTACCAAATCAATCGACCGAGGTCATCTCAAACTAAGTCAGACCTTAGGATAAATCGTCTTACCAAGTGGTCAGTAGTGCAAATAGGGACAATTACACTTGGCGTTGAGACCTCGGGGGGAAGTCTGACGATCGGGCCCCAGCAGCTTGCGTGTCAATTGGAGTTGGACATTAACACCCCGGCAAGTTTGTCTGAGCCATTCAATCAAGATGAGCCTCAGTCACTGTTTAGTGAGCTATTGGAACTGGGAATAGAACTTGCACATAAGGGAGACCTTCCTTAAGCATGATGGCTACTTCTTTTGCAAACATAACCTCTGAGGATAGGGATTCGACTAGGGTTCCTCCGATTTCTCAGAGTGTAGACGTGGAATTCGAAGTCGAGTTCCTCGAACGTGCGACAAGAAAACACCAACCTCTGGCCCGGGACCCAATTCAATCTAGCACGGTCCAAGATTTTCTCGGTCTGCGCAGTTTCACGTATTCAGACGTTGCTTCCGACTTTAAAAAACTTTGGAAGTCTACCGGCACACTTAAGGATGTCCCGTCTTTTGCCTCATTTCGCGTAATGCTAACCAGAGATGTCGGAGATGCCCTACAAAAGGCCCTCGCCAAGCAAGCCGCGCTAATGTTTGAAGAGAGGTTACCAGTCCAGGTTTTACGTTCAGAAACCTCCCCAGCGAGTCAGTTCAGTAGTGTGCCTGACGGTTCTACCAGCAGTGATGAATACTCGTCCCTCTTGAGAAGAAGAATTGTGGAACACCTTATGGGAACTGTCCATATTGCGTCCGATGAGGTGTTTGTTGACGGCATGGAGTCCACCCTTTCAAGAGACATGTCGATGCTTATCGAGACCTATGGCGACTTAGCCGTGACTGCCATTGAGCATATACTTGGACTCTATTACGATCATGTCGAAATAGTCGGCGAAATCTTGAGACAGTTGGGTCAAATTGAGGACTCCGTAACCCACCGCAGTAGAATGACAGCACTCGTTGCCCATTTGGAATCATCTGATCCAAGAGTTCGGGATGCGGCTTCTATAGGTTTGGCGGCCATCGACGATCCAGCGGCTATCGAACCCATCAGAGAAGCTATCGGCCGTGAAAGCTCAGTCCAGTTGCAAAGAAACCTACAGTTGGTACTGGATCAATTGCAATCGACGAAATGGCAAGTTTCCTAAGAGTGATTAGACAAGCAAGATGGCTGAAACATCCCGACTGGGAGTGGCTGTCGCCATGTGGAATTCAAAGTGACGCCTTAGGTGACCTACAGACCAGGAACAATAGACTGTCAGTATATAGGGTAGAAAGCGATGAAGAAACAGAGCAGGTTGTGGTCGCTTTGGCGGCCAACAGGGATAATCTGGCAAACCTAGACTATGCACTCTTTGACCATTCTCAACTGACTGAAACACAATTCGCGATCTGCCAAGAGGACGGTGAAACCCCTGACTTGCGAGTCAACAAATGGCACTATGACATAAGAAACCTTACCGTGAGCAAGCTGGTGGAATTGGCAAGCGTCGTTTCATCTGGCTGCCATGTCCGAGTTTCCAAGAAAGAGATTGAGAAGCTTCTACGGCTTGCCATTCGCGCAGGTAATCTAGACAAGAGCAGAGTTAATCGTGGGTTGTTGGCCAAAATTGAGTGACTCTAGGGAATGGTTCCCAGTAACAAATGGAGTTGCACCGCACAGCAAACGCCTAGAGATGTCTAGCTTGCTACAAGCGTCGGTTGGAGATGACGGGTTCGGAGGCGAGGAGGTGGCGGAGGGTGCTTAGGTCAGGGAGGTTGAGGATCTTTGAGATGCCGTCGTCCAGGGCTTGGCGGGCGGGGCAGTGCGCCATGCCGGGGAGACGCTCGAATTCGGCAGTTGCCAGGCTGTCGAAGAGGCGGGAGAGTTGTTGAAGTTGGGATGCGGAGAGGCGGCGTGGGTCGAGGACGGGCAATTCCTTCAGTTCAGCCTTTTTCATCGCAACCCAGCCGCCCTCCGTGCTAGTGCGCTGGGCCGCAATGGTCAATAATCCCAATGAAGAGTTGAGCCAGATGGCAAGCGCTTTCTCGGTTGTCGCATCCTCAACCTGGACTTCCCACCAGACGTTGGATAGCACTCTCTTTTCTGACCGCATAGAAACAACTCTGGCAGTGTCAAGCCGCAGACGTTCAGCGACAAGCAGCCTGGCTGCCCCCTGCCATAGTTGATCAGCTTGCTTGAGGCGTCGTGTCGGCCGCGGTTTGGCAAGCGGTGCCAGGTATTTGTCCGGTTCGACAGTCAAGCACTTTCTTTTCTCCGTATCGTTGCCCAATACCATCGGATAGGCTGTTATCGTATCTGTCTGCTCAAAACCGTCTAATATGTCACGCCGGTCTGGGCCAAGTACTCCGATACTACCAAGCTGACAAAGAGGAACGGTAGCGGTTAGCACCTCACCGGGAATCCAGACTTCCCCTTTCTCCCACAGTCGCACGGCGCTACGAGTCACGTCGGCGCGGGCGAATTGGACGCCGAACCATTGCTTGTCGGCCAGGTCCGCTTCGGCAATCGAGACCACTTCCCCCACGTGTCGGCCGTCGACTTCCAGGAGCGCTGTGCCGGTTTCCTCCAGATTCGCTGGAGTGGTGGCGGTAATGGCTTGGGCTACGCGGTGGGCGTCCAGCACGCCGTCCAGGTTCTGCCAGAGGTTTACAAATGTGGTGCGGTGTTCAGTTTCAACAGGTAATCGTGGACGACGCGTGGCGATGAGCAGCGCATCCGAGAATTTGGCGCTCTCGGAGAAGTTCCAGCGCTGGGGATCGTGGGATGTAATCACCAGGTTTAGGGTAAAGTCTTGCTCAATTAAGGCGCGAGTCTGCGCCCATGACCGCCCCGTGCAGACGGTGAGGGGCAGCACTAGTGCCAAGCGCCCCTCGCCGGGCAGCAGCCTTGGCGAGGCTGTAGCGACGAAAGCGGCGCCCATGCCCGCTATTGCCGATGCTTGCCGATCCTGTAGGCGGCGCTTGAGCTCCTCTTGTATTGCCCGCCGTTCAGTGGTAGGTAAGTAACCAAACATCAGACTGGAGCGCGTGAACGGCGGGTTCATGATCGCCAAATCAAGTCTAGGTAGCTTTGCTTTCTGGCGTGCCGCCGTGCCGCCGGGCCCGCCGCCGCTCACCGGCCCCACGTCTTGGCGCGCCCCCGATTCGTCCGGCGACAGGGCGTGTTGCACAAACGCTTCGTCGGTTCCCAAGTAGTCCAGCGACCCCAGGTAGACGCGTTCGCCTTCCGTGCCCAGGGGCATGACGTGGAGATTCATGCGGTCGAATTCGATGTGCGGATTGAGCATTGCCAGACTCGTAGCGGCAAAGTGCACAGCGGAAAGCTGCACGTCGTAGCCGTGGAGGGCCTGTTCCACCATCGCCTTGTGCAGCGTGGCGGCGCGGTTGCCGCCCGCGACTTTGTGGCGGCGTTCCGCTTCAGCGGCCACGGCCATGAGCAGCGTGCCGGTGCCGCAGGCGAGGTCAGCCACATTGAGAGAGGCGGGAAATTCGTGGTAGCGCCAGTCAACACCCGCCGGCCAATCGTGAAAGACCAACCGCGTCAACAGTGTGGCCGCGGGCACGGAGGTGTAGTACGCGCCGGTGAATTTGGCGTCGGACAAGAGGGTGTGAAAGAGCCGTCCGGAAAGATCATGTCCCTCCACCTTGCGCGTCTCTGCTGCTGCCTTGACCAGGGGAGCAATGACGGGCGTCCGCACGTCAGCTGGCCCGTCCTGCAACACGTCCAGGATGTCGGCTGCCAAGGAAAAAACCGGCACGTAGTCAATTTCTCTGCAGACCTTAAGCCAAGCATCCCGCAGGCTGGGAATGCCCTGGCGCGAGGATTCGCGCACCGTAGGCACATCTTTGTTGACAACAGCGAGACGGTTTTGGAACGCTAGCGCGTTGAAGAGCGCCAAACATCCGATGCGGAGCGCGGCGGCTCGGTCCTTTTCCTGATCGGTTTCCGCGATGATGTCAGCGATACGACGTGCAATGCGCTCATGCCGACTGAGCTGATATGCTGCCTGCTCTAGCGCATATGCTACATTTGCCGCTGCCGCTTCCACCTGGTCCACGCCCTGCAGATCCAGCGGCAAGATGCGCAAGTAGTCGGCAAGATCGTCAACCGACCCGCTGGTCAGGCGGCGCGGCTCGGTCGGCGAATCCTTCGCCATATCAAGCAGAGTCGGAAGCTTCGACTGCCACCACTGCAGATCGTGAGCATCCTCCAACGCGGCCTGCGGATCCTCCGCGTACCGCAGCCGGTCTGGATAGAGCACGCCGAGCACAGCGAGCGCCTCGGGAAACGCGGCCCGACGCTCCTGGAGTTGGTCTTCCAAGGGGGTGTCCGATCCTTCCCACTTGCACTCCAGGAGGATCCGGAAACTGCGCAAAGTCACCTGCACGTCGGGCGCGCCCCTGCTTCCGCGACGTTCCGGTTTGGACTTGAGGCCGCGGTCAGTGAGCATCTGCGCCAGGATGACGTTCAGCGCTTCTTCGCGGTTGACTTCTGTTGGTTTGACACGTGTTGTCATCGTCGCTGTTGCCTTGCAGTGCGTTCCTCGTCGCGTAGGAACATAGTACTTAAATAATTTAGTCCAGTCGAACGGTTACATTCGAGTGTTCAATACGGAAGACAGATGGGTTCCCGCTTACGCGCCAAACAAGCGCTCGGCGTTGCCGCTGAAGAGCGCTTGCTTCACGGCAGCGTCAACCTCGGCATACTCGATGCTGAGCTTGGCGGATTCGGCGTAGTTGATCGGCAGGTTCGAGCCGAACAGCAGGTGGTCCGCGCCCATGAGCGCGCAGAGGTCGTCCACGTCGCCGATGGGCCCTTGCACGCGGGAGTTCTCAAAGTACAGATTGTCCTGGTGGTAGGCAGTCGACCAGAGGCTGGTCACCTCGGAAAACACAGCCCCGCAGACCAGAAAGCGCACGCCCGGGAAGCCGTTGACCGCCTCTGCCGCGTCGATCATGGTCACAGAGGGCACTTTCATCAGCCAGTGGGCAAAGCGGGGGTCTTCCACGCCGATGGAGATGAGCACTACGAGGTCATGCTCCTCGGCCTTGCCCAGCAGCGCCTGTGCCTGGTCGTCGAGGAAGTGGTACTGCTGGTAGTTGGGATAGCCCCGGGCCTCGACCATGCGGGGGACATTGCCCTTAAGGCGGCTGTACTGATGATAGTTCGGGTGCAAGCGCAGGTTCCGCATGCCGAAGTCGTTGATGCAGACCTCCAGGTCGTGTTCCCAACCGGGAAAGCCCGGATTGATGGTGTAGGCGGGAATGAAGCGATCGGGATACCGCCGCACGATGGCGTGGAGTTCCTCGTTCCCCACCAAAAGGTCCTTGTAGAAGACGTTCTCCAGCCGCGAGACCACCGCCTTCTCGATACCGAGGGCGTCCATCTTGCGCAGGCGGTCTTCCGGCTGGGCATACGGCAAACGGCGAAACGGCCACTCGCCGAGAAAAGCATTTGCGTCAATCATTGGGGGACAAACCTATCAGTTTGAATTGGCAAATTCTCCGTCATTCCGGCGAAAGCTCGCCCCGTGCCGGGGCGCGGAATCCAGTCTTCCCTTCCTCGCTCAGTCGTCCTCAGTGAATTATGGGCGGCGTAGCCCCAAGCTTGCTCCTCTTGACAAAATCACACATATCAAATACTAGCACTGTCGCGCTCTTGCTGCCGGTCGAAGAGGCGCTGCACGTTGCCAAAGAGAATCCGCTCTTTCTCCGCTGGCGACAGATCGGCCCCAAACACCTTGGCAAGCTGCGAGGCAAACGACCGTCCGGAAGCGTCGCTGCCGTAGACGACATGGTCGGCGCCGACGTGTCTAACGAGTATCTCCGTATAGCCGTTGGTGGCCTCGTTGCCGCCAACGTCCATTAGGACGTTGGGCAGGCCGAGCGCGCACTTGGCGCCGACCTCGATGTCACCGGCGGCGTGGCCGAAGAAGAAGGTGACGTCCGGATGCCGCAGCGCCATCTCCCGCATGTCCGGACCGCTGGTCTCGGTGGGCAGGTTGCCCGTGACCTCGGCGAACGTGTGCTGCAAGACCGGCAGGCGATACTCAGCGCAGATTTGCATGATGCCGTCCACCTGTGGATTGTTGCCCCGGATAGCCTCCCAGAGCTTCACGCCTTGGCGGCCACGATAGCCTTTAACACGGTGTTCCAATTCGTCGCAAGCGAATTGACCGTGCACCGGATTGAGATACCAGAAGGGGATCACGCGCTCTGGATGCTGCCGGGCCAGCCCCAAGGTGCGCTCGTTGCAGGCAGTCACGAATTCACGGGAGGGGAAGTTGGGCGACGAACTGCCTTCCAGATTGATGCTGTTCGTGCACATGAGCATGTCGAGACGCTCGGCCTGCGCCAGCAAGCGCCGCATCATGTGCTCGCTGCGGAAATGCACGTGCACGTCGTAAATCATTGCACTTTGCTCTCGCGTGAACTTCGCTTAGCAGCGACCCCGCATGGTAGGGGCTGCCAACACGACTCATCGGGTCATGGCGCGGACTCTTTGCATTGTTCTTACCGGTTCCAGTAGTAGCGCGCGGGCTTGTCCCCCGCCTCTTCGTGCCAACGTCCAACACCCTTTTGCGCTATGCATCTCACGATGTCGCTATGCTTACATCACATTCACCGTAAGCACTCTAATCATAGCGTTGCCGGCCAAAGAGCGCAGCGGCGTTCTTGTAGAGAATTTTCTCACGTTCCTCCTCGGTGATGTCCGGGCCGTAGACCTTCGCCAATTGGGACGCAAACGATCTGCCCGTAGTGTCGCTGCCGTACACCACACGCTCTGCGCCCAAGAGACGGACAAGCAATTCCGTATACCCGTTGGTAGCCTCGTTGCCGCCAATGTCCATGAAGACGTTGCCCAGGCCAAGAGCGCACTTCACGCCGTACTCGAAGTCACTGCCGGCATGACCCCACAGAAACGTGACATCGGGGTGCCGCAGCGCCATCTCACGCATCTCCTGCGGTGTGGTCTCGGTGGGCAGCGTGCCGCCGGCCTCGATGTTCGTGTGCTGCAGCACTGGCAGGCGGTGTTTCGCACAAAGGGCGAGCACGGGATCAACACATGAATCGTTCCCTTTCACCGCCATCCAGAGCTTCACGCCCTGGGGTCCCTGGTGCTGCGCCACCCGCTGTTGCAGTTCTGTGCACGCAGCGTCGCCGTGCACCGGATTGAGATACCAGAAGGGAATCACGCGCTGCGGATGTTCCCGCGCCGCCGCTGCCGTGCGGTCGTTACAGGCGGTCACAAAAGACATCGACGGAAAGTGCGGCGAGGCTGTGCTCTCCAGGTTGATGGTGTTCAGGCAGAGCACCATATCAAGCCGCTCGGCCTGGCACAGCGCCTGCGCCAACTGCGCGTCACTGCGGTAATGCACGTGCACGTCTATAATCATCGGAGTTCTCGCACACGCCAACTTGGCTGCAGCTGCTTCGTGTGACGCAGCCCAGGCAGTAGCTACTGGAAACCTCTGCGGCCAAGCTGCGACATAGCATTACAATAGAGAGTATCCCGATCCCATCTGCGTCCCAGTAAACACAGTGAGGAGTTGCCGATGCCAGAATCGCTCGACGACATCAAGGAACGCTATGAAGCGCTGGATATCAAGCTGGAGGTCGCCGGTGAGGATGCCATCGACCCCGATTTCCTGCTCACCTTTCCCTATGACTACCCCGACAATCCCGCTGAGATTGTGATCGATACGCATGAGTTCACGGCGGTCTGCCCGTGGACGGGGCTGCCGGACACCGGCGAGTTGACCATTTCATATGTGCCGCGTTCGGATTGCATCGAGCTCAAGTCGCTCAAGTACTATCTGCTCTCCTACCGGCAGGTGGGCATTGTGCAGGAGCACGCCGCCAGCCGCATCCTCGACGATCTCGTGCAGGTGTGCGCTCCCCATACGATGACGGTGTGCTTGGACTATACACCCCGGGGCGGTCTGCACACGGTGGTGACGGTGCGGTATCCGCCGGCAGCACAGGCCTCGGAATAGGTTTCGCAGGAACCTGCGCTGAGGGCAGCGGTTGGATTACGCCTCGGCGGTCTCAGCCGCGTTCACCATCGTCTCCGGGTCGCCGCCGAAGATGCCGAACGGGTTCAGGGAGTGCGGCGCGTCGTAGACGTCCATGCGCTCGGTGCGCTTGAGCCAGCCTACCACCAAGTAGGTCAGCGGCGTCGCGATGATTTCGTAGACGGTTTTTGCGATCCAAGCGAGGATCATCGCGCGCACCACGTCCATCATGGGCCAGATGCCGGAAATGCCGAAGGCGATGCCGTAGAACATAACCGAGTCGACGCCTTGTCCGACAACCGTGGACGATATGGTGCGGAGCCACAAGTGACGGCCCGAGGTGCGGTTCTTGAGGACGACCATTACCATGGCGTTGGAGAATTCGCCAATCAAGTAGGCCACGAACGAGCCTGCCAAGATCCAGCCGGTAGTGCCGAGGATGATCTCGTAAGCGCCCTGGTCTTCCCAGAAGACGGCGCCGGGGATAAGGCCGCCGACGTAGAAGAAGATGACCATGAGCAGATTGCAGGCAAAGCCCAGCCAGATCACGCCGCGCGCCACCCGAAAGCCGTACACCTCGGTGAGAATATCGCTAATGATATAGCTCAGCGGGAAGCAAATGACCGCCACGGATACGACGAATCCCGTGCTGCCGAGAAACTCGAAAGGCAGGTCGAAGAGCGAAATGGGCTTGGCGGCGATCACATTGCTGATAAGCAGCACAGTGACTGCCAGGGCGGCGATGATAACGAGCTTGCCGGAAAACCGCATTGACCCTTAGCCCTCCTTGGTGTTGGCGCAAAGGTTTGCCTGACGTGTCGCAGGCAGTATAGTGCAGAGTGCGCCGTCGTTTCAAGGCTCAGGGCATGACAGGGGACGCGGCAGATACTTGACGTGAACTTGGGCTAGCGCCCGCGGGAGGTTGCAGAACGTGAATGTCGATGCCGGCTTACTGGGACATTGGCCGTTAGACGGGGATTGCGACGATCGCTCTGGCAACGGCAGTCACGGACGGAGCGAGGGTGGGCTTGCGTTTATGGAGCCGCTGCCGCTGGGCGGTGGGCCGGGCGCGGCCTTGTTCAACGGGCGCGGCGCGCGTATCACGGTGCCGTATAACGAAAGCCTGCCGTTGGGCACGGCCGACTTCTCGGTCGCGGCGTGGGTGAATACGAACCGGATCACCTCCGACGTTCCCGGTGACATCCTGAGCCGGTACTGCCCCGCTACGCGGCGCGGCTTCAATTTCGGCATCCAGTCGGCAGCCGGCGTGAGCTCCTCCCAGAGCAACTGGCGCAACGTCTTCTTCGGCATTGACGACGGCAACGTGGAACCGGCGTGGACCAACCACGGCCGGCCCGGCAATGCGCAGTACATCATGGCCTTGGCCGTCCACGAGGGCGCGCTCTACGCCGGCACGTACGAGGGTGAGGCGGGCGAGACCGGGCACGTCTACCGCTTTGCGGGCGGCTCGGAATGGGAAGACTGCGGCGCGCCCGCCGGCTGCAACGCCGTGAGCACGCTGGCGGAGTTCAATGGCGACCTCTACGCGGCAGTGAGTTGCTACCGCGCCCAGGGCTCCAGTCTGCCGAATTCGCCAAACCGCGTACCGGGCGGCAGCGTCTACCGCTACGCGGGAGGCACGGCGTGGGTGGACTGCGGCCAGCTTGGCGACGCTGAGGACGTGTTCGGCCTGGCGGTCTACAACGGCGAACTCTACGGTTCGGCCATGTATTCGCGGGGCATGTTCCGGTACGCGGGCGGCAGGACCTGGCTGCCGTGCGGCGATCCCGGCACGCGCGTTGCGGTTTTGGGCGTCTTCCAAGGCGGTCTCTATGCCACCGGCTACGACGTGGGCGGCGTCTTTCGCTACGAGGGCGAGCGCCGCTGGTCCTTCTGCGGCAATGCCAGCGACTCTACCCAACTCTATTCGTTCGCCTCGTACCAGGGCCGGCTGCATACCGGCGTGTGGCCCAGTGGCTCCGTCTACCGCCAGGACGACGGCCTGCCGTGGCTCGACTGCGGGCGACTGGGCGAAGAACTGGAAGTCATGGGCATGATGGTCTACAACGGCAAGCTCTACGCCGGCACGCTGCCCGCAGGTTCCGTGTACCGCTACGACGGTGAGGGGGAGTGGGCGCATACGGGGCAACTCGACACCACGCCGGACGTGCGCTACCGCCGCGCCTGGACGATGGCCGTTTACAAAGGCCGCCTCTTCTGCGGCACGCTGCCCTCGGGCAACGTGCTCTCGCTGGAGGCCGGCAGGAACGTGACCCACGACCACGCGCTGCCCGGCGGCTGGCGCCACCTGGCGGCAGTCCGAGCCGACGGCGTGCTTCGGCTCTACGTCGACGGCGAACTGGTAGCAGAATCCGCGCCCTTCAACACCGCCGACTACGACCTCTCGATGGAAGAACCGCTGCAGATCGGCAACGGCCAAATCGGCCCCTTCAGCGGCAGCCTAAGCGACGTACGGCTCTACAACCGGGCGCTAAGCGACACGCAAGTGGCCGCTATCTTTGAAAGACAGCGCATGTAAAGCGAGGGTTCGACACTATAAAGGCTCACATGTTGATAGCTACGACCTGCCGAGGCTCGAACTTCCTCAGCAATGGTGTGCGACTGAGCTCCGCCCTTTCAGGAGAGGCTGGTACGTTGGCCGTCCCTCAGACGTTGCCTCCCCCTGTTGGCGCCTGTTGCGCTAGTTGTGGCGTGTTCTGATTGGACGCTGGCGCACAATGTGCTCTATCATTGAGCACCACCAACCGGGGAGGCCCCATAGTGACCACCTCAAACAAACGCAAGGTCGAAGGTATGCCGGTAAAGACCGCGCTGATCACGGGGAGTGACCCATCCATGACCAAGCTCACTGAACACGTGCGCGCCCTCGACGTCCAGGGCGCATACAACGTCCGCGACCTCGGAGGATACGAGACCCGAGACGGCAGGATGACCCGCTGGGGTAAGTACTTACGATCGGACACATTGGCGAATCTCAGCCCCGCGGGCGTAAACACTCTCCTCGAATACGGCATCCAAAACATCATCGACCTGCGCCGCAGCAGCGACCTGCAATTCAAGCCGAGCCCCTTCATTGGCAATGAGGCCGTCACCTACTACCATCAGAACATGGCAGGCGACGTGGCCATCGAGGGTAGGGAAGTGATCGACGGAGTCGAGGACCCTGCTGAGCGGCGTGGCAGGGGGTATTGCTACATACTCGAACAGAGAAAGCACATCCTCCACCAGATATTCTCGGTTCTTGCCAGCCCGGGCGGTCTCCCCGTTCTCGTCCACTGTAACGCGGGCAAGGACAGGGCCGGAATCTCTGCCGCATTCGTGCTGGATATCTGTGGCGTTCCTCGCGAGACCATCATCGAGGACTACGGCCTCACCGCGCAGTATCTGGTGCGGGCCTACTACGAGAACAATCCTGACGTGAATCCTGACGTATACACTTGGCGGGAATATCAGAACGACGTCTGCCATCCTCACAGCATGCAAATCACCCTCGACCACCTCGACAGGATGTACGGTGGCGTCGAGGGTTACCTGCGAGACACCGGCATTACCGACGACCAATTCGCCGCCATCAAGGAGGCAATGACTGAATGAACGCCCAGAGTCTCCCCAAAGCCGACCCCAGATGCGGCATAGGATCGTCTTGTCGCCTGATCGACTCCTCAGATAGGAACTTCCCATCGGAAAGTTTGAAATTCGGTCTTATACGGCCCACCTAGTGCGCCTAGTCGCGCCAGGCTGCGCCTGCATCACAACCAAGCCGGTACGGTCGGTCTTAGTTACGTCTGCATTATCTGGATCAGGTTGCCGCAGGTGTCGTCAAAGACCGCAATAGAGACGGTGCCCAAGTCTGTTGGCTCCATCGTAAAAGTCACGCCCAGTGACTTCAGCTTCTCATACTCCGCTTGGATGTCCGCAACGCCAAAGGAATTCGCTGGGATGCCTTGGTCATGTAACCCTTTCTGATATGCCTTTGCAACCGGGTTTTCGTTTGGTTCAAGCAGCAGCTCGGTCCCGTCCGGGTCATCGGGCGAGACGACGGTAAGCCACCTGTATTCCCCCGCGGGCACGTCGTGCTTCTTTACAAAGCCGAGGGTTTCTGTATAGAACTTCTCGGCTTCCTCCTGGTCACTTACGAAAACTCCGCTGAGTATAATGCGCATGTCCGGTTTCCCCTTCTTACTCTAGTGTTACTTGAGCCATCGATTCATGACACCCCTGATCGGTTCATCGTTGAAGACAATCACCCGAAACTTGCCACGCTTTTCAGAGCTTACCAGCCCTGCCTTCTCTAACACATCGATGTGCTTGGCCATGGCCTGTCGGGAGATTGCGACTTCATGCCGCATGATCAAGCGCGCCGTGAGCTCGTATAGCGTCTGCTCCTTGCGCTCACAGAGCTCGTCGAGCATCAACCGCCGCGTTGGATCCGCGAGCGCCTTGTAGACTAAGTCTTCTTGCATGCACGCTAATTATACGCAACCATGAGGTTGCATGTCAAGGGAAGATTCTCCAGGCCAGCAGGAACTACATCCCCAGCCATTTACAGGATTGGGATGACATTGGCGATCGGACAGCTCAATTTGATAAATGCAAAGCCTCTAGGTCATAGGTCTCCAATAACGGAATGTCCTTGCTCCATGTCAGGCGGATTAAACACGATTCTAGGAAATCCCGTAGAGATTCGTCCTGTTCTACCCAAGGCCCTTCTACAACTAAGTGACCACGAATGGTTTGAGAATCATCATCGGAGTCCATCCACATGTAGTGTAAAACCTGTCCAAGCCCTGTTCTCACCTGGTGGACGACTGACTCTGGCGATGTAGACTTCACTTCGAAGTAAATGTCGGCATCGGCGGCCTCCACAATGCAGTCAACAAGCCCATCGTACCTTGGGATTAATCCTATCTGAACAAGCCGAGCCCTAAGTTGATTCAAGATTTCTTGGTGCCGAGAAGTGCTAGGTGTATGTCCTGCCGTAGCTACATCCTCATTTATCCCCTGCTGGACTGCTTCCCGTGTCAGTAGATGGCGCCGACGAGGGACGGAGGGCCTCAGTGCTATGGTTGGGCCAAGGGCCTGTCGCGCGGCATTCTGATAGACGGGAGCCGGACCTGGCAGTTGTGATGTCACATAGTTGCGGCGCAGGAATGATTCCGCTATTCCTAAGTCAGGCCTCGAGTCACCGTCTCGTCTTGCGCGGGCGACATTAGTCCTTACTTGCTGGGCTATGGCATCCCATGGAACCGCAACCGACGAAGAGAAGTCATGAGAACCGCACGTCCCTGCTAGCTGCTGGGCTGATTCGGAGTCTAGGCAACGTACTTCGTAGCGGGGTGCGATTCTTGTGGTGCTAGGAAGCCTGATCGGAACGGCATTGGAGGAGTTGTCAAAGAAGACCGCTGAGCGAGGACCACCTATCTTCAAATCTATACGATGACGAAATGTGTCGAGAGACACCTCCAAGACGGACAGCCGGGCCAGCAACCTGCTGGACTCGCCTTCGGTGAGTACATAGATGTCATCCCCTACTCGGATGCGATGTCCATCTCCAGATGCTGCGATAGGCAATCCACCTTCCGCATTCCATTTCTCATTCGGGCTGGAGATAAGTTGAAATGGCATTCTCTTGGAGCCCCCATACTTCCTATGTAGAGGGTGGCATATCCAAAGTCCGTCTCAGTAGTTCTATCATCTGAGCTCGTCCAGGCTTTCCAATCTGCTCAAGCACTTCTTCAGACAGCTGCATCTTTGCCATTGTGTTCTCAAACACGTCTTCTTCAATGGTGTTCTTTGCTATAAGGAACCAGTACTTGCAGTCTCTGGTCTGGCCCGTCCGATTGATCCTAGCCATACTCTGTGTGAAGTTTCTCGACACGTCATCCAATGACTCGTAAATCGCATTACTCGCCGCCGTCAGGTCGATTGAGCTAGCGCCCACTTGGATTGTCGCTACGAGTAGCCGGCACTCTGGCTGCGTGAGATCAGCGGGCGAACCTTCACCTCCGCCTATCATGAGCGATGCGCCGTAAGGATCCGCATACCTGTCGCGTAGCATGGATGCAGTATCCCGGAACCTAGTCCATACGACTGCCTTCTCATTGGGATCTTCCAGAATAGTCTCGAGCAAACTATCCAATTGAAGCCACTTGGCAGGGGGATCAAAGACGGGGCTAGGCAAACTGCGGTGACCTGGGTCGGAGCATAGGCGCAATAGATTCTTGCGTCGGGACATGACTTGCCCAAGTTTGCTCGCATATGTCCGGTCGTCCATCATTTCCAATTCCGAGAGAAAGTCTCTGGCAAGCTGGTCATACTCGTACCTTTGCGGCGGCGAAAGCTCGACGTAGACAGGCATAGCGACCTCTGGCATCTTTCTAGGGTTTTCGCGCTGCAGGTAGTGAATCCCTTCCTCTAGTTCATGTACTACGACCAGAGCATCTTGAGTACGGTCACCCGTCAGTGCCAACCCGACAGGGTAACCTGATAGAACAGTTAGTTGATGCTCGTAATCGGAAGGGGAATTGGGTGCTGGAGTCCCAGATGCGATCCAACACCTGCCGCATTCCTGCCGGATTTCCATCGCCGCCCTTGATCGTTGGGCTGCCGCGTTCTTTATCAGATCGCTCTCGTCGAAGATTATGATGGGGCGTTCTACTCCTTCAATGCGTTGCGCCCATGACTTAATTGGATATTGGTCACTTGCTAGCTGGCCGTAATGGACAATCAGCCACCTCGGATTAGACTGAAAAACTGCCAATCGCCGTTGTTTGGTTCCCGACGCTGCCGCCACATTGTTCTTGGTTTGACCGTCCGGTAACCACCGTGCCAATTCTGCTCTCCAAGGTGTCTCTATGGCCAAGGGTCGCTCAGCCACTACAAGCACACCTCTAACAACCCCTCTTGACAGCAGTTCGTGGGCCGCAGCGATCATTGTGCCGGTCTTGCCCGAACCGGGCTTCCAGAATAGTGCAAAGCGCCGGACTCCCGGCGCTGACATTAGTTCCGCAGCCTCTCGTTGCTCCTCGAAAGGCTCTAGCCCGAGACTCGCCACAGAATCCAAACGGTGGTGAAGTCTTGAACTCTGACCTTCAACGACTTCCCTCAGTCTATTATCTTCCTGGACTTGCGCTAGTCTCTCACGGGCCCTAGCGTCCCATTCGGGTGAAAACTGTTCAAGTGCTCCCACCAGTTGTTGTATATGTTGGGAGCCCACCGCCCATTGGCCTCTTGATGAGACTGTGGAGAACTTGACCCTCGCGTTTCTGAGGACCCTTTGTATTTCACTCGGCGAAAGACCGTCTTTAGGTTCCAATCGAACGTCGATGGTCTCTCGCCTGACATTCAGGCTAACCTTCATTCGACTGCATTGGCGTCATTAGTTTCATCGGTGGAAACTGTCGCTTGGGCGATGACGCGTTGCAACGCGCTCTCCAATTGAGATCTTAAGACCGCCGGGATTTCCGCTAGTTCAACCGATGTCAAATTATCGATTTGTTTAACTATCTCTTCTAGACGCCTTTCCACAGACAGGTTGCGCGTAGCCTCTTCGCGACGCGCCTCGGCTGTGGCGCGGTCGAAATTCGCTCGGAGTCCTGTGCCGGCCAACCCCTCGCCCTCCAAGAAAATCTGGGTTGCTTGAGGGTTTCCGTATATCTCCTCAAGCCTACGTACGGAAGCAAAACTGGGGAACAGTTCTTGTTGGATACCACGGAAAAGAAGTGCCTTGAACTCAGGTTCAGAGAAGACATTTTTCGTACGGTAGGTATCGTTGGCTTGGCGAAAGTACTGAAAGTTCTTGTTTATCTTCGCTTCCAGATCATCCTCATTGTCTTCGTCGCCATAGTCGGCCCTGAATTCCTCAATGAGGAGCATTGTGTTAATCCGGTTTCTAATCTCGGTAGTGTTGAAGCGGGGAAACTCCCTCCGTACCAGTCTCCTTATTTCCAATTCTTGCTCTTGAGGAAATTGATTGAACAACTCTTGGTACCTGCGATAGATTCGCCCATTGGTAACCAGCTGAGGCCATTCTTTTTTGAGGGATTCGGCATAGTTCTCTTGAATTATGATCGACTGCCTGTGAAGATCTGGAGCCCCTTCTGGAAGCACAAACATCGGTGTGCGTGCCAGTAGGTGGAGCTGCTCGTTGGTGGCTCCGCCTCTATCGGAAAGAGCCCACATCACGGCAAACTTCCTGCGGTTGCCGTCAATGAGTGTCCCATCCCAAGTAACTATAATTGGCTCGCGGACTCCGTTCCGTTTCACATCCTCCCCAAGCTCTGGGATCGCGAAGCTCCCGTCAACGTAGTCCAGCATCAATTCGAGCATTTCGTCGTCGTCTGGGAAGACGTCAACAGATCGGTGTCGGGCATTCCGCCACCGGCTAAGAATCATGTCGATTCGGGGATTCTCTACCCAGCCCTTGATATGGCTCAAGTCACCTTCGGTTCGATAGAGAGGAATTTGAATACCGTTGAAATGCCTTGTTTCAAGCTGCCAGCCAGCTTTGTCGAGAACAAAGCAAGGTCTGTCATTGCCCATATCTAGCACCTCTCACGATCTTCCATGCTGCTTCTCCCCTAAATCACTTTGAATGCAGTATAGGGTAGCGAGACCCGCATCGCTACCAAGTTATCGGCACAGAGCATGATTCGATTGCGCCACACGCAAGAGAAGTGCATATATAATGCATACCTATTGCATGATTCACGAAACTTCTCTAGAATCGCCGTAGAGCAATGTTCCTACCCTTCATGGATTGAGTGTGGGGCAGCTATGAATGGAAATCTCAGACGCCTTCGGGAAGCTCTGGCTCTATCCAGACGTGAACTGGCCAGACGCTCGCGCGTCGATGAGAGCACGATCTATCGCGCCGAGCACGGTTTGACAGTTCTACGTCCGAGTACGATTCAAAAATTGGTTAGGGTGCTGAAAGTTTCGCCTACCGAGATTACTCAGGCTGACGGAATAGCAGATGGAGATGTCAGAAGGCGAGAGCAGTGACTACGCCGACAGTCATATCGCTTTTTACTGGTGGCATGGGCCTCGACCTAGGGTTCGAAAACCAAGGATTCACTATTAAGGTCGCCTTGGACAACGACACCGCTGTTGAGGCTACGATTCGCAAGAATGGTCGTTCCTTCCCTGTTTTGACGAGTAATGTATCGGATGTGACCACCCCTGATCTTCTCAGGTCAGCTGGCCTTCCAGTCGGCGGGGCCACAGTGTTAACAGGGGCTCCACCATGCGAACCCTTCACTACGGCTGGAGCAAGGAATGGATTCCAGGATCACCGTGCCGGTGCAGTCCACTCGTTCATTCGTATTGTCCGTGAATCTCGACCCGAGTATTTTGTCTTCGAGGAAGTCCCGGGATTCCTTAGGGCTGCGAAGCAGCACATATCCTTCTACAAGCGATCCAGAATGCAGGACAAGGATTTACACCCCGACTACAGATTGGGGTCAGCCTTTGACGAAGTGATGAAGGACTTTAAAGACCTCGGATACAATCTCAGCTTCGATCCTGAGAACCCCAAGGCATCGCTTCTCAATTCTGCGGACTTCGGCGTCCCACAGAAACGTATCCGGTTTGTACTGATTGGGGCACGGGAAGGCCCAGCTATAGAACTCCCCAAGCCTAACCACGGTGCCCCAGACTCGAAGGAGGTCCAAGAGGGTGTGAGGAAACCGTGGCGCACCCTCAGAGACGCGTTGAAGGGGCTAGACTCTGATGGAGATGAGCGCGTAAACTTTCCGGAGAAATGGGGCCAGTACCTCGATTTAGTCCCAGAGGGAGGGTGTTGGCGGGATCTGCCGGAACACTTGCATGTGGTTGTACTTGGGGGTGCCTACGATGATGGTTCAGATCCAATGACCGCAGGAATGAAGGGTGGCAGGACAGGCTTCTTGCGTAGGCTCTCGTGGGACAAGCCTGCCCCCACACTGGTTGACCGTCCTACAAACAAGGCCAACTGTCTGTGCCATCCAGAGGAGACACGACCTCTATCGGTCAAAGAGTACGCAAGAATTCAAGGGTTCGAGGACGACTGGATTCTCTCTGGGTCACTTTCGCAGCGGTACCGGCTGATTGGCCAAGCCACGCCTGTCTGGTTAGCGGCTGCTATCGCTACCAAGGTACTTGAACATCGGATGGGCGCGTTACGTGGCAACGAGAGCACTCCAACACTGAAAGTAGAAGATGTGG
This sequence comes from Chloroflexota bacterium, assembly GCA_012270555.1. Taxonomy (GTDB): domain Bacteria; phylum Chloroflexota; class UBA11872; order VXOZ01; family VXOZ01; genus VXOZ01. The sequence goes on from JAAXIC010000003.1 coordinate 138,111, forward strand.
CAACCCAGCAAGAGCTACCAAGAGAGCTTGTCCTTCGCTAATCTAGTGCTTCAGTGGGGAGTCCAGAACTTCAGTGAGTTCCCGTGGCGTCTCAAACGATCCCCTTATGAGGTACTCATAGCCGAGGTGCTACTTAAGCGGACGACCGCAACTGCCGCCGCACGGGTCTATCAGAGCTTTCTTGACAAGTATCCCTCCTTGCAGCACATTGCGTCGGCTCCTGAAGAAGAACTGGTTCGTGCTCTGTCCAATGTAGGACTCCAGCACCAGAGGGCTCGATCCATTAAACGACTGGCTAGCTGGCTCCTGTCAAAGCACAGGGGCGCTGTTCCCGATAACCTAAAGGATCTGATGGAAGTCCCGGGGCTGGGTGACTATAGTGCTACCGCGATTCTGTCCTTCGGGTACGGTGTCCAGATAGCTGTTCTAGACACGAATGTTGAACGCATTCTACTTAGAGTCTTTGAAAACGCTCTGCCGCCTCGTCCTTCTCAGCGGATTCTGCGTGAGGTCGCGCAATTCTTGCTGCCAAAAGTGAGACATCGCGATTACAATTACGGACTCTTGGATCTTGGGAGACTGATTTGCAGGTATGCCGATCCCAGATGCGGTGAATGCCCCCTTACATCCCTCTGCGACTTCTACAGCAAATCAGCCGGAGAGTTATCTAGTCGGATCGTGAGAGAAAGTAAGGCGAGCTATGCCAGTAGGTTAAGGGAGATTAGGCGCAGCCGTGGATTGAGCCAAAGACGGCTTGCTGAGATCGCCAACGTGTCAAAGCTAACCATAATCCGCATTGAGACTGGCAAGACATCGCCGCGCCAGGAGACTCTGCAAAAGCTAGGAAAGGCCCTCCAAGTGTGCCCTAGCGAGTTGTCTGGTTAGAGTTATTCCTGCAGACTTGCCTACTTTGAGCTCCGGCTTTACCGATTTATTTCGCGCTCTCGACCATGTGCAGCAGTGACACCTCGCGCGGCTCTCCGAGGGACCATTACGGGCCGCTGTCGTCGCCTGGCTTGCGGCGCAAGCCCTTCAGCATTGGGCGCAGGCGGTAGTTCCAGGGCACCGTCTCTCCAAACCGAAAAGTACCGCAGATGTCAGAATCTTGCCATCTCGGGAGCGGGTCAAAATACCTTCGGAATGAGTAGGTGTGGGACCTCTTTGGTATAGCGATCCCAGTCTTTTCCGTATTTCTTCTTGCAGCGCGCGATATCGCGGCGCGCGCGATGGAGGATCATGATTACGAAAAACGTCACATAGAAGTAAGGCAAGACATTTTCGAAGCCGCAGATCAGGCCCCATGATAGCGCCATGAGGATGTCCGCGGTGTAGTGAGGCTTGCGGACGTAGCGCCACCAGCCGTCGATGAGCAGCTTGGAGCCGACCGCGGTGTCCAGGTAACGAGGGTTCTTGAGCGTGTCCCAGGGCAATTGCGGAATGGTCTTGCGTTTTACGTACGAGCCATTGATCTGCATGCGGAAGTGATTTCGTTGGCCGTTTGCGGTGTCGAAAACGTAGTAGGCGCCGAAGAGGAGCACGAAGCAGAATATCGTGTGCGGCAGCGAGAGTTCGAAAGGCGGTCGGGACGCGATGTACATGGAGTTGAAGCAATACACGAAGGGGACGCCGGCGAGGTTCCAGAAGATCAGCATCCATCCCCACTTTTCGTGGAAGATGTCCCAGGTCGTAGGGATGCACTCTTCGCCCTTCATGCAGGCGTTGGCATAGAGGAAGTGGGCTACCACCATGAAGATCATGGGGACACTCACCGAACCGTGCTCGGCGAACTGGTGCGCGGCCCCGCTGGCCGTCAGCAGAAAGAGCGTGAGCCAGGACACGCGAATTTCCGCCCACATCTTCAGGTCGAGCGCCCCGATGCGTGGGTTGAGCCACGCACCCATGAAGAAGTCGTACAGGAAATTACCTGACATGCGCTCGGCGTTGCCTGTGATCTTTGCTCCAATGTGCACCGCGAGTGCGATCGCGTTGGCGCTGACTATCGCCGCGATCATGAGCGCCCCGAACTGTTCGTAGATCGTCTGCAAGGGGAAAATGCCGGAGAAGTGCAATAGGGCCACGACGGCCAACGTGAGCCACCAGGCGGTGTATGCATTGCAGCGGTAGACCAACTGATTGCCGCCGCGCGATGGGATCGGCAACCCTCTGATTTCCAACCCCGGCAAGAAGGCCGCCATCAACCCTTGCGCGACCAGGAATCCCAAGTAGAGCGCGAACGTGCTCAACGACGGCATTGCATGTGCAACGATTAGGTCCCAGTTTCTCGCGAAGAACGGACCCAGATCGGAGATTCCCACCGGATAGAAGATAGCCCCGTCGTGGAAACGCCACGCGATCCAGAGGTAGAGCAGCAATACGTGGGAGAGGGTGATGATGACGCCCGCCCCGGGCGCTCCCCCGAACTCGCGCGCGGTCTCGCTGCTCTTGTCTGCGGTCATCGCCATAATTTGCTCAGTTCACCACTGTGGCCCGCAAGCCGTGGATGTCACGCCGGTCGCCAAATCACATCTCTTGCCGTGGAGTGCCTTAGGCCCCGCCCGCTAGGATCAGGCCATCGACTCCTCCCGATGTCGGCAGAAGCCGAACACCCACGCTGCCAGACCTATGGGCCGGCAACAGACTCTGTCAGTCTCCGCGCGGCTGAAGCGGCCCTTTCGATCAGGTCACTAAGGAAGCCGCAGCACACCCTCAAGAGGTCCTGTAGCAATGAGAGACCCTTCAACCGGTTGTGCGGAGGCTCGTTGCGGGCCATCCCGGACTGACAGGCCCTTTCCTTAGACAAAATCCTCCCGCCGAAAAGTTCGCAATCCGGCCTTACACGGCCCACCAGAAAAGAAATTCCTCAGTATGGCCCACGGTAGTTGGTACCTAGTCCCGCCACTGAGTAACATAATTCTGCCGGTGAGTAGGAACCGTCCGAGGCTGGACGGGAATTTGGGTCAAGACTATGCAAGCACAGTCGGCGGTCAACTGTTGGGCTTCGGTTTCTTCTCCTGCGGCATGCGGTAGCCGACGCGAGGCTCGGTGAAGATGTAGGTGGGGTTGTGGACATTCTCTCCCAGCCTGCGCCAGAGCTTGCTGACCATCGTGTGCATGGGCCGTAGTTTGCCGCCCGCCATGAGGCAGATTCCCTGTTACGATAGAGTGCCCCCGCTTATGCACTTGATGGTCTTAGTGGCTCGAACACATACCCCTTTACGTTGCCATCGGATTGATCCTTCATGTGAATCAAGAACATATTCGGGTTGTTTAGAAGCTTGATCTTGTGCGAGTTGAGCAACTTGATGATGAGGTTCATCTCCTCAGGTATAGCTTTCAGCCAATAGTCGTAGTCCATTGGAGGTCCTAGCGGATTCTTTGCGTGTAGAATCTCGCCCAATCTGCCGTAGAGTTCGCCGAACATTGCTTCTGTCAAGAAGCCTTCAGCTAGGTTCTTGATGTCTGACTTCACGGGTCCGGTCATGGGCACCTCGATCACGGGCTGGGGATAGAAGTCGGGATTCACTGTCCTCAGCCTCTTGAGGATGTCGTTGGCATTCCAGGCATTTCGCAATTCCCTTAGGGAGCCATTCCAAATGTCTTGATTTGCCACTAAGGAGCCCAAAGCAACCAATTCAAGAATCTTGCGGACCTGTAGGCATGCCGAATCTATGGCTGCCGCTTGATAAAGTGCATGATGGGGTTGACCGAGAAAATGCTCAACGACATTCGTCCGTTGTTTGACTTCTTCCATCACCTGACAGTATTTGTTCAACTCTAGGTCGGACATGTTCCCCTTCGGTGAAACGGATGCACTTGGCGGCTTCTCCACCCTCGGTATGCGGTTGCCTACGCGCGGCTCTGCGCGGAGCTAATTCGGCGCGCCAGCTTACTTGGGATGCCGCCGCCGTCGCCCAGCTTGTGGCGTAGCCTTTTCACTCTAGTACACACCGGAATCGAGCCACTGGAGTTGTCCTGGCCCGATATTCCCTTTAGTGGTTACTCGCGTGCGGCCGCCGACCTTTTGCCTCAAATTGGCTGTCGGCAAGTCTTAGATTCTGTCTACTGCCACAGGTCGGGATCGGGCCGGTTCATTATTCGATAGCCCAGGTAGCCATACCAGATAACCAGGAGCACGTAGCAGCCCCGGGCCAAGGAGATAAAGGTGTCGCGGCCGTCGTTGCTGAGTACGGCCAGTATGAAAAAGACCATTACGGCCAAGCTGGCGAGAGCAGCCAACAGGGAGATTATCCGGTTGAAGTCTTCTCTCGTGGAAAGGCCCAACGCAAAGATGGCGCCGCCGAACCCAAGCGTGATGCCACCGGCGTAGAAAAGAGCGGCGCCGGCGTAGTAGACGGGAACGCTCGCCATGATCTCGTCATTGGTTTGGGCATCGGCCAGAATAAAGTCAATGCCGCCCAATAGAATCCAACCGGTCAGTCCCACGAAGATCATGAAGTAGCCCATCTGAACGAGCGCCTTGCCGTTGCCCTGCAAGGTCACGTTGCGCATCAGCGCGTAGAGGCCCGAGAGGATTAACGCCAGGCCAAGCGTAATCGCGATGTTGGTTATGTTGGTAAGTAGGGCGTTGGAACTCTTGGCCGTGATGGAGCCAACGGCGTCTGACACGCTGGCGCTGTCTATCAGCAGTCCGCCCGGCTCTACGAGAAAAAAGACGAAGGCGATAATCGGGCCGAATATGAGAGAGAGACCCGCCAACCGATTCACGGATATTGTGCCCATGTCTGAATCTCCTTTATGTGATGACATGAGAAGGATCCACTGGGTTCAATCCCCACTAGCATACACTTTTACGCCAGAGTTGTGGAATGGCAATAGGAAAAACCCAGCGCTCTGGCAATCTTCAAGAGACTGCGTGCGTAGGCGAGGGTTCGCGTCTCTTTAGTCCCACCAATCTATAGCTGAGACTTAGGGGGGGACTCGGACGTTTACGCTGCAGCATTCGACGGAAGCTTGCCTGAAGCACGCTCAGCATCACTTGACGGTGGCGGGAAGCACCGCCAATGCCTAGCGCACGTACAGTAACCTAAACAACGCTTCGAGGTTGTCCCGGAGATTCTGCCACCACTCCCGGTCCGATCCATCGTCCGGCACGAAATGGATCGCGTATGATCCGTTCTCCTCCTCCTTGAACCGCCCGGCCAGGGTCACCCCGCGGCCTGGGGAGATCGCCTCGAAGACCCCTTCCGGTCCACGGACGCTCACCCGCTGCACGTACTCCCCCCGGTCAATGTCAATCAGCAACTCATCGGCGTCCTGGTACACGACCGTGCCGCTGACCTTCATGCATGCATCGTTGAACACGCCGACCACCGAGAGCGGCCCGGGCGCCAGGATGGGCGGGGAGTCCAAGGGACACGGTTTGTCGCGCGGCGAGACCACGTCGAGGCTGAACAGGACGAGTAGAACCACCACCCCAATGCCTATCAGGCTTACCAACCATGTGAGGCACCCGCTCAGGCAACCGCCGCCTTTCTTCTGCTCAGCCGTCCCCTCTACCCTATACGTCTCATATTCCGCCGACTCTGTCCCTGCCGGGTCTGCTGGAGAATCACACTGCGGCTCCGGCTCACTCCTAGCGTCTTCAGTCCCCTCGGCGGTCTCGCGGCCCGCGGCGTGCGCCGGCTGCTCGGCTTCCGGCGCTTCCTGGTCTAGCTGATCGAGTTGCTTGAGCAACCGGACTTCCTCTTCATAGCCCCACTGCGCAGCCGCTTTCGACGCATCTCCCGACCGTCCGCTCAGGTACCACTCAGGGGCGTGCAGGAAGGCCCGATAGGCCGCGTCGAGTTCAGTGCCCCGCAGGGAGGAATCGTCACCGGAGCCGAACCACGACGGGGCCGGGGCGGTATCAGTGAGCCACGGCTGGGCCACGTCAAACGCGACGGCGTAGGCCAGCATGGGATCTGATTGGTCTCGAGTCGCTGGCGCTCCGGGTCCGGCCAGGAACTCACTCAAGCCTAGCCACTGACTTATCTCGTGCGCCCCCGCCGGCGTGGGCTTCAGCATGCCTGTCCGTAGCGTCATCTGCGATGTTATGAACGAGTACACGAGACCCGCAAACAGGCCGATCAGTGCGTTCGCCCACCACTGGTCCAGCCATAGAGCCGCCCAGAGCCCGCTGCCAACACCCGTCAAGATGCTAGCCACCAGCCACCAATCACTGCCGTCGTCGGAGTTTTCCCTCCTGACTCGCACCGGGTTGTCATGGAAGAGGCCGCGGCGCTGCAGGTAGTTGCCTATCTGGTCGCCGATGGCATCACTGTGCTTATCCAGTTCTTCTCGTAGCGCGTCAATCGTTGTGGGGCGCGACGGCAGGCTGTCGCATAGCGTGCGCTCCCAGTCATGCTGTGTGGGGCCCTGCCGAGAAAGCCGGTAGAGGAAGCCGACCCTTGTGCCGACGGCCTCGATGCGCAACGCGCCGCGCTGGCACATCTCGATGATGGCGGCCAGCAGCGTTGGGCTCCAAGTCATGTGGCCGTGCAAAACAGACACCACCGCCGCGGGCATTGAACTGGGCCGCGAGGTTCCCGTGTACCATGGACTCGCCTGCGGGGGCCGCCACCTGAGCCGCAACCACAGCACGATGATGATCAACTGGGCTACGACCACGCCTGTCGTGCGGAAGCCCCAAGCCACCTGCTGCGCCAGGTCCATCTCCTGGAAGTTGGCAAAGCCAATCTCGGCAATTGCCTTGCCTGGGTCAATCGCGAACAGCAACCCATTTGTGGCAAGGGCCGCCAAACCCACCAGCGCACTCCCCATGGCTCCCCTTCCTTCCCGCGTCGTGCCGCCTTGCCTGGCTCCGTCGGACAACCGTCCATCGCGCTACACTATTGAAAGGCAACCGTCACCGCTAGAATAGTCCATTCCCTGCAATAAGACATACTAGCAATTAGTTCGTAATTCAATCGTACTAGGCCCATCAGTCATGAGTACACTCCACATCCTTGATTACTCACCAGACTTGGAATACGAAATATGATCACCGTTCCTGAGCCGCTGCAGCCGTTCGTCGCGGGCGCTGCCTGGAGTCGTATCACCGTTGGCGAGTCTTTGTCCGATATCTTCCGTCTGGATCGATCCGGGCAGGCGGCGCTCTATCTCAAGATCGCTCCAAGAGTCCGCCGGATGGAGTTGCTGCAGGAGAAGCAGCGGCTCGACTGGCTGCAGGGCAGGCTCCCCGTTCCCGCTGTTGTCGGGTACGAGACGGACGACCGGAAAGAATACTTGCTGCTCACAGCCTTGCCCGGTCGTCACGTAGCCGACCTGAGTGCCGCAGAGCCGAACGAGAAAATCGTCCAGCTCTTGGCAGCCGGACTACGCGCTATCCACGCGATTCCGATCCACGACTGTCCTTTTGACATGACGCTCGACCGAGAGATCGAAAGGGCAAGGTACAACGTCGTCAATGGTCTCGTCGACGAAGCCGACTTCGCTGGCACGCGCCTCGACCGTTCGGCTGCAGAGCTATTCGAGAAATTGCAATCCAAGAAACCGGCCGATGAGGATCTGGTGTTCACCCACGGTGACTATTGCCTGCCAAACGTGATGGTGGACCGCGGCGAGGTCAGCGGTTTCGTGGATTGGGGCAGAGGGGGCGTGGCTGACCGTTACAAGGACATCGCGCTGGTATTAAGGAGTTTGAAGCGCAATACCGGAGAAGACCTTGCGCGGGCGTTCTTTGAGGCATACGGCCTCTCGAGCTATGACGCAGACAAGCTCGCGTACTACAAACTCCTGGACGAATTCTGGTAAGACAGCGAGTGGTGCACGTTATGCCTTCTCCCGTAGAGCGGGAGGGTGTTTTCCCTATTACAACACTTTCCAGCGAGAAGCTCGCAATTCAATCTTACACCGCCCACCAGCTACAAGTAAGACCCGAGGGTTTCACCAACAATTCCTGTGCACCACACGAATGAGATCCGCGGTTGCAAACGGCGGCCGGAGGCTTGGGCGTGTCCACACGGCGTAAGTCGTCGCAGAAGATGACGTTACAAATCAAGCCGACTTCGTCGCAGACACCGGGGTAGAGTGCCTTCAGCTTGTCCCAGCGGGCGACGACGTGGCGCTAGCCATTCAAGCGACGGATGAGGCGCTCCACTTCAATCCACCGCTTGCACCCCTGCTCGGCACCATACAAAATGGCATTGAGCATTTGGATGATCGAAGTGCGCACGTTGGCGCGTTGCACGGGCAGGAGATGTGCGATACGTCGGTACTGCGCTTCCGTGAGATCCATGGCAAATTTCTACATGAACTTCATTGGCGTGAACAAGCCCTAGTTTGGGAGAAGCGTCGCCGGCGGGATGAGGCCTCACTTATCCCGGCTGCGCACGCGCCACCCTGATGAACGCCGCGGACACGGAGACGACGACCCAGGGGCGCGCACTGCAGCGGGTCCTCGCCCTGAGCTACCCGCTCATCGTTGCCAACCTCTCTCAGATCGTGCTTGGGCTCGTCGACACCGCGATGATCAGCCGCGTCTCCACGGAGGCGCTCGCAGCGGTGGCCGTCGCCTCGTCCGTCAACATCGCCGCGAGCATGCTGTTCGGCGGATGGGCGACTGCGGCACAGGTGATTTCCGCCCGACGGTACGGCGAAGAACGCCCGACGGCCGTAGGGCAGTTGCTGGACATTGCTTTGCTCGTTGGCACTGTCGCCGGCATCGTGGTGCTCCTCATCTTGAGCATCGGCGCAGGCCCACTCCTCGCCGCGTTCGGATTGAGCGAGGCAGTGCGGGCCGACGGCGTGCCGTATCTCCGTATTCTCGCGATCGCCGCACCGTTCGCTGCCGCCACGGCAATGTTCCGCGCCGTTTACGCAGGCGTTGGGGAAACCAGCGTGGCGATGCGAATGACGGTGCTCGTTAACGTGATAAACATCCCGCTCAACTATGTCCTCATCTTCGTGTTCGGCTGGGGCCTCCTCGGCGCCGGCGTCGGCACGGTGATCGCCGTAGCCATCGGCTGCGCGTACATGATCCAATTTGGGTGGAGACGGCTCAGGGGCACCTACGCATTGTTCGGTTACCGGCGCCTGCGTCGCTACCGGGAGGTGCTTCCGCGGCTCTGGTCTATCGGTTGGCCCGAGACGGCCATGCTCTTCCTGGGCTACGCCAATAACGTGCTTGTGGTATGGATTGTCGCTGCGCTTGGGACATCCGTCATTGCCGGGATGCAGATCATTACGAATGTACAGAATATCCTCTGGACGGTGATCTGGGCGCTTTCCTCCGGCGTGTCGATCCTCGTTGGACAGAGCCTTGGCAGCCGCGACGAGCGCGCGGCGGCACTGATCCAGCGGGCCGGGCTGCTGCTGATGGTCGCCCTGCCGGCAATCTTCCTAGCGCCGGTGCTTGTCGCGCCATCTTTCATACTGCACGTGTTGACCCCCGATGGCGTTGTCGTAGCGGAGGCAAGCCGCACCCTTCCCTTCTTGGCGCTGCAGGTGCCCTTTATGGCTACAAGCATGGTGCTAGCTGCGGTTCTGCGCGCCGCCGGTGACTCCAAGTGGGTCCTCTACACGTCCACGGCTTCCAGCTACCTGGTCATGGTGCCGCTGTCGTGGCTACTCGCCGATGCGATTGGCTGGGGACTCCCCGGCATCTACGTCGCGGGGATAGCCTTCTTCGCGGCGCGGACCGCCGGAGCCTGGTGGCGCTACCGGCAGGGAGCCTGGCGGACGGCGGAAGTGTGAGGTCGCGAAGAGGGCCAAGTTAGTCTGATTCGGCGAAACGCGTTCGCTTGGCGGCGTGGCGTACCTTCGCAAGGTGGCCGGGCTCGCCATCAAGCGGGAGGCAGACGAGTGCAATGGGCCCATCAGTCGAGTTCAGGTGGGTGACGGCCTTTAGCGAGAGTGAGACGCCGCAGTTGGCAAAGAGAGTCGCGAGGTCAAGGTGATGTGCGTTCCCTGAGAGGGGGTAGCGTACTCTCTGGCCGCAACCTTCCACTGCTGCATTCAAATGCTCTGATCTTTACCTGCGGTCAGATTGCGACGATTGCCACAGAGCTGAAACGCCGGGTCAGCCTATCTTGACCGCCGTGCCGTAGGCGACGATTTCGGCCGATCCCTGCGCGACGCCCGCGGTGATGAATCGCGTGCCCACAATGGCATTGGCGCCCATCTTCTCCGCGCTCTCGACCATGCGCTGCAGTGACACTTCGCGCGCCTCTGCCAGCAGTTTCGTGTACTCGACTACCTCGCCGCCGACGACGTTACGGAAAGCTGCCATAATGTCCTTCCCAATGTGTCGGGAGCGCACGGTGCTGCCGCGCACCAAGCCTAACGTCTCGACGATTTCGGCGCCGGGGATTGTGTCAGTTGTGGTTACGATCAATTGTCGACCTCCAGGAAATCCTCTTGCTTCTTCTGGATGATTCTGTCGCGTAAGGCGGCGGCCAAGAAGACGGCCAGGCCAACCGGTAAGGCGAGGAGGGCCACCCGTAACAAGAGCGGTATATCCTCCGCCCGCACGATTGCGTACACCCAGTACCCGCCCAACACGAGCAGTCCCGCGGCGAGGATCGCCCCACCGATCCACAGCCATGTCCTGCTGCTACTCTCGGGTTTCGCCATCGGATTCCCTCCTTGTGCCGGAAAAGCTACCCTATTACTGACATTATCCCATCCCTGCATGGGGCTGTCATCGGTTTGTTCCCGAAGTCCGGTTCAGCCGAGATTGTGGTTCTATGGGAGCAGATCAGGCAAGGCGACTCCCCCCTCATCGGGGATTCCCGCCACTGAGTTCGCCACTGCGCAAGAGCACGAGTTCAGGCGACAGACCATGCCTGGTGGAGAGATTACCGCCGTCGACCAACGGGAACTCCGCGACCGATTCCACGACTTCTCCAGCCGGCCTCATCGCCTCTAGGCCGCCGAATACAGTGTGGATCTCACAAAGGCCGTAGCCTATGGCGACTGGACGTTCTCACTCCAGTCGCCTTCGCCGTTGGTGTTCGCGGCGTGCACCGGTCCTGGATCTAGGCGTCGCTCAGCGGTCGTCGACTTCAATCAGCACGAGACTCAGCAAGGCTCGCGCCCTGTCGGAAGGGTAGGCGTCACTGCCCTCGTAGACTATACCGTCCAGTCCGAACTTTGCCATGTCCGCCAGGGTGAATGTCCAGCCACCTGCCGCTGCTGCGGTCGCGAAGTGTTGGGGAAGGAAACCGTAGACGGAGATGTCGGCGTTCACTCCGATATTCTCGTAGTAGGCGGCCTCCAGTCTGATGCGCGTCTCGACCAGGGCGATATTGCTTACGATCGCCTCATTAATCTCTTCCTGCGTGAGATCGCCGGCGCCTTCCTGGAGCGCAAAAAAGAGCGAGTCGATGATTTGCTGGCGGCTACTGGTTCCCTGCTGTTCGGCAAAGAATTGGCTCTGACGGGCCGAACCGTGCCAGCCAACGATCCCACCGCTCTCAATAACCTTGTTTCGCCCTGCGGGAAAGATGTAGTTGGCACAGGAGGAGAAGCACAGACCGCGCACGCGCACGTCCCAACCGTTCTTGTAGACGATCTCGCCGATCTTCATGCCCCAGTACACTTCACCACCGAGCGACGAGATCACGAGTTCGGTAAGACCGCCCTGTGCCGCGAGCCGTACGAGTGTGTCATAGCCCTCAGGGTGCATGTCCCCCGAGTAGACTATGGAAGAGCCCTCAACTGTTACTGAAGGCGGCGCTCCGCCGGGAAAGCTGCGCAAAGACGCTTCCAGTTCGCTTTCGCTGAGGAGTGAAATCTCTAAGGCGTCTGCGTCCGGCTTAACAATAGCACTCGCCTTCGGCTCCGCCGGCGGTACGTCGGGACAATCGCAATCGCTGCAGGCTGCAATTACGAGCAGTGCGGCAACCGCCGCGACGACGAACAGGACTCTTTGCATGGAATTCTCTCTGTGTAAAGGGACGCTGTGCTTGGAGGCGCAAAAAACGTAGCCTATAGTAGCGATTGGCGAATCGCCCGTCAATCTCCGTTGCGACCGGTCTCGTCTTCACAGTGGCGCGACGGCGTCAAGGTGCGCTTGGTCACCGTCACAGTTGCCCTAGCCGGGCCAGAGTTTGATAGTGATGCCCTCAGCGCATCCCGTTTCCAGGCGGAAGGCTTGGGTTTCGGCGCTGATACACGGCCTCGATCTCCGAATCGAGATCCTCCGCCATGCGCTGCAAGTTCGAGCGCAGGCGTACGTTCTGGTAGGCGCCCCAGATCGTCATTGCGGGCGGCACCACCAAGATTGAGAAGATCAGGGAGTAGAGGATCGTGATCGCCGCGGTGATGGCGAACTGCTGGGAGGCGAGCAGCGGGGAGGCAATCAACACGCCGATCCCAAGCCCCGTCGTCAGCGCGGAGCCCAGCAGCGCCGAGCCGGTAGTCGCGAGCGTCCGGACCGCCGCTTGCTCGGGATCGCGCCGGCGGCCGTACTCCTCGCGGTAGCGATGGATGACGTGGATGGTGTAGTCAACGCCGATGCCGATCGAGAGCGCCGTAATGATCGACGTGACGATGGTGTAGGGTATGTCCAGCAGCGCCATCGTGCCCAACACCGAGATGAGGACGAGAAAGGTCGGCCCCACCGCGATGATCGCCAAGAGCGGCTGACGCACAGTCAACCAGAAGAAGATTGCCAAGACGCCGACGGCCAAGGCCACGGTCGTGCTGATCGACTGCGTTTGCCCGTCCTTGACCGCGTCCGTGACCGCGAACGAAACGATTGTCTGTGACACCGCGGTGATGGCGTCGTCATCGCCGAATCAGATCCGCTCGATGTCCGCTTGGAGCATACGCGATGCCTCGGGATTTCCCGTGAACGCGGGGAACTGAAGGAGCAGCGTGTCGACGCCGTCCGGATCGATAACCAGAACGTGCGCCAAAGCGGGCTCCCTCGCCTGCAGCCTTTCCAAGAACTCCCGCATCAGTGCTGCATCGAGCTCTACGTCGGCAGTGGCTCTCGCGAAGAGTGCGGCCAGTTCCGGGTCGTACTTGTCGCCGGGCGCTCCGCTGTCGCTGATCCAGTCGCGAATGAGCAACTCGTACGATGCCTGAACTGGTCCCGCCGCCGCTCTGGGGCGGAGCGTCTCATTCTCAAAAGCGGTGGTAAAGTCTTGTAGGTTCAGCAGTGTGCGGGTCTCGGTGGCCTCAGCCTTGAGGAGAACATCGACCAATTCCGTCGTGCCGCCGATAGCCGCGTCGATAGTCTCCACGTCCGCCAGCACACTCCCATCCCCGGGCAGGAGGTCGCGAATGGTGAATTCCGATTTTAGGCCGGTCGCCGCTACTCCAAGCCCAATTGTCACCACGGCCACCATAATTAAGTAAGGCGCGGGAGCGCGTGTGATCTCTCTGCCTAAAAGCTCAGCCGCGCGCTCTGCGCCGGGAAATGCGGTCGCGATGAGGCGGAGCGGTCGCAACGTGCCGCGCGCCTCGCGCCGCCGGTCGAGGATCGTCCGCCCGGCCGGGAGCAGCGTAAGCATCACAATCAGGCTCATACCCACGCCCAGCCCCGCGATGATGCCAAAGTCGCCGATAATGCTAACCGGAGAAAACAGACCGGCCAACAGACTCACAATCGTCGTGACGGCGGCCAGCAACAGCGGTACGGTGACGTTGCGCAGACCCGTCCGGACCGCTGCCACAACCGGCTCGCCGGCAGCGCGTTGTTCACGGTAATGCGAAACGGTTTGGATCGCGTAGTCCACGGTGAGGCCGATGATGATTATCGGCACCATAGCCGTGAGCGAGTTTGGCGGGCCGGTGAGACCCACCCCTCGTGGCCCGAGCAACCCCTGGGCCCCATTGATCCAGATCAGCGCGATGAAAAGCCCCGCCAGCGTGAGCAGTAAATCTGAGATAGAGCGCATGAAGAGGAGCAGCAGCGCCGCGATCAGCAGGAAGGCCAGCCCTATCAGTGGCAGCATCCCCGTCTCCGCAGCCTCCCTGGACTCGTCTTCGATCACCACGTATGAGACGCTGCTCACAGCCAAGGGTCCCTCATCCGCCACCGCAAGGTCGTAAATCCTCCGTTCCGCAGTCACAAGTCGGTCGTCGCCGGTGTTGCGCAAGCGAACGGTCGCGATCGCGACCGGCGTGCCGTCCGTGTCGGCGCCGGTCATCAGTGCCAGCGCCTCCCGCATCCTTGGGACGCCTTGAACAGCGTTGATCTGCTCCTGCGTGACTGAAGCGAGGCTGTCCGTTTGGAGCGCGGCCATTACCAGCGACGAGGGCGCGAAGATGGGATCGACCGGCGCCAGCAAATCTACCACGGCGGGGTCGCTGGCAATGGCATTGAGCAACGCCGCCATCTGCGCGAGCCCAGCGGGCGTGAGCGCATTGCCGCGAAAGAGCAGCGTTACTACCCGGACCTCGCCGGATTCCCCAAAGAGAGATTCGATCTCGTCCAGCGCTTTGGTGATGGCGCTGTCTTCAGGGAGCGCTGAAGCGAGCCGCGCAGAAGGCTCGCGCAGCCCCGCTCCCGCGCCCAATGCGATGGTAACGACGAGGAGAACGAGGAGCGTCACCCAGGGGCGAACCGTGACCAGCCAACTCAGTCTGCCAAGTATGTTATACATGCCGTACCCTCTGTCTGATAGAAACGGTTGCGGATTCCGCTGCTTCCCGGAACTCCATTGATATTATGCACTGTTATGGCGTCGCGTCACGGCTGAAGGTGCTGGCGGGTAACCTGTTTGGCAATCATCCTGGCCTTGTCCAGTCCGCACAAGGGGTGAAAGCCTGCTCCGGCGAGATCGGGGGGACCGGCTTCCTGACCGTCATTACCCTGAAAATAGCGTGACCAAGCCGTTCGTCCCCGTATCGTGCGATACGCTGTATCGAGTACGGGGCAGGCTCTGAGCATCGTCGAAGGGTGAACGGCGGGAGTAGCGGGTAGCAACTCCGCACCCTATTCTCTCCGTTCATGCTTCGACAAGGGCTTTCGTAAAGCCCAGGCTTCGCGAAGCCCACTCAGCACGAACGGAGAGATGATTGCCCCAAGTTTTACAGTATGTTACCCTTCATGACAACTTTCACAAAAGGAGTGATAAACGTATGAGTGCAGTGAACGCAACCGTCCCATCCGGAACGAGAGCCGGCGGCCTGGCCGTGATGGCGGGCATGGTCTTAACTCTCGTCGCATCCCTCTTCTTTCCCGGGGGTCCAATCATAGACCCCGTAGACCAGACAGACTTTCCGGTCGCGGCCGCCGCTTTGGCTGCCAATCCTACATTGGCGCACGCGATGACGTTGCTGGTGATCATAGGCATGTTACTTTACAGCTATGGTTTCGTTGAACTCTGGCGACTGCGCGGGCGGGGAGCAGGCTTTGGCGTCTCGGTCCTGCGCTTCGGCATTGTGGCGAGCCTTTTCAGTTGGAGCGTATTCATCGTTGGCTTCGGCGCAAGGCACAGCGCGATCTACCTCATGCAACAGGGCCTCCGCGCCGGCGAAGGCACGGCAATGCAAGCGGAATTCGCGGGTCTCGCCGTATCCAGCCACATCACCATGATGGGACTGCTGCTGGCGTTTATGGTCGTGAATCCAATTGCGTCCGTCCTGGTAGGGCTTGGCCTCGCGGCGAGGTTCAGCAATCTGAATCTCTATATGCTGGCCGCCTACGGGCTAATCGCCATCGGACTCGGTGGGTTCATCAACATGGTACTGGCGCTGTTTCTCGACAACCCGGACGTCGTACTGCATCTCGCGATCAGCCAGCTCTTTCTGCTTGTTGGATCGCTCTGCCTCTTTGTCATAGGCGCGGGAATGTGCCTAGGCCGCAGCGAACTCGTAGCAGAGGATGCCGCGGGCTAAAGCCGGTTGTCTCTCTAGTTCTTCCGTCTGCGCCCGGTAATGGGAGCCGCCCCCGAGATTGCATGGCTCAAGGCGCTTGGGTTTCGGCGCCCGGCACGGATTGGTCCAGGGTGGCGTAGGGCTGGGTGTCTGCGGGCCACGCGCAACCGTTAGCCAGCGCCGGTTCCACTATCCGCCTCCAACTCGGCAAGGCGCGCTTGTAGGACTTGCTCGATCAGCGACACGGGCAGTCGCTGCCGGTCTTGAGGCGGAGCGTGGTGCCGGACGTCCAGATGCCGGCGGCGTTGATTTCGTCTTTCATGGCGACCGGAACGGCTTTGCTCATGGTGTGCAGGCCGCAGTGGCGGGTGGCGGTCCGGCTTGGGCTTACTCATCGCGGATTGCCTTCTGCAATTCACTCATTGCGAAACGCCTGCTCCAGCGCGGCGATATCCAGCTTGTTCATCTGCAGAAACGCCGCAGTGACACGTTCCACCGCCTCCGCGTCATCACTCGCCAGCATTTCGCCCAGCCTGACTGGCACAAGCTGCCACGAGACGCCGAAGCGATCGGTGAGCCAGCCGCATTGACCCTCCTCGCCGCCCGCGGAGGTCAAGCGCTCCCAGAGCCTATCCACTTCATCTTGGTCGGCACACGTGACCGCGAGCGACATCGCCGGGCTATGCGTGTACTGGGGCCCGCCGTTGATGATGCAGAACTCCTGCCCCGCCAATTCGAACTCGGCGACCATGATATCGCCCGTCTCGCCCATGCCGGCTTCGCTATAGCGCATGATGTTGGTGACGCGGGAGTCCGCGAAGCACGACGTGTAGAGGTCAAGCGCCTCCTCGACACGCCCGTCGAACCACAGATTGGTAACGATTTTCTGCATGGATTAACCTCCGCTGGGTAACTCAATTGCATAGGACATCATTGACTCAATCTTTGTGCCGGACGTTGACGCGAAACGGTACACGTCGCAAAAAGCTACTGACGTGCCCTGCTCTGTCGTGATGACGCCGTTGACGGCGCCCTCACACTGATTCCAGGTTGCTAGGGGGTGTCGTCAAAGTCAGTTAGTGCTGGTAAGCTGAGGATGTAATCACTGTAGCAGGACGGGAGCTATGTCAGCAATGGTCGCAGCGCCGGCGCACCGTCGCCACGATATTTCAGACCGGGCGTGGGGGATTTTGGAGCCGCTTCTGCCCGGTGGCGCGGGCAAGACGGGTCGTCCGGCTCAGGACAACCGCCGTTTCATCAACGCCGTGTTCTGGATTTTGCGCACTGGCGCTCCCTGGCGCGACTTGCCACCGGACTACGGGGACTGGAAGAA
>JAAXIC010000028.1 GCA_012270555.1 Chloroflexota bacterium
AACGAATTACCTGACACTTACAGGAAAGACAGACCCAATGGGGCAATTCTTACATGTAGGACTCAGTGTGTTCGTTGCACTAGAGTTTACTGCCGGTGAGTGATTCACGTTTCCGCTATCATAGGGCTAGATGACAGGAAGGCAATCTGCTGAAACGAACGTCCATATAGGACATTCATGCACCCGGATAGCACTTTTAGAGGACTGTGAAATGGTACGAACCGAGCGAAGCGCAGCACTATTCGCCGAGGCCGAGGCGTACGCGCCGGGCGGCGTGCACACGTCGATCCGCAACATTGAACCCCGGCTGGTATTCAACCGCGCCGAGGGCGCTCGCATTTGGGACGTTGACGGCAATGAGTATCTCGACTACCACGCTGCCTTTGGTCCCTTCATCCTCGGTCATGTGCACCCCTTAGTGGTGCAGCGCGTTGAAGATGCTTTGTGGGAGACCGACCTCTACGGTGTCGGCGCCACACCGCAGGAGATCGCGCTGGCCGGAAAAGTTGTCGAGCACGTGCCGTCCATCGAGCAAGTCCTCTTCACCAATGCCGGTTCCGAAGCGACATTTCACGCGCTGCGCGTTGCCCGCGCACACACCGGCCGTGAGAAAATCATAAAATTCCAGGGTTGCTACCACGGTTGGCACGACGCGGTACTGCGCAACGTCATCAGCGCGCCGGACATGATCGGCAAGCGGGACTTTCTTTCAGCGGGCATGATGGCAGAAACCGCCGACGCCACGCTCATCTGCACCTTTAACGATGCCGACGAGGTGGAAGACACCATACGAGCCCACGAGGGCGAGATTGCCGCCATTATCGTGGAACCAATTCCGCACAATATCGGCTGCGTGCGTCCGCTGCCCGGGTTCCTGGAAGCGTTGCGTGAGTTTAGCGACGCTCATGGCATCGTGCTGATCTTTGACGAAGTGATCACGGGTTTTCGCCACGGGCTGGGCGGGTATCAGAGCGTCGCGGGTGTTACCCCGGACGTCACCACGCTGGGCAAAGCCATTGCCAACGGCTTTCCTCTGGCAGCCGTCGGCGGCAAGCGGGAGATCATGTCGCGCTTCAACACGGCCCCCGGCGGCGATACGTTCTTTGCCGGCACGTACAACGGTCACGCCGTCGGCACCGCGGCTGCTCTCGCCACCATCGAGATCATGGAGACCCAAGACGTGCATAAGGAAGTCTATCGTCTCGGCGACCGGATACGCGCGGGCTTGACCGAAGTCATGGACAGTGCCGGCATTCCCGCCAACGTCGAGGGGTTCGGGTCCGTGTTCGTCACGTATTTCATGGATGCCCCCGCCCGCAACTTCACCGACCTCTTGCAGAACGATGCCGACTTCTTCGTGCGGTATCGCCAAGAGTGTGTGAAACGAGGGGTCTTCAAACTGCCGATGAACATCAAGCGCAACCACATCAGCTTTGCGCACACGGATGCTGACATCGACCGGACGCTGCAAGTGGCGGAGGACGCCATTCACACGCTCTTGCGCCAAGGCGTGCGGCCGGAGCCAAGCAAAGTGCTGGTCGCCACGTAGGATAAATTCTTGCCGGGCACGCTCACGCTCTGCTCTACAGGGGCTGAAGAGTTTGGGCCTCTTAACTTACCGAGCATGCGTCAAGCGGTAATGAAACGGCTCGGGTTCACTGCGCGCGGCAGCCTGGCAACCAAATGTGCGTCAAACTGCCTGTGCGTTTGGCTTGTGCCGACGAAGTCACCAAGCATTAGCGTTCGACAGGAGAATTACCGTGCCGAGCACGTCTGAAGTCTACACACCAAAACCAATTACTGAGATTGCGAGCAAGCTAGACCTAGAGTCCGATGAGTTCAGCAGCTACGGGCCGCTCATGGGAAAGATACGCACGCAAGTGTTGGAGCGTCTCGCGGAAAAGCCGGACGGCAAGCTCATTCTGGTAACCGCAATCTCCCCCACGTCCGCCGGTGAAGGTAAGACCACTGTCACCGTCGGCTTGGCGCAGACTCTTTTCAATATGGGATTGAACGCCCTCTCATGTACGCGTGAGCCCTCGTTGGGGCCGGTTTTCGGCATCAAGGGCGGCGCCACCGGCGGCGGCAAGGCAACACTGGAACCATCGCTGGAGATCAATCTCCATTTCACGGGTGACTTTCACGCCATCACCTCCGCGCACAATCTGCTTGCCGCCATGCTGGATAACCACCTGCATCAGGGCAACGCATTGAGCATCGATCCCCGGCGGGTGACGTGGCGGCGTACCATTGACATGAACGACCGCGCCCTGCGCAACATCGTCCTCGGTCTGGGCGGCCGATCGGAGGGTGTGCCCAGAGAGAGCGGCTTCGACATCACCCCCGCTTCCGAGATCATGGCGATCCTCTGCCTCTCCAGCGATCTCGCCGATCTGAAGGAGCGTTTAGGCCGCATCGTTGTTGGTGAGACGTTCGAGCGCAAACCGGTAACGGCAGCCGACCTGAACGCCCACACCGCCATGACGATCCTGCTGCGTGAGGCTATTCATCCGAATCTCGTGCAGAATATGGCCGGCGATCCGGCCATCGTTCACGGCGGGCCGTTCGGCAACATCGCCCACGGCTGCAACTCCATCATCGCCACGCGCGTGGGACTGAAGCTTGCCGACTACGTGGTCACGGAGGCGGGCTTCGGTACGGATCTCGGCGCCGAGAAGTTCTTCAATATCAAGTGTCGGCGCGCCGGTCTCAGACCCGACGCCGTGGTGCTCGTCGCGACCGTGCGTGCGCTCAAGCTCCACGGCGGCGTGCGCCCCGCGGACTTAGAGATTGAAAACACCGCCGCCCTCGAAGCCGGCCTGGCCAATTTGCAGAAACACATCGAAAACATACGGAAATTCGGTCTCGACGTCGTGGTCGCGCTGAATCGTTTTCCTTCAGACACGGCCAACGATATGCGCACGGTGTCGGAGTTTTGCGCAAGCGAGGGCGTTCCGGTCGCGGAAACCGACGTCTTCGCCGGCGGCATAGCGGGTGGCAGGGCATTGGCGAAAGCGGTGCTGGGACTGCTTGAGACGGAGAGGGAAAACAGATTCGCGCTGCTCTATCCTGACGACATGCCGCTCAAGGACAAGATAGCCACCATCGCCCGTGAAATCTATGGCGCAACGAAGGTCAGCTACGCGCCTGCCGCCAACCGCACGTTGCGGCAACTCCAGCGCAGCGCGCACAAGCGTCTTCCCATTTGCATGGCCAAGACCCAGTCATCCTTCTCCGACAACCCGCGCCTCCTGGGCCGACCTGAGGGCTTCAGCATCACCGTGCGCGAGGTGAAACTCGCCGCTGGCGCTGGCTTCGTGATCCCCTTGACGGGCGACATCATGACACTGCCCGGTCTTCCGGCAGTCCCGGCCGCGGACGGCATGACCATCGACGATGCGGGAAACGTCAGCGGGCTCACCTAACTGCGGTGGCGCGCTGATGCATGTGATCGCACCGGCTGCCGCTGGTTTGCCGCTGTACCTGCGGAGACCTTTACGTTACTCTTCCAAACTGCTGGAATTAGGCTGAAACGGCGAAGAGTCCCCCCCTCACCCCGGCCCTCTCCCCACGGAGAGGGGGTCTTTTCGCCAGCCGCTCCAAGTTAGGCAAAGGTCCTTCTGCGAGGGTGATACCTTCCCAATCCGGCTTGGCTCGGCAAAGCCATCGGGCGCCTGGCGAAAGGCAGCCTCGTCCTAGGGTCTGCCGGGGGACCGTCTCGGGCCGCGGCGCATGAGTCGCGGCAGGATAAGCGCCAGCACGAGCAGCCAGCCAATCAGGCTGACGACAGCGCCGATCTGGAACCAGCGGGACTGGTACGTAAAGACGATCGTATGCTCGCCTGAAGGAACCACCACACCACGCAAAGCTACGTCCACGCGGTATATCTCTCGCGGGCTGCCGTCGACGGTCGCCGTCCAGCCGGAGAAGAACGAGTCGGACAGCACAAGCAGGCCCGGCTGCTCAGTGGTGGTTTGAATCTCAACGCGCAACGCAGATTCCGACACAACCGTGGCGGCGACGGGTGCTCCCGTGACACCGACGAGTTCCGGAATTGGCCGCGCCACCAGTGCCTGCCGCGCCACGTTAATTGTCCGCAGCCGCATGGGATCCTCATCCACCACGATCTCGTAGACCACGAAAGCTCTTGGCAAGAGTTCGTTGTTCTCGAAGAGCAAGGGACCGTCCGCGCGGGCCTGACCGACCAACTCCCACCCAGGTCCCGGATCACGCTGCTGATGGTCCGCGACAAGGTAGCGGACGTTGAGCAAGCCCCAGAGAGTCGCGTCTAGCTGCCCGCTCTCCACACGTGACAGACTGGAGTGCGGTGGCACCGTGGAATCGCTAAGCAATGCTGTGCGCAGGTTAGCGTAGTCCTGGCTGGGAAGCGTGCCTCCGTAGTATCCGTCGGCATTGGCCATTCCCAACGGGAGATTGATATTCGGACGTAATTCATCGCTATACTTGCCAAATTCGAGGGCGAGATCCGCCCAAGCAGCCGGAATGGTCTCCAAAAGCGCTTCCTTGCGCGCGGCCTCGTCCTCCAGAGGGAAGCGTTCGGCTGCGATGCTGATGTAGCGCGCGTTCGTCCAGTGTTGCGAAAGTTGCCGGGTGGTAACCGATTGCGTGTATATCTCCGGCGGCATCACTTGATTGAACCCCAACGGACGCGAGGCAAAGAAGAGCTCTATGAGCACAATGCCGCCGACCATGGCGTATGTCAGCATGTTGGCCAAGCCATGGTGTAGCACGAGGAGAACGGTAGCGTAGATGACGACGGCGGTCATTGCCCAAAACACCACCACGTTGGCGTCAGGCAACGACTGAGAGGAACCGATCAGGTACAAGCGGCCAACATAGACAACCAGCAAGAATGTCCCGATCACCGTACCCAAGAGAATGGCCAGAGAGAGTTGGCGCCGATCCTCCGGTCGCAGATCATCGCGGAGACGATCTGTGCCCAGGGCCGCCAGTGTCGAAAGGCAGAAGCTCACCAGGAAGAGCCAGCGCGCCGGATCGGAAAGTGCTGAAAAGCCCGGCACTGCTGCGTGGAGCAAACCGAAAAGCGGGGTGAAGGTGCCTAACGCCAGGATAAAGGCCAGCAAGGCCGCAATCAGGAAGAAGAGCGCCCAGCGCTGCCGCGTAATTTGCAGGACGCCAAAAAACGCCAGGATTGCGCCGGCAACACCAATGTACCCGGTCGCATCAACGCCCGGCTGGGCTTGGTAACGAGGCAATAGCGAAAACAACACGTCGTTCCAATGAACCGCGAGCGCCGCTGATTCCTCCAGCGCGAGGCTGGCCTGCCGGTAGGAGTACGCCGCTGCCTCCAGTGTTGGCAGCAATTGGACCGCGCTCAGAATGCCGCCGATGAGGAGAAAGACCGCGGGTGCGAGCAACGGCCACCAACGCGACGTCTGCCCGTTTGGAGAGGCAATGGCCGAGTACACGCAGAAGAACCCCACGAGTACGATCGCGTAGTAGAATTCCTGGGTGTTTCCCGCCGTGAAGCAAAAGGCAGTGGCAATACCGCCTACCATAAGCCACGTTGGTGACGGCGGGGTGCTGGCGCGCTGAGCGCAGAGGAGGAGCCATGGCAGCCACACCGCAGTGTGCAATTGGTTCATCTGACCGACGTGGGGCAGCAAGAACCCACCTAAACCAAAACATAAGGCGCCGATCCAAGCGGCGAAGACCGTGATTCCCAGCCCATACCGTAAGAACAGGTACATGCCGGCCAGCGCCCACCAGACGTGCAGCACGACACTCCACGTTAGCGCTGCGGGAAAGGAGAAGAGCGTAAAGAGGAAATCCGGAGGATAGAGAACGCCCGCTTGGACATTTGCAAGCAAGGGAGCGCCAAGATAGCTGAGAGGATTCCAGAGAGGAAGCTCCCCTTGGGTGATTAACTCCCGGATGTACGCCTTGTAGGGGTAGAAGAACGCGACGAGGTCAGTGCTGCCGATGACGCCCTGCCCGAAAATCGACTTCCAAAAGAAGACGAGCACGAGGAGCAGGAAGCTCCCCAACGCAATGAGGTCAATGAGAATCGGTTGTCGTTGTTCTACAGACATGGGCGCTGTTACCGCTTGCGCGCGACTAGGCGACGAACACGAAACGAGCCGCGCGGTTTAAGAACTGTGCGCACTGCCACCATCCCTAATTCAACCAGAGAGACCCTTAGGAGACCTTCGCGTAACCCTCACTGCAGCGAGGCAGTCCCCTCTCCCTCGATGGGAGAGGGTGAGGGTGAATCTGCTCTAAACGCCTGCCGATTCTTGACCATTTTAGCTCTAGTATGCATTGACTGTACATGTTATACGATAGAAAATCAAGAAATCCCCTCACCCCGGCCCTCTCCCCAGGGAGAGGGTGTCGCCCTTTTGCCTCTAACTTTAGTTACGCAAAGGTCTCCTAAGGAGAGGGAGATGTTCTTTTGCGACTGTCCGAAGTCGTGCAAAAGTCTCTGCGGGTAACACGGCTTTTGCGTACTACGTGTCGCATAGACAGGTAGTGAGGAGATGGAATAGGAAAGGACTGCGAGGTACTCGGAGCGATTCATCTGCAAGCGTGGCTCATTTACCTCAGTATAGACGATACTACACAGCAGGCCATACGGTCACCAAGCCGCTTGATAGACGGCCAGCACTCCCTCCGGGCCAAAAGCACGCGCGTTATTGTCCAAGAGGCGGCGAATAGTGACGGCCTCTTCCGCCAGCGCGGGGAGCGAAGCTTCTTGTACGCCAAAATCGGCGAGCCGCATCGGCGTTTTCAGCGTGCAAAGCAACTCTTGCACCGCAGCGAGCACGTCGCCGCACTTTGCCTGGGCGCTGCGCGTGTCGTTCTCGTCGCAGAGCGCAGCGTAGGACTCGGGAGAAGCAGCCATGTTTTGCTCTAGGACGTGCGGCAACAGGATTGCGTTGGCAATGCCGTGGGGGACGTTAATGCGACCGCCCAGCGGGTAGGCAAGGGCATGTACGGCCCCTGCGCCGGCGTTGGCGACGGCAATACCAGCATACAAGGCTGCCCGCGCCATATGGCTGCGTGCCTCCAGGTCTTTCCCATCTGCCACCACGCGGGGGAGCCACCGCAGGATGAGACGAAACGCTTTGCGTGAATAGAGCCGGCTCATTGGGCTCGCTCGCCGCGCCGCGTGAGATTCCAGCGCATGGGTAAGCGCGTCCAAACCGCTTGCAATCGTGATGGTGTCCGGTGCGCTGCGCGTAAACACGGGATCGACAACGGCCACCACCGGATGGGCGTACGCCCCCGCGAGGCGGCGCTTGCGACCTTGAGACGCGACGATTGCTCCCGCGGTCGCCTCCGCGCCTGATCCTGCCGTGGTAGGCAGGAGAAAGAGCGGCAAGCCCGGCGCGAGGCGATTGTCTTCACGATCGAGGAAATCCGCCAAAGGTTCTGAACAAGAGGCAAAGCCGCCCACTATCTTCGCGCTGTCGAGCACACTCCCGCCGCCCACGCCCACCACTACCGCCGCTTGCTGCTCTGCGGCAAACGCGCGGCAACGCTCCACGTCGTCGAGATGGGGTTCCGGTGGAATATCTTGGAAGCAGACAACCTCGCTCCCAGCGGCAGTCAATGCGCTTTCGACTGTCGCAGCCACGCCGGCGGCGACGAGACCGGGATCCGTAATCAACAAAACGCGCTCAGTCGAGCGCGCGCGCACCAGCGCAGGGAGTTGGCGATAGACTCCTGGCCCAAAGTGGATTTCCTGCGGAATCCGAAAGGAGAATACCTGAGACACACGAGAATCCCCTTGGTTGCGCACCCCAGCCCGGACGGACTGTGCTCAACATTGTAGCACAATGCACGAGAAGCTATTTCAAGAATCTCCGTCACCCCAACTCCTGCCGGAGTCCACGAGTGAAATAAAGATGGATTCCCACTTTCGCGGGAATGACGGAGTTCCTCGTGCTATTTTCATGGTAATCACCATGGCCTTGCTCAGGCCGCACAAGGGAATGAAAATGGACCCCGCCCCCTCCGTTCGTGCTGAGCCTGTCGAAGCATGAACGGAGAGAAGAGGGTGTGGCGTTGCTACCCGCTACCTCCGCCGTTCACCCTTCGACGCTGCTCAGGGCGAACGGTAGACTGGCTATTTTCATGGCAATAACGGGCGGGTTGCTTCCTTTAAGGGCAATGCCCAACTGGTAGAGCAGTGACGCGGGACTATTCTCTCGCCAAGACTCATGCCGCGGCTTTGCGGTGAAGCTTGCTCCACGAGCCCATGATCCACAGCTACGAGTCGCGCATGCTCTGTACGTCGGCGATTCCCATTGCCAGAGTCTTTCAGTCTTGACGAACTGAGGAATAGCTCTCTCTAACAACTTGACTAAAGGACATTAGCGTGGTATTAAGGACACGTACTAATGCGTAGCGTGCAGAGACGTCTCAGTGCATGGGGCGTTCGCGCGGAAAGGACAGGTATCATGCGTACATCAAGACGTACGTTCTTGGCAACGTCGGCAGGGGGCGCTGGCATAGCGATTCTTGCCGCTTGTGGCGCGGTACCGGCGACCACGATGGAAGAAGCGCCGGCTGATGAGCCCGAGCAGGAGGCGATGGAGGCTCCCGAGGAAGCGAAGATCCTCCCCGTCACGTTCTGGTACCATTCCTTCCCGGCCTGGAACTTCGATACGGAGGAGCTTCCCCGAGCGCTGCGGGCGCAGTTCGATGAGACCTCCGGCTATAAGATGATCCCGCTGGGCAGGCCCAACGGCGGCTTCAACGACGTGCAGACGGTCGTTGCGGCGGGTACGGCACCGGACGTCGTAAAGACCCAATCCTGGGTGCAGAACGAATGGGGCGTGCTGGAGATCGTACAGCCGCTCGATCCCTGGCTGGGTACGGCGCAGAACATCCAGTTCGACGACCTCTGGAAAGAGAAGCTGAACGCCACCCAGTACCAGGGCAAGACCCACGCGCTTTCCTACAGCATCGACGCCCGCATCATCTTCTCCAACACTGTTCAGTATCTTGAGGCCGGGCTCGATCCGGAGAATCCGCCGCAGACCTGGGGGGAGATGGAAGAAGCCGTCACCAAGACGTTCAAGAAACAGGGCGACGACATCCAGGTGCTCTCATGGGACCCCTTCCGCGGCTCCGGCGGTGTGCACACGTGGATGGTGCCCTACTGGCAGCTTGGCGGCGAGATCTTCAATGACGACAAGACCAGGTTCACGGTGAACAATGAACTCTCCGTCGAGGCGCTCACGTGGCTGATGCGCATCTACGATCTCCAAGGCGGCTGGCCGAGCATTGCGCCGTTCCACACGGACAAGCGCAACCGCGAGCAGACGGCCAATGGTGAGATGACCCACTACTATGAGGGTAACGCCGTACGCAACGCGTTCTTCCTCAAGTTCCATCCCGATTTTGAATTCCACTACTTCGGCTATCCTCTGCCCTCGGCTGACGGGGTGCTCTCCAATTACTCCGGTGACTGGGCATTCTGCATGCCGAACGGCAGCGCCAACCCGGACGGCGGCTTCGCGGTGATCGACTTCTTCTATGACGCGGGCGTCAACTTGGAGTGGTCGATCGTCATGGACCGCATTCCCGTGCGGAAGTCTGTTGCCGAGAGCGCCGACTACATCCAGGATGATCCCTTCAAGGAACTGATCATCAAAGAGATGGACGGCGCGCGCTTTGTCGCCAGCGTGCCGGGCGCGCGGGGCATTCTGGGCGCGACCGGTGAGGCTATCAATAGCATCCGCAACGGTGAGGCAACCATCCCTGACGCGATGCAACTCTTCGAGGAGAAGGGCCAGGCGTCGATGGACGAATTCCTCGAGAACCAGTAGAACGGAGTTGCGGCCACACTGAACTGGCACGGGCCTCTCGGAGCACGGGGAGAGAAACTCTCTTCTCCCCGTGCTCGTTCATTTCTAACAGGCCCCACTTGAAGTAAGGCTGGGTAATTGCTGCACGATGAAATCTGGCCCACTGCTTGTCTCTACCCATAGACCAATTCCAATGCACTCGCCGGGCGTTGACCGAAACCGCTCAAACCTGCTACTATGAGGGTGACTGGAAAAGAATGACCGGTGGAAGGTCTCTTTTCCGTCATATTCTTTTATAGGAGGGTGCGGACATGGCGGAGCAGCATATGCTGACGCCTCAGGGCAGAGATAATCTGCTGCAGGAACTCGAAGAACTCAGGTCCGTGCGGCGTCCTGAGATCGTGCGGCGGATCCATGAGGCCATGGAATTTGGCGGGGATCTCTCCGACATGGGCGAGTACAACGAGGCCAAGCAAGAGCAAGCCTTCGTCGAAGGCCGCATACTTGAGATCGAGCACATCCTCCGCGATGCAGTGGTATCCGAACATCACGCCAGCGCTGAAGTTGATTTGGGCGCAGAGGTCGTCGTTACCGATGAAGGCGGCAACAGCGAGACGTTCATGATCGTGGGCGCGCCGGAAGCCGACCCTTTGGAAAACCGCATTTCCAACGAGAGCCCCGTGGGCCAGGCCCTGATGGGTCACCGTGTGGGTGAGCAGGTAACCGTCGAAGTGCCTGCCGGCACGCTGACGTATACAATTAAAGAGGTAAAGTAGCTACGGAAGCGTCCGACTACGTCAAAGTCATCTGACTACGTCAAAGACGCAGATCGTGCCCGCAAGATGCCAGAAGATTTCCGCCTCCGCAAGCTCGATGCCTTGCGCGCACAGGGCGTAGACCCTTACCCGCTGCGCTTTCGGCGCACCCATACGGCGCAGGACGCCCTCGACCGCTTCGACGACCTGTCCACCGCGCAAGAGACGGTTCGGCTCGCCGGGCGCATTCTCACCATCCGCAAGATGGGCAAGGCGGCGTTTGCCCACATCGAAGACGCTTCAGGGCGCATCCAGCTCTATCTGCGCCTCAACATTCTGGGCGAAGAGGCGTTTCGGACTGCTATAGACCTCTTTGACCTAGGCGATATTGTCGGCGCGGAGGGGGTGCTCTTTCGCACGCGCACCGGCGAAGAGACCCTGGAAGTGCGGCGCATCGAGATGCTGGCCAAGGCATTGCAAAACCCGCCGGAAAAGTATCACGGCTTGCGCGATACGGAGACCCGCCTGCGCCGCCGCTACCTAGACATGGCGGCCAATCCCGACGTGCGCCGGACATTCGCGGTGCGCAGCCACGTGGTGCGCGAGGTGCGGACATTCCTCGATGCCCGCGACTTTCTGGAAGTAGAGACACCGGTGCTCCAGCCGCTCTACGGCGGCGCCTTTGCCCGGCCTTTTGTGACGCACCACAATGCGCTCGATCAGGACTTCTACCTGCGGATCGCCACGGAACTCTACCTCAAGCGCTGCCTGATCGGCGGCTTCGAGCGAGTCTATGAGATTGGCCGCACCTTTCGCAACGAGGGCATGGACCGCGACCATAACCCCGAGTTCACCATGCTCGAGGCGTACCAGGCGTACGCCGACTACGCGGATATGATGGAGTTGCTCGAACAGCTCTATTATGCGGTTGCCTTGGCCGTGCACGGCTCGCCGCAAGTTCCCTACCGGGACGACGTGCTGGACTTCACGCCCCCGTGGCAGCGGCTACGGCTGCACGAGGCTATCGAATCTGTAACCGGCATCGATATCTACGCGTATCCCGAGACGGAGGCGCTGCTCGCTCAGGTGCAAGCCCGCGGCATCGGCGTTCCGGCACGCGTCACGTGGGCTACACTGGTGGAGGAACTCTTGGCAGAGTGCGTGGAGCCGAAACTCGTGCAGCCGACCCTGCTTCTTGACTATCCGGTGGCGCTTTCACCGCTGGCCAAGCGCCGGGCGGATGATCCCCGGCTAGTCGAGCGGTTCGAGGGGTTTGTGGGCGGTCTGGAGATTGCCAACGCCTTTAGCGAGTTGAACGATCCGCTGGACCAGCGCCAACGCTTTGAAGAGCAAGTGAAGGAGCGCGCCGCCGGAGACGAAGAGGCGCAGCCGCTGGACGAGGACTTCTTGTTGGCATTGGAATATGGAATGCCCCCGACAGGGGGCATAGGAATCGGGATTGATCGCATGGCCATGCTCTTCACCAACAGCGCCTCGATACGTGACGTAATTCTCTTTCCGCCTGTGCGTACCCGGGAGACTGAATAATGCTCAATATGCGCCGGATCCGCGAGCAAACTGCAGATGTAAAGGCCGGCCTCGCGCGGCGCGGCGAAGATCCCAGCGTCATCGATCAACTCGTGGCGTGGGACGGCGAGCGCCGGTCGCTGCTGCAGGAGAGCGAAGTGCTCAAGGCAGAGCGCAACCGTACCTCCAAGACTATTGGCGCGGCCAAGGATCGAGAGGCGATGACGGCCTTGCGCGAGCAGATGCGCGCCGTCGGCCAGCGGATCAAGGAACTCGACGCCGCCGTGGCGGAGGTCGAAGAGCGCATCTCGGCAGTAATCCTCGAGATTCCCAACGTGCCGCACAGCAGTGTGCCGTCGGGAACGACAGAAGAAGAAAACCTGGTGCGCGCGACGTGGGGCGAGCAGCCGGCGTTCGGTTTTGAGCCGCAGGCCCATTGGGACATCGGCGCGGCCCTGGACATCCTCGACTTTCCCCGGGGCGCCAAGATCGCGGGTGCGCAATTCCCCCTCTTTAAAGGAAGTGGCTCGCGCCTGCTGCGCGCGCTGGGTAGCTGGATGCTCGATCTGCACGTGCAGCAGCATGGCTATCAGGAAGTGTGGCCGCCGTTCGTGGTGCGGCGCGAGGTGATGACGGGCACGGGACAGCTTCCCAAGTTCGAGGAGGACATGTACCGCACGGACCCCGACGATCTTTTCTTGGCGCCTACCGCCGAGGTCCCGGTGACCAATATCCACAAGGATGAAATCCTCGACGCCGACCAACTGCCAATCAAGTATACGGCGTACACGCCCTGCTTCCGGAGAGAGGCAGGCGCGGCCGGCAAGGATACGCGCGGCCTGCTGCGCCTGCATCAGTTCGAAAAGGTGGAGATGGTGAAGTTCGTCGCGCCGGAGACCTCATATGAGGAGTTGGAGACACTCCGCGCCGATGCTGAAGAGGTCCTGCAATTGTTAGAATTACCCTACCGGGTGGTCGAACTCTGCGGCGGCGAGCTTGGCTTTGCCGCGACCAAGTGCTATGACCTGGAAGTCTGGTGCCCTGCAATTGAGAAGTGGCAGGAAGTCTCTTCGTGTTCGAACTTCGAGGACTTTCAGGCCCGCCGCATCAACGTGCGCTACCGTCCGAGCCCTCAGGCGCGACCGGAATTCGTGCATACGCTCAATGGCTCCGGCTTGGCCTTCTCGGCCCGCCTCTACGCCGCCGTGCTGGAAAACAACCAACAAGCCGACGGCAGCGTGATCATCCCCGAGGTGTTGCGTCCGTATCTTGGCAGCATGGCACGGCTCCTGCCACCCGACTGAACCTGCGAGCCTACCCTGTGCCGGCTAAGTGTCGCTCGGCCAGCGCCGCAGCTCTACGCGGGAAGGCTCCGTTTCCAGTGCTTCCAATTCCGCTACGTACCGCTCGTGAAGCCGTTGCGCCACGTCCGCGTGGTTCGCAATTACGTTGTCCTCCTCGCCGGGGTCTGCTGCCAGATTGTAGAGTTCAGCGGTTTCGATGCCGCGGCCGCCAGGGTCCATGAGCGTCCACTCGCCGTCGTTGACCGTGCTGTAGACCAGAGCGTCAGCCTCTGTAGGCAGCAGTGGGGAACTAATAACCGCATCCCGGTGCGCTTCGGAGTCACCATTTAGCACGGGCAGCAGTGATCTTCCATGAATGCCCTCCGGCACAGACGCGCCCGCTACCTCCAAGACAGTAGGCATGATGTCAATCGCTTGCACCAGGGCATCGGTGCGGCGCGGGGCAATGCCCGGTACGTGGACAAGCAGCGGCACCCGCGATACCTCGCGGTACATCGGCCAGCCTTGCTTTGGCTCCAGCACGGTGTGCTTACCGATGTATCCGTGCTCGCCAATGTAGAAGCCATGGTCGGCGTTGAAGACGATCAGAGTGTCGTCCCACAAGTCCAGATGCTTGACCCGCTCGATAAAGTGGCCGAACCACGTATCCACCAGCGATACCGATCCGGCATAGAGCGCCCGCGCATGGCGTAGCTCAGGTTCCGTCAGATAGTCGCAGCGGTCGTAGCGGGGCCAAAAGATCTTCTCGCCGACGTAGCCGGGATCGTACATGTCCGTGTAGTGCTGAGGCGGATCCCACGGCTCATGGGGAGTGAACGTGTCGATATAGAGGAAGAACTTTTCGTGGGTGTAGTTGCGCTCGAGCCAGTCAGCAGCTTGCGAGAAGGTCTGCGCCACGAAGTGCTCGCGCTCCTGCGTGCGATAGTAAACATTCTTGAGGTAGATTACCGCTTTATCAGGCATGCGGATCTTTTCCGGCGCGCACGGCAACTCAACCGGCACGGGATCGGTAATGTAGGGCTCGCCAGCCTGTCCGCGTACCGCTTGCCAGCCGTCGAAACCCTGATGAAAGTTCATGCCGGGGCGGAAGAATTGCACGTGGTCGACGATCATCTGGTTGACATACCCTTCCCGACCGAGAAGTGTGGCCAACGTAGCTTCACCAGACGCTAACGGCGCCCAGCCGCGCGTTTGATAGACATAATGCCCGGCGAGCAAGTCCGTGCGATGCGGAATGGTAGGGAACGAGCCCACATACGCGTTGTCAAAGTTGACGCACTGCGCGGCGAAAGCGTCGAGGTGCGGCGTCCGAATTCCGAGATTGCTATTGGCCCCAATGTGGTCGTAGCGAAATGTGTCGGAGACAATGAGGATTATGTTCATGGCAATACTCTCTCCTTGAGCTTGGTGCAGCCTTCGCTCTCTTGACAACGCGTCGACCAAAGTAATCGATGGATGCTAGGCCGCACCAATTTCACGGGAATTGTTGACTGCAATTCATGGTATCCTAAGGCAATTGAATACTCAATCGGGTAGCTTATCTCTGGTGTTTCTTTGGCACGACTAGATGAGTACGAGATGAATGTTGACTCCCGATAGACATGCTTGGGGGGCGACGCCCAAGGGAGAATTGAGCAGCCGCAACTGTTTGGCTTAATCTGTATTCCGATTGATTGTCTTCAGACGTAGTGCGAGGGTTTGTCCCCCCGCCTGTGTGAGCCGACGCAAGTGGGCACTTGGCCAAGAAAAGGGCTCGCCAACGCCTTCAGAATGTAGATTTAGGTGTGGAAATATGGCTGAGATTCAGATCGGCATACAAGCAAATGCATGGCTCCGCGAGTTTCCGATTGCGGAGAAACTTGATACTGTCCTCCAGCAGATTGCAGATTCCGGTTACAGTGGGGTGGAGATTGGCTACCACTTTCTGGCGGGTGGACGGTTCAATGCAATTCGCCCCGGTGGAGCTCCTCCGGCCGGCGACAGCGATGTGACAACGATCCCCGATCCGGCAGAAGTTGGCGCGCTCATTACAGCCCACGGTCTGCAGCTCGCCGCATTGCATACCGGCGGCAATTTCTACGACGAGGAAACGGCCCGCGCGCAAACGCTGCCTAATCTCGAGATCATCGCGGCCTTCACCAAGGAAATTGGCTGCCGGAACGTCCTCATCAGTCCTGCCGCCAAGCAGGAAGGGCCGAAGACACCGCGGGAACTCGATGTGCAAAACCAAGTCTTCGCCGAAGCCTGCGCGCTTTTTGCCGCTCATGGCGCGCATTGCTTTCACCATACCCACGGCCCGGAACTCGAAGACGACTTTCGTGAAGTTCGGCACATCCTTGAGTTAGATCCCGCTGCCATCAGCTTGGCGTACGACATTGCCAATGCCGCCCGCGTGATTGGTCCGACAGCAGCCGTAGACTTCATCGACTCCTTCCGCTCGCGCATCGGCTACGTGCATTACAAGGACTGCCGGTCCGATGGGGTGCTGGTGGAGGCAATTGGGGACGGCGCCATCGACTGGCATGCTGTAGCCGCGTCTCTCCGGGGTTCGGACTACGGCGGTTGGGTCGTCGTCGAGATTGAGCCCGGCCACGGCATGGAAGCCCACCGCTCCGTCAAGGAAGACGCGCTGCTGAGCCGCCAGTGTATCCGCGAGACATTGGGCGCGTAGCAAGGGACGACAATATGGCATACCGGCGCTTCATCGATGCCCACGTACATTACCCCCAGACGGCCTTCGACCCGACGGGATCGCAGATACCGCTGGAGCGCCAACTCGATGACCTTCTCAATATGGAGCGCTCCCTCGGCTGCCAGCGGTTGTGTTTGCTTTCCACCGGCAATCCGCCCGTCCATGACGCTGTGGCGCAACTCGTCAAAGAGCAGCCGGACTTCGTCATTGGCTTTGGCTATATTCGCCTGGGGACCGATGAGCCCAGCATCGTTGATGAGCTCGGCGACATGGGGTTTCGCGGACTGAAGACGATACGTCCGCTGGACAACTATGACAGTAAGGCTTACTACCCGATCTATGAGCGGGCGGAAGCGCGGAACATGCCGATTCTCTTTCACACGGGACAGCTTTTTCGCGCCCCGGGCAGCGGGTCGCGGGCAGAAGACGTGAGCACTGCCCGCATGATGCCCTGGATGCTCGATCCCATTGCGCGCGCGTTTCCCAAGCTGACGCTTATTGGCGCGCATCTCGGTTCGCCGTCATTTGCCGAGGCGGCCTGGGTGGCACGCTGGAATGAGAACGTCTATTGGGATCTGAGCGGCCCGATCACGATCCGCTACGGCAACCGGAAGATCGTGCACGAGATGATGTACAACGCGGTGGCGGGAGCGGGCATCACGCATAAGCTCGTGTTCGGCTCAGACGTTACGCCGCCGGAGATACCGGACGTTGTCACGGCTTACGACGCGTTCCTCGATCGCCTCGATGCCGATTCATTGGACAAAGACCAGGTATTCTACGGCAACATGGCGCGCATCCTTGGCATTGAGTGAGTACGCAAACGATGACCGATTACGCCTTTAGCGCGATTCCCATGTTGGCGCGTCCCAGCAAGCCAAGAGTCTCCGGTCAGACGATGATGATTGACTTTGGCTTGGGGCTGCGGCAGCAAGAGGACATCCTTCAGCTTGCCAGCGCATACATCGACTCCGCCAAGATTGCCGTGGGCGTTGCCCGGCTCTTGCCGCGTGAGCTTGTCGAACGCAAAATTGACCTCTACATACGGTATGAGGTTGTGCCCTATCCGGGCGGGCAATTCCTGGAATACGCCGTGCTCTGCGATGGCGTGGATGCCTTTCTGGCAGAAGCCCGCGCGGTGGGCTTCCCTGCCATCGAGGTATCCGACAACCTGCTCTCGATTACGTTAGACGAAAAGCGGGCGCTCATTGCCAAGGCGCGGGAAGCGTACGGCCTCGAAGTCTACGGAGAAGTGGGCAAGAAAGAAGGTCTGGCCGTTACCGTGAGCCTTGAAGACGACATTCAGGCGTGCCTGGAGGCAGGCAGTAGCAAAGTGCTTGTCGAAGCGGCAGAGGTCTTTGGCCACGGGCGTGACAAAGCGCTGGCCGCGCAGCTTACAGAAGCGGCACCGCTTGAGAAGCTCATGTTCGAGCTTACGGGTCCTTGGATCGAGGGAACCGCGTACTCCGAACCGGATACCCTGGCCCGCTGGCTCATGCAGACATTCGGTCCCAACGTAAACATCGGCAACGTCCTGCCGGAGAGCCTGCTGCGCGTAGAAACCGCGCGCCGCGGCTTGGGCGTGAACGCGGGCGGAGAACTTCCTAGCGAGTTGATTGAAGACGCCCCTCGCTAGAAGTCACCAAACAGAGATGAGACGACGCGACCAAGCCGCTTAGACTCGGGTTAGGGGCGTCACACTCGTCTTCCGCAGTCTCTTGCACTTCAGAAATCGACCCCTCACGTGGTCGCACCCATGCCTAAACGAAGTGTCGATCCAAGTGGCTTGGTAGCTCAGTTAACGCGTGTATAGCGCGGATTTCCTCGGCTACGGGAGCGACATCGCGACTGAGCAAGACGGCGTGGAGACCGGCCTGTCGCGCGCCGTAGTAGTCATTGTCCACGTCATCACCGACGTAGAGCACGCGGTCAAGTGGCAGCCCCAACTGTCTTGTTGCCTCGTGAAAGATGCCAGGGGCTGGCTTGGGCTTGCCGTAGTCCGCCGAGTTTACGGTCACACGGAACCAGTCTGCCAGGCCAAGCTCGGTCAGGTGCGTGCTGAGCAGGGCATTGTAGTTGCTCACGACACCGAGCGCCAGATCTCGCTCTTGTAGGCTCGTTAGCGCGGGCTCAACGTCAGGGAATACGGTCAACGCAAAGAGGTCGAGCAGATGTTGGCGCATGCGATCGCGCGGAAAGTCCGGTAGCACGAGTTCACTGAGCACGATGTCAGTGGCCGCATATTCCAGTTGGCGCAACTCTTCCGGGGTGCGAATGAGGGGGAATCGCTCCCGGTAGAGAGCCACCTCCGCGACGATCGCTCGCTCCGCGCGTTCAGGCGACGCCCGCACGCCGTCCGAGGCCAGCAGTCGGCACAGATGTGCCACCGGTGATCCTGCCGAGACCGGCGCAAAGAGCGTGCCAAACGCATCGAATAGGACGGCATTCAACCTTCGCACCGGGCACCTTCAACACTTCCGAATAGATAGAGTCCTCTAATTCCATGCTACCACCAACGCCACGGCATGGGATTTTCGTAGAAGTGCACCGGTACTGCCGGCAACGTTGTCTGGAGTTCTTGGGCGTACTGGGCCAGACCGGGATTTTCGCTCACTTCATGACTGGTTTCGATCATAGGCACGCCGGATTCCATAGCAAAGTGCATGCCGTAGTTGTCGCTCTCGCCGGCAATGAAAACGTCGCAGCCGTACTTGAGAATCGACTGCATGTAGCCCACGTTCACAAAGAGGCCCAGGCCGCCCCAGGGCAATCCGGCCCGTCGCACCGGGGCCGCTGGATCGTGCAATGTGGCGCGCACCGCTTCCATGCCCAGCGCAGCCTTGACGCGCTCCACGAGTGCGCCATAGGTGGTGCCAGGTGGGAGGTCGTACGCTTTCAGATAAGGACCGTCGTTCACAACGGGCGCGCCGAGACCGAGCTTCTCAGCGAAGGCAGCGAAGATGCAATAGCGGTCGAGCGACCCGTGCGACCGAATTACCGCAATCTCGTATTGCGCAAGCAGGCCGAGACGCCGCTGGTTGACACGCCAACTCAAATACTCGACCGGCGTCGCGCTGCCCGGCGGACGCCACGACGGGAAGTAGAGGTCTTCGTGGGCGATGATGAGATTGTCTCCGGCCTGGCCAGCATGTTCGATGGCATCGAGGCTTGCCATCCAGCACACTTGGATGCCGGTAACTTCCTGCTCCCGGTCGCCAAAGAGGATGCCTTCATCGCCGCCCGGCGGGCCGCAGGCGTCGATGATCGCTTGCAATACGTCTGTCGAGCGCATTCCTTCACCCTTTTGCTCGTGCAACTTGCATGATTGACTCCGCTGCCTCATGATAGCGGATGATGGCATGGCACAGTCGTTGCCTTCTAAATTGCAATGTGTACGCGTGCATAGTCTTCACGTGACCCGACGTTTCGTCCCGGACTGTAGGGATTCAGAGGATGCGGCAAGTCGAATTGGGGAGCACAAGAGCGGATGAAGTGCTGCCGGAACGCGCGCCGCTGTGGGCGGGCGCTGCCAAGACGCAAATCACCCCGCCAATTGGCAGTCTGCTCCAGAGCGGCATGACGATAGAGTCAACGGGCGTCCTCGACGACCTCTACAGCACGGCTGTCGTCTTGGATGACGGAGAGACAAAGGTCGCGCTGGTTGGCAGCGACATCATCTATATGGAAGCCCCGATAGCGGCGGAGATCCGCGCCCGCATCGCTGAACAGACCGGTATTCCAGGTGACAATGTCCTCTTGAATGCCTCCCATACGCACTCCGGGCCGAACATCTGCGTCATTTCGCCGTATGAAATCGACATGGAGTACCGCGAGTGGCTGATCCGGCAAGTCGTGGATACGGTAGCTAAGGCGGAAGCGGCCCTGGAACCTGCTTCACTAGCCGTCGGGGAAGCGGAGGGCTTGTTCGCCATCAATCGCCGCAAGGTGGTGGACGGTACGTCGAGCATGCTGCCGAACTACGAGGCAACCGTTGACAACCGGGCGCGGGTCTTGCGCTTTGATCGTTTGGATGGTTCGGTGCTGGCCATAGTCTTCTCCGTCGCTTGCCACGGCACTGGCTTCGACTACCGGGGCAACGATCCACTCATAGGCGGCGACTACATTTCCCCGGCCAAAGACGAGATCGAGCGCTCGTTCGCCACGGAAGGGGCGCCGATTGCGGTCTTTCTCACCGGCTGCGGCGGCAATATCCGTCCACGTGTGCTCACGCCGGACGGCGCACGATTCCATCCGTGCACTCCAGCGGAGATTGCGGCGCTCGGCCGCGGCGCCGGCGCGGTTGCCGTGCGCGCCGCCCGCGAGAGCCACATGGCCGTGGGATATCCGCTTGCGGTGGCTCGAGAACAGCTCCCATTACCCTTCCAAGACCCGCCAACGCTTGAAGAACTGCGCGCCTATAGCGCCGACCCTCGCCGGAGCCGCTATCACGCCTGGGCTGACAATCTCATCACTATGCTCGAAAGAGGCGAGGAACTGCCGCGCACGGTGGACATGGAGGTGCAAGTCCTGCGGATCGGCGGTGTCTGCATCGTCGCCATGGGTGGCGAAGTGTTTGTGGAGATCGGACTCGCCATTGAGCAGGCGCTGCAGGAGAACCACGAGGTTCAAATTGCACTCACCCTCGGCTACAGCAACTCGGAAGTGGGCTACGTCTGCACGGCCAGCGCCTATCCCGAAGGCGGTTCCGAACCGGCAGACTTCTACCGCTGGTTCTGGTACCCTGCGCCGTTCAAGCCTGAGACAGGGGACTTCGTCGTGGAGCGGGCCGTAGTGCTCGCTCGGCGGGTCTGTGGACTGAATGACTGAGTGATGCTCTTGATGGTAGCTGTACTGCTTTTGTAGTAAGGAAGCGAATTGTGCCAGGAAACGTCCGCATGGGTGCGGTCAAGGTCAACATCACCCCACCGGTCGGTACGCATCTCGGCGGCTATGGGAATCGCCAGCGGCCGTCGGATGACATCCACGATGAACTCTATGCCACCGTGTATGTGTTCGCAGACGACGCCACAACCGTTGCCGTCGTCGGCGCTGATCTCGTCGACATTTCCTTGACGCGCACGCACGCCATTCGCAGGAAGATTACGGCTGCCACG
Source organism: Chloroflexota bacterium (assembly GCA_012270555.1). GTDB lineage: Bacteria > Chloroflexota > UBA11872 > VXOZ01 > VXOZ01 > VXOZ01. The sequence goes on from JAAXIC010000028.1 coordinate 21,193, forward strand.
GGCATACCGGGCTCCCACGTCATGCTGGGCATGACTCACGCCCACAGCGGCCCCAATACGAAAGACTGGGGCGCGGGATTGCCGGGCGCCGGTGTTCCGTATCCGGGCGGTATACCGGATGAAGAACTCACTTATACTTTGCCTATCCTCGACCATGACTACCTTACAGAACTGGAAAACAAGCTCACCGGTGCGGTGGCTATGGCAGCGCACCGGCTACAGCCTGTGGTGGGAGACATTGGCACCGGCGAGTACGGCCTCGCCATAAATCGCCGCGGCGAGCGGGACGGCGAAGTGGTCAATTGCCCGCGACCCGACGGTCTCGTCGATCATTCAGTGCCCGTGCTGCGCTTTGATACGGAGAGTGGCGATCCGGCAGGTATCATCTTCAACTATGCCTGCCATCCGACGAGCATGAGCGACAATTACGCCATCAGCGCCGACTATATCGGCCCGTCTCGAACCTTCGTTGAGGAGGTCTATCGTGATGATTGTGTGGTGGGCTTTCTGCTCGGCTGCCACGGTGACATTCGACCCAACTACACCGATGAAACGGGCAGTCGCTTTCGCTCGGCGACGTTTCCTGAGCTTGAGAGCGAAGGCCGCATCATGGGCGCGGAAGTAGTAAAGACACGGGAGCGCATCAGCCCCCGTTCCCTCGAGGGAGTTGCCGCCGCTAGCACGCCCATCGTCGCCCCTTACAGCGAGCCGCCAACCGCGGAGTACCTGCGCGCGACGCTTCAGAATGGGGCGTATCCCGATAAAGGAAGAGGGCTGCCGTTCTCCAATGCGCGTTGGGCGCAGCGCATACTCCGCCAGATTGAATCTGGCACTCTGGCCGACGGCTTGGAAACTGAGCTTCAAGTGATCCGCGTGGGACACCTCGTATTTGTCGGTTTTCCCGGGGAATTCTTCTTGGAGTACGGCATGGAGACCCGCACGCGCGTAAAGGAGCAGTTTGGGCTGGATGTCGTCCACGTGAGCATGGCGAACGACATGATCGGCTACGTGGCGTCGGACCGTGAGATTCCGCGCGGCGGCTACGAAGTCGGCTCCTTCCATGACGATGAATTGGCGCCGTCGTACTACGACTTTGGCACCCAAGGCCTCTTTGTCAACCGGGCGCTTGAGCTTGTGGGTGCGACTCTTAAGAATTCGTGAACAGTCGCCATGCTGATCCTTGGGACACGTTTGGTTCCCGCAGACAGCATCCTGGCGCAGGACAACGTGGATCGATTGGGACAGCCAAGCCAGGGAACGACTGCAGGGAAGGGCGGCAGCGACGATTTGAAGGCATACGCCGCGCGTGCTACGCTAGGTTTGGCCTCCCATGTAGTTCCAAGCCGCTTTCAATTTCTCTATTGAGAGACCCTCAATGCAGACCCCCATCGAACCCGGCATTCTTCTCCCCACGCTGGAACTCTGGCTCGATTCGCGGCGGGTGAAGCCGGAAGGATTTATCTCTCACGCTCACAGCGACCACCTGGCTTCGCACCATCACGTGCTTGCCACCGCCGAGACCATAGCCCTCGCCGCCCAGCGGATGAAGATCAAGCAGGCGCAGCCGCTGCGTTTCGGTGAGCCGATGGAGCGCGACGGCTACACGCTGACGCTCTTCCCGGCGGGCCATTGTCTCGGTTCGGCGCAGATTGCCATAGACGTGCGCGCCACCGGCGAACGCATCGTGTATACGGGCGATCTGCACCTTGGGGATGATCTCTTCGGGCAACCGGCAGAGCCTATCTCCTGCGACACCCTCATCATCGATGCCACCTTTGGCCATCCAGACTATGTCTTCCCCGCGCGCGCGGCCGTAAGCGAGGACGTGTGCGCGTGGGTGGAAGAAACTCTCCATTACGGTGAAGTGCCCGTTGTCCTCGCGTACAGCCTCGGTAAGGGCCAGGAGGCGCTGCACATCCTGCTTGAAGCGGGCTTCGCGGTGCACGTGCACGAATCCACCTTTGCCATGACCACGGTCTACCAACAAATGGGGGCGCGATTTCCCGGGCGGTTCACCCGCTGGCGCGGCCGGCGGGAGGAAGGGACGGTGGTACTGATGCCGCCGCACGCGCGCACCCGGCGCGAGATGTTCGGTCTTGCGCCGTACCGCACGCTCCTGCTCAGCGGCTGGGCGGCGGACCCTTCCTGCAAGTATCGGATGCGTGTCGACGAAGCGCTGCCACTCAGCGATCACTGCGACTGGAATCAACTCAACGCCTATGTAGAGCAGGCACAGCCGCAGCGAGTGTTTACCATGTTCGGCCCGCAGCAATTCTCTGCTCACTTGCGTGATAAGGGCATCGCTGCTTGGCCTCTGGAAGCCCGGCAACCGGCCTTATTCTAAACAGAACAGTGGACCTAACGTCGCGTGGTTGTTGTCCGATTCAGCACTCTTGTCACTTGCTAAGACGCTCTCTTGGGCGATAATGTATGAGATGTGCTGACTGGGATGATGGAAGCTCGCGTTAGGGTGGGCAGGGCTACGGTATTCGCCCATGTAGCCGCTCTTGCCTTCTCGCAGCGCGTCGGAGCTTTTCATGCCGCCTAAACATTTCTTGGCAGTCAACAGGTGGAGGAGAGACTATGGCACAGGCGCTAGTTGAAGTAACGGCCGAGGAGCAGGAATTCTACGCGGAGAACGGCTATCTGCTCGTCAAGGGTCTGGTTTCGGCGGAGGGTATAGCGAGACTCAAGGAGCGGTTGGAGGAGTACATGTACGACCGTCTGCCCGTGCCGGAAGATGTGAGGATTCAAGTGGAGCCACGAGTCGAGCGCGGCGAAGTGCCCTGGCCGGAGCGGCGCGGCGACGCGTACCGCAAGATTGATCGGCTTGTCATTCACGATGACCGCTTCCGCGCGTTGGGGACAATGCCCGAAGTGGTGGAGCGCATGCAGGCGCTCATCGGCAGCAAGAACCTCAAGCTCTTTCGTGACTCCGTGCTCATGAAACCGGCACAGGTTGGTTCAGCCAAAGGCATGCACCAGGATTCTCCCTACTGGCCGATTGAACCCATGGCTTTGAGTTCGTGCTGGATGCCTTTTGAGCCAGCTACCCCGGAGAACGGCTGCATTACCGCCATCCCCGGCAGTCACAAGCGCGGCGCCGTACCCCATGAGCGCGTGCCGGACGACTTCATCGTCAACGAGAGCAATTACAATCCTAGCGACGTGATTGCTGTGCCAATGGAGGCGGGCGATGGCCTCTTCTTCCACAGCCTTTTGCTCCACGGCACCGCGCCCAACCTTACGGCGAACTCGCGGCGGGCGATCACGATGAGCTACATGGCTGCGGAGTTCCAGTACACGGGCGACGCGCCAAAGCCGGACTACCTGCGCATCTGCGGGGAAGACGTTCCCGGCGGCGTGTAGGGCAGTTCCCTTCCTGCGGTGAAGAGGGATAAAGGGAGAGTCCTCGCACAGCTTGAGAAAGGCTCCACTTGGCAGCCCGCTTGAATGAGAACATCCGCTACGAGCCGGACGAGCAGTGTTCGCTATTTGCAGCAATAGCCGTTGGGGCGCAGGGTGTCCTGATCGTAGTAGCGCCTGCCGTGTTGATCGTTGCTATTACGGCTGTGGCGTCCGGCCAAGACGAGCGGTATCTCACATGGGCCGTGTTTGCCTCACTCATCATTGGCGGGACTGTCACGGCGCTGCAGGCGGCTGGGATTGGGTGGCTGGGCACACGCCACATCCTCATTACGGGTACCACACCTAATTATGTTGCCGTTTCCGTCTTGGCGCTCCAGGCAGGCGGCCCGGCCACGTTAGCCAGCCTGATCGTACTTTCGTCGCTCTTCTACTTGGCGATTGCCGCCTGGCTGCCTCGCCTGCGCCGCATTATCACCCCGGCCGTCTCCGGCACGGTGCTTATGCTCATCGCCACGATGATCCTACCGGTGGCGTTCGACCGCCTGAAGGAGGTGCCGGCGGGCACGCCGGAGATAGCGGGCCCAGGTGTGGCGCTGGTGACGCTCGTTGTGACTTCCATACTGGCGTTGCGTGCTCCCGCGAATTGGCGGCTCTGGTCCCCGCTAATCGGGATTGGGGCGGGCTGCGCGGCGGCGGCGCTCTTCGGCATGTACGATCTGGAGCGACTCATGCAGGCGCCATGGATCGGCATTCCTGCTAGTGGCTTTCCGGGACTGGAGTTGACACCGACGGCGGGCTTTTGGGCGCTGCTGCCGATGTTCTTGGTCGTCACACTGGTACAGGCCATCAAGACAATTGGCGATGCGGTCGTCGTACAGCAGGTATCTCAGCGCAAACAGCGAGCGATGGATTTTCGCCTAGTTCAAGGAGCACTCTACGCCAACGGTATGGGTATATTGTTGTCAGGTCTTGCCGGCACGCCGCCCACGAGCGCCTATTCGTCATCCACCGTCTCACTCATCAACCTTACCGGCGTTGCCGCTCGCAGGGTTGCCTACGCCATCGGAGTCATATTCCTTATCCTGGCGCTCTTCCCCAAAGTAACCGGCCTGCTTCTCACAATTCCCAACCCCATTATGGGAGCTTTCTTGTTGGTTGCCATTGGCATTCTCTTTTTCGAGGGTATACGGACCGTCTCACGCTCGGGACTTGGCTATCAAGATGCGTTGGTGGTAGGACTATCCTTTTCGATTGGGGTCGGTTTGCAGCACCAGAACATCTTCGAAGGCGTGTTGCGCGCGCCATGGGACTCGTTGCTGGGTAACGGCATTACCGTTGGCGCCGCGGTGGCGATTGCGTTGACCGTTTTGTTGGATGTGACCGGTCCGCGACGCCGACGTTTAGAAGTGCGGTTGGATAGTTCTGACCTTCCTCGCATTGACGCCTTTCTGCAAGAAGCCGCAACCAAGCTGGGTTGGAATACGGCCTCCACTGACCGGCTGCGCTCCGCCGGTGAAGAAACTTTAGCGAGTCTGCTGCAGCCGGATAACGTATATCCGACGGAAAGAGTGCCGCGCCTGCTAATCGTCGCACGCCCGGAAGGCAGCGCCGTGGAATTGGAGTTTTTTGCGGTGTTTGCGGAAGAAAATCTGGAAGATCGCCTCGCCCACTTGGACGAACAGACCGAGACCAACGACGATAGGGAAGTGTCGTTTCGTCTGCTACGGCACTACGCCACTGCGGTCCAGCATCAGAAGTACCACGGGTTGGACATCGTCACCGTGCGAGTTGAAGGCTCGTAGAGAGTTGCTCAGGCGCATTTGAGCCTATTGGAGCACAGGCCCGCCTCAGTCAGTTGTGACCTGTTCGACGAACTCCCGCACTATGGCCGCGCATTCCTCCGGCATCTCCAAAGGAGGAAGTGCGTCGCATCGGGCAAGAAATCGTAGTCCACGCTCAGAATGTCGCTGAGGTCTAGCGTCGGCAGGTACGAGTAGGGCAAGGTTGGGTCAGCCCCGACCACCTTTATGGGACAGTGAAACTTCCCAAAATCCACCAGCACGGCATAGGGGCTGGCATAGTCCACGATCTGCGCTTCATATTCCGGCGGACAGCGCAGTTCGAAGCCTGAGCCCTCTGCACTCTCGCGCAACGTGGCCTGCGCAATAAGCTTCGTCGCCCCGGGAACGGTGTGCCGGAAAGTTGGCGCAAAGCTGAGAAGGTCCTCGAAGTCCTCTCTGGACTTGAACCGAAACGTCCGTCGCCTGGCAAACCCTGCCGCGCGCGTGGCCGCCACATCGAACTCTTCATAGCTGGCGCCGGGCTTGCAAAGCGGGGGATCAAAGAGGATGAGCGCCGCGTGACGGCTACCCTTCGTCGGCGAAACGAGCGTAGCAAGAGAAGAAACGGAGTGATAGACCCCAATTAGGGGCTTCTCTCCAAAGTGGGACTCGATCGCATCCAGAATGAGGTCGTGATCGTTGGCGAATGTCGCAACAGTATGTTCCCTCTGTGATGTGAGGGCATTCCAGCCATGGTTTCTCAGGTCATGCACGATGACGTCAAAGTCGTCGGTGAGCAGAGACCAGAAAGGGTAGTAGAGGTCAATGGCCAGACCGTTGCCATGGCACAGCACAAGCCGGGGGCCATCAGGGTTGCCATGGCGCCGCAGGGTGATGATTGTCTCATCGTCCACCGGCACGTCCAACGTAGCGAGGGGTTGAGGTATCTGCCAGACTGGACCTGAGTCAGGCATCGGGATGTTCGTCTTTCTTCGCTGAGGCTGTGTCTAATTCATATGCTACAGCAGCCGCGAATTCCTGGTTGCCGAGGTCTTCGATTCGCCACGTGACCGCGGGCAGTCGTGGCAACCGTAGCATACCGCTCTTTTTGCCGCCTAACATCGCAGCGGGAATCCTGATGCACGTTGCGTCCAGCGCGAATCCCTCACCCAGCGCCTTCAATACCGCTTCCTTGAGGATCCACAGCTTGAAGAAGAGGCGTGTTCGCGCCAGTCCTTGAGTCAAGGCAAGTGCCGTTCTTTCCTCTGGGCCAAGCACGGTGTCGATAAGCAAACTTAGGTCACGCTGCGCGTCGCGTTCCTCGATGTCCACGCCCAAGCGTCCGGTTGGAGCGTACGCCACCAGCCCGTGGTTCCCGCTGTGGCCCACGTTGAAGCTGGCAGAGGCGGGCATATCTTGCACCAAAGCAAACGGCTTACCGTAGCGAGAAGTTTGAAAAGAAAGCTGCTCGTTCTTGCAATTAAGTGCCTCACAGAGAACAGCGCGCAGGGCGGCACGACAGAGAGAGAAGCGACGGCGCGGCCCAGCATGCACGAAGCGCTGCCGGCGAACTTGCTCCTGCTCGTCGAGCCATGCCAACGCTTCACCTTCACATTCCTTTTCAGGTGATAGGTCAACGTGGATGATTGATACACCGCCAACGGTCCTGAAGTGGCGCCACCAACTATTGTCAATTGTTGGCATAATCATGCACGACCACAATGAGATTTACAGGCAATGCCGGATACTGAACGGCGAAAAAAGTGCGCCGCTCCAAGAGGAGCGGCGACATTACCGTATAGCGCGCGTTGCTTTGGTTCCAAATATCCTTGCAACTGCGCCGACCTAAGCAGCTTGCGAATCTAGGAACTCGATAAGCTCTTGTAGGTTGTTAATGGTTGGGCACTGCTCGCGAGAAAACTCTATGTTGAACTCTTGAGCGACCACTTTGGTAAAGGCAACCACGTCCATGGAGGATACGCCCGCCTCCGTCAGACTGACGCCTAAATCGAGCGATGAACTCAGCGGTTTACCGTCTACCTCGAGATTATCGGCCACGAGTTGCCTAATGCGTTCTTCTGTTGAAGCCATGACCTGTTTCCTCCTCAAAAAATGCTTCGTTGCATAAAACTGTTGGCAGCATAGCAAGACGAGACTCCGTAGTCAACCTTGAGTGCCCACTATGCATAAGACCGCAAGACCAGTCGCGGTTACCCTCTGCTTTCCACCTTTTCAATTGCACGAACGTAGCTAGGTTGCAGCAAGTCGCTTCGGGGCTTCTATCCAGTGACGGCGACGCTGGAAGGGATAGCTTGGCAGCGAAATGCGCCGACGAGACTCCCCGGTAAAGAGTCCTGCATAAGAGATCGTGAGGCCGGTTTCGTATGCCTTTGCCACCGCCTCGAGAAACCCACGGTCAGAGTCAAAGGACGGACTATTGTCTGAGGGACGTACAAGGCTCTCGATTATCACCGGCTTGGGAGCGTTAGTCGCCACTCCGGTCTGATCCGGCCACAAGTCCTGTACGGTTTGAGTTATCCCTGCCTGCGGACCAATCTCAATCACCAGGTCTACGCCGAGTTCCACCAACGTTTCAACGCAGCTTTGGAGATTCGCCGTCTCGCCTGCTTGCTGCTCCCAGTAGGTCCCCTCGAGCACCGCTTCCGGTTCTGCCACGCGCCCCGTTACACTGCTCACCAAAAGTACAGACGGTTGTGCACCTGCAACGCCCGCAAAGGCCGCGCTCAGTTCATTTGAATTCACCTTCTCTGCCTGACCGGCAGCGGCGGCCGCCATCAGCGCACCTCGCGCTGCGGCAAGGCGCAACCCATCCTCCAGACCGAATACACCCGCTGCCTGCGCTGCCGCAAGCTCACCGAGGTCGTGGCCCACTACCACGCTCGGTTGAATGCCTATGCTCGTCCACAAAGCGGTGAGCGCACACTCGAGGGCGTATACGGCCGGCTGCGCCCAAGTTGGGTCGTCCAAGTCTACTGCGTCACCAGCCCGACCAAACATCACGTCCAATAACGAGGTACTGCGTTCCTTCAAGAGAAAGGCGTCGCAGCGGTCAAGAACCGCGCGGACCACCGGCTCTTGTTCGTAGAGCGCTTTGCCCATGCTAACCCATTGACTACCCTGACCGGTAAACGCAAAGGCTATTGTACTTACTGCCTGCGGTTCAGGTTCCTCAGGGTCTCCTTCCGTTTCGGCGAGTCTTTTCAACTGCTCGCGCAAGTCTTTAGAATCTTGGAACGCCAAGCCTGCACGATGTGGGAAATGGCTGCGTCCGACGCTGGCAGTCCAAGCCATATCCGAGAGTAGGGAAGCAGCAGCCGAGTCTGCGGGGTCAAGAATCTCGGCATAGCCGTCGATCCAGGTCAAATAGCGTTCTGCCAATTCGCGCAGAGCCTGACGGGTCTTGCCGGAGAGAGGCAATAGCTTTGTTGATCGTTCAGATTGCGCCTCCACTACGGGAGAATCTGCGGCGTCTTCTGCTAAGAAAGCAGGAACCTCGCGTGATGCACCGGCCGGCCACCGGCCATTGGCAGGTTCGGCGGAATCATCTTCCGGCACGTTGTAGCCCTCTACCACCACGTGCGCGTTTGCGCCTGAAATCCCGAAGACGTTGACACTTGCCCGCTGTGGTTGCGCGTCGGCGTGAGGCCAATCCATGGCCTCGGACGTCACCCGCACCAGCAACCGCTCCCAGTCGATGTCGGGATTCGGTGTGTGGAAGTTGAGGTGCTTCGGAATCACCCCGCGATTCATTGCCAGAACAGTCTTGATCAGGCTGGCGACGCCACCTGCCGCCTCCAGGTGGCCGATGTTCGTCTTGACAGAGCCGATCAACAGGGGGTTCTCAGCCTCGCGGCCGCGGCCATAGACGTTGGCTGCCGCATTGAGTTCGACCGCGTCGCCCAAAGCTGTGCCGGGGCCGTGGGCCTCAAAATAGTCGATCTCGGCCGGTGCGATACCCGCCTGCGCCAAGGCTTCCTCCATAGCGCGCTCCTGGGCCGGCCCGTTGGGTAGCGTGAGACCCAAGCCGGCGCCGTTCTGGTTCACTGCCGAACCACGCACCACGCCCCAGATGCGGTCGCCGTCCGCTTCCGCGTCGCTGAGCCGCTTCAGGATCACCATGCCGCACCCCTCGCCCCGTACGTAGCCGTCTGCGGAGGCGTCGAACGTCCAGCACTGTCCACTCAGCGAGAGCATGCCTGCGTCTGCCAGAAATCGCATAACTGACTGTGAAAGCGCCGCATTTACGCCTCCAGCCAGCGCCATATCTATCTCGCCACGCTGCAAACTCGTGGCTGCTTGGTGCACTGCCACCAGCGACGCGGCGCAGGCCAACTCCAGCGGTACGGCCGGCCCTTCTAAACCGAGCGCAAAGGCAATCCGTCCCACGGTTACACCGCCTGAAGTACCCAGGAAGTCATCGTCTCTTCCACTCGCAGCGATGACGCTCCGATACTCGCTGCCGCCAACGCCTGCGTAGACACCGGTGCGGCTCCCCCGTAGACTATCGGGGTCAATCCCGGCATCCTCGAGGGCTTGCCAGCTCGTCTCCAGCAGCAGCCGCTGCTGCGGGTCCATCATGCGCGCCTCGATGGGGGAAATGCGGAAGAACCGGGAGTCAAAGAGATCGATTCCTTCCAGGAATGCTCCGTGCCGCAGCGCGGAGTCTTCGGCTTCTGGGTCGCCGGCAATTCCGTTCCAGGATCCGGCGTCCTGGCGACCGTCTGTCACCATGTTTCGTTCCGCTTGCATCAGCCGCCAGAAGCCATCGAGATCCTCTGCCCCCGGAATCCGGCACGCCATGCCGACAATGGCAATCCCGTCCTCTACGATCGCAGCCTGCGGGCGCTGCTCTGGGACGGGCTGCTCGGGCAGGGCTGCCGGTGCGTCAGCACCCGTGAATCCGTCGGCGCTGCCAAGTTCACCGGCCAAGTGACGGGCGAGTCCCGTGATACTGGGGTAATCGAAGACTACCGTGTTGGACGCCACATACTCTCCGGCAAAGCCGCGGTTGATGCGGTTGCGCAACTCCACTGCCATTAGCGAATCCATGCCCAAGTCGGAGAACTCCACGGTTGGCGCGGGTGTCGCGTTCAACCTCAGCACTGCTTGCACTTCCTGTTGCAGGAAGGCCGCCAGCACGTCCTCGCGCTCCGCAGGGGGCGCGTTCCGTAGCCGGGACAACAGGTCTTCCGCCGTTGCAGCTTCGTTGGCTTGCTCGTCAGAAGCTGAGGAGAGCAGGTCTTCCAAGAAGGGCGGACGATCTTCGACTGCCTCCGCAAACACTGACCAATCCATCGACATCACCACGGATGTCGTGGTGTCCTTTCGTACCAGCAATTCAAGCGCCTTGATGCCCTGTTGCGGTGTGAACCAGCGGCCGCCCAGCGCCGCCCGCCGTTGCTCAATTCGTTCCCGTTGCTCCGCGGCCTCGCCGATCTCCGACCACGCGCCCCAAGCAATGGCTTGTCCCGGCAGACCCAGTGCGCGGCGATGTCCGGCAAGCTGATCGAGAAAGGCATTGGCCGCGGCGTGGTTTGCCTGGCCCGGATTGCCCATGACACCAACCCGGCTTGAGAAGAGGATAAAAAGATCCAGATCGCGGTCCAATGTCGCGCGATGCAGGTGCCAGCCTCCCAGTATCTTCGGCCATAGCACTTGCTCAAAGCTCTCCCAGGTTTGGTTGGTAAGCGCGGCGTCCGCAAGCACACCCACACTGTGGATGACGCCGCCCAATGGCGGTAAGCTGGCATCTATGCGCGCGAGCATGGCATCGATGGCGGTAGAATCCGTCACGTCCGCCAGTTCAACTTCGATTCGGACCCCGCGACTGCGCAGATCATCTATGACTGCCTCCGCCTCGGCATCGGGATTGCGGCGGCCGTTCAGCACGATGGTGCCAGCACCGCAAGCCGCGAGCCATTCGGCCACGGCGCAGCCGATGCCGCCCAGACCGCCGGTCACCAGGTAGGTGCGGTCCTGACGCAACTGACCCTGCGCGAGCGGAGGCGGTGTGAGGACGATCTTGCCGATGTGCCGGGCCGCGCGCATGAATCCCAGAGCGGCTCCCGCCTCGGCCAGCGGCCACCGGCTGTGGCTGAGCGGTTTCAGCTCTCCTTCCGCAAGCCGCGCCATCACCTCTTGCAAGACCTCTCCTACCCACGCCGGCTCGGTCTTCTTCAGTACGTCCAATTCCAGAATGTCGTACTTGACGTCCGGCCGAACGGCCGCCATCTCCTCGTGGCTGAGAATGTCCCGCCGAGCCAATTCGACAAAGCGACCGCCTTGCGCCAGGCAAGACAAGCTGGCCTCGATGAAGCCCTCGCTTGTGAGGCTATTCAGCACCACGTGTACGCCCTCTCCGCCGGTGGCTGCCAGGATTTCCTCGCCAAAGGCAGTCGTGCGGCTATCGAAAATGTGGTTGACGCCGACCGACCGGAGATACGCCTGCTTGGGCGCGCTGGCTGTGGCGAATACTTCCGCGCCGGCAGCTTTCGCCAACTGGATCGCTGCCAGTCCCACGCCACCCGCGCCCGCGTGGATCAGCACCCTATCTCCCGGCTCCAGCCCGGAGTAATGGTATGACAATGCCGCCGACACGAACGCGCTGGGAATGGTAGCCAACCCTGAGACAGACATGCCTTCAGGAGCCGGAGCCACCAACTCCTCATGCGTTACCATTTCCGGTGCAAATGCGCCGAAGCCTAGGCCAACTACGTGGTCACCGACGGCAAGACTTGAGACTTCGGATCCTATGTCGAGAATGCGGCCGCACAGCTCCCTACCCAGGTCGCCTTCCTCAATGAAACCGAGCGAACGAAACACATCCCAGAAATTGAGCCCGGTAGCCTCTACCGCGACGCGAACCTCATTCGGTTCCAAGGTACGCGCAGGCAGCATCTTGATCTCGGGCTTGTCAAACACGCCATCTTTATTGGGAACCAGAACCCACTCCGACTCCTCCGGTAGGGATAGGCGCTCAGACACGGTGTCGGGCCGAGCCAGGCGTGCCACCATCCGGTTTCCTGACCGGTAAGCGATGTGGTTTTCTACATCGGGGTACATCAGTTCGTTCACAAGGTCAGCTAGAGATCCTGCAGCGCTAGTATCCAAATCAATCATCCGGGGCTGCAGATGGGGAGCTTCCAAGGATACAACCTTGCCGAGACCCCAAAGAGGAGCGCCGGCCAGTTCGCCAGCGTTCTCGCGTTCCAACACCTGCGCCCCGCGCGTGACAAACCACACGCCATTTGCCGGTGTGAGATCGGAATCAGCCACGCCTTGCACCAACGCCAGCGCGCTGGCTCCGGCGCGTTTCACGTCCGCCGCAATCTCCGCAGTGGTTGCCTCCGCGCCGTGACCGTCCAGGGCTGCGAGGTGCACTACGCCGCTGAATGGAACATCCCGCGGTAGGCTCTCGATCAGCGAACGCCACGATTCACGTGACTCCGTGTCCACGGCAGTTCTACGAAACGCGGTGCCGGCCGCGGTCGTCGCGCTGTCTGCAGGCGCTTCGCTGCTTGCCAGGACGACCGTTTGGTTTCGCTCTGCCAATTGCGCCGCGAGTTCCTCCGCCGCGCCGCCATTGTCTGCGGTCAGCACCCACACGCCAGGTGGTTCGTCAATCTTTGCCGGTCCGGCAGCCACGATCACACCCTTATCCGGCGTCTTGGATACGTCGGCCTCGTCCGGCCCTAAGACTTCCGCTTCCGCGAAACCGGCGTCACTAAGCGCTTGGCGCCACACTGCAGGGCTTGCCAAGGCGTGATGGGGGCGATAGTCGTCGGCAAACCGCCACCAGCCGTCCAACTGTCCGAACGTCAGGTCCATCCAGCCCAGGCCGCTAAGGTTCTCAAGCGCAATCAACTGTCCGGACGGCGCGAGCAGGGCCTGACAATGCGCCAGCGTCTCTTCGAGATAGCGGGTGGCGTGCAGCACGTTGGAGGCAATCAAGAGGTCATAGCCGTGGGCAGCGAAACCCTGTTCGATGGGATCTTTTTCAATGTCCAATGGGCGATACTCAATGCACCCGCCGCCATCGCCAAACCGCGCTTCCGCTTCCGCGAAGAAGCCCGCTGAAATATCCGTGTACACGTAATCAAACTGACCTGCAGGCAACTCCGGCAGCACGGAGGCGGTGGCCGATCCCGTGCCCGCGCCGACCTCGATTACCCGCAGCCGTCGCCCCGCGGGCATAGCGGCTATCAAGGCCTGAACCGCGTCTGCCAGCAACCGATTTGCCGCGCGGGCTACCGGCGCTTTCAGGTAGAGATCGGCCGCCGTCGGTTCCCCACTGCTGAAGAGCAGCGTCAAAGGATCTTCACGGCCACGGAGCACCTCCGCCAGGGCACGGCTGGACCGCCGGAATAGGCCGATTTCAATCTGGCCCTGAGGGTATTGGTCTGACATCCATTCCGTGAATGCTTCAAGATCGATTGGCATCTCTTCCGGCAGCGGATCGTCCGGGCCAACGACGACGACAAAGCCGTCGCTCGTTTCCTCGAGCACTCCTGACTTCGCGAGCATCTCAAACAACCGGCGGAAAAGGCGCGTGTGCTCCGGCAGAACGTCAAGCTGCTGCCGCAACTCCTCTGGGTCCACAACAGTGCCCTTGACGCGCTGCCAGCCCAACTCTTCCAGGGTCGCGAGCGCGCGGGACCAGGACCAGCGTTCCAAGTCCGCCAGCAGGGCGTCCCTGCCTTGCGGATCGACTTCCGCATCTGTCAGGTATCCGGTGAACAACTGTGTATGGGCCGCAATCTCGGACGGATTGGGGAAGAAGCCTGCGGGCAATACTCCAGACTCAAGCGCGTGTTCGCGCCAGACAACCTCGTACAGCAGGTCGTCGACACCTTCCTCCCCCGCGACCGCCGCCAGCAAGGCCGCCTGTGTGGCGCGCTTTACCGTGTAGTCGCTTATTTCACCGACCAATGCGCTATCAGGATCGTAGATGCTCACTTCGCCACTCAAGACTTCGGGCGGGGCACCCCCTTCAGATTCGGCGACCTGAGAGGCTTCACTCATGACCACATGGCAGAGCACACGTTCAGGCAGTTCTCCGGCAAGCCACAAGCGCTCCCAACCGAAGGGCAAATAGGTTGCTTCGCCAGGGGCGCCGGTCATGTTGCGCGCCACGCCAACGACCTGAAAGCAGCCATCCAGCACAAGTGGGTGCACGTCTAGGTCATTACCGCCCGCACCCTCTGGCAAGGAGATTTCCGCCAAAGCCTCGCCGGGACCGGACCAGACCCTGCCAAGCGTGCGGAAGGACGGACCCAGGTTGATACCGGTTGCCGCTTTCGCGCCGTAATAGGCAGCCTTATCAACGGGTGACAGTCGTGCGCGCAGGCTATCCAGGTCAAAGTGCGCTTCAGTCTCCGGCGATGAAGCGCCCGACGAGACTTGGCCCTCCACATGCAGCGTCCATGCGCCCTCAGTTCCCTTGCTATAGATCTGGACCCGGCGCGACGCTGCTTCCTCTGATGCGTCGAGCAGTACTTGCACGTGCCGGACCGCATCCTCGACCCCGTCACTCGATTCACTCTCAGCGAATACCATTGGGCTGTGCAGTTGCATGTCTTCAATCGCTATCGGGCCGTCTCCATCCAGAAACGCTAACGCGGCTGCCATAGCGCCGTAGAGCGCCCCCGGCACCACGAGTCGCCCAAAGACGCGGTGGTCCTGCAGCCAGGCCGGGTCTGATGGATATATCTCTGTCTCGAAGATGATTTCGCCGCGGGCCGACTCGTGGCGCACGCCGAGCAAAGGATGGTCGGTGGTTGTGCGCCGTTGCTTTGCCGTTTGCAGCCAGTGGCGTTCGCGCTGGAACGGGTAGCTCGGCAGGGAGATGCGACGACGGGTCTCTCCGGCAAATAAGCCCGTGAAAGAGACTTCCAGTCCGGCCTCGTAGGCCGCGGCTACCGCATCCACAAAGCTACTCTCAGGGTCGGGTGACGATCCGTCTCTAGGCGGTCGCCGCAGGCTGGACAGTGCTTTCGGCGTCTGGCTGACTTCACGGTCCGATGCCGGTTCCGGCCAGGCCAGCGTCGCCATGGGGCCCAGCACCGCGTGCGGGCCTATCTCGATTAAGAGATCTACGTTGCACTCAGCCAGGGCCCGGACTCCGCTGGCAAATGCAACCGGCTCGCGCGCATGGCGCCGCTAATAGGCGCCGTCGAGTGCCAAATCGGGTCCTACGGCCTCCCCCGTCAGGTTGCTGATCACGGTCAAGTTGGGAGATTCGGTCACCACGTTGTCCAGAGAGGCTTCAAGTTCATCCAGGGCCGGGTCCACCAGGGGACTGTGGAATGCCTTGGTCGTATTGAGCTGATTTACCCGAACGTCCTCTAATTCGAAGCACTTCATTATGGTTGCGATCTTCTCAACCGGCCCGCTCACTACGATGTGCGCGCCATTGTCCGCCGCGAGGCTCAGGCCGACACCGTCGGATGACGCGTTGAGTTCAGCGACAACTTCAGCCACTCGTGCCGCCGGGGCGAAAATCGCGGCCATCGTGCCGGATCCGGTGCTGGACAAGAGGCTGCCACGCCGCGCGGCAAAGCGCATCCCGTCTTCCAGGCTGAAAACGCCGGCCGCCTGCGCTGCAGCCAGTTCCCCGACGCTGTGCCCCAGCACCACGCGCGGCCGGATGCCCACGCTGGCCCAGAGTGCCGTCAGAGCGCACTCCAGCGCGAACAAGGCCGGCTGCTCCCACGCGGTATCGCCCAAGTCGCCACTCGCGCCGGGCTGCCCGAACATCACGTCCAGGAGAGAGGCACCTCTTGCCTCTTGGAAAACCGATTCGCAGCGGTCCAGCACTGCCCTCGCCACCGGCTCGCTCTCGTAGAGGTCCTTCCCCATGCCGACCCACTGGCTGCCCTGTCCCGTGTAGACGAATGCCACCTTCGATGCCGCTGCGGGTGCCTCAACCGCGTCAGGGCCGGCCAGTTCGCTGAGGCGCGCTCGCAATGACTCAGCGTCGTGGAATACGACGCTCGCCCGGCGGTCGAAATGGCTCCTACCGATCCCTGCGGTCCATGACATGTCCGCAAGCAAAGTCTCCAAACCACCGCCATCCGTGGACCGTTCGTCAAGCCACGAGAGATACCGTTGGGCAAGTTCCCGGAGGGCGCCCTCTGACTTGGCCGACAACGGCAGCAATCGGGTCTGGCGTTGCGCGAATTCTGCTTCTTGCGAGGGATAGTCCAATTCAGGTTGCGGCAAGGATACCGCCACGGCCTGCGCCGCGCCCGCCGTCTGAAGCTCCTCACTGGTTTCACCGTTTGCGCCGCGATACTCTTCCACCACGATGTGGGCATTCGTCCCGGATATCCCAAAAGAATTTACCCCCGCCAGGCGCGGCCGCCGGCGGTCTTGCGGCCAGTCCATCATGTCTGAGGTAATCTGCAGCGGCAGACGCTCCCAGTCGAGACTTGGGTTGGGGTTTTCGAAGTGCAGGTGTTTGGGAATAATCCCTGTATTCACCACCAGCGCCGCTTTGATGACTCCTGCGATGCCGGCAGCGGATTCCAAGTGGCCGACGTTTGTTTTCACGGAGCCTACGAGCAACGGATGGTTGGGGTCGCGCTCGCGGCCGTACACATTGGCCACGGCATCTATTTCGATTGGATCGCCAACGGCGGTTCCCGTGCCGTGCGCCTCAAGATAGTCGACCTGCGAGGGGAGTACGCCGGCGTCAGCTAAGGCGGTTTCCATCACTTGCTCCAACGCGGGTGTATGCGGAACGGTGAGCCCAACGCTGGCTCCGCCATGATTTACCGCTGAGCTGCGAATCACCGCCCAAATGCGGTCTCCGTCAGCCTCCGCCTCGCTAAGGCGCTTCAGGACAACGACCCCGCAGCCTTCACCCCGCACGTAACCGTCCGCCGACGCATCGAAGGTCTTGCACTGCCCTTCCGGGGACAGCATCATCGATTCGGCGCGTAATTCGTAGATGCGACCATTGAGGATGGCCTGCACACCGCCCGCAATGGCGAGGTCCGCCTTGCCCTGCTGCAAGTCTGCTACCGCGTCATTCACGGCCACCATGGCGGATGCGCACGCGGCGTCCACTGCCTTTGCCGGTCCCATGAGACCCAGGACAAAGGAGACTCGCCCACTGGTGCCGTTGAGGTTCGTACCACTCAGAGCATAAAGAGACCCGGCAGCCTCACCGGGTTTGCTTGAGTTTACGACCAACATGCGGTATTCGTCGTTGCTGATGCCGGTGTAAACGCCGGTGCGGCTCCCTTTGAGGCGGCTGGGATCGATTCCCGCGTCCTCGAGAGCGAGCCAGCTTGTCTCCAGCATCATGCGTTGCTGCGGGTCTAGCATCTCGGCCTCTACGGGCGAAATGCGGAAAAACTCCGCGTCGAACAGGTCGATGTCATCAACGAAAGCGCCGAAGCGACACGCTTGGTGCTGCACGTCGAGACCATGAAAGATCTCCCCTAGACGACCTTCACCGGAAGCGGGATCGCTCTCGGTGACGGCATTCCTGCCTTCTACCAGGAACTGCCAAAAGGAGTCCAAGTCACGAGCGCCGGGAAAGCGGCACGCCATACCGACGATTGCTATTGGCTCTGCAGCTTGAGGAACCTTCGGCTTCGCGGTCTCTGACGAGCCGCTCGCTTGCGTCATGTTTCCGATAGTCTTAGCTGACCTCATTGTCAACCCTCTCCTTACTTATCCGTCTAGCTCCGCAAGAGTCCATTCTCTTGCGGCTAAGTGAAACGCTATTGATTAGCTGATTGGAGGTGGCGCACGCCGCTCTAACGGCTGCAACGCTTAAGAGATATTTTACACTGAATTACCACTACAGTTAGCTTTCCGGAACGTATACTTGGGTCTCTTTGCGCTCGAACGACAAAGTGAAGCACCCAAGCCGGTCACATCCGCAATCCGGCCTGGGTGCTTTTGTCTTGGCCTAAACAGGCTTTGGCTTAGCTCTACTCGTTGTAGAACTCTTGGATAGACGGCTCTTGGAGCACAGCGTCCCACCGCGCGGCCACGTTATCGAGCGCGTCGCGGGCGTCGAGCTCACCGGCGCCGGCTTTCGCCAACTCTTCCAGGATGATGGGGCGCATCTTGTCCCAGCCGGGAATGGGTTGTCGGCCCAGACCGACATTCTCAAGATTGCGGAGCAAGCCGGACAGGAAAGCATTCTCTTGCACGTACGGGGCCTTGTTGGCCACGGACACCCGCGGCGGCAAGTAGAACGTCAACTCATCGTAGGCGATGAGCACGTCGTCCTCATGTACCGTGAGCAAGAGGTCCCACGTAACGTCCGGGTTCTTGGTAGCGGCGCCCATGCCCAGCCAGTCGTTGAACGAGAGGCTGACAGCCCGCTGGTCGCCCATGGGCTCAGGCGCAACGAGAATTTGGTCAACGTCTTCCGGCGCATCAGTTGAAACACGGCGGCCGATGGCGGCGTTACCCCAGATCATGGAGACGTAGCCCCCGGCAAAGCCCGCACCGTAGCCACTGAATTCCGGCCCGACGTACGATGAGCCATGAGGATTGAAACCGAGCTTGCGACGCAACTGGAATTCCAGCCCCGCGATAGCTTCCGGACCGTTCACAAAGCCCTGTGCCTTGCCATTGGTGACCCATTGTACGCCATTCGATTCGACAATGCCGTTCAATTCGGCTTCCTCGGGATCACGGCCGAGATTGCCCGGACTGAAACCGTAGCGCTCGATCTCCTTACCCAAAACCTTCCACTTTGTCAAAGTGGTGGCGAAGTCGGCTTGATCGTCCATGGTCCACGCTTCAGGTGGAGTCAAACCCGCCTCCGCCATGTGGTCGTCGCGAAGCCAATACGAGCGATTGGCCGCCATCATGGGCATGCCCTGCAATTGCCCCTTCACACGGACGGTGTCCAGCGTGCTGGGCAGGAAGTCCGGCTCCATGCCCCAGGTGGCAAAGTACGGATTGAGCGGAATGGACAGCCCCGCCATATAAATGGACGGCGCAATCGCCTGGCCCATCTTGAAGAGATCGGGCATCTGGCCGGCAGCCAAACCAACCGAGAGCTCTACAAAAGTGTGGGCTTGTCCCCCCGTGCGGGGCGTGAAGACGACCTGACCGTTGGGGTACTTCGCCTGGAAGCGCTCGTTCAGAATGCCTTCCGCCCACTCTTGCCAGCGCCCGCCATCCTGCACGCTCAGCGTGACTTCCTCCGTCTTTGGCCCGGCTTCCGCGGCCGGTTCCGCAGCCTGTGGCTGATCCCCATCCATCTCTGTAGACGACATCTGGGCCTGACCGCAAGCTGCCAGGAGCCCAAACGCGCCTGCTGCCACGCTCGAGCCCAGCAGACCACGGCGCGTAATGTGCAATTTTCGCATTGTGCATCACTCCTTGAACTGGATCCCTATAACGACCCCACTCTCAACAGGCAATGGGGGACATAGCACTGCCCTGCAAGAATTATAGAGAACCAACTTAAACCCAGTCAAGCGCTTTCCAACCGGGGCTGGGCGCAATGCGGCGAGCGACATGCAGTGCCATGACAGCGCCGAAGCCTGAAAGACATGATGCCGAACCAATGCGCGCCACCATGTGGAGACCCGGCAGTTACGATTGCCACAGGCGTTCGGCTCGCCTGTTTGCCTCGCCCCAGGTGCCCTGCTACACTCAGGCCAGCATTTGGCGCTCTAACTGAGGAGATTGCGGGAATGGCAGTCCACACTTTTGCGGTGACGACGCGGGTACACAGCGGCGCGGGAGCCGTGGCGGCAATTGGCCCGACGTTGGCAGCGCAGGACCACAAGAGCGTTTTGATCGTCACCGATCAGGGCATCGTACGCGCCGGGCTGCTTACTCCCGTAACGGACTCGCTGCGCGAAGCAGGGGTATCTGCCGCGGTGTTCGATGAGGTCAAGCCTGACCCGGAAGAGAGCATCGTCGCAGCGGTCGTTGCGGCGTACCAGGCCGCCGATTGCGACGGCCTGCTGGCCGTGGGCGGGGGCAGTTCGCTGGACGTGGCCAAAGCGGCAGGAGTCGTCATTTCCAACGGAGGCGCGGTAGCAGATTACGAAGGCTTTGACGCGTTTGAGAATGACTTGCCGCCGCTCTACGCGGTGCCTACCACGGTAGGCACCGGTTCGGAAGTCACGTTTGCCGCAGTCATCACTTTGCCCAGCCAGCAGTTCAAGATGTCCATTCTGAGCACACGTCTGGCCCCGCGCGCAGCGTTCCTCGATCCCGCCATGCTGACCACGCTGCCACCCCACGTGGTGGCGCACAGCGGCATGGATGCGCTTACCCACGCTGTGGAGGGCATGACGTCGCCCCTATCCACACCGTTCACCAATGCCTTCAATCTCCACGCGATTCGTCTCATCAATGAGAACCTGCGCGCCGCTGTGGCAAACAGCGGCGGTATGGCAGCCATTGGCAACATGCAGTACGCAGCCTGTATTGCCGGTGTGGGATTTGCGCATTCGCGGCTTGGGATCGTCCACGCCATGGCGCATCCCGTCGGCGCCTACCATCATCTGCCGCACGGGCTGAGCAATGCGCTCCTGCTTCCCCACTGCCTCGATTTCAACCGGATTGGCTGCGAGCCGCAGTTGGCGATCGTGGCCCGTGAATTCGACGCGACCTTCACTGGTCAGACTGGGAGAGAAGCCGCGCTCGCCGCAATTCAAGCAATCCGGGATCTGGAGGAAGACATCGGCATTCCCTCCTCAATGGGCGATGCCGGCGTCACTGACGAGCACTTCGACGCCATTGTCAAAGACACCTTCCGCAGCCGCAACGTCTCCATCAATCCCCGGCGGGTGACGGAAGAGGATATCCGGCAAATACTCTACAACGCGCTGTAGAGAGTAATCCGATCCCTAGGAATGCCCACTGCTAAGGGTTCGTTGGGTACCTTCCCAAGTATGATCGCTTCCCGCAACGGAAGCCCTTAAAGAGTCGCGTGTGTTATTCCAACCGCCACTTCAGCGTTCGCGCGACAATTGCCAACGAGCCTAAGCCAAAGACGGCAAGGATTGCCAGGTCTCTCAGCAAGGTTGCGGTGATTTCCGGCTGCAGGGCGGCGCGAAAGGCCTGCGCCGCGTACGTCGGCGGCAGGATCATGCCGGTGTATTGCAATACGGCCGGCAGTCGGTCAAACGGGATCATCACCGGCGCAAAGAACATGATGAAGAACATGGTTGCTTGCGCCACGAGGCCGGCGACGCGCCAGTTCGGAATACCCAAGCCAATTGCAGCCCCTACGCCCGCGAGCGAAATCGCGCTGAGCGGCACCACGGCGAAAATTAGCGGGTTAAGCGCGAGCGGAAATCCAAAATACCAGCTTCCCACCAGCAGCGTAATGATCATACCCGGTACGGCCGCTATGCCGTTGCCGGTAACTACCGCCAAGATGAAAGCCGTCTTGCTGATTGGCAGCGAGGCGTAGTAGAGGATGGCGCCGTTGCGCCGCGACTGCGCCATGTCTTGAGCGACCATCATGATGCCCAGTGTCACTAACGACATGACTGCCGCGCCGGATACGAAATAGCGGCCAATCTCGGGCTCCCGTGAACCGCTAATGAAGGAAAACGCAAAGACCATGCCGAGATTGAGCAGCACCGAGATCGAAAGGATCATCGTGATCCATTGCCTGAACTCCAACACGATCACGGCAGACAGATGGTAGTAGTTTCGCCAGAAGTGGGCGAATCGCCTCCAAACTGCATCCAGGCGTGACGGATTTGTACTTGTCATAAAGCTCCTCTAGCGCAGGGCGCCCTCAGCGCCAACGTGCTCTTGGTCTGAAGGTTGGGCCGCTTCATCACCCTCGCTCTCTTCAAGGGAGCGGCCCACAAGTTCAACGTAGACGTCCTCAAGTGAGGCCGTGGCCAGGCGAAAGTCCTCCACCGCGTCTGCGCCAATCTCCGCCAAGACACTGTCAATTGTCTGCCCTACCCGCTCTTGCGGCACGCGCAAGAGGAGGTGGCGGGGTCGCGGCTGATGCAGTGCTCCGAGCATGTGGAGGTGCGACTCTTGGGCCTTGGATAGTTCGGCGCCGTCCCGCAGCCAGAGCTCCAGGCGAATGGAATCGCCGAGGCGGCTCTTCATAGCGCCGGGCGTGCCTTCGGCGAGCACGCGTCCCTCGTCGATCAGGGCAACTCTGTCTACGACCCGTTCGGCTTCGAGGACGTTGTGCGTAACGAGGAGGCAGGCAGCGCCATCATAGACAACCACCTGGCGAATGGCTTCCCAGACCGCCCGGCGCCGCAAAGGATCGAGGTCATTTGTCGGTTCGTCAAGCACCAAGAGCGGCGGACTGCCGAGCAGGGCCATGATGAAGCCCGTCATGCGTTGCATGCCGCCTGAAAGCTGATTGATGGGCTTGCGCCGGATTTCATCGACCTCGAACTGCTCAATGTACGAGTCGCGCTGGCGCAGCGTTTCCTTGTGGGAGAGGCCCTTCAGGCGTCCGGTGAAGTAAATAGCTTCTTCCGCCAACAGATCGCGCATGGCAAACGACGTCTGGGGCAGGTAACCGATCATGCGCTTGACGCGCTCGGGATCGCGATCCGCATCGACGCCAAAGACCCACACGTGGCCTGAAGTAGGCCGAATGAGGCCCATCACCTGCTGGACGAACGTGCTCTTGCCGGCGCCGTTGGGGCCGAGAAGGCCGTAGACCTGACCGCGGCGCACGGCGACGTTTAGGTTGTCATTTGCCACCACACCGTTGCGATATGTTTTCGATAGTTCAATTGCCTCCACGGCAAGGCCGGGTCTGGGCACAATAAGCTCCTCAAAGCGAGATTCATTTGTAGTTCACCTAGCGGGGACGCCCCATTGCAGAACCCTCTATTTCCATAGTAAGGGAAACGAGGCCAACCGCGCAGGGCTGCGTAGGCGACTCGCCGTTCGTATCAAGCAACCCGAACCGGATGCGGGAGCGGCTGGTTGAAGAGGTAGCCCTTCTCGTTGAAAGGGATTTCGTTGGGCTGGATATTGCCGGCTGTGTCAGTCGCGCGGGTCATGAGCGTGTGTTCGCCTGCGGGAGCATCCCACGCGAATTCAAAGCGCGCCCATGAGTGCTGGATCTGCGGCTCCAGCACCCGCGCGTCCTGCCACGTGGAGCCAGCATCAGTGCTCCATTCCACCTGAGCGATTGGTCCAAACGGTGAATGCGCGTACCCGTGCAAGCGATGAGGGCCTACGGCGAGTTCGGCAGGCCACGGGAGTGCGAGCGCACTCTTGATCACCTGGGTGGTGAGCACCTTGCCCAACGCTTGGCCTTGCGGCGGATAGGCGTCCCCAATGAGCACGTAGGAAGTCGTATTGTTGCGCGTCCAGTGCCGGTCGGATGAGACGATGATGTGGCTTAGCCACTTCACGCTGGCGCTGCCGACCCAGCCGGGCACGAGCGCCCGCAGCGGGTAACCGTGATCCTTGGGAAGATCCTCGCCGTTCATCGCGTATGCCAAGAGGGTGTCAGGGTCCATGGCCTTCTCAATCGGCAAGGCCCGGCGCCAGCCGCCTTCCGGTGAATCTGCATCGAGACCGACCAGCAGCACACTAACCGCATCCGCGCTTACCCCCGCTAGATCAAGCACATCTCTCAAGGCAACCCCAGTCCAGGCGGCGTTACCCACCGCGCCGGTCATCCACTGCGTCCCTTGCGCCGCTTGACCTTTGACCTGATCGAACATAGCACGTTGGTTGCCGGCGCACTCCAAGTATGACACCACTGTCCGGCTGGGCAGACTTCGAATGTCCGCGTAAGTAAACTCCCGAGGATGAGAAACGGCGTCGCCGTTAACGGAGAGCCGCCAGTCCTCTGCGGTGACGTCCATGCTGGTGGAGTTGTTTCGCACAAAGAAGAGACGATTTGGCGTGATGAACCCTTGCATGTCCGCGAGGAAAGACTCCAATCCCTTCTCACCGTACTGTAGAAATGGCGTCGTATCTTTATAGAATGCGGTTGTCGCGTCTTCCCCGGTGGTTGGAGCAATCTTTGGCTCACCTACCGCAGGGCCCAAAGCCCGCTCCGTGTCTGCCACGCGGACTTCCGCGCAGGCCATGAGGACCGCAGCGGCCCCTCCGGTTCCCAGGAGTCTCAAGAGGTCGCGGCGACTGAGGCCGCGTTCATAGGCCAGATTAGCAAGCCAAGCCGGAATCTCAGGTCTGAATTGTCCCATCGGTCTACCCTCTCAAGGGTCCGCCCATTGTCTCCAGGAAGAAATAAGACCCCCGCAATGGGGGTCTGCCTACGGATGAGCTTTAGGGGTCATCTCTCTCTAGCCCACCTCGCCAGCGCTTTGTCCGGCGAGTTGATTTCCTCGATGCTCGTGTAATAGTAGTCCTGCCAACCCTCTTCGGGTATCCCGGTGAAGAGCATAAGATTCAAGGGGTACGTGCCGCTATCGGTCGCGGTGCGCATATCGTCGCGAAACAGGAAGGTAGGCTTGCCCAAAGCGATCGCCATGCCGAGCTCGACCATAACGCCTTCATCGGGAGGGACGCCGTTGACTACGGCGAAGATGCCGTCCGCAGCAATGACATCGCGATAGTCAGCTTGGCCAACCTGGTAAGCCCATGAAGAGTCCGAGAAGTCAACCTGGTTGTTCCGCGCGAAAGGCTCCCACACTTCCAAATCAAGTGCTTCAAGAGCCGCAATAAGCGGTGGCAACAGCATGGACTTTTGCTGAACCGAAAAGCCGTAGGGATTGGCTAGGTAGACAGTCTTAGCCAGGTCTGGCCTCCTCGGCGAAGGGGTGGATGCAGAAGAATGTCCTAGTCGGACGGATTGCGCAGGAGATCTATCGACGTAGGAATAAACATGAGCGCAAGTGATATGTCGATGAATATCCAGAGTTGATTATCGCTATTGATGGGATCCGACCACTGCACGCCGAACCAATTCCACAAGTGTGCTATCAGTACCCCTGCCGCGAAAAAGAAGAGAACGTTGGCTTCCAAGTACCTCCGAGTAACGGGTGCGTCGCTGCTCTCAGCTCCAGCTTTGTGCTTACGCTCTATGGCCACGAGAAGAACGATGATCACCCCTATGATTTGGAGCGGATTGAGGACTTGCCAAACCGGAAGCGATGCATCGGACCACGTCGGATCGTAGAACTGGGTGGCAAGGAAGTGCAAGGTAACTGCGACACCGATTACGAATAAGTAAAGCCCTGCCAAACGCTTGAGCGCTGCCATGCTGAACCCTCCCTACAGCATAGAAACACAACCGAGCACATGGTTTTGAAGAAGCTGGCACTTTGGTAGCGGGGGAGGGATTCGAACCCTCGACCTTCAGGTTATGAGCCTGACGAGCTGCCACTGCTCCACCCCGCGTCGCATGCGCTTTGCAAAAGCACCCGCATTACCAATGCGTCCGCATTGAAAACGCGTGTTGAGTAGACCGATAAGCCCCATTCTGTCGCGGACAGCCATCTATCTTGGGCGGCAGCTTGCGCCGCGCCTCCTTGCGGCCTACCCGGGACTCCGCGAGCAGCCTCTGCGTCCCTCTCTTGGCCTTGCTCCGGGTAGAGGTTACCCTTTTCACTCCGGCCCGATGCCCCACATGAGTGGAAGCAAGACCGGTCTTGGTCTCTGTGGCCCTCTTCCTCGCCTCACGGCGGACGGGTGTTACCCGCTACCCTGCTCTTTGGAGTGGGGACTTTCCTCACTACGCCCACGCTCAATGCGCACGCGCTGCGCGGCTGTCTAGTCTACTCAGCATTTGTCAGTATAGCACGGCGAACGACGCCACACAACCGTCTAGGGCGTGTCGTCAAAGTAGTTT
>JAAXIC010000006.1 GCA_012270555.1 Chloroflexota bacterium
GGGCGCAGCGCACGATCAAGGACAGTGCCAGCAACCCCCCTCAATCCGCTGCGGCGATGCAGTTTTGCAAGCCGCATGATGCCAAGAGGCGGGGGACAAGCCCCCGCGCTACTTTAATGCGACAGCATTAGGGCTCGTCCCCCGCTCTTGCATCGCATGGGGTCTGTTTACGCACGCTATTGGCCGCACTGCCGGGGAGGTCTACTGCCATGCCCCAAAAGCAACTTGATGTCGCCTTCATCGGTGGCCCCCAGTACGACGCGCTCTATAGCCGGTTGCCGCAATTCGAGCAGGAAACCGGTTACGCGGTAAACGTCCATGTGCAACTGCCACACCCGGCGCTGAACGCGCACATCGACGAGGTGTTTGCTGCTGGCACAGCAACCTACGACGTCATCTCCACCCACGTCAAATACGCCCCGGCCCAGCAAGCGTGGCTGCTTCCTCTCGATACGCACTTTTCTGAAGCGGAACTGGCGGATTTCTCGCCCGCTTTGCTCAAGCTGGCGCGGGTTAATGGCGCGCTTGTGCAGATCCCGCGCAATGTTGACGCCCGCATCCTCTTCTACCGCAATGATTTGTTGGAGAGTCCGGCCGAGCAGGCGCGGTTTCAGCGCCAATACAGACGCACGCTACGGGTACCGCAGACGTGGGACGAGGTGCGGGACGTTGCCACCTTCTTCACGCGTCCGCCCGACCTCTTTGGCTTTGCCTTTCCCGGTCACTCATCGGGCTTGTTTGGGACGTTCTTCGAGCTGGTCGCGATGGCGGGCGGGACTCTGTTCGACGAGGAACTCAACCCGTCGTTCAATACGGCCGCGGGCCGTTGGGCGCTGGGTTTCCTGGCCGATCTTTACCAGCAGGGCTTGACGCCACGTGACCTTATGGCTACCTATTTCGATGAGGTATCGCAGATCTTTCGTGAAGGGAAGTGCGCCCTGGCTGCCGACTGGCCCGCCTACTACGGCCTGCTCACCGATCCAGAGACAAGCGCCGTCGCCGATAAGTTTGGCGTGGCGCTCTATCCGGTAGGCCCGGCGGGCACGCGTGCCGTCTATGCGGGCGGCCATTCGTTCGCCATCCCCATGTCTGTGCAGGACGTGGAGGGCGCATTGGCGTTGGTGCGCTTTCTCACCTCCCCGGAGAGCCAGTACGTGGAGGCACAGGCCGGCGCCATCGTGCCACGCAGCGCGGTGATGGCGCGTGTCCGCAGCGAGACGCCTGCCGGCACGGTGCACGCGCAGCGCCTGGCGCTCATGGAAGAGACCATCCAAAACCACATGCTCACGTTCCCGAAGTTCGGTGCCTACCCGCAAGTGGAGGAAGTCTGCGCAGAGACACTGCAAGCGGCTATTCGCGGTCAGGTGATGCTGCCGCGAGCACTGGAGTTCATGGAAGAGCAAGTACGGGATCTACTGTCCTGAGATGGGGGCGCGCGTGGTATCATGGCAGCGCAGTAGCGGCTTTGTGCGAGGCGGTGTTGGCGCGCATTGTCATTCCCTGTAAATGTTGACTAATTCGTTGACAGTCTTGGTGTAAAGAGCGGAAGATCGAGCGTCGTATATGCCACTACACATGTCATTCCGAACGGAGCGCAGCGCAGTGAGGATTCTAGAGTGGTGAGATCATTGGACTGTGTAAAGCAATGGCCCTAGATTCCGCGAACGCTGTTCGACGCTGCATTCGGAATGACATAAACTGTCAACACTGTCTATTGGTCAGGAGATTCTGTCAACGAATTACCCAACACGTACAGGAATGTCGTTATATACAGTTTTGACAATTTGAGCTAACGGAAGCCGGTGACTAAGAGTGCGGGTAATCTTGGAAGAAAGGTAATTCCATGGCAGACATCAAAGTTGGCGTGCGGCTCATCTGTTTGCATACACCCGGGCCGGCGGGCCTGGAAACCGCGGCTGAGATTGGGTCCGACAGCGTGCAGTTGACGGTGGGTCACGGCGAATACGCCCCTGAGGAGCTCAATGCGACGGGCATTAAGGAAGTCCAGCAGCGCGTGCAGGACTTGGGCATGGTGATCTCGGCGACAGACGGCGGCCTGGGCGACTTTGGTGACGCGGAGACGGTAGCTGAGCGGGTAGACCATACCAAGCGTCTCATTGATCACACTCGCGCGCTCGGCGCACCGGCCCTCACCAGCCACATTGGCATCGTGCCCAAAGACGCTAATGCGCCCCGGCGGCAGGTCTTTCGTGAAGCCATGGAAGCAATCGGCAGGCATGCGGAGCAGACGGGCATGTACTTCGGCATCGAGACCGGGCCGGAGCCCGCGTCCGTGCTACTGGATCTGATCAATTCAATCGATACCGACAGCATAAAGATAAACCTCGACCCGGCGAACTTCATCATTTGGCCGGCGCGCATCGCCGAAATCGAGGGACGTCCCTACGATCGCGCGGAGGCGTTTGCCGAATCCGATCCCCATGATGCAGTCTACACGCTCAGAGAACACATCATTCACACCCACATCAAGGATGCCCGCGTTAAGGAAGGCGAAAAAGGCGAGACGCCCGTGGGACAGGGCTGGATCGACTGGCCGCGCTACCTCAAGTCGTACCAGGACATCGGGTTCACCGGCTACCACTGCATCGAGCGCGAGGCCGGGGAAAACCGCGTGGAAGAGATGCGCGAAGCGATTGCCTTCGTGCGCCGGATTTGGCAAGAGTTGGACTAGCAGTCGCACTCTATGGACGTACTCACAACCGTACTGGTGCTGGGTGGTGCCACCGGGCTGACATTGCTCTTGAGTGCACTCCTGGGCCGCCTCTTTCCGCGCTTTACGTCCGGCCAGGTCAAGCCGGTCGTGCAAAGCAAAGACCATGAAGACCTCCCGAGCCTGCGCCTGCCCAGCGTTGGCGGCATTGCGCTGATCGTTACGCTGTGGTGCCTCAGCGGTGTTTGGTGGTTCGTGTGGCCCGAAACGAGCGCGATCCTGCTCCTGCTCACGCTGCTCACGACTCTCTTCTTTGGTATAGGTTTTGCCGACGACTGGCTGAAGTGGCGGCACGGCACCGGCTTTGGGGACAGCGCTTATTTGCTCGCCCACGCAATTGCGGCGCTGGTTACGGTAGCAGCGCTCTTTTGGTGGCCGGGCGACTTCACGCAGACCGGCTTCACGCAGGCCGCCACACAGGGCGGCAGGGTGCTGCAGGCCCTCAACGTCGTCGGCGCGGTCGGGCTCGGACTCACGCTGGTCTGGCTCTTTGCGCTCACGCTCGGCTCAGCGTTTTCGGTGGCAGTGAGTGACGGCATAGACGGTCTGACCGCCGGCATGGCGAGTATCGCCGGCGGCAGCATGTTGCTCTCACTCATCATACGCGAGGCAAACGGCGAGTTGATTGCCTTCGCGGCGGCGCTGCTGGGCGTAAGCATCGGGCTGCTGCTCTTCAACCAACCCTCCGCCTGGTCGTCCACGGGCACCGTGAAGCGGCGGGCGCGCATCTATCTCGGCGACAGCGGCGCGCTGGGCCTCGGCGGCGCCTTTGCCGCCTTGGCGCTGTTCGGCGGCGCGGACGCGATTTGGCTCTTCGTGGGCGGCGTCTTCTTGCTGGACGGCGGTTCCGGGTTTGTGCAAGCCAAAGTCGTCACGCCGTTCTTCCGCCACTGCGTGCGCTTGGGCCGTTATGCAGGGACGCCGCACTTTGTGCCGCATACGGAGTTTTCGCTGCCGTTTACGGCCACGCCGCTGCATCACCACTTCGAGATGCTCGGCATCGGCCGCCTGCGCGTGGTCTGGCTGCTCTGGACGTTCAGCGCGTTGGCGGCAATCAGCGGGATCGTGGTCGCCGCCTTTCCCACGTTTCACGTGGCGCCGGTGGGCGGCGCGCTGCTTCTCTACACCGTCTTGATCGGCAGTGCCGTCTGGACGACGGGACGCTTTCTTGGCATCACGAAAGCGGACGATGGTTCTGAGGTTTTGGCGGTCTGCGGCGGCAGACCGTACACGGTGTTTGGACGCCGGTTGTATCGGGTTGTCGAAATGACGGCGACACCGCTGCCAGCCGCCCGCGACCGCCAGATGATTACCCTTTGGCAGCCAAGCAACCGCTGGGACGTGCTGGCAAACCTGGCGTATGCCCAAGCCCTGGCGGGAGAAAAGGATGCAGCACGAGGGACGTGGGAACGCATCCCGGAAGCGAGCCGGAAGTTGCGGATCGAGCACCCAGTGGCAGCAGTTCTCGACAAATGAGCGCAGTTCGGACGTGTCCACAACGTCTGCGCAGAGATGATCGCAGTGCATAGACGATTTAAGCTCGTTGTCTAGCTGCCTAACGCCGTGCATGGTGGTACCATGCGGGAGAGCGGCGGATGAGAGGCATCGCGAGGCGATTGCTTGGGAGAAAGCCCGAGCGGAGAGAGGTCTACTCATTGATTTGCCCCTTGGTGTGCCACGCCGCGTGTATGTGGACACAGCCTAAAGGAGGTGTGGTATGCGGCTACAATCCATAAACGGGCTTGCGGGGTTTGCGCTGATTGTCGGCCCGGTGGTGACCGTGGTCGCCTATCTCTTTCAGCCGGGTGGCATGCTCATCGCCAGCGCTGAGGCCAGTGACGCCGCAGGGTCGATTGCGGCCTTGGTAGAGAACCGCGCCCTCGCTAATTTCACGTCACTCCTGATAGCCGCGTGCCTCACGTTGACGCTCTTCGGGTATCACATTCTCTTGAGAGGCGTCAGAGGCGGCGGTATCGGCAGAGTGTCGGCGCACTTTGGGTATCTGATGCTCACGGTGGGCGTCTTTGGCTGGATTCTGATGCAGGGACTCGCACTCGGCATGACGCATGAGACCGTCCAGCCCGCCGCGGCGATTTTCGCCGTTCAGTTCAGCATCGGCCTCATTGCAGGTCTCGCCGTTGCCCTTGGCTTCCTGCTGCTGAGCCTCGGCTTGCCCGCGCGTGAAGGCTATGGCAGACCGGTGGCGTTAGCTGTCGCGGTCATTTCTGCGATTGCGCTCCTCAGTCAAGTGGTGGGGATTAGCGATCCCGCGCTGTACGACACCATGGTGACGATCACGCGCGCGTGCTACTTCCTCTGGGTAGCCTGGAGCGCAGTCCTCGGCGCGCAACTCTTCAGGCAGAGCGAGTTTAGCGCTGGCGCGAGCGAGAACGACTGAGCGCGCAGTCCGCCGACCCATTTCATGCACCGATCCCATCGACCCATCCATTTGCAGGCGGTGAGGGTGCAGCCCACGGTAACTACACACGCCGTTGCGCCCTTGCCTGTGGCATGGTCTCATTAGGAACAGGAGGCCAAGTCACATGATCGGTACCGTGACCAACAGCACGCTAGCGCCGCTGGTGCAGCAGTTACCGGAAACTGTATTGCCGCATGCGGTCGCGCCGGCGTTCGCCCATTGGCCGGGACTCGCGCTCCTCGAAAGCAGCCAACAGGGGGCGCTGGGACGCTACTCTTATCTCACTGCCGATCCATTTCTACGCGTTGAGTGCACCGGGGACCGCACTCGCATAGAGTGGTGTCACCAGCCCCGACGTTCCACCGTGCGCCGCGGGCAGCCCTTTGCCGTGCTGCGTGAACTCTTAGCGGAGTTTGCTTTGCCGCCTGCACCGGATGGTCCACCGTTTCAAGGCGGCGCGGTGGGCGCGTTCGCCTATGACTTGGGGCGTCAGCTAGAGGAATTGCCTACATATGCGCAGTGCGACGTGCCTACGCCGGAGATGAGCCTGGGCCTCTACGACTGGGTCCTGGCGCACGACCACCATACGAATACGTCATGGCTGGTGACCACCGGCTTGCCGGACCGCACGGAAGCGAGCGCCCTCGCGCGGCAGACTGAGATCATGGGAATCCTGACTGCCTGGCAAAGCCGTAACGGTGCCTGGGAAGGCACCACGACCGACTTTCGCTTGACCACGCCCTTGGCATCCAATGTGACCCACGAGCAATACCTCGCCATGGTGCGGCGGGCACAGGAGTACATCGCGGCCGGCGACGTCTATCAGGTGAACCTCTCGCAGCGCTTCACCGCTGGCTGGGAAGGATCGCCGTGGGCACTCTACCAGCGCTTGCAGCGGGAAAGCCCAGTACCGTTTGGAGCCTTTCTTGATCTCGGCGAGCGTTGGGTGGTTTCTGCATCGCCGGAGCGCTTTCTGCATGTGCGTGAGGGTGTCGTAGAGACACGGCCCATCAAAGGCACACGGCCGCGCGGGCGCACCACGGCCGAGGACGAGAGGCTGGCGCGGGAATTGCGCACCAGCGAAAAAGACCGCGCCGAGAACCTCATGATCGTGGACTTGCTGCGCAACGACTTGGGAAAGGTCTGCCGGCCTGGGTCGATACACGTGCCTGCGCTTTGGCAAATTGAGGGCTACAGCAACGTGTGGCAACTCGTCAGCACAGTTACGGGGGAATTGCGGCCGGAAGCCGATGCCGTGGCGGCGCTGGAGGCCGCTTTTCCCGGCGGTTCGGTAACCGGTTGTCCCAAGATCCGGGCCATGGAGATCATCGAGGAGCTTGAACCCGTGCGGCGCGGCATCTACTGCGGCGCTATCGGCTATCTGGGCTTTGATAGCACGATGGACACGAGCATTGTCATCCGCACGCTCATGCTCACCCGCGACCACCTCTACCTGCAAGTGGGCGGCGCGGTGGTGGCCGATTCCGATCCCCAGGCGGAATACGACGAGACGTTGGTGAAAGCCCAAGCCGCCCGGCGCGTGTTGGAGGGAACGACCTCGCAGCAGTGATACCCAGTCGCGCAAGAGCTGGAGGCAATTTACGTTGGAGGATGGACGGCATCAGCGAGAAGCCAGTCTGCTACGTGAACGGGCAACTCGTGCCGGAGGGCACAGGCGCGGTCTCCGTACTTGACCGTGGTTTACTGCTGGGCGACGGGCTTTTCGAGACTATGCGCGTGTTGGGAGGCGGCATTCTGCAGTGGCAGCGGCATTGGGAGCGCCTGCACACTGGGGCGCAGACGATTGGGCTCGCGCTGCCGTGGACGGCGGATGAGTTGCACCAAGCAGTGGGCCAGACACTCCACGCCAATAACCTGTGTGAAGCCACCGTCCGTCTCACGGTCACGCGCGGGTTTTCGCCCGCCGCGCGCGGCCTGCTGCCGCCTGCCGACGCGCCGCCGACGCTTCTCATCCGTGCAACCCCGTTCGCGCCTTACCCTGACCACCTTTATCGTGACGGCATGAGAGTGATCATCAGCCGCAAAGTGCGCCGCAACGAGCAGTCGCCCCTCTCCCGCGTCAAGTCGCTGGGCTATCTCGAAAACATACTGGCGCGCCAAGAAGCAGCAGATAAAAGCGCTGATGAAGCGCTAATACTCAACACGCAGGGCAATGTGGCCTGTGCTACTGCTGCCAACGTCTTCTGTGTGCACGCAGGCCGCTTGCACACACCGCCGCTGGAGGCCGGCGCGCTGTCGGGCACCATCCGCGCGCTGGTGCGTGAAGATTTGGCACCGAGCACAGGCCGTGTCGTCGACGAAACGCAGCTAGACGATTCGGCTCTGCTCAATTCTGACGAGGTCTTTCTCACGAACGCCCTCATGGGCATCATGCCCGTCTGCGCCATAGACGGTCAGCAGATTGGCAGCGGCATCCCAGGCTCGGTCACGCAGGCTCTCCGCACTGCATACGAGGAGTGGGTTTCAGCGCAGTGCGCGGTGGAAAAGGGGTGACAAAGAGGGTGTTCGCTGCTATACTGAATCCAGGTAAGTGCGTATACCTGCTTGCTGCCTGATTTATGGGTCGGTGGGCGAGCGGTCAAAACCACCAGACTGTAAATCTGGCGCCGTAACGGCTACGGAGGTTCGAATCCTCCCCGGCCCACCGCGATTGTTCTCCGCGTAATTGAGAACGTACTGGTCCCGTGGTGTAGTTGGCCTAACACACGGCCCTGTCAAGGCTGAGATCGCCGGTTCGAATCCGGTCGGGACCGCCACTCCAACACAAAGCCTGGGCAACCGGAGTTGCGTCGGAACGTGAGAGGATTGTGGAGGCACGATCCTCTTCTTCATTTAAGCATGTAGCCGCATGGCTCTCGGAGCAATCTGAAGGGATTTTGTACGAGGGAGTCCTCTCTTGCCGAGATTGCCGCCACGTGACTCTCGCGGTCAGAAGGCTCCATCAGGTTCCAATGGGGATCTTTGCGTAGGTTTCCAGTGGGACTGCATAGGGCGCAAGACCGGGACACAGTGAAGCGCGTCCCAATCCGGCAAAGAGGATAAATGAAGAAGCCGCGAGCAATGCCGCTCGCGGCTTCTCGGGCTTCCGATCCCCTACCCAGCGGAGCCAATGGCAGGGAGTCCGACTACCGACATCTAGCGCGCTACCGGCTGCGCCGTGGTCTCAGCAGAGTCAATCATCTTGTGCAGACGCGCTTCCTCGCGCTTCTTCTGGGCCCAGCGCTTGGTAGTGATGAGGCGCTTGCGGCGGTATTCGGCGTCGGTGTGGTACTTGTTGCGCACGTAGCACTTCCGGCAGCGGAGCGCGCGCTGGACGACGGTGCCGCAATCGATGCAGAACTTCGGTTCCTTGGGCTTCTTGGGCTGCTTGCTCAAGCGGATACGGCGCAACTCGGCCACACGCTCCTTATTCTCCCGCGCCCACCGGCGATTCTTTTCCAGAATCTTCTCTTTGTTGCGCTGGTAGTAACGCTTGAAATAGGTAGAGAGCCGCTCCGCGCGGCCGCAGCGCGCGCACAGGCCGGCACGCTTGGATTTCCCGTCACGCTGACCGGTAATGTCGGTCTCACAGCGCGCGCAGGTAAGAACTTGTACTGTTGCCTCCATCTGGAACCTCCGGCGTAAACTGAACGAATGTACCCGAAACTAGCCACGTGCTGCACACAGACATGGTGCGCAATTGCGCCAGCAATACTGGTAAGCTTTCCTTGCCCTGAACTCCCATGCATACTTTGTGTGCGATTTCACATGCATAATCAAGCATATCTAATAGTAGCGTCTGCTGTCAAGCTCCAGGAAAGACGATTGATGCGCGCCATTACAGGGAAAAGTGCCTCTTCGCCCTGATTCCCTGCGCAAAATTTCCTAAGAGATTGATAAGAAATTCGGCCTTGCCCACACCGTGACGTGTTGCGCACGTACGCTATGTAGAGCAACAATGGAACGCACTCGCGATTCTTTGCATACTACAAAATGCAGGAACCTGACAGGGTATTTGGCGCTGCCCAAAGTCGGCGCTAGAGCAAAGAAAACGCTCTTCCAGCCTGGTTCTGGCGTTCCGGTGTGCTACCTTATTGACATATTCTGTGCTAATTGCTTTTGTGTTACAGTTATCACAAGCTCCGCTGTCCAGCTCTTGAGAGTTGAGGATTCACAAGGTATTCACGCCCGCCAGCGCCTGTGCGCCTGAGGGATTTGGAGACAGTGAAGGAAGTTTTCTCAATACAAGCCGCCATAGGGGCGTAGTGGATGACTCGCTCATCGGCGCCGGAGTCTCCGGCTTGGCACGCGCATCCACCTTCCGGGTGGAGTTTTCCGGCGTTCGCGCTGGGTGCGCTCTGGTATTTTCAGCAAGGCCTAACCGCCAAGGGGCGCATCCTGTTGGTGCCCCAAGGCGCCGTGATCATCCTCGCGCTCATCAACGCGGTGTTCATCTTTCAGCAAGACCCTTTGGAGACGGCAGCGCTGCGTGCCGGTGTCGCGGCACTCGTGCTCTGGTCGCTGGTCAGTTCGTATTGCGCCGCGTCGTTTCGCGGTGATGCCTACCGCCGCTGGTGCGAAGCGAACGGCCAGACGCCGCTCGTACCGACGCGGTGGCAATGGGGGGCCTTTCTGCTTACCGGCGGCTGGTACGTGGCGCACGGCATGCGCGTGAAAGGGCTATGGCTCTGGCTGGCCTTCTTTACGTCGGTGGGCAGCATCGTCGGCATCCCGCTGGCGTTCGCGCTCATGTGCTACTGCGGCGCGAATTTCCGGGCGGAGCGATTCCTGGAGAAGCCGCCAGCGAGTATCGGACCCACACCGCAAGAGCGCTGGATGCACCAGGACGTGCTGAAGGCACTGACAGCGGTTGCGCAAACTCCCCAGGTGTCGCTGCGCGCCTCGCTGATTGAGTCCGCCGTGCGCGGGCTGCGCCGCCAGGGGTACACCGTGGGCCTGAGTGACGACCAGGATGCAAGTGCCGCCGCCCTTACGCTGGAGCGCGGCTCGCGTTTTCTGGCGGTGCGCGTTGTCCCGGCGGCGCCGGTACCGGCAGAGGAGGTCGAGAAGCTGATCGCGGTCTTGGAGGATGATGACTACAAGGTGGGCGTGCTCGTAGTAAACGGACTGCTCACCGACGAGGCCCAGGCTATGGCAACGCGAGCACACCTGCGGGTCCTGAATGTGCAAGATGCGGAATCGTAGCAGCGCGAACCGCTGGCGCAAGACGGGCTTTGCGGTCCTCAGCCGCGGAGTTCCCTTGTGCTTGCCGCATCATGCCTTCTCCTCCCGCAAAATTCTACGTCTTGCCGGTCTGGCGCGACAGCTATCCCCACGCACACCGGCCTCTGCCCCGTTGTCTCCCTCTGCTATACTAGCGATGATGCCCCTTGTGGTTCCTGTCTTACACATTCGGACAAGTGGTCCGAGAGAGTGTTCGGGAGCAGGGGAACTTAGCAGGTGTGGCAAAAGAGGGGATACACAATGGAACTGGGACGCTTCCTTTCAGGCTTTATCAGACAGAGCGGAGACGACGCGGCGATGCCGGAGAGCGTGCATGAGGAGGCCGCCGACGCGCTGGACGCCCGGCCCACGGACCGCTCGCGCGTGCCGCCGGGCCAGTGGGTCACGCGCGGCTGGCCTGTGCTCACCTACGGTTCCACCCCGCGCTTTGATCCCGCCCGCTGGGACCTCCGCATCGTCGGGCTGGTGGATAACCCACTCACGTGGGACTACGAGACCTTCATGAATCTGCCCACCAAGAAGGTGCTCTGCGACATTCACTGCGTCACCACGTGGAGCCTGCTCGATAGCGTGTTCGAGGGCGTCCCGGCCGAGTATGTCGCGGAGCAAGCTGGGATCAAACCGGAGGCGACCCACGTCATCGCCCACGCCGAGCAGGGCTATACCGCCAACCTGCCGCTGGCGGACTTCCTGCGCGACGACGTGCTGTTGGCGTACAAGCACAACGGCGAAAACCTCACCCTCGACCACGGCTGGCCGCTGCGCCTCATGGTGCCCCATCTCTATTTCTGGAAGAGCGCCAAGTGGCTGCGGGGCCTGGAATTCGTCAATGCCGACGAACCCGGTTTCTGGGAGGTGCGCGGCTACCACATGCACGGTGATCCCTGGACTGAAGAACGATACGGGTAACAAACGGTCACGGCAATTCAGTCCATCATTGCCAAACGCTCAAGCCTCTTGGCGGCTGTGCTCCGGTAGCGCAGGTTTGTAACCTGCGCCCGAATGCCCTAGATGAATGGCGAGGGCAATGTGTCCTCTGACGATATTGGACACGTGTAGGGGCACGATATATCGTGCCCCTACGCGCGTCGCATGGAATTGGAAGAGAAGTCCATAAAGGAATTGTTATGACGAACACAAGCTGCTCGACGGCACTCTTCAGAGACCGCGACCTGCCCGCGGCCTTGGACGGCATTGCCGCGGTCGGGTTTCCCCAGGTGGAACTCAACGTGCGGGAGCCCCACGTCTATGGGTCGGATGCTGCCGAAGAACGCCGCCTCAAAGCGCTCTTTGCCGGGCATTCCGTGCGGGCGCGGACGATGCACGCGCCGGCGGGCCGCAACATCCTGGCCGTGTTGGACGAGGAATGGCTAAGTGAGAGCGTCGGCGCCTTGAGCGGCTACCTGCGGCTGGCGGGCAGTCTCGGCCTCACGGAGATGGTCATTCATCCCATTCCGAATCCCAGCTTCTTGCCCGATCCCGACGACCCGACACTCGGTCAGCAGGAGCGTGATGGCATTCGTCGCACGCTGGACGCGCTGATGCCCACCATCGAACAAGTGGGTGTGCGCGTGACCTTGGAGAACCTGCCCTATCCTGACATGCCGCTCAACAATATGGCAGAACTGCGCGAGGTTGTGGCACCCTACCCCAGCGAGCGCGTGGGTCTCATCATCGACCTGGGGCACGCCGGCAAGGTCAAGCGTGATCCGGCGGACGAAATCCGCATCGCCGGCGACCGCCTTTGCGGAACGCATATCCACGATCTCGACGCGCCCAACGGCGACGTGGACCACCACTCACCCGCGTTAAACTCCTACGATTGGGTCGCGATCCGCCAAGCCTTCGCAGACATCGGCTACCAGGGACCCTGGACGATGGAGGTCTCCCAGACGAGCCGCGGCGAGAGCCTGGAGGAGTTGGTCGCCGAAATCAGCGTTTGGCTGGCTGGTTGGGTCTAGCAACCTGGGTGGGAATGCGGCGCACTGCTACCCCGCCCCCACTGGACTCCGGCTTTCGCCGGAGTGACGGAATACAAGCCAACCGTGCCCTCACCACACGCGCGCAATTTAGCGCAACCCAGAACAGCCGTTAACGCCGCTGCCACATGGCTTCCAGCCGGTCTTGCGGTGTGAAACCCAGCAGGCGCTTGTTCTTCTCGTTGGAGAACCGCTGGTGGGGCAGGTCGGCGTGAATGTTGAAGACTTCGCAGCGGGAGGGCAGCGTCGCCAGGTCTACCTCCAGACCCAGCCGTATGGCTTCAGCCGCATCGCGCCAGGAGATGGCAAACGGGTGGTCTCCGCGCAGTGTCGGATTGTTGTGATCGCGGAATTCGTAGAAGAGATAGGTGAGTACGTGCACGTCGTGGTTTTCCGTAAACACCTTGCAGATCTCCTGCCCTACCCCTTTGCTGAGCGCGTAGGGGTTGGTGCTGGGATGCGGCGGCACGTCGGGATTGATCTCGTAGTCAAACGTCGTGTAGGTATTGCCTTGGATGGTGAAGTGCGGGCCGGTATTGATGACGCGCGAAATGCCATGCGAGACGGCTGCCCGCATCATGTTGTAGCAGCCTCGTGAATTCACGTCGAAGGCCGCCCGACGGCGGCCTTCACGTTCCACCGAGCAGTTCACGATGGCGTCCATGCCCTCCGCCGCGCCGTGCACCTCAGCGGGTGAGGCGATATCCACTTGCTGGAACTCATGCTGCGTTTCAACCGGCACGATATCGGTTACGCGTAAGGTATGTTCGCCTTCCAGCGCGCGTATCACGTGGGGCCCCAATCGGGCGGCACCACCGACAATCAAGACCTTCATGCGTCACCGCCGGGATTGGTGCTGAGCGGCGAAAACTCTAGCCCCTGCCGGGCTTTTTCAGTCGTAAATCGCGCCCCTGGAAACTCGGACTGAATGTGATAAATCCCCCAGGGTTCCGGCGGCGCTGCCAAAGCACATTGAAAAGCCCGCCCGGCGTCCGCATACGAAAGCCACGTCTGATCGGGCGGTTGTGCGGCGCCATTGGTGCTCGCGCCAAGAGTGCCCAAGCGCAGGCACGTAACGGCCAGGCGGCCTTCCCGCGCGAACTCGCGGCACACAAACTCGCCCAAGTGGTGCGCCAGAACCTGCGACTCCGTGGAGGGCTGAGGCCGCCATCTTTCGTTGATTGCCCAATCGTCATGGCAATTGGCAAAGACGCTGAGGCTGCCAGCGAAAATGCAACGCGAGACCCCGGCCTCACTGGCGGCATGGAGCAAGTTATACGTGCAACGGGTGTGAAAGTCGAGCTGGCGGTTTGCTGACTCTTCCGAGCTATCTATCTGCGCCGGCGGCAGCGCGGCCAAATGAATGAGCGCATCTACGCCGGCCACGAGCCGGTCGGTGGCCGCATCATGGCCGAGATCGCAGCGCACGAACGGCCACGTCGTCTGCACGTCGATAACATCTGTCAGGCGCACGTCATGGTCATCGGCAAACGCCCGCGCCAACTCTTGCGCCAAAGGCGTAGCGCCTGACGTGATCAGCAGGTTCACGCCAGCGGCTCCATGTCGTCCCAGCTCTTGCCCACCTTGGCATCCACCTTCACCGGCACGTCCAGCGACACGGCGTTTTCCATGAGCGGGATCACGAGATCGGTGGTCGCGTCAATGACGGCTTCATCGCACTCGAAGACCAGTTCATCGTGCACCTGCAGCAGCATATGTACGGGGAGGCCGGTGGCGGCCAGTTGATCGGCCACGTGGAGCATCGCCACCTTGATGATGTCCGCCGACGTGCCCTGCACGGGCATATTGATTGCCATGCGCTCGGCGGCCTGCCGCACGTTGAAGTTGGAGGACTGGAGTTCCCGCAGGTAGCGGCGGCGGCCCAGCAGCGTTTCCACGTAGCCGTGCTCGTGGGCGAATTGCTTGGTTCGCTCCGTGTACTCCCGCACTCCCACATGGGTCTTGAAGTAGCTGTCTATGAGTGCCGCGGCTTCCTGGAAACCGAGGTCGGTGCGTTGCTCCAGGCCGTGGGCGGTCACGCCGTAGATGATGCCGAAGTTCACGGTCTTGGCCGTGCGCCGCATGTCTTCCGTTACACTGCCCATCCCCACGTCGAACAACTGGGCGGCGGTAAAGGTGTGGATGTCCTCCCCGTTGCGGAAGGCCTTGCAGAGTTCTTCGTCCTGGCTGAGGTGCGCCAGCACGCGCAGGTCGATCTGCGAGTAGTCGGCGGCGAGCAGGACTTGGCCGGAACCACCGGCAACGAACGCCTTGCGTATCTTCCGTCCCTCCGCGGTGCGAATGGGAATGTTCTGCAAGTTGGGATCGTTTGACGAAAGCCGCCCGGTGGCAGAGCCGGTCTGTTCGAATGACGTATGGATGCGCTGTGTCTGCGGATTCACCTTGGTCGGCAGCGCGTCGAGATACGTGGACTTGAGCTTCGTAAGCTGGCGGTAGTTCAGGACGAGATCGACAACTTCATGCGCACCCCGCAGCGGTTCCAATACCGAGGAATCTGTAGAGAAACCCGTCTTGGTCTTCTTGGTCAAGGGAATGTCAAGCTCATGGACGAGGATGTCGCCAAGTTGTTTGGGAGAATTGATCTTGAATTCATGCCCGACAGCCTTGTAGATTTCGCTCTCTATAGCCGCTATGCGCCCTGCCATGTCCGCCGTGAGTTGCTGCAGCAATTCCACGTCCACCGCGATGCCCGCGAACTCCATGTGCGCAATGACTGTCGCCAGCGGCAGTTCCAGTTCATCATGGAGCGTGCGCACGTTGCGCTCGTCCAGATACTCTTCCAGCGCGGCGCGCAACGCCAGCAACATCTCCGCCTCGTGAGCGGCTGCCTGCGCCAGCGTTGCGGCATCGGCAGCGGCCAGGGACTTCTTGCGGTCACGGAGATCGTCCACGCCCTCCAGCGTCGCTCCCAGGACGTCGAAGACGGCTTGCTTTAGCGTGGAAGAGCGGGCGCCGATGACGTTAGCAAAGTAGCCAGCCAGGTGGCAGTCGAATACCACGCCTCCCATGCCGACACCGTGGGTGAGCAGCGCCAAGTAGAGCGCTTTGGCGTCGAATACGATCTTGGGTATCTGCTGGTCGCTCAGCACCGGAGCAATGGCTGCCAGCGCCTCTGACTCCGCTAATTCAACATAGGCCGCTTCGTTCCCGCCCCACGCGAACGCCAATCCCAGGAGACGGGGCCAGGCGGGCGGATCGGGATCAAGCACGGGTAGGACGGCGACGTCACCCACGTCGCGCAGCGTTGCGCACAGATCCTCAATCGCGCCGACGTCGCTGAGCACCTGAGCTTGTGTATCGGTCTTGGCTTCGCCAAAGAGCGCGGCCTGTTCTGTGGCCGCGCCGGCCGGCTGCGGCAGGCGGTCGAGCAGTGAACGGAAGCTCAACTCGCGAAACAGCGCCAGCACTTCATCTTGGTCGTAATCGCCCAGTTCACTTTCCGCAGTATCGAGCGTGATATCCATGTCCCGTACAATCGTCACCAAGCCACGGCTCTGGGCGAGTTGCTCTTGGTTCTCCGCCAGCGCTTTCTGCTGGCGGGTAGGCAACTCATGGATGTTTTCAAGAATGCCCTCGATATCGCTGTATTTCTGTAGCAGAGTCCCGGCGGTCTTCGCGCCGATGCCGCGCACGCCGGGCACGTTATCCGAGGTGTCTCCCACCAGCGCTTTGTAGTCGATGACCTGCTCTGGCGTAAGCCCCTGGAAGCGCTCCGCCACCTCCTCGGGTCCCACCTCTGCCAGTTCCCCGGAGCGCGGCCGGGGCACCAGCAGGTGCACCGTGTCATCCACAAGTTGGTAGGTGTCGGTATCGCCGGTGACGATGAAAGTAGGTATCTGCTGTTCCGCCGCCTGGCGGGAAAGGGTGCCGAGCACGTCGTCCGCCTCGTAGCCCTCTACCGCGAAAATGGGGATGTTGAACGTCTCTACTACCTGGCGCACCCGGTCCATCTGTTGGAAGAGCAAGGGATCGCCCTCCGGCCGCGTCGCCTTGTACTCGGCGAACTGCTCGTGGCGAAAGGTGGGGCCGGGCAGATCGAAGGCGACGGCAACGTACTTCGGCTTCAACTTGTCGATGACGTAGAGGAGCGTGTTCGTGAAGCCAAAGACGGCGTTGGTCGGTTCGCCGGAAGCGCTGGTGAACTCCTTCGGCACCGCAAAGAACGCCCGATGGACGATGGAGTGTCCATCTATGAGGACAAGCGAATCGGCGGGGGTTTTGGTGTTGGTGGGGCTCATCGGAGGCTCTCTTGTCGCCTGTTCAATTCTGCAAACGCGGGGTGGCTGTTGTTCTTAAGCATACGCCGCCGCGATGCCCTGAGCAAGACGGCGAAACTCTGGAAAGACTGGCGCAGACATGGCGAGCGGGTCGGATAAGGATTTCTGGTAAGGTATCGCATGTATGCATGCGGGAGCCGCTGCCATGCAGCAAACCCTGTCGCAGCAGTCGGGGTTTAACGCTGCGGCGGCTGCGCGCATGCCGGCTCTGGCTCAAATCGAACTGTCCGCCGCAGTCCGCCACTGAGGAGGCTTCGTGCAACTCAGGCACTTCTTCGTTCGCAACAGCGACGCTCCGGAGCTCATCGAGCTTTTTCTCGTCGCGGGCGTAGCTTCGGTGCTGGCCATACGCGGCGCGCTTGCCGCCACCGGCTATCCGCAGTTGGGCGGCGAGGGACTGCACATTGCCCACATGCTCTGGGGCGGGCTCTTCATGACCGTTGCCCTGCTCGTGCTCTTTGCCGCCTTGGGGCGTGTGGCCCAGCGG
Source organism: Chloroflexota bacterium (assembly GCA_012270555.1). GTDB lineage: Bacteria > Chloroflexota > UBA11872 > VXOZ01 > VXOZ01 > VXOZ01. Next base: position 17,159 of record JAAXIC010000006.1, read on the forward strand.
CTCGCCGCCATTTTGGGGGGCATCGGGTTCGGCACCTTTATCGACGAGCTGGGCAAGTTCATCACCAGCGACAACAACTACTTCTACGAGCCCACCATCGGCCTGATCTACATCACCTTCATCGTAATCTTCCTGGTGCTCGAGGCCTTTCGGCGGCAGGAACCGGGGCCGAGCGAGGCGCTGGCAAATGCCTTCAACCAACTGGAATTGGCCGCCGGCAGACCCCTTGACGCGGAGACCAAGCAGAGCACGCTCAGCCTGCTCGCCAAGTCGGACACGTCCGATCCTGTCGTTCAAGGGCTAACGGCTTTCGTTCAGACCATCGAGCCGCAGCCAGTGCAGGATATGAGCTTCTACTTCCGGGCGCGGGACTACGCCGTGCAACTTTACAGCCGCGTGGTGCTCTCCCGCTGGTTCAGACCGGTCTTGATCACCTTCTTCCTGTTGGCGGCCGCTGTGCAAATTACTGCGGTGTTGCTCATCGCGTTGGCGCGCCTGCTAGTGAGCGATCCCAACACCCTGTCCCTTGGATTCACAGACACGGCAAGCCTGTTTTCTGTCGCAGTATCCGGTGTGCTGACCTTCATTGGTATTTTCCAACTGCGGCGCTCTCGCCTCGCGGCCTACCACTGGTTCGTGCGCAGTGTGCTCGTGAGCATCTTTGTCACCCAGGTATTCACGTTTCTTGAGTCTGAACTCTCGGCGCTCTGGGGATTCACACTCAATATCCTGATATACACTGCGCTCAAGATCATGATCGAGCGCGAGCAGTTTATGGCTGCGGAGGCAGTGTCGGCGCTAGCCGCGGATGAGGCCGAGTCCTAAGCGCGATTCGATTGGAATTGGATAAAGCGATGCTGCGCGTACCCCGCACAAAAGCACAGGCACGAGCGAGCTACGACAGAATGAGCCGCTCGTACGATCTCTTTGCCGGTAACTTTGAGAAGAGGCTGCGGAATCTGGCCTTGGAGCGGCTGGATGTGGCGAGTGGCGAGGCCGTGCTTGAGATCGGCTTTGGCACGGGACATAGTCTGGAGCGCATTGCCACGGCGGTGGGTGAGAAAGGGCGCGTGTCCGGCGTAGACCTATCTCGCGGCATGCTGACGGTCAGCCGCAAACGGCTTGACCGCGCGGGGCTTTCTGAAAGAGTCGAGCTGCACTGCGGGGATGCGGCGCAACTACCCTATGCTGATGAGGACTTTGACGCCGCCTTTATGAGCTTCACGCTGGAACTTTTCGATACTCCCGAAATCCCAATCGTGCTTGGCGAAATCAAGCGTGTCCTGAAGACCGGCGGCAGGTTGGGCGTAGTGAGCTTATCCCGCGAGGACGGTCTTTCGCTCATGTTGCGCGTGTATGAATGGCTGCACCAGCGCCTGCCGCAATACATCGACTGCCGGCCGATCTACGTCGCCCAGGCGCTCCAGGACGCCGGGTTCCGGATAGCCCACAGCGAGAAAGAGCGCCTCTGGGGTCTGCCCGCCAAGATTGCGGTCGGGATGAAGGGTGAGTAGGCAAGACGGGCGGCGTCACCGACGATCACCCTTGACCCGACCGTCAGGCGTAGGGGCACGATATATCGTGCCCCTACCGTGATTACGTGCGCTTCTTCCCACGCGTTGCGTCCGAGAGATGCCGGGCCGCAGTCAGGATGGATTCCCGAATTACGCGGGTATGGTGGACACGAGGTACCACTCTACGGGGCAAACGTGCCGTTGCCGCGGACAATGGTCTGCGACTCAATGTCAGACGTCTTCTTAGTCTTGCATAGCTTCGCGCAGCATATCCAGCGCGGCGTTCTCATGCGAGAAGATGTCACTGATCTGCGGCTGCATGCGCCCAAAGAGATCGTTGATCCATGCCTCGTCACGGGGGAAGGCAGCGTCGGCATCCGGGCGCATGGCTTCGAATTCCTTGCCAAGACCCACAATTGTGTCCGCCTGATCGTCCCCGCCAGCCATGATGGCAGCTTCGCGTCGATCGAGCACATCCCGGGCGGCGGCAAGGGACTCGACCGCGGGATCGAGGGACATCTCCGCGAGTGCGCGCCACTTTGCGCCAATGGCACGGTATTCTGCGGCGGCGTCATCCAAGACCGGTGCTCCCAGGACTACCGCGGCTTCCGCAAGAAAGTCGGCATACATGCCGCGCAGGGCGGTGCCGTCACTGCCTTCGTGCATGATGCCTTCGTACACCGAGACCAGACCGGAGAAGAGGCACTTTCCTTCCGCGAATACGGTGGGCCAGCCTTTGGCATTCTTGGTATCCGTGAGCATTCGCGCCCACTTGCGCAGCGTGGGCAGCGCGAATGAGGTTGACTTCGACCCCAGATACTCGATGTTCCCTTGAATGCCGTCTCTGATGGCTGCCGGTAGGTCCATAGATTCCGGCGGCGAAAGCAGTAGGAGGCGGTTCTTGAATGACGGGATGCGCTGGCGCGCGGCGGTAAGCGACGCGCTCGGCACCGTGAACGGCACCGCGCCTGTGTCGTCTATTGTGAACGAATCTGCCGTGGCATCGTAACCGCAAGCGGTTACAACCCAACTGAACCAGCCCGTGTCGTCGGGATCGCGATTGTAGTAGTCAAGCAGCTCGCGTTCCAACCAGAGAATCGCGGGCTTCCCCGCCGCCAGGGCGTCGTGCAGCGTCTGGCCCGCTTTCTTCATGCCGCCGGTCTCATGAAACTCGGATGTGACGCCGATCCGCTTACAGAAATTCTCGACATAGCGCACCGGATAGTTGAACAGGTGTTGCCAGCCGAACACGATCGCCGGCCGGTTATGCTCCTTGAACTCCCAGAGGATGTAGCACGCGCCCAAGCCGCCCGCAATGCCAAATACCATGGCCTCCGTGAAGGGCTCACCCGTGGCCGGATTCTTCACGCCCAAATATCGCAGACAGTTGGCGATCGTGGCGGTCTCCGGGTGAATGCCGCCAAAGTGCTCGTAGCCATTGATTACGGTAGGGGTCATGTGTGCTCCGTTTCTGTTCGTAGTTATTCCTATTCCTGACCGCTGAGCACCTGCACTGCGCCGTTTGGGCAAACGCCGCTGCTACGGGTTATCCAAGCCTGAACTCACGCGTCATCCTAATCGTCTTCTATGATCCCTTTGGCTTCCTCAGTCATCTCATACTTTCGAGGCTTGGACTCTTGCCGTTTAACTCCTCGCTCTTTCAGAATCGGCCAAACTTTGTTGCCGAACTCTATCCCAAATTGTGGACCTGACATACCGGCCATAGGATGTCTTGGCAAGTATTCTTTGATGATTGCCTGACACTCTGTACTCTTGAAAACACTTACGGGAATCTGCTTCATAATCAGTTCGGCAATCTCATTGAGTTGCCCTGCGTTGTTTTCGCCCTTCTTGGTCGAGCGCATGGGGGACTTAGATTGAGTCTTGGTCTTGGCTGGAAAACGCACTACGTGGATATGGTCATTGGGGAAATACTCTCTTATAGTGGCTGATCGTGTCTTGTCACGGTCAGTCATCACCCAGAGGAACGGGGGTTTTCTTTGATTCAACTCTTTCAATTTCACATAGACTGCCATGAAGTCACTATCGTCACTCATGGCAGCCACGAATTGCGTATTGCCGGACAAGAAGTCAGTCACAGCGTCGAGCGCCATTGTGATGTCTGCTGCATTCTTGGATGGCTGCTTGCTAAAGTGCTGAGTCCCTCGGACTGTTAACACCAATTGGGAATATTTACTCTCAGCCCACATTTCCCATAGTTGCGCTTGGTCTGCTTGGACGTAGAGGTTCAACCGTTTGAGAGGAGGTATCTCATTGGGCCAAGATTCAATAACCCCTTGAACAAGAGCCTGGGCACTATCTTGAAGGTTCTCGGTATCTACATATAGCGTTGCCCCTGCGGGTTGCCCAGTAGCACCAAGAACAGCAGGAGACTGGTCAGCCTGCTTCGGCGGGTTATCGCAATGATTATCTGTGTTAATGCAATTACCTCCTAGAGTCCAGACATTTCTTGCCTTCGTCCACCCATGCTATCACTCCGGCAAAGCAGCGACCCACGTCCGAAAGGCGTCACCCCGCTCGAACTCGTGTGTGAACATACCAAAGGACGCGCACCCTGGTGAGAGGATGACGGCATCGCCGCTGCGGGCCAGGGCGACGGCCTGCTCCAGCGCCTGCGCGATGTCCGCATAGCGTCCTGCGACCGGCAGAGGCAACGCCGCCGCCAACTGGTCCGTGGCGCTGCCTTCCAAAAGCACGATGCCTCGAATCGTGTCTTGGTGGTCGTGTAACGTCTGCGCCAGACCCGAAAAATCGAGGCGCTTATCCGCGCCACCCAGCAGGAGGACTTTCGGGCCGGGAATAGTCTCGATACAGGCAACGGTGGCGGTGGGCATGGTAGCGGTGGTGTCGTTGATGAAACGGATACCGTGCCACTCCCGCACAAGCTCCTGCCGGTGCGGCACGCCCGTGAAATTCCGCACAGCCGTTGCAATAACGCTGTCGTTCACGTCCCACTGTCGTGCCGCGGCGCTCGCCGCAGCCATATTTACCCGCTGGTGCGCACCGCTCTCCGGCGCGTCCGCCGCTCCGGGAATAGCATCTTGACCGGAGAACCACACTACCTTGCCCGGAGCCCGCGCGCCCATGGCTCGCGTGTATTCATTGTCCCGGTTGAGAACAGCCACGTCAGTCTGGCGCTGGCAACGCACATTGATCTCTTTGGCAGCGGCGTAGTCGTCCATGCCCGCATAGCGGTTGAGGTGGTCGATCAGCACGTTCGTCACCACGGCCAAGGGCGGACTGTACTCATGCGGCACGAAGGCTTCCAACTGCCAGCTCGAAAGCTCCAGCACCACACGCGTCTCCGCTGTAATCTCCGCAAGCTGGCTCAGCATCGAGATGCGCAAGTTGCCGGCGGTCACGACGTGATAGCCCGCGGCGTCCAGCATCTGGGAAAGCAGCACGGTAGTCGTGGTCTTGCCTTTGGTGCCAGTGATTCCCGCTATGAATTCACTGGGACATGCCTGTACAAATAGACTGCTCTCCATCTCAATGCGAGCGCCCGCTTCCTGTGCCAAGGCCAGGTACGGTGAATCCAATGGCACGGCGGGGTTGCGCAGCACGAGATCGGCATGACGAAAATCCGCGTCCTCATGCCTTCCCAACACATAACGCAGCGGCAAGCCTTCCAGTTCAGCCAAAGACGGTTGTAGCGTCGCCTCATCGCGGAGGTCCGTCACCGTTACCATAGCGCCCTGAGCCGCCAGATACTGGGCTACGCCGACACCGCCGCCATGCAGACCCAGCCCCATGACCACGGCGCGGCAGCCGGCAAGGTTTCCCTCGCCACGCTCCAAACGGTCGCTTGCACGTGATTGTTCCATACTCTTACCACAATACTTGTGCCCTTGGCCGTACACGGGCAAGAATCACCTCTCGGCTTCCACTTAGGAGATCCTTGCCCAAGCTTGCGCACTGGGCCGGATCAGCCAAATCTCATTCTGCTGGTATCGGGACTGCCTGGCTCCGAATCTCCCTCACCCCCGAATCATCCGATTCTACGTATCGGCGTACGGGGCAGGCTCTAGCCCTCTCCCAGTGGGAGAGGGGACTTTCTCGCCGCAGCATGGGTTTTTTGGTGGTCTCCCTGCGGAGAGGGAGGTAGGACCGCTCGTGCGCAGAATAGCCATCTCGTGCTCAGGCTTCCTTTCTGGCAATAGGAGTAGCCCGAGAGTTCCTTTGCTACTATTGTACTATGCAGCTTCCGCCACGCGGCGGCGATTGGACGCCGGCAAAGCTGCGCCGTGCGCTCTCTTGAGTACGAAACGTTACTGGTATGGCACGTTTCTTCTTCGTTTCGATTCCCGCCGCTGGGCACGTCCATCCCACGCTTCCGCTTGTGCAGGCGCTCATGGCACGCGGGCACGAGGTCGGTTACGCTTCCGGACCTGGCGTGGAGCAGACCGTCGCACCGTTGGTTACGCGGTACTTTCCGGCGGGTCCGCCTATCACAGCGGAAGAGGCCCTGACGCGCTGGCCAGAGTTTGGGCGGCTGCGCGGCAAGCAGGGGCTGGACTTCTTGGCTCGTGAGGTAATGTTTCCGTTTGCCGCCACCGCTGCCCGCGAAGTCTTGGATGCCGTGACGTCGTGGCAACCCGACGTGCTCGTATTCGATTCCTTCACCCATCTTGCCAGCATCGTGGCGCACGTCACCGGCCTGCCGTGGGCAACGACGACCGTATTTCCCGGTCTGATGGAGAGCAAGGGCGCACACCCCTTTGGGATCGGATTGCCCTATCCTCCAAGCTCTCTCCAGCGCCTCGTCGCGCCGCTGTTCTGGCCGCTCCTGCGTTTTGCGGCGCGCAGACACGACCGTCAGTTCAACGCGATCAGGGCAGAATTCGGTTTGCCGCCTATCCGCGATAGCTTTCTCAAGAGTACGCTGTCTCCGTTCTTGGTGCTCGCGCTCATGCCGCCGGAGTTCGAATACCCGCGGCGAGCCTGGCCGCCCCACGTGCACTTCGTTGGCCCGTCTCTCTGGGACCGTCCGCATGACTATGCAGTGCCGGACTGGCTGGCGGGCTTGCCAAGCGAACGTCCCCTTGTCTACGCGACCATCGGTACGGTGCAAAGTCTCTACCAGTCTGCGTTCTTTGAGACGCTTTTTGACGCGGCGCGGGGCCTCGACGCGGACGTGGTGGTTACAACGGGCGGCAACCCTGCCGATCTGCCCACGCCGCCGTGCAACGTGCGGGTGGAACGCTATGTGCCCAACAGCCTCATCATTCCCAAGGCACAGCTTGTGGTGCACCATGGCGGCGCGAGTTCGACAGTAGGCACACTGCTGCACGGCAAGCCCGCCGTGGTTGCGCCCTTTGCGCACGACCAGCCGGACAACGCCCAGCGCGTACGGTGGCTCGGCGCGGGAACCGCGATTGACCCCTTCGAAGTATCGAGCACGGCGCTGCGCGGAGCTATTGAGACAGTGCTTGCTTCAACCGCAATGCACGATCGCGCCGCCTCGCTTGGCGAGCAGTTGCGGCAATACGACGCCGGCCAAACCGCCGCAAAACTGCTGGAGAAACTAGCGGAAACGCAGGCGTCGGTGTACCGGGAAGAAATACGGCACACCGGGACGTAGAGGCTCATCCCCTCCTAGGTTTCCAATGCGCCTTCCAGATAGCGGCGAAAAGCTGCGGGCGTGAAGATGAGCGCGTTGATCTCCATAGACGGCAGACGGTAGGGATCGGCATCGCGCGTGATGTACCGCGCGGCGTGGGGCGGGCCGCCATCAGGTTCATCCGCGCCGGGCACGCCCACCAAGTCCGCGTAGCGAGTCTTGCGACCGTCCACTTGATACTCCGCGCCGACGATCCACAAGCGTCCGAAACGGTAGCGCGCTTTCACCTCGCGTTCCGCAATGCTGCTCCAACTGGTGCCGGTGAAAGCAAAGTCCTGGGGCGTGATGCCGAGGTGCCGCTCAATCGTCTCGTCACATTGCGCAAGCTCGGCGCGCAGCTTGGCGCCGGTGGGGTCTTCCCGGCTGAGTTCGGAGAGGTTGGGGTGAGTAACCGTATGCGCGCCGATCTGCCAGCCGGCCTCCGCCAGTTCAGCGGCCTCTTCCCAAAGCAAAATCTCCCGCTCGGTAAAGTCCGGCACGCCTGCTTCGTACATGTCGTTCATCAGCCCCGTATTGATGAAGAGGTTGGCCGTGTAGCCGTAGCGCGCCAGCACGGGCATCACCTCATGGCGCATGGACTTCATCGGATGATCGAAGTCGAACATGATCGGGCGCTCAGGCAGCGTGCCGCCCTGCCACAACCATGCGGCGAGATCGTCGTAGCTGATTGACTGGAAACCTAGCTCATGGGCAATCGCGACCAGTTGCGCGAAATGGTCCTGGGTCAGCGGATTCCGCTTGCCCGGAATCTGGTCGGTACCGTGCGACATGGTTATAGGAATTCTCACGGGCACCGGCTCCTTGGCTGCTAATGGCGGGACGTGCATCCAGTGTAACCGACGCCGCAGCGATTGGCTGACGACACCGTAGGCGCCCTCCCCGTTCGCGCCGTAATGTGTGCGCCGTTCGTGCTGAGGGCTGCGCGAAGCCTGGGCTTTACGAAAACCCTTGTCGAAGCATGGGCGGCAGTGAATATAAAGGCAATACGGGTTCAGCTCTCCGTTCACCTTTCGACAGGCTCAAGGCGAACGGGAGGGTCAGCGGGGATCTTGCCGTTCGTGCTGAGCCTGTCGAAGCATGAGCGGCGGGAGTGAAGGAAAAACTTGCACTGCCCTCCACTTGCCTTTCGACAAGCTCAAGGCGAACGGAGAGGTTTCCATTCGCTCAGGGCGTACGGAGACCCTTCGACCTTTCGACTGGCTCAGGACGGGCAAGCTCAGAGCGAGCGGATTCGAGGGTGGCATGGTTGGACATTGCCCCCTCTCCCATGTGCCGTGTGTTCCCTGCCGCACAGTGTATAATCACACGTAATCGAGCAGAGATGGCGTTCACAATAGCGATCAAAAAAAGAGAAGGACGAAGGTATGGCAAGCAAGCAACTCACCGTTCACGCAGGTAATCACGACCGCAATGAGTGCCCGGTCTGGGCCGCCGCTGACGGGCTGGATGCGGCGGCAAGCTATGTCGCGCGCGATGACACCACCGGCGACGAACTGCCCGCGCAGATTGTGCCGGGCTGCGAAGGCGCGCACCTCGTGTGGGTAGTGCCCGCCTTGGCCGCGGGCGCGTCGCGCACCTACACCGTGCGGGAAGGGTTTGGGCAAGGAGGCGTGACGGTAGCGGATGGCGAGCACGGCGTGGACGTGCACATGAACGGCGCGCTCTTCACCACCTACCGCTATGCCGTGCCGGTAGTAAAGCCGTATCTGTATCCCGTCATCGGCCCCACCGGCGAGGGCATGACCCGCAACTACCCCATGATCCCCGACGTGCCGGGCGAGAAGCACGATCACCCGCACCACAAGTCGATCTACGTCTCCCACGGCGAGGTGAGCGGCGCGGATGTGTGGAGCGAGGTGGAGGGCCACGGCTACCAGCGGCACGTGGAATTCCTGCCGGCTTATGGCGGCAGCGGCGATCATGTCAGCGGCCCGGTGCTGGGCGCTATTCGCTCCACCAACAACTGGGTCGGGTCTGACGAGCAGAAGGTAGTAGAAGACGAGCGGCGGTTCACGTTCTACCCGTTGCCCTCCGGCGCAAGGCTGATTGACGTGGAGATCACCTTCCGCGCCACGGCGGGACCGGCGCACTTTGGCGATACGAAAGAGGGCGGCATCATCTCGCTGCGGGTCGCCACCAGCATGGACGCCTCGGACGACGGCCGCATGGAGAATGCCATTGGCGGCATCGGCGAAGCGGAGTGCTGGGGCAAGCGGGCCCAATGGCTGGACTATACGGGGCCGGTGAAGGGCGAGACCGTCGGTTTCGCGGTCTACGACCACCCCTCTAGCTTCCGGCATCCGACGTACTGGCACGCCCGCAACTACGGGCTCTTTACCGCCAACCCCTTTGGCCTGCACGACTTCTACGCCAACCCGGGCGTGGACGGCAGCCACGTACTACCCGAGGGGGGACTGCTGCGTTTCAAGTACCGCATCTACGTCCACGCTGGCGATACCGCCGCCGCCCAGGTCGCGCAACGGTACCACGACTACATCACACCGCCGGAAGTCTCGGCGGCTGAGTAGGCCGCGGCTGGAATTGCCTGAAGGCGGCTGGAAATCAGTCGGTGAAACAGCAGTTTTTGTTGCTTGCGCACGCAATTTGACACGATATTGTGCGTTGATGCAGAATTTTAATTTGGTGACGTGTTCTAGTACTAGAGCAGAAAGAAGGAGATGTGGATGAATACGAGCACCGTGGGAAGTAGCATCACCCGCAGAACGATGCTTGGCGGTTTTGCCGTCGGAGCCGGAGCCGTGCTCGCCGCAGCGTGCGGTGGCGCGACCGGAACCATGATGGAAGAGGAAAAGCCGGCAGAACAGATGGAGGAGAAGCAGGCCGAAGAAGCGCCCGCCGCGCCCGAACCGGTCAACATTCTCTATCTCACATATACGCGTCCGGCCCGCAACGAGGCCGAGCAGGCGCTCTATGGCGGCTTTCAGGAAGCCAATCCCGGCATCACCCTGGACATCAAGATCGTGGATGGCGGCGGCACCGGCGTGCGCCAGAACATTCCGATTCTCTTCGCCGCCGGCACGCCCGTGGGCCTCTTCGAGAACACCTGGGGCACCTGGCTGCAATTCGTCGATGGCGACCTGATCGCTCCGCTGACCCCGCTGATGAGCCGCGACGGGATCAATCCCTACGAGACGTTCATCGCCGAGGGCGTGGACTTCGTCTCGAACCAGGGCGTGACCTGGGGCTTCCCCGCCAGCATGTCCGTGGACACGTGGGCCTACAATAAGAACATCTTCGACGAGGCAGGCGTGCCGTATCCGCCGTCCGACCCGGCCGACGAGAGTTGGACGATGGAAGCGTACATCGACGCCATGGAGAAGCTGACCAAGGGCACCGAGCAGTTCGGTATGCGCCGCGGGTACACCGGTTTCAACACCTTTGGCATCGGTGACGGCACCTTCTTCGGCGGTCTGGCCTGGGACGCCGAGAATAACAAGGCGACCATGAACAACGATCACTACGTCCAGGGCATCAACTTCTGGATCGACATCGTGGACAAGTTCCGCGTGATGCCGACGGGCGATGAGCATGCCGCGATCGTTGGTGGCAGGAGCGGTCACCCGTTCTTCACCACCGGCGCTTTTGGCATCTCCGTGATGTTCGTGGTACCGCCGGAAGCCAAAGAAGCGGCGTTCGACTGGGGTATTGGTGCGCTGGCGTACACCGGCGAGCCGCCGAACCACTCCGGCCGCCACTACACGCACGCGGTCTTCGCGGGCAACACCGATCACATCGACCAGACGTGGGAAGTGATGAAGTGGTTCTTGGAGGGCGACAACGGTCTCACCTATCTTGAGGTGACCGGCCACGTGGTAACGCCCATGCTGCACCTCTTCGATCAGGCCAAGTCGCACTGGGAAGCCAAGTACGACGGCCAGGTTGACGGCACCACCTACTTCCTCGAGGCCCAGCACACGCCGCAGTCCGGTCACGGTATGTTGAAGTACTCCAACTTCTACGACATCCGCGACATCCTGCAGCCGATCTACAACAGCGTGCGCGCACGCGAGGCCTCGATTGAGGAATTCCTGCCCTTCGCCGAGACTACGATCAACGAGCAACTCAAGGTCGAGTAGGACAGGGACCGGCAACCAAACACTCGCAATCACGAGCGTTTGGTGGAGATCGACAAAGAAGGAGGGTCACCCAATGGGTGACCCTCCTTTGGCTTCTTCCGGTGGATTTCTGCGCGCCCTGGCTGGCGCTCTACTCCCACCCCACCGTTGCTCCTTCTTGATTGTCTTCATCTGCACATGTGATGCTACGTTGTGGTACTAAAGCTGTATACGAGAAGGAAGCATCAGCGTACGCTAGAACGAGTTTTCGCAGGGACTACACCATCCGACATCAGGTGGGCAGACAGCGAGAGTATGTTAGAGGCGGTGGGTGTGGAGGTCTCAAAGGGGTCAGGGTCGCGGGTGCGCCTAGTTGCTACGGACAGGGTGATGGTTGTTCATCGCCCACACCCGCAGCCAGAGACAGGAAAAGCAACCGTAAGGGATGTTGCCGCGTTTCTTGCGTCTGTAGGAGTTGAGCCATGATGGAGTACAAGGGCTACGTTGCCACGGTCGAATTCGATGACTCTGTCGGCTTGCTACACGGCAGAGTTGTGAATAGCGGCGACTATCCCATCGCTACCTTCGAGGCAACCGACGTGGCAGGGCTGCGTGCCGAGTTCCGCCTATCCGTGGACGAATACCTTAGTGCGTGTAAAGAAGCTGGAATCGAGCCCCGGCCGCCGTTCTCCGGCAAGCTCAATCTACGGCTCGGATCGGACCTGCATCGGCGCATGGCGGTCTCAGCGCTACAGAGCGGCATGAGCATTAACGAGTGGATCAAGCACGTGCTTGAAGAGAGCTTACAGAGTGCGTGAATACGCGAACTGCATGCTGAGCCGCGCGTAGGCATTGTGCCAACAGGGGGCTGAGAGGATCTCAATGTCGGCGGACGCATAGCGCCTCTCAGAGGGTACCGGAGAGATAGGCACGCGAGGGTGCGGTTACGCAGCGTGCACCGGTTGGCGGTTCCTGCATCTCTCGAGCGACCAAGCTGCTCTGCGACGAACTTCTGCGTCTTCGTCCAAGGTAAGGGTCTTAAGCGCAGTGATTGTTCTTTCGTCCCACGTTGGCAGGATAGCGAGAGTCGTTGTTGCCTTTCTTCTCACGCGAATGCTCGTATCTTCCGTCGCCCGCTTGATTACGAGACCTATCGCGTCGACGTCTAACGGGACAGATTTACACTCGTCACAGATGAGAGAATGAAGGGCGTGACGACGAACATCGGCTATCGGATCCTCAAGTGCCTCGGCGAGCGGCGCGACACACCGTTCGTCCGCAACGTGATCCATGAGCTCCGCGCAGTTCTTCCGGACTTGCCGGTTTTCGTGCTTCAGGCCGGAAATCAGAATCGGAACCACGTCCTCGTTCGACTGCATGAGCGATTTGCGCGCCTTTCTGCGCGTGGCGTAGTCGGGCGCACCTAGTTTGCAGAGAATATCATCCACCGGGATCCTCCTTTGCAGCCCAATTGAAAACAACTGAGAATCTTCAATTATCCAGGCGGTTAGGAAGCGGCCGGCTGGGCGCCTTTGGCCACGTTGGCGAGTTCGGCGAAGGCCGCGCTGTCTTCCACGGCGAGTTGCGCCAGCATCTTGCGGTCCAGGGTGACGTTGGCCTCGCGGAGGCCGTGCATGAAGGCGCTGTAGGAGAGGCCGTTTTGACGCGCGGCGGCGTTGATGCGCACGATCCAGAGGCGGCGCATCTCGCGCTTGCGGGTGCGGCGGTGGCGGTAGGCAAAGGCCATGCCGCGCATCACGGCTTCGTGGGCACTCTTATAGAGACGGGAGCGGCCGCCCCAGTAGCCTGAGGCTCGCTTAAGCACTTTCTTGTGGCGTTTGTGGGAGGTGACGCCGCGTTTTACTCGAGGCATGGTCTCTCTACTCTTTGGTGTTTGCTACGCTTTTTCTTAACTCTCGCGGACTTTAGTGTGAACGGCGGGGGACAAGCCCCCGCGCTACGGCCCGGCATCCGTAATTATCATGAAAATAGCACGACGGACTCCGTCATTCCCGCGAAAGCGGGAATCCATCTTCTCTTTGCCCCTGAAGTTTGTTACCTGTCTTTCCGTAATTTGGCGGGGGCTTGTCCCCCGCGCTACTGTCCGTCGTTGCTTTGCGGTCTCGTTTCAGGTGTATTCTCCTGCCCGTTCATCCTTCGACAGGCTCAGGACGAACGGCGGCGATTGGCACTTACTTGATCCCCGCGCCGGGGAGGAGGCTCTTCACGCGCTTGCGTTCGCCGTCGGGGGCCTCGAAATACTGCGTGGCCATACGCAGCGTGCGCGGCTGCTTCTTACGGCGCAAGTGGTTCATGCTCCCTTTCGGCCGCATCAGCTTGCCGGTGCCGCTCACCTTGAAGCGCTTGCGCGTGCTCTTGTGTGTCTTCATCTTAGGCACGAATCTATCACCTCTCTTCATTGAGGAATCGAAGGCTATGGTATCATACACCGAGTAGTGGGCACAACCGCCTGTCGCCCCAAGCGCGCTCTGCGCTTCACCTCCGTCGTTACTCACATGCTGCTTTGGGAGAGAGTCTGTGCCGCCGTTTCAAATGGTCACAGAGTTGGAGCCACGGGGCGATCAGCCGGAAGCTATCGGCCAATTGATCGACGGCTGCCACGAATCTTATCCCTTCCAAACGCTCCTCGGCGTGACCGGTTCCGGCAAGACGCTCACTATGGCGCGGGTCATCCAAGCCATTCAGAAGCCTGCGCTCGTGCTGGCCCCCAATAAGACCCTGGCCGCGCAGCTCTTTTCCGAGTTTCGCGATTTCTTTCCCGAGAACGCGGTCGAGTACTTCGTCTCTTACTACGATTACTACCAGCCCGAGGCCTACCTTCCGCGCACGGACACGTACATTGAGAAAGACTCAGATGTCAATGAAGAGGTGGAAAAACTCCGGCTCTCGGCGACGCGCTCTCTGCTGGAGCGGCCCGATGTCGTCATCGTCGCTAGCGTCTCGTGCATCTACGGCATGGGCTCGCCCCACGACTACGGCCAGGTGGTCGTCGCGCTGAAGGTCGGTGAACAGTACCGCCGCCAGAATGTCTTGCGCCACTTAAACGACATTCAATATGAGCGTAACAATGTGGACTTCCAGCGAGGCACGTACCGGGTAAAGGGCGATGTGCTCGACATCTTTCCGGCGTATGGCGACACCGCAATCCGCATTGATTTCTTTGGCGACGAAGTAGACCGCATCATCGAGATCGATCCGCTGACCGGCGAGATTCTCGACCAGCGGCAAGCCATCAACATCTACCCGGCGAGCCACTTCGTCACGCCGGTGGAGCGCATCGAAGCGGCCATCAAGAGCATCGAGGCGGAACTCGACGAGCACGTCGCCATGTTGCAACGCGAGGGGAAACTGCTTGAAACCCAGCGCTTGCTCCAACGCACCCGCTTCGATCTGGAAATGCTGCGGGAGACCGGCCACTGCAAGGGCATCGAGAACTACAGCCGCCACCTCGATGGTCGCAGCGCGGGCGACCCCTCGTGGACGCTGCTCGACTACTTCCCCAAGGACTTCCTGATGTTCATCGATGAGTCCCACGTGGCCGTGCCGCAACTGCGCGGCATGTACGCCGGGGACCGCTCGCGCAAACAGGTGCTGGTGGACTACGGCTTTCGCCTGCCGAGCGCGTTGGACAACCGGCCGCTCATGTTTCAAGAGCTCGAACAGCGGCTCAACCAGGTGATCTTCGTGTCCGCCACGCCGAGCATGTACGAGCGCGAACGGAGCAGCCAGGTAGTGGAGCAGATTATTCGTCCCACGGGCTTGGTAGACCCCTCCATCGAGATTCAGCCCACCGCCGGACAGATAGACCATCTTGTCAACCAGATCCGCCAGCGGGTAGCAGAGCATGAACGCGTGCTGGTGACGACGCTGACGAAGCGCATGGCGGAGCAACTGGCTGACTACCTCAACGAAATCGGCATCAAGGTGCACTATCTCCACTCGGAGATCGATACCCTGGAGCGCGTGGAGATCCTGCGCGACCTGCGCCTGGGCGTCTACGACGTGGTGGTCGGCATCAACCTGCTGCGCGAGGGTCTGGACCTGCCGGAAGTCTCACTGGTTGCGATCCTCGACGCCGACAAAGAAGGGTACCTACGCAGCGAGACCTCGCTGGTGCAGACCATCGGCCGCGCCGCGCGCCACATTCACGGCCACGTGGTCCTCTACGCCGACAACGTCACCGATTCCATGCGCCGCGCCATCGACGAGACCTACCGCCGCCGCGACAAGCAACTCGCCTTCAACGACCAGCACGGCATCAAGCCGGAGAGCATCAATAAGGCGATCCGCGACATTACGGACACCATTCGCGCCGTGGCGGAAGAGGAGTCCAGCTACCAGGCGGAACACAAGCCGCTCTCGGCCAAGGAGGCGCTGAAGCTCATCAAGGAGCTTGAGAAGCAGATGCGCAAGGCGGCGAAAGACCTGGACTTCGAACGCGCCGCGTTGCTCCGCGATCAGATTCGCGAAATCCGCGCCGGCCAGCAGGAAGTCGTGGTCGTCGAGTAGGGAAACAGTCTCACGCAACCGAGTTCGTGAGATGAAGGTAGGGAGACGAGGCAGTACGCTAAGCGCACGTTCTTCTAAAGTGAGGTGCCGGTGGCGCTTTCTCGCTGCTTCAGCGGGCTCCTGAATTTTCTACCTACGCTTCTGTGAATGTGAGTTCTCTCCTCCCCAGCATCTGCGTGGACTCTCATTTTGTGTCGCTTAGCACTCCCTCTCCCCTTTCGTCGCATCGATCCCCTTTTCCTCTCGTGCCGCTCGGCACCCACTCTCCCAAGAGTGGGAGAATACACTTTCTATCTTTGCGTCGCGTAACGACTCCCTCTCCCACGCTTGGGAGAGGGTTGGGGTGAGGGTTGACCTGCACGCTTCAAAAGCGTCGGCGGTGAAGGGACACGATATATCGTGCCCCTACGAGACGGACGAACTGCGGCGGTACGACGCCAAATAGCAGACACTGAGCAAGTGGCGGGTAGGAAGATCTAAGCCACACTGCAGACAATGCAGTATCATCGCACTATTAGATCAAATAAAGACAGCGAGGCACGAATGGGGGCAACTTTAATGAGCAATAAGATATTTGATGCGGAAGACATTGCGGCGGTAACGCGGGTGCTGGAGTCCGGCGTGCTCAGCGCCGGGCCGGAGGCGGCGGCGTTGGAGGAAGAGTTCGCGGCGGCGCTGGGGGCAGGCCATGCGATTTCCTGCAATGCGGCGATGGCAGGGCTGCACGCGGCGCTCTGGGCGGTAGGTGTCGGCGCCGGGGACGAGGTGGTGTGCGATCCCCTGGTGCTCTTTGGGGGACTGGCAGTGCTCTACACGGGGGCCATGCCCGTCTTCGCGGATGTGGATGAACAGACACACAACATGGACCCCACCTCGCTGGCTGAGCGCATCACGCCCCGCACGAAAGCCATCATCGTGACCCACCACTGGGGCGAACCGGCGGACATGGGAGGTATCCTGGCGGTCGCGGAGGCGCACAAACTGCCGGTGGTCGAGGATTGCGCGCACGTACTCTTCGGCAAGTGGCAGGGGCGCAACGCGGGCACGCTCGGCTCCGTGGGCGTCTTCAGCTTCCAGTCGTCGAAACATCTGAGTACCGGCGACGGCGGCATCGCGGTCACGAACGATCCCTATCTTGCGGAACAGGTGCGCGCCATCGTTACGTTTGGCGCCGCGCCGACGCGGCTGGCCCACAATTTCCGCATGACGGAAATGACCGCCGCCGTCGCGCGGGTGCAGTTGCGCCGCGCGCGCGGCTACGTGGCGGAAGATCGCGCCTCCGCCCAGCTTTATGCGCAAGCGGTGGAGGGCTGCGCCTGGCTGCGTCCACAGCAGGCGAGCGCGGACAGCGTCCACTCCTATCACCTGTGGGTGGCAGCCTTCGTGCCGCAACCGGGTGGGCCCTCGCTGGATGAGTTTAAAGAAGCCTGCGCCGCGGAAGAGGCCAACTTCAGTTTCGGGTATGTGGGCGTGCCGGCGTACTTGCACCCGGTCTTCAGTCTTGGCGGGTCTTTCGGCGTGAGCCGCGACCCGCAGGCGCAGCCGCTGCCGTATCGGCGGGGGTGGTGTCCGGTGACAGAGTCCTTAATGCCGCGCCTGATGATCACGGGCGTCAGCGCACGTGATGGGGACTTTCACCGCCGTAATGCTGATGCGCTTGCGAGGGCTATCAGGCGATTCTCCTGAGACCAGTTTCTGCTCCTTGATGCTATCATCACCAGACAACTGACATGCAATAGCCATTCCGAGCGCAGCGTCGAACCTTGTTTGCAGAATCTAGAGCCTGTGTCCCGCAATTCTGCGAAATCTCACGCCTCCAGACCACCGCGAAATGGTGGCGAAGGGCTTGTTCCACCCGACTCGGGATTTGTGAGAGCAAGAGAAGATGGATTCCCGCTTGCGCGGGAATGACGGACTTCTATCGGGAGTTGGAATGCACACCCAAGGCTGCTGCAGGCGGTACATGACGGTGCCGACGGGATATACTAAGGGCGGACGGTTTGCAGGGCAAGCTGGCAAGTCTTGGTTAGCCACTGGTCTGTTGTTCGCAGACAGCGGGTTTGTCAAATGCCATAAGCGTGCTCAGGTATGGCCTGCATTGGGAAGAGCGATAGTCCGTGCGTTCTCAAGGATGATGAGCGCGGACAATGCAGATAAAGAAAGGAATGATGCGCGATGGCTTTATTCATGTCCCAGTTTTCCTACGATAAGGAAACCTGGAATCAACTGACAGAGAATCCGGAAGACCGGCGAGACGCCATTGAGCCGTTGCTGGAGAGCCTTGGTTGCCGCCTGGTCGCAGTGTATTACGCTTTTGGCGACTACGACGGGGTGGTGATTT
The DNA here is from genome assembly GCA_012270555.1 of Chloroflexota bacterium. GTDB lineage: Bacteria > Chloroflexota > UBA11872 > VXOZ01 > VXOZ01 > VXOZ01. The sequence continues at coordinate 35,261 of JAAXIC010000006.1, forward strand.
TCGAAGCTCCCGATGGCGTCACGGCCGCAGCGGCGGTGATCGCCGCGATCAAACCGGGACACGTCAGCTCCGTAAAGACCACGCGGCTGCTCACGGTAGATGAGATGCAGGATGCACTGGCCAAGACCAGAATCGTCGCCGAGCAAACGTCGTACGACCGCCCCGGCGGATCGGGCTAGCCGCCGGAGGACAAGATTTCCGCAATCAAAGCCAGATGGTTAAGGAGCACTAGGGGAACAGGCATGTTGGACATTCCGCGCATTCGCGAAGACTTTCCGGCGCTGCAAAACGGCATCTATCTGCACACGGCCGGCATCGGCATGAACGCCCGTCCCGTGCTGGAGGAAGTGACCGACCGCTGGCAGTTCTTTTTTCAGAACGGTCCGTGGTTGCAGAGCCGCCGCGACGAGCGCTTTCTGCACCGGCAACGCACGCGGGAAGCGCTGGCGCGGTTTTTCAACGTGCCTGCCGATACCATTACGATGGTCAACAACGTCTCCAATAGCGTCAGCCTGGTCGTCTCCGGCCTGCCGCTGACGCCGGGTGATGAGATCATTACGAGCAATGAGGAAGACGACGCCCTTTGGTTGCCGCTGTATAACATCGGCCGCAAGCGCTACGGGGCGGTGATCCACCACATGCGGGTGGGCGCGACACCGGCAGAGAACCTCGCCAACTTTGAGGCGCTTCTCTCCCCGCGTACCAAGCTCGTTGCCCTCAGCCACGTGGTGCAGGACCGGGGCACGGAGCTCCCGGTTGCCGAGATGTGCCGCCTGGCGCGGGAACGGGGGGCGTTTGTCTACCTGGACGGCGGCCAGGCCGTCGGTCAGGTAGACGTCGACATTAGCGCCATCGATCCCGACTTCTACGCCGTGCTCGGCTACAAATGGATGATGGGACCCTACGGCAGCGGCTGCTTCTACGTGGCCGAGCGCATGCGCGACGTGCTCGACATTTCCTGGACCGGCAGCCACGTGGCGAAGCACATCGACTTCGAGACCGGCGCGGTCGACTGGGAGGACTACCCCCGGCGGCTGGAAATGGGTTCGGTAAACTTCCCCACCATGGCGGGGCTGGGCGTCGCCGTGGAGTACCTGGAAGGCCACGGCATCGCGGCCATCGAAGCGCGCAGCAAGCACCTCTCGCGCTGGCTGCGCGGCGAACTGCTCAAGCACCCGAAAGTGGTCTGCTACGAACCGGAGGAGTTGGGCCACACCGGTATCGTGGCGTACGGCGTTGAGGGGGTATCGGGGCAGGACCTCGCGGCCTATCTGCACGAAAACGAAGTCTGGTGCCGCGCGCTCATGCACGACGGCATGGAGGGTGTGCGGCTGTGCACCGCCTTCATGAACAGCGAGGAAGAAATCGAGCGCGCCATCGAGATCATGGCAGCCATGCCGCGGTGAGGGTGGTGGGGATTTGGCTTTCCCACGCCCTAGGATTTAGACACACACAGGAGTCCATGCATGTGTAGGGGCGGTTCGCGAACCGCCCCTACGTCTCATCCGGCCAGATGCGCACCGTGCCGTAGAGCCCGTCGTACCCCGGCTCGATCACCAGGTCGCCACTGCGCATGCGCCCAACGCCTGCAGCGATACGTTCCCCGGCAACGGTCGCAATGGCCCCCAGAGGGGTTTCCAGCAGTATGCTGAGTTCTGCGCCGAGCGCCGTGATGAGTTCGGTGTAGACGCGCGCCACGGTCTTGGTGCGCTCACCGACGCCGAGGGCTTCCGCCAAGATCTGCGCCAGCGGAACCACACGCTTGAAGGGCGGACGTCCGTCCGGTCCATGCAGAAAACCTTGCTCATCAGCTTTCACAGAAGATTCCGGTCGGGTCGCCAGCGCCTCCACGCGCTCCAGCACACCCACCGTAAGCGTACGGTTGCAGACGGGACACGACGTGCCCCGCGCTTGCGTATCCGCCGGTAGGTAGCGCACGTTGCAGGCGCGGTGACCGGTGGCGTGGTACTTGCCCTCCTCCGGGTAATACTCCACCGTGTAGGCGATGCGTTCTTCTCTGAGGGCGGTAGCCAGCCCGTCAAACGTCAGCGGTCCCTGAAAAGCGGTCACTTCGCGTCCCAGATTCCGCAGCGAATGCGCGTCTGAGAACGAGACGATGCTGCGTCCGTCACCATCGGGCACGCGCCAATTCATGGCAGGGTCGCTCGATAAGCCCGTTTCCAGCGCGGGAATCGCTGGGGCGAGGTCGCCGAAGCACTCTTCCAGGGAAGCGAAACCGGACTTGGAGCCGAAGAGCGCGTACCAGGGCGTCCAGGCGTGGGCCGGAATGATAATGCTGCGGGGGTCGATCTCAAGGATCGCGGCGGTAAGCTCACGTGCATGCAGGGAAATGAACGGACGCCCATCCCACGCGAGCTTCGCGCCAATGCGCTCCAAGAACCGGCAGAGCTTCTCGACGGCTGCGAAGCTCGGCACGTACACCAGCAGGTGCATACGGCGGCCTCTGCCTGCGTGCTTGAAGACGCAGGAGAGCTCGGTGCCGAGGATGAAGTGGATGTCCTCGTAAGTGAAGAGATCGCCCGCGGCGGGTTGCAACGTCTCTTGCAGATGGGCGCGCCAAGCCGGGTGCGTGAAGTCGGCGGCGGCCAGCAGGTGGATGCCTTTGCGCCGCGCCCATTGGGCCAACGTGGGGATGGTGATGTCGTTCGCTGTGCCCTGCGCATACGATGAGTGGAGGTGGGAGGTCCGCCCGGTAACTTGCCGGCTGGGAATCATCGCGTCCCGCGTCCGCAGTGGTGTCTGCTACGCGCTGCCAGGCGAACAGGGAGTCTTGCTGCAATGGTGTCGGCGGCACGTCACGCGCCATAGTGTTTTTGTTCTTCCCTACCTGATCGTATTTGCAGGGAGAGTCCGCAGGTTTTCCAGCAGTTTTCTCTATGCTACGCGATCAGTCTCGCGTGCGAGACGGTTTAGAGAGGTAGGAAGCGCCCGCTATCCCCTGCCTCGTGCTGCTACTCCTGCGGGTTCTCCTGCGCCGCAAGCTCGGCGCGAATGAATAGATACGCCTGCAAGCAGGCAAGTTCGGGCGTTTCCGCCACCACGTCGGCAATGCGGCGGCTCACTTCGTCAAAGCAGATGCAGGCAAAGTCGCCCTGGTAGCAGTCCAGCACGGTGTGGGGCGAAACCGCGTTCAGCATGGCGAGAAGTTGGTCGAGGCGCGGGACCCAGCAGACCGCGCGATCAGCAGTGATATCGCTGCCATCCGCCGCCCGGTCTTCAGCGAGAAGACACACAGCGTCTTCCCGCAGCACCCAATCGCCAACGGTCGGCGTCCACTCTGCGGATAAGTCTCTGCGCGCGGCGCGGCAACGCTGCACATAGGAAGATGCAAAAGGCTGGAGACTCTTTGGCTCCTCGTCGAGCGGCATCGTTCGCGTCTCATTGTGCCATGCAGATCCGGTGTTCTTCTGCTGCTGGCGCAGCGCTACCCAGTGTATCATGGATATGAGAGAACCTAACGTAGCTGACGTCTTGCTCCAAACCTCGCGCTTCGCTCTTAAGGTCTGACAGTACCAAACTGCATCTCAATTGCTCGATGCAGACAAAGGACGCGGCATGATTTATAGCACCGGCACTCGCAGCCTCAGTCGTGGCAAGAGAGCGTTGAAGCTGGGACCTCTCCTCGCCTTGGTTGCACTTTTTAGCCTTCTTGGGAGCGCGTGCGGCGGAGACGAGCTGGAGCCGCCCGCCGCAACGCCCGCTGTCGCGACGACCATTCCTACGCCAATAGTAGCCACGCCAGCGCCGGAACCCACGGCGCCGCCCGCACCCACTGCGGCGCCAGCCCTAAGCACACCCCAACCGCCGGCAGCAGGCGCCTATGCGCTTGAGGCTGTCGGAACGGGTTTCAAACGCCCGCTCTACCTCACCTATGCGCCCGGTGACGCCAGCGGCAGGCTCTTCATCGTGGAGCAGGATGGCACCATCGCCATTCTCAAAGACGGTCGACGGCAGGAGCCTCTGTTTCTCGATATAGACTCCCGCGTCGGCTCTCGCGCCAACGAGCAGGGACTCTTGAGCATGGCGTTCGACCCCGATTACGCGACAAACGGCATCTTCTACGTCTATTACACGGATACCGGCGGGGATACGGTGGTCGCCCGCTATCGCGTTGCGGCCGGCAATCCGAATGCGGCTGATCCCGATAGCGAAGAGGTGATTCTGCGCGTGGGGCAGCCGTACAGCAACCACAACGGCGGCCTCATCAAGTTTGGGCCAGACGGCTACCTCTACGTCACCCTGGGTGACGGCGGTTCCGGTGGTGATCCGCTCAACAGCGGGCAGGACCGGAGCACGCTGCTCGGCACGCTGCTTCGCATTGACGTGCGCTCAGGGAGCCCGTACGTCATTCCGGCGGACAATCCCTTCGTGGGACATGAAGGCGTGCGTCCGGAAATCTGGGCGTGGGGCCTGCGCAACGTCTGGCGCTTTTCGTTCGACCGCGCGACCGGCGATCTCTTCACGGCCGACGTGGGACAGAATAAGCTGGAGGAGGTGAACTTCCAGCCGGCATCTAGCCCCGGCGGCGAGAACTACGGCTGGAAGCTCTTTGAAGGCAGCGAGCAATTCAGCGGCAGCCGTGAGGGCATGGCCCGCAGGGAGATGGTCTTTCCCATCGCGGAGTACGGCCGCAGCGAGGGCTGCTCCGTAACTGGCGGCTACGTCTACCGCGGCCAGCAACTGCCGGACCTCGCCGGCAACTACATCTTTGGCGACTACTGCTCCGGCATTGTCTGGACGCTGACCCCGCAAGCCGACGGCACCTGGCTGCGTACTGTGCTTATGCAAGCGCCATCTGAAATCACCTCGTTCGGCGAGGACGCCGACGGTGAGGTGTACGTGATCATCCGCCCCGGCACGATCTATCGCATCACGAGCAAGTAGAGTCCCCTTCGCTTCGTGCGGGATAGCAGAGTTGCTGAAGCAACTAAATGTACGCACGTAATAGCCCCAAGTCTCTTCTGGCGCGGAATGTGGAGCATCTACGGTGACAACGCTCAACAACGAACAACTGATGCAGTTGTTGCGTGAAGGCGAATCGGACCGCGTCGAGTTCAAGGAGTCGTTGCGCGGCGATGCGCCCAACCGGATACGCGAAGCCATCTGCGCCTTTGCCAATGATCTCCCCGACCACCGCGAGCTAGGAGTCGTTTTCGTCGGCGCGAGGGATGATGGTATACCCACCGGCCTGTCGGTGACGGATGAATTGCTCCGGCAACTGGCGGACATGAAGACTGATGGCAGTATTGTGCCGCCACCTTCGATGACCGTAGAGCGACGTTCTTTCGCTGGAAAAGACGTTGCCGTAATCGCGGTGCGGCCATCTGATTCACCGCCAGTTCGATACGGAGGACGGTTGCATGTTCGCATAGGCCCCAGGCGAGGGATAGGGTCGGCGCAGGACGAACGTATTCTCAACGAGAAACGCCGGCATGCAGACATTCCTTTCGACATCCATCCGATTCCCTCTGCTACGTTGGACGACCTCATCCTGCCAGAGTTCGTGTACGACTACCTGCCGCAAGCCTTCGCGCCAGACGTTTTGGAAGCTAACGACCGTAGCCGAGAAGAACAGTTGGCCGCAACGAAGATGATAGCCTCAGCCGATGAGGCTATCTCCACCGTGTTGGGATTACTTGTGCTGGGTAAACGCACTCTAGACTTCATTCCGGGAGCATACATTCAATTCTTGCGCTTTGCCGGTAATGAACCGACGGACCCGATTTCCGATGAAGAGGCAATCAGCGGAACAATTAGAGATGTGCTACGCCGTCTCGACGAGAAGCTGAACGGCCACAATCGCACGGCGGTTGACATTATTTCCGGCCCGATCGAGAAACGAATGAGCACATATCCGGTCGCCGCGATCCAACAAATCGCCCGCAACGCGGTCATGCATCGTTCGTACGAAGGCAACAATGCGCCCGCGCGGGTTTACTGGTATGACGACCGCATAGAAATCATGAGTCCTGGGGGCGTTTTCGGCTCGGTTACGGCTCAGAACTTCGGGCAACCGGGCATTACGGCATACCGCAATCCCAACCTCGCGGAAGCCATGCGCAATCTCGGTCTCGTACAACGCTTCGGGTTAGGTATTCCATTGGCCAAGAAGCTGCTGCGCGAGGCGGGGCATCCTGAAATTGAGTTTGACGCGGATTTGCACAACGTTCACGTTACTATACGGGCACGTGAGAAAGACGACAAAGTTAGCGCTGCGCAGAATTGATGACAGCCTGCTCTGATGGTTCCCTGCTTGTAATAGGGGCACGACATGTCGTGCCCCTACCTTGATTCTGTGTTTGCGCGCCGCTTGTATGTCCCTTGCGCGCCTGAGTACAATGCAGCCAACGATGTACTCGATTTCTCCGTGAATTACGCTTCTGGGGAGCCTTTGCTATGGATAGAACGACATTCAAGAATCCTGGTGTTGAATATCGCGCCGTGCCGTTCTGGTCGTGGAACGACTGGCTGGAAGACGACGAATTGGTACGGCAGATCGATGAGATTGAGAAGGCCGGCTGGGGCGGCTTCTTCATGCACTCGCGGTTGGGTCTCGAGACGCCCTATATGACGCCGGAGTGGATGGACCGCGTGCGCACCTGTGTAGAGGAGGCGCGGCGGCGCGGCATGCACGCCTGGCTCTACGATGAGGACAAGTGGCCCAGCGGTTTCGCCGGCGGCATGACTGCGCTCAAGAGCCCCGACTACCGCATGCGCGTGCTTGCCTTACGGGTGTTCAATCGCTACGACACCTATCCTGAGAGCGTGGCCGTTTTCGCGGGCAACCTCAATAGTGGCGTGCTCACCAACGCGCGGCAGGTCGATAGCCAGCAGGACGAAGCACACCTCACGTACCTGCAGTTCCATGAGTGGATCGCGCCGCTCGGCAGCCCGTGGTTTAACGGCGCCGCCTACAGCGACCAGCTCAGTGTGGATGCCGTAGGCGAATTCATCGAAAACACCTACGCCGCTTATCGCGAGGTCGTGGGCGACGACTTTGGCGGGGTAATTCCCGGTATCTTCACCGACGAGCCGAATTTTCTCTCCTTCCATCAGGAGCACCCGGAGCTCTGCGTGCCCTGGACAAAGGGGTTTGCCGATATCTTTCAGAAGAAATTCGGCTATGATCTGGTTCCGCACTTGCCGTCGCTCTTCTATGACACCGGCGACTTCCGCAAGGTGCGCTACCACTACTGGCGCGCGATCACGGAACAGTTCGTCGAAGCGTTTTCTAAGCAGATTTACGACTGGTGCGATGCGCACGATCTCAAGCTCACCGGACACTATCTCTACGAGGATTCCTTGCAGCAGCAGGTGCCGGTCTCAGGCGCGGTGATGCCCCATTACGAGTACATGCATTGCCCGGGCATGGACCACCTGAGCCGCAACATTAACGATCTCGTGACGCCGAAGCAACTGGATAGCGTGGTCTGCCAGCTTGGCAAAGAGCGGGCGCTCTCCGAGACCTACGGCTGCTCCGGCCAGAACCTCTCGTTTGAAGGCCGCAAGTGGATTGGCGACTGGCAATGCGTGCTGGGGGTGAACTTTCTCAATCCACACCTGTCGTCGTATACGCTGCGCGGGGCGCGCAAGCGTGACTATCCGCCGGACATCTTCTACCAGCAGCCCTGGTGGCCGCACAATGCGCTGGTAGACGACTACTACGCCCGCCTCTCCTATGCCCTCAGTCAGGGTGAGCGCGTGGTGGACCTGCTGATCGTGCATCCCATCGGCAGCGCCTGGTCGGAATACCGCCCGCAGAATCCGCACGCGGCGCGGAAGATCAACGATCCGTGGGTAACTCTTTCCACACGGCTCCTGGAGGAGCACTTCGACTACCACTTTGGCGATGAATCGATCATGGCGCGGCACGCCCGCGTGGAAGGCGATAGCCTGGTCGTCGGCCGCATGCGCTATCGCGTCGTCATCGTGCCGCCGAGCATTACCTTGGCAAGCACGACCGTGGCGCTGCTTCAGGCGTTCAAAGCCGCGGGCGGCGTGGTGTTCTTCTGCGACGAGAAGCCCACGCTCATTGAAGGCGAACGCGACGAAACCGTCGATGCCCTGATTGCGGCCTGTGACACGCTGCCGCTCGGTGAGGGACCCTTGGCGGCAACGCTGGAGCAACACCTTAGGCGGCCAGTGCATGTGACTAATGGCGACGGCAGCGCCGTGCCGCACGTCTGGTACAACCTGCGCCGCAACGGCGGTGAGGACATACTCTTCCTGGCGAACACGAGCCAAGAGGAGGGCGGCGACTACACGGTGCACCTGCCCAACGGCGGCAACTGGCGGCTCTGGGATGCCGCCACCGGCGAGATAGGGCCGCTGCCCGCGCGGGACCCCGAGGCGAACGGCGCGGTCACGTTGCCGTTCGCGCCGGTCGGTTCGTACCTGCTCGTGAACGATGGAAGCGGACCAGCCGATGTGGCAGCACCCGCGCCGGAGTTTACCGAGACTGTCGCCGCGGGCGACACCTGGGATTTGGAATTGCTCGATCCCAATGCGCTCACGCTCGATTATTGCGCCTGTCGCGTTGCTGACGGCGCGTGGCAGGCGCCCATTCCGCACCTCAAGGCCCTGGAATACTTGCGGAGAGCCGGCAATCTCGAGCACATGAGGGTACAAGGGGCCGGCGTGCCGTTTGCCGTGCGGTACACCTTTGAATCCGATCTGCCATCGGGGCACGAACTCACACTGGTACTGGAACGTCCCGGTGACTTTCGCATTGCCGTGAACGGGACGACGGTCCAGCACGATCCGGACGACGGCTACTGGCTGGATACGACGTTCCGCCGCATTCCGATCGGCGCCCTTGCCCGGCCAGGCACAAATTCGATTACGCTGGAGGGCATCACGAGCCTCGATATGGAGATCGAAGCCTGCTACGTGATTGGCGACTTTGGCGTCGAGCAGGCAGACGGCGGCTTCAGGCTGGTGGACGCTCCCACGCAGGCGCGGTCAGGCGACCTCACGCACCAGGGACTGCCATTCTATGCCGGCCGCGTGCGGCTCAGCCAGCAGGTGCAGATTGCCCGCAACGGCGGCGCTGCCGCGCTGGCGCTCGATGGTCTCGACGCTACCGTTACCATCGTGCGCGTGAATGGACAGGAGGCCGGTAAGATCGTCTGGCGGCCGCACGAGCTCAATATTTCGTCTCACCTGGTCGCGGGTGAGAATACCTTGGAGCTTGAGCTGGTGTGCACGCTCCACAACCTGCTCGGCCCACACCACCATCGCGACGGCGAAATCCTCAGGGTCTCGCCAGCCACGTTTTCCGATTGGCTGAACTGGACGGATGATTACAACTTCGTGCGGTTCGGTGTGGAGGGTGCCCGCATCCGGGTGGCGTGAAATGAAACAGAATGACGAATGAACCTCAACCGTAGGGGCACGATATATCGTGCCCCTACCTACTAGAGCAAAATCTACCCCGTGGCAGCAACCCAGCAAGAAACTACCAACGATTCCCCCACACGCCCTGATCGGCTGACCATCTGGGCATTTTATGTGGGCACGTTTCTCTATTGGGGCGCGCTGTACGTCTACTCGCCGATCCTTTCGGTGTATGCGGAGTCGCTGGGCGCGACGTTTACGCTCATCGGCATCGTGGTGGGTACCTACGGTCTCGTGCAGATGGTGATCCGCATCCCGCTGGGCATACTATCCGACCGCTGGGGCCGGCGGTTACCGTTTCTCTATGCCGGGCACTTCTTCAACATTGTCGGGTGCTTAGGACTAGCGCTCGCGCCGACTGCCACGTATCTGGCAGTGTTTCGCGGCGTGCTGGGCATCAGCGCCGCCACGTGGGTAGCGTTTACGGTGCTTTACGCCAGCTATTTTCCGTCGGATGAAGCCCCCAAGGCCATGGGCATCATGTCGGCCATTAACGGCCTTTCGCTCATCGTGGTGCACCTTGCAGGCGGTCAGATCGCCGAGTCGTGGGGCATGGTCGCCACGTTCTACGCCGGCGCGGGCTTGGCTGTCATCGGCTTCCTTTCGACCGTGCCCATCAAGGAACAGCGCGTCAGGCGCACGCCACCCACGATGCGGCAGATTTGGCGCATAATGACCCATCCGGCGCTGATTGTCGTCGCGTCGGTCACGGCGCTCAACCACTACGCTTTCTGGGCGACGACATTTGGCTTTGTTCCCGTTTACGCCGACGATCTCGGCGCGAGCAAGTTTACGCTGGGTCTGATTGGCGTGGTCTCACTGGTGCCGTATACACTTGCTTCCTTGGTAAATCACCGCTTCGCGCAGCGGCTCGGCGACAATTGGGCGGTCTTCGCCGGCATGATGATTATGGCCGCCACCACGTTTGTCGTACCGCTCATCCAGGACATACCCCTCCTGGCAGCATCCCAAGGCATCAACGGCATCGGGCGCGGCATCGTCTATCCCTTGCTCATGGGTCTCAGTATTCGCGAAATCTCCGGCGAGGACCGCGCCACCGCCATGGGAGTATTCCAAGCGGTGTACGCCATCGGCATGTTCGTCGGCCCCATGACGGCGGGCGCGGTGGCTGACTGGCTGGGACTTGGCGGCGCGTTTATCCTGTCAGGGGGAGTCTCGGTCTTTGCGGCGCTGACGGCGCTCGTGCTCATCAAGCGGAAACCGGCGGAGCAGGCTGCCACGTGACGCATACACGTCGAGGCACGGGGGACTGAAGCCCTCGGTCATCTGACGGGGAGCAATGGCATTGCGGTCAGCTTTCAAACACTGCCCGGGATGCCCTGGATTCCGGCTTCCGCCGGAATGACGAAGACTCGCATGTCTGCAACACATTGAGAATCCCTGGACTGCGTGCGGCATCTGGGCGGAGGCTGCGTGCAAATCGCGCGGGAGTTGTCCACGCGGTGTAGCATACATAGAGAGCGTCGAAATGGCACCTCAACTAATGGGCGCCCTCACGCTAAGTCGCATTTGAGCAAAGGAGCAAGCGCCATGAAACTCGGTGTACGCGTGAATCGAAACACGCTGGATAACAGGGGCGACGACTACCTCCGCTATTTACAGCAAATCGGCGTGGACTGCATAGACATCGAACTCGGGTTAGTGGCGGGCTACAACGAGACCGGCTGTTTTTCGCGTGAGGCATTGCATTCGCTCGTGGCCCGCTCTGCGGCATTCGACCTGCGCATCGAGCGCGCCAACGCCATCAATTCGCAGCATCTCGACGCCCTAATCGGCGGGCCCAAGGCGGCGCAGCAGCGCGATCACCTCTGCACCATGGCGGAACTGCTGGGGGAAGTAGGCGTGCCGGTGCTTGGCATCCAGTGCTATCAAGCCGCCAATGCCGCGACCGGCAGTGGAACGGGGCGCTCACATCCGGAGGGACGTGGCGGCTACCGCTACTACCACTTCGATCTCGCGGCGGAAGAAGCGGCGCAAGGCGCCCCACGCTTCACCGTTTCTGCCGATCAACTCTGGGAGAATCTTCTTCTCATCTACAAGCAGGTCATTCCCGTGGCGGAGAGTGCGAACATCAAGGTGGCGATGCACGGCAACGATCCGCCGCTGTACGAGCTATACGGCAACCCGCAAATCATGTGCCGCTTTGCCGACTTTGACCGCCTCTTCAGCGAGGTGCCAAGTGCGCACAACACCATGACCTTCTGCGTCGGCACCCGCTATGAATCGGGTGAGGACATCTTTGACGGCATTCGCCACTTCGGCGGGCAGGGGAAGATTGCGCACGTGCATTTCCGCAATGTGCGCGGCACGCTGCCGGCAAACGGCAGCTACTCGGAGGTCTTCTTGGACGAAGGCGACATGCACATGCAGAGAGTCGTGGAGGCGCTGCATGCGGTACACTACCAAGGTGCCATCGACTTCGACCATGTGATGCAGATAACGGGCGATACGGCCAACGGTCACCAATACGTGGCCTACTCGGTGGGCTACGTGCGAGCGCTGCTGCAGGGGTTGGGGAATTAGGAGAATTGTCTCGTAGTCTCGGCGAACTATCGGTCGGTTGTAGGTTGTGGGAATCTCTAGCCTGTTAAGTTGCAGTTGGCACGCGCCAAGAGTGCTTCGACAAGGGCTTCGCGAAGCCCACTCAGCACGAACGGTGTGGGGAGCCTCAGCCAACTGTCCTTGGCGTTGTTGGTGTCATTTGAGAGAGAGTCTAGCCGTTCGCCCCCGTATTGAGTACGGGGCAGGCTCTGAGCACAGTCGAAGGGTGAACGGCGGCCTTACAACGAAAGGTAATGTGTCGAGACTCTGCGAGAGCAGGCGAAGCCAATGGCAACTCGAATGGAGAATACCACCGCGAACAGAATCCAGGCTTTTTCCGAGGAACACTAAGGAGTACATAGGAGATGCAGAAGAACCGAGCCCTGGCGAAAATTCGCAACGGCGGCATCACCGCCGGGCCGGCGATGGGTATCGATTCGCCGGACCTGGCGGAGCAGGTCGCCCACGTGGGCTTCGATTTCGTGAGTTTCGACTGGCAGCACGGGCAGTGGACCGAACTCTCGTTGAACAATGCCCTCGCGCGCTTTCTCCATACCGATACCGTGCCGATTGTGCGCGTGAAAGGCCACGAGCCCGGCACCATCAACCGCGTGCTCGACATGGGCGCCATGGGCGTGATCGTGCCAATGGTGGAGACCGCCGAGCAGGCCGCGGCCGCGGCGAGCCCGGCATTCTATCCGCCCAAAGGCAATCGATCCGGGGGCGGGATTCGCCTAGGCCTCATCGGCGGCGGCACGGCGCAGGACTACTACGCCGCTGCCAATGACGAAGTTATAGTCATCGTCATGGTGGAGAGCGAAGAGGCCATTGCCAACGTCGAAAGCATCATGCAGGTGGATAACGTGGACGTGGTGCTCATCGGCCCCGGCGACCTCATGATCAACGTGCGCGCCCACGACCACGACGAAGCCCACCATGAAGCGCTGGTGCAAGAGGTCGCCGCTGCCAGCAAACGCACCGGCAAGGCAGCGGGCTACGTTTGCCAGAGCTACGAGCAGGCCCAGCAGCGCGTCGCCGAGGGGTTTCGCTTCCTCTGGTTCGGCAACGACAGCGTCTTCGTAAGCGTCGGCATGCAGAATCTCCGGGAGGAAATAGAAACGCTGGGATAGGCGCCAGATTCTTCAAAGCAGAGCGAGGTTCTTAGGCACAGCAAAGCGAGGAGAGCCATGAGCAGCGAATTGCGGGCGGGCGTATTGGGCGTAGGACGGGGGGTGAGCTTTGTCCGCGTAATGCAGGCCATGGACGGTGTCAGCGTCGCCGCCGTGGCGGATATGCACGCTGAGCGGCTGAAATCGGTCTGCGCAGAGCACAACGTACCCAAGGGCGTTGCCACGCTCGACGAGATGCTGGAAGAAGACTTGGACCTGGTGGTGGTAGCAACACCGGTGCCCCAGCACACTGAGCATGCCATACAGGTGCTCGAGGCAGGCGTGAACGTGCTCTCCGAAATACCGACGCTCGCCACGCGGGAGGAGGCCGACCAACTGGTGGCCGCAGTGGAAAAGAGCGATGCGCTCTACATGTGCGGCGAAAACTGCAACTACTGGGCGTACGTGCACTCGCTCAGGCACCTCAACGAGCGGGGTGACTTTGGCGAGATCTTTGCCGCGGAAGCCGAGTACATTCATTCAATCCCCGGTCTGCGGCGTGACGAGCACGGCAACCCCACGTGGCGCGCGACGATGCAGCCAATCATATACCTCACGCACAGCCTCGGCCCGGTCATGTGGGTCACCAGACAGTATCCGGTGGAGGTGGTCTGTCTGGGCGCAAAAGAGTACCACGAACCGGGCCTCACCGACATACAAATGGCAATCTTCCGCATGACGGATGACAGTGTCGTGCGCATAACGTGTTCGTTCGCTAACTGCCACTGGGGCAATCATCGTCAGTCCTTCTTGGGCACGAAAGCCACGTTCGATTCCGGCTGGATCGGCAAGGATGAGCCGAAATTTCGCTACGCGGGAGAGGATGAATTCACGGTGCCGGACAACCTGCCGCTGGGCACGAACTTTCCCGAAGCGCCGGCAACGGCAGCGCTCGGTGGTCACGGCACCGCCGAATGGTACATGCTGGAAGACTTCTTTACAGCCATCCGCACCGGTGGCTCCGTGCCGATCGACGTTTACGAAGGCATCATGTACAGTCTGCCGGGCATTTGTGCGACAGAATCAGCCGCCAACGGTGGGCGGCCGGTAGAAATTCCGCAGTACCAACTCCAGCGCAAAGCATAGCGCGAGAAGCAATGGGTGTTTAGACGCCCTCACCCCCGTATCGAGTACGGGGCGGGCTCTAGCCCTCTCCCCCGGGAGAGGGAATAAGACCACCGCTCTTAACTGAACTGATGACCGGTGGAGAGGTTTCTGGATGGCAATTGGATGGCGGGCAAAGGCCGAATTAACAACATCATCCCCCGTATCATGTCTAGGGTAGACTCTAACCCTTTCCCATTGGAGTGGGAACTTACTCTCAACTAGTGGCAAAACGGAGCGAGGAGTGCCATGAACAGCGAATTACGGGCGGGCGTACTCGGCGTGCGGCGCGGACGGAGTTATGTGCGCGTGCTCCAGGCCATGGAAGGCGTCAGCGTTACGGCGGTGGCGGATTGGGATGCCGAGCGGCGGGAAACGGTCTGCGCGGAGCACAACGTGTCCAAGGGTTTCGCGTCATTGGAGGAATTGCTGGCAGAGGATCTGGATCTGGTCGTTGTGGCGACACCGGCGCCCCAGCACGCGGAGCATTCAATCCAGGTGCTCGAGGCGAACGTGAACGTCATCTCCGAGATTCCCATTCTCGCCACGCGGGAAGAGGCCGAACAATTGGTGGCCGCGCAGGAAAAAAGCGACGCCCTCTACATGTGCGGCGAGAACTGCAGCTACTGGGCGTATGTGCACACGCTAAAGCACCTCAACGAGCGGGGTGACTTCGGCCAGATCTTTGCCGCGGAAGCCGAGTATATACACAACATTCCCAGACTGCGGCGCGACGAGCACGGCAATCGCATGTGGCGGTCGTACATGCCGCCTATCACCTATCTCACCCACAGCCTCGGCCCGGTTATGTGGGTCACCGGACAATATCCGGTGGAGGTCGTCTGTCTCGGTGCAAAGGAGCACTATGAACCGGACCTCGACGACTACCAGGTGGCGATCTTCCGCATGACCGACGACAGCATCGTGCGCATTTCCTGCTCATTCGCCAATTCCCACTGGGGCAATCACCGCCAGGTCTTCATGGGTACCAAGGCAACGTTTGATTCCGGCTGGATTCGCAAAGACGAACCGAAATTCCGTTACGCGGGAGAACGCGAATTTACCGTACCGGACAATTTGCCACTGGGTATAAACTTCCCCGACGCGGAGGAGGCCGCAACTCTCGGCGGCCACGGCACTGCCGAATGGTACATGCTCAAGGACTTCTTCAAGGCCATCCGTACCGGCGGCCCGGCGCCAATCGATGTATACGACGGCATCATGTACACCCTGCCGGGCGTCTGCGCCGCGGAATCCGCCGCCAGCGGCGGCCAGCCAGTCGCCATTCCTCAGTACCAGTTACAGCGCAAGGCGTAGCATAAAGCCAAGAGTGTCCCATGAATAAACTCCACGAGAGACTGTTGACCGCGATCAGGAATCACCCAGGTCTAACTGAACGCAAACTGGCCGAGCTGTTGTACGGGTCAAACAAAGGCTATCAGCAGCTTGTTAATTGGCCACTAAGACAGTTGCGAAATAAGGGGCTTGTGAAACGTGAAGGCAAAGGTGGATTCAGCGACCCATACCGCTACATTCAGTCCTAGCCAGATTGGCTAGTCATCTTGGTAGATTTAGATGACATTGCTTCACCGACTCGGCGAAAAGACCCCCTCTCCCAGCGGGAGAGGGTTGGGGTGAGGGAGAATCCTTTCCGTGCTGACTACATCACACCGCCTACGCGCAAGTGACTGGGCACTTGAGGAAAGTCTACCTGTAGGCCTAAGGGGTTAGCCAAAGCGGCCGGTGATGTACGCCTCGGTGCGCTCGTCGGTGGGATTCGTGAACAGATCGGTAGTGGGGCCGAACTCGATCAGCTTGCCCCGCGCCGTATCGTCGGAGAGCATGAAGGCCGTGAAGTCGGAGACGCGGGCGGCCTGCTGCATGTTGTGGGTCACGATGATGATGGTGTAGTCCTTGGCGAGCTCGCGCATGAGGTCTTCGATCTTCAGCGTCGCGATGGGGTCCAGCGCCGAGCACGGCTCGTCCATGAGCAACACTTCCGGCGACACCGCGATGGCGCGGGCGATGCAGAGGCGCTGCTGCTGACCGCCGGAGAGCGCGAGCCCGCTCTGCTTGAGATCGTGATTGACCTCATCCCAGAGGGCCGCGCCGCGCAGGGCCGCCTCCACCAGTTCGTCTTCATCGGCCTGGTAGCCGTTGACACGGGCGCCGAAGAGGATGTTGTCGCGGATTGAGCGCGGGAACGGATTCGGTTTTTGGAAGACCATGCCGACGCGCCGCCGCACCTCGACCGGGTCCACCGTATCCGCATAGATATCGGTGCCTTCCAGCAGCACGTTGCCTTGCGTGCGCACGCCGCCGATGAGCTCGTTCATGCGGTTAATTCCGCGCAGAAGCGTGCTCTTCCCACAGCCCGAGGGACCGATCACCGCCGTGATCTTCTTGCGGGGAAACTTGATTGAGACGTCGGTGACCGCCTGGAAGTCTCCGTACCACAGGCTGAAGTTGTTCACTTCCACTGCGGGATCAGGCATCTCCGCGGGAACGTCTTTGGGTAACTCCGTAGAGACAGGCTCTCGCACCACGGCCTCGACCGTACTCTCTTCCTCTTTGGCCTTTGTGAACGGCACCTTAATCATACTGTTCTTCCCTTCTCGCAGGCTAATACCGCGTGCGCAATCGTTGACGCAGATAGATGGCTACGGAGTTTAGGATGATGAGGACGACAAGCAGGACGATAATGCCTGCCGCCGCCAGGTGATGGAATTCCGACTGAGCCCGTGAGACCCAGTTAAAGATCTGAATCGGCAGCACGGTGAAGCGGTCAAGCGGATGTTCGGGGAGAAACGGCACAAAGGTGAGGGCGCCGATGGTAATGAGCGGCGCGGTCTCGCCGATGGCGCGCGCCGCGGCCAGAATGGCCCCTGTGAGCATACCGGGCAGAGCATACGGCAAGACGTGATGACGCACGGTCTCCCATTTAGAGGCCCCGAGCGCAAAAGAAGCTTCTCGCATGCTCGGCGGCACCGCGCGGATCGCCTCACGGGAAGCGACGATGATGATGGGCAGAATCAGCAGGGCCATAGTGCACGAACCTGCCAGGACGCTGCGGCCCATCTCCATCATGCGCACAAACACCTGTAATCCCAGCAGGCCATAGACTATAGACGGGACGCCGGCCAAATTGGCGATGTTTACCTGAATGAACTGCGTGAACCAATTGTCGCCGGCATATTCTTCCAAGTAGATTGCCGTCATAACCCCGATAGGCACGGCAAGCAACATCGTAAAGACCATCATGTAGAGGGTGCCGAATAGCGCCGCTTTGATGCCGGCGCGCTCCGGAAACCGCGAGTCGAAGCTGGTAAAGAACTGCCAGTCAAGCCAGCCGCTGCCTTGTACGATTACGTCCACCAGGAGGACGAGCAGCGCGACGATACCGGGCAACACGCTCAGTAGTCCTAAGACCACAAAGAAGTGGGACTTGAGGCGGCGCCACTGCATGCTCGCTTTGAAGACAGGCGCGCTGCGGCCCAGTGTCCCGGTGTCTTCAGCCATCAGTCGTACTCCTCGCGGAAGCGGCGCACAAACCAGTGGGCAAAGATATTCATTGCAAAGGTCAAGAAGAAGAGCATGGTGCCCACGGCGAAGATCGTGCGGTACTCAAGTGACGCAAACGGCGTATCCCCCAGGCTTACCTGCACGATGTAGGCCGTCATGGTCTCGATGGGTACACGGGGATCAAGCGTAAAAGTGGGGTTCTGGCCCGCCGCGATCGAGACGATCATGGTCTCGCCCACGGCGCGCGAGAGCGCCAGCACCGCCGACGCCACGATACCCGAAAGCGCCGCCGGTACCACGACTTGCAGCGCCACCTCGAAGCGGGTCGCCCCCAAGCCGTAGGCGCCTTCCCGCAAGGCCTGGGGCACGGCGCCGATGGCATCCTCGCTCAAGGAGGCAACCATCGGAATAATCATGATGCCCATCACGATGCCCGCGCTCAGCGCGTTGAAGATGCGCATGCCGGGAATGAACTCCTGGAGAATGGGCGTGACCAACGTCAGCGCGAAATAGCCGTACACCACCGTCGGCACGCCGGCCAGCACTTCAAGCACGGGCTTTATGACGTCGCGCACCCGCGGACTGGCAAATTCACTGAGATAGATGGCAATGAGCAAGCCGGTAGGAATTGCCACCGCCAGCGCAATGAAGGCCACAAGCGCCGTAGCGGTTACCAGCGGCCAGATGCCGAATTTCTTTATGGCGAAGAGCGGCGTCCACTCTGTCTCGGTGAGAAACTCGACAAGCGACACTTCTCGAAAGAAGAACAGGGTCTCTCCCGTAAGTGAGAGCAGGATGCCGATGGTGGTAACGATGGACAGGGTTGCCGTAGCCAGCAGCACATAGCGAATGGCTTCCTCTTTGAAGCGCCGACTCGCCCGGCTGCTCATGTCACTGCGCGGCGGATAGTGTGAGAACGGGGATACGTCCTCTGCCATCGAAGTCCCTCTCAATCACTGTTACACGTGTAACGCAGTTGCCTCACTACACCTCAACGCTTTCTTCAGCCCCCCCTCTTCAGGGAATCTGACCTTGCGTGAAGTGCTGTCCAGACACTCCCCTTACGGAGGAATTCCCCTCACCCTAACCCTCTCCCCCGGGAGAGGGAATCGGAACCGAGACAAATCCAGAACCGAAAGGGAACCAGAACCGCTTCCCGTCTACTTGGCACGTGTCTACTTGGCTCCGCATTCCGCACCCTCTCCCGCTGGGAGAGGGCCGGGGTGAGGGGGAGATGTTCTGCCGTCTAACCAGCCACCCGTGCTTGATGCGGGGCGTCCATCCAAAGGAGCGTGGGGTACTTACCGTAGCTTGCCGTCAAGCCTCCTATCACTCCCATCCCAGCTTTCCTCCATCAAGGAGAAAGGGGTTTTGCAGGGACTCCCCTGGGCGAGTGTCGGTCGCACTTTTTCAACTGTTCACGCCGATCAACTAAACACGAACTGCCTCTACGTATCCGCCAATCTGCGCTACTGCATGTAGCGGTCGAGCGATGCGCCGACCTCAGCGCCGTTCGGCCACAGCGTGCCGGTGACGCGATCAGCGAAGCGCTGCGTGAGCGCCGCATACACGTCATCGCCGAGCTGTACGTAGCCAACTTCCGGGCTGGAAATCAGCGGCGTAAACTCTTTGCTCAGGTAGTACTTGATGAACGCATCCACCTCCGGGCGCTCAGCCGCGTCTTTGCGCACATAAATGAAGATTGGGCGGCTCAGCGGTTGATAGCTGCCGTCCGCAACCGTTGCGAAGGTCGATTCCACACAATTGCCATTGCCGGAGTCAATTGGGACACCCCGAACCTTATCGGTATTCTCCACGTAGTAGGAGAAACCGAAATAGCCGATAGCGCTTCTGCTGCCAGAGACGCCGGTCACGAGTACGTTGTCGTCCTCGCTGGCCTGGAAGTCGCCACGGCTGGACTGCGCCTCGCCAACAATGGCCTCGGTGAAGTAGTCAAAAGTACCGCTATCGACGCCAGGGGCGAAGAGATCCAGCGGCAAGTCCGGGAAACCGTCGCGGATCTGATTCCAGTTAGTGATGGTCCGCTGGGCCGCGGGCTCCCACATCTTCTTCAACTCGTCTACCGTCAGGCAGTCCACCCAGTCGTTTTCGGGATTTACGACCACGGTCAAACCGTCATAGGCAACCGGGATTTCGATGTAATCAAAGCCCGCGGCTGCGATGGCCTCAGCCTCGGAGGGCTTGATGGGCCGGGAAGCGTCCGAAATATCGGTCTCACCGGCGGCGAATTTCTTAAAGCCACCGCCCGTGCCGGAGACGCCAACGCTCACGCGCACGCCGGAATGCTTCAGGCTAAACTCTTCGGCGGCGGCCATGGTGATGGGAAAGACCGTGCTGGAACCGTCGACGATGATGTCGCCCTTCAGCTCACCTTCAGTGTCGCCGTCATCGCCCCCGCAGGCGGCCAGCAGGGCAAAGCCCGCCAAGCCCGCCGTGGCAAAGGTAAACCGTCGTCTGCTCATCCGAACCGGTGCTGTCATTACCTTTCCTCCTCTTTCTCTCGGTGCGACAGCACTCCGTACCTACGCGCCCGGCGCGCCCGTGTGGTGCACGCCCCCCCTTTATCATTGCCACCTGCCCATCTATGGGCAGCCCCTGCAACTCTCTGCCAAGAGAGCCAGACATGGAACAAAGAATTACTACCAACAGTGGGGAAAGTAGCACGGGGCCCGAAACACGGTCAACGCAAACGGGGAGTGTGTTAACAATCAGATAAAGGCGCGGAAATTGGCTCTATAACAGGAAAAGAGGCACTTTAGGAAACGCGCCTGTCTCTCCCGCCAATTCCCTTGATTTGGCGTAATATAAGGCAGCGCGTGGCTTGGTGGGGTGAGGGAGTGAGATAAGCGATGTTCATCTAATTTTCACATTATGCTTACGTTGCGTTCATAGATCGGAGGAGTGTGGTGGGAATAGGCGGGAAGAGCGGGTGATAATGAGCCCGTAGGTTTGAGACGGTAGAGACGGTTCGCGAACCGCCCCCCACACGGGTCAGGACTGCGCAAGCCCATCCACGAGCGCAACCACCGCTTTGCCCAGGCCCTCTAGGTCGTAGCCGCCTTCTTGCACTGCCAGTATCGGCACGGCGAGGGCCGCCAACTGTTCGCCGATGGCCTGGTAGCACTCGTCGGTAAGCGAGAATGCGCCGACGGGGTCGCCGGCGCGGGTGTCGAACCCGCTGGAAAGAATGAGATAGTCAGGGGAGTACCAGGCAATCTTCCCCAAAGCCTGAGAGAACGCCTCTAAATACGACTGGTTATCCGTAAACATAGGCAACGGCAGATTGAGGTTGAAATCCGCGCCCGCGCCTGCGCCTGTCTCTTCCGGCCAGCCGCTGAAGCGCGGGTACGCCCAGGCGGGGTGCCCGTGCAAGCTGACGTAGAGCACCTCGTCGGTCTCATAGAAGATTTCCTGCGTGCCGTTGCCGTGGTGAAAGTCGATGTCGAGCACGGCAACGCGGCCTTGGCTTTTGAGGGTATGGGCGGCGACGGCGGCGTGGTTGATATAGCAATAGCCGCCGTACTTGTAGCGTCCCGCATGGTGCCCCGGCGGGCGCTCCAAGGCGTAGACGCAGGGTACTCCGCTGCGCAGCATGTCTGCGCCGGTCAGCACGACGCACGACGCCAGCCACGCCTGCTCTAGCGTATTGGCTGTCAGCGGTGTGTCGGGACTGATCGTGTACGGCGTCTCCAGCACCGAGTCTCCATCTGACCCGGCAAGGCGGAGCGTGGTCTGCTCCAAGAATTCGATGAGGCTCTCATCGTGTACTGTGGCGGCGAATTCGAGGGGATACGCGCGCGGCTCCACGAAGCTGTCAGTGTACCCGGCCTGCCGCAAGGCTTTGGCCATCACTTCGACGCGCTCAGGCACCTCAGGGTGATCCACCACGATGTTGTAGGAAAGCTCGATGCGCGGCGCATGGGGTTGGTGCAGCGGCGTGTAGATGATGGGAAGCGTGCGAGGATTGGCAGGAGTCATGGTGGAGGCATTCCCAGTGCGGCTCGGACTCTTTCAACTCGATTGTGCGCTGCTGTTTCCCCTCACCCCGGCCCTCTCCCCAGGGAGAGGGAGTCTTCTCGCTTGCTGACTAGGGTTGCGCAAAGCTCTCCTTGAGAAGAGGGGACAAATTTGGCGCTTCATTGTCTGCCCAGTCCATCTGGAAACGGTTCTAGGTGGAGCCGATGGCATACGGGCGCAGCGCCGGCCAATACTTCCGTGGGAGCGTCCCTTCGATCACGGTGCCGTCGGGACGGTGTTGCTCGCGGCGGATGCTGCCTCGCTGGTGGAAGAGGCTGACCAGACGCCCCTCTTGGTAAGGAATCCTCACCTGCACGTCAACCGAGAGTTGCGCGTTGAGCGTATTGGCAACCGTCTCCAGGAGGGTATCCAAACCGTCACCCTCGCGGGCGGAGATGAAGACAGGATTGGGGTAGTCCGCCGGATTTGGCGCAAGTCCCTCAAGCTGGTCGATCTTGTTGAGGACCGTGATGACGGGTTTATCCTCGATGCCAAGATCGGCCAGGGTTTCGTATACCGCTGCCACTTGGCGTTCGCACTGCGGATGGCTGACGTCCACCACGTGCAACAGCAAGTCGGCAGCGAGGATCTCCTCGAGCGTGGCGCGAAACGCCGCGATGAGGGTTGGCGGCAGGTGGCGGATGAACCCCACCGTATCGCTGAACACCACTTCCAGACCGTTAGCAAGCTTCACGCGGCGCGTGGTTGGGTCTAGCGTGGCGAAGAGCTTGTCCTCCGCCAGTACGCCGGCCTGGGTCACGGCATTGAGCAAAGTGCTCTTACCAGAGTTGGTATACCCGACAAGCGATGCCACGGGCACGTCGTTCACCGTGCGTCGCTCACGTTGACGGGCCCGCCGTGCGCGCACCGTTTCCAGGCGTGACCGCAAGTGCGAGAGCCGCTGGCGGATGAGCCGCCGGTCCGCCTCAATCTGCGTCTCGCCCGGGCCGCGGGTGCCGATGCCCGCGCCGAGTCGTGAAAACTCCACCCAGAGAGTGGAAAGCCGCGGCAGCAGATACGTAAGTTGCGCCATCTCGACCTGCAGCTTGCCCTCGGTGGTCTGGGCGCGCGTCGCGAAGATATCGAGGATGAGCGCCGTGCGGTCGAGCACCTTAACGTCAAGCCGCTCTTCCAGGTTGCGCTGCTGGCTCGGCGTGAGGTCGTTATCGAAGATGACGAGGTCATAGGGCTGCTCGTGCCGCAGCGCTTTTAGCTCCTCCACCTTGCCCTTGCCGATGAAGGTTGCCGTGTCCGGCTTGCGCCGCTGCTGATAGCACGTGTCCACCACAATTGCGCCGGCGGTGCGCGCCAAGCTGGCGAGTTCTTGCAGCGACTCTTGCACCGGCCATTGCTCGGGGTCATTGCCGAGCTTCACGCATACCAGCACCGCGCGCTCTGTACCAATGCTATGTTGCGTGAAATCTAGCAAGAAATGTACCTCTTCATGCGAATATATGCCCGCATTGTACCATAGGATTTGCGGCCATTGAGCGGTTTATGTGGGATACTAGGCGAGTCCGCATGGTGTTAGGCGAGTCGAGTTCGAACAAGCTTCGTAAAGTGAGCAACCTTATCAAAGTGGAGAAAGAGCAGCATGGATATCTCGGTTTATTTGGCACCCGGTTCTCTCGTCATCTCATTAATATCTGCGGTCTTCGCAGGGATGGCACTGATTAATTCAAGACGGCTCCAAAAGGAGCAATGGGAGCAAGATAAACTAAACCTAAGACGAGACGTTCTCCGGCGTCTGTTTGCCTACCGCTACAGACTTACCGAGTCATTGATGGGTGGTGATGGAGAGCCGTTCATTGCGCTGAATGAGGCAAGAATAGTGTACGCCGGCTTTCCTAGAGTCACTGAGGCGTTGAATAAGATGCACCGAGAGCTTGGAATTGAGGGGCTGCTTAGCCTAAACATAGTGGCTCTTGTCAGAGCGATGGCAAATGCGGCAAATGTCTCCGTCGACGACCTAGACGAGAGCTTTATTGAACGCCCATTTACCCCTCCAGCGGCTAAGCAATAGCGCTGATTATGGGCATTGGAGACCCAAGTACGAAGCCCTTATCGGGGTGCTTGCATTGAGCTTTACCAACCCACGGGTTTCCTTATGGTGCCTTGAGCATCTGAGAATTCGTCCGGGAAGAGGCTGGCACTAAGTGGCCCCTTGCGCAATAGCCTGTACCATGAAGCTGCGCCGTGGAGTTGGAAGCTCCGCTTGTGGCTTGGGTCGTAGACGCCGACCTGCTTGCCCAGCTTCGACCGTGCCATTTCGATGGGAAGCTGGAGGTCGGAGTCGTTGGAAATTACCACGGCCAATTCGTATTGATTCTCGAAGCCATCCATTAGCAAAAAGGAGGCCAAATTCACATCGGACCCCTTCTCCTCGGTGTCGAGTACTTTGACAATTCGAGATCCCATTTCTGGCGGCTGCGCCAAGGGCCTCCGCTTGGTCTTTGGCAGGAAATGTCCGTAGTGGATGGTCAAATTGGGGATCGTCTGAAGTGCCCGAAGGTACTTCTGCTGCCGCTGGGCCTGCAAAGGGTCGCTAGGGCGGTTGGTGACAAGAGCAGTGAAGTACCGTATCCGAACAATATGATGCCTTGGCAAGAGTATTCGGGCCAACTTGCCAACATCGAGCCACCTGTTTGGTGTCCCTTGCAAGGCGCGATAGTATAGGTTGAACCCATCTATGTAAATGTTGGTTCGGATTAGTACACGTCCTCAAAAAAAGCTAAGGCTGCCTTGCGGCAGCCTTGCGCCCTGTTGCCGGAGCGTACAGGGGGTGTATACGAATATGGTAACCGACTTTGGTTGACACTGTCAACCTGCTGTGTTTTTGGATCAGGCTCTACCTAGACGAAAGTTCCAACCAAGAGACTCAAGAGCTTCATTCAGACGATCTTCGCAGTCGTTAGGACTCCTCTGCTTCCGCCGCATCATCTTCGCCGTCCAAGTGGAAGTTCACGCCCAGGTCCATGAGTTCTTTGAACGCCTCAGCGAGACTCAAGAGGCTTTTGCCCTTGGTGGTGAACGTGAACTCATGGCGCTCGCCAAGCAGGCCGAAGAATATCTTCTTGAGCTCGTCCGTCAAGCAGCCGCTATCGACGAGCGATTGTACGGCCTTCATTTCCAACTCCGGAGAGGGCGTTCGCGCGATGTCACGGTCGGTCACAACACTCTGGAACTTGGTCAGCGCATCGATGCCGCGCCGGTCGAGCAGCTCCACCACAGTCGGTACGAGAATGGCGCGCACCGTGTCGGCAAACTCCTCGCGCGTACGCTCTGCGTTGCGTCCCGCCTGATAGCGGAAGATGTCGTGGTAGCCGGGAAGCATGAGCGAGGGAGGTATGTAGTCCGGCGTCACGTCGAAGGTTGTGCCGCGGGTGCGGCTCTCGTGCTTGACGCCAAAACCCAACTGCGTGAGCCGGCCCAGGCTCTCTTCCTGCACACGCGTCGGGCTGAACTCCTGTCCTTTCATCGTGCGTCGCGCGGACTGATAGAGAATATCAATGTGCTGGTCGCCCAGGTCTCGCGCATACATCTCGCGCACCTGCGTGATAAGGTCGTCAACCTGGATCTCCTTTTGCATGTCGATAGCCATGAGCGCCCTCTTTTCCGTTCTCGCTATTCGCCGCGTGCCTGTTCGCTGACTATGCCTATACTAGCGGTTGATCGGCTATTCTGCACACACGCTACCATGCGAATGGGCGAGCGTCAAGCAGTGCATCAGCCGCTTGCTCGCTTGGGGTCATGTTCTGCTATTGGTTGGCATCAGAGCGCTCCGTCTGGTAGCATGTGTTCACCCACAGCATATGTGAGCTAAAGGAAGAAGAGCACGCAGTCGAGGGCTCACGTGCCAGTGCTCAATGGCGCCTGCTGGCACCCTACGTCTTGCCCGTATCGCAGCAGGGGTAGCACTGGTGGCACCGTTGACTCGACGCCTTGTTTTGAAATACGCCGGGCTCTTCGTGCCCGCTACGCGGCTGGCCCAACGTGAGTTGCCGCTTCCCGCAGAGCAAGAACCTATCTACCAGCTTCCCTTTGCTACGCCCCCGGGACCGAGCACGTGGTACGTGGAGCAATGGTACGGCAATACGAACATTGCGTACTACCTGCGCAACACGGTGTATCGGGAAGGACAGGGCATGCACTTCGGCATTGACTTTGCTTGCCCGTGCGAGACTGAGGTCATGTGCATCGGTGACGGCGTGGTGATAGGCGCGGACGACCTCTCCTACGGCGCCGGGCCCCACAATGCCATCGTGGAGCATCCCAACGGCGACCTCTCTCTTTACGGACACTTGCATTGGTTTCCTGAGGTGCGGTGGGGGCAGGCGGTCAAGGCCGGCGACCTCATCGGCTACTCAGGTGACTGGCTGGACAACTGGGGCTGCGCGGCATCGCCGCACCTCCATCTGGAGATTCGACGACCGAACCGCAACTTTGCGGTGAACCCGGTGCACTTGATCAAGGCCGACTGGCACAGCGCGTCTCTTGGCCGTTTCCTTGGCTTTGCGAAAGACCTGGATAATCCACGCCGCTGGCAGACCCTTGAAGACCAGCCGGAAACCACGTTTGGGGGACGCATCTTGAACGATTACAACAGCCTCTGGATGCGTTAGGGCACCGTGGCACGGCGATTGAGGCTCCCGCTGGTATTGGGCTTGCTGCTAGGGCCGTGGCTGCTCATCGCCACCGCCTGTTCGATTGAGTATGTGCCGGACGCCCAGGGCACGCCCAGACCGCTACTCCGGTTGCCCGCAACGCCGGTATCTGCCACGACGCAGTCTGCGCCACCGGCCGCGGCTACGGCGCCGGCCGGGCCTACTGCTGCCGCGCCTGCGTCCACTCCCGACCTCGCACCCGCCACGCCGGCCCCGCTGTCGACCCCAGCGCTGAGACGCCTGACCGAACCCGGCTGCTGCAGCGGCGTCTGGTGATCCGCCGACGGGTCGCAAGTGCTCTACGTGGATAGACCCGACGAGGGCCCCGCCGCAATCTGGGGAGTCGATGCGGCAACCGGCGTCCGGGAGCCGTACAGCACGGTGGTTGGCGTGCTGCAACATGACGACCGCTTTGCGATAGTGCCGATCCTGTGGTCCGCGCAGAGCGTCACCCTCCACGATAGAGAGACAGGAGAGAGTTGGGGACTCTTCGGCGTTGGCAGCCTCCCCTTCGTTTCGCCGGACGGCATGCGCATCGCCTATGACGGGCGGGTCGCGCAGGAGCCGCTCTATGCGAACACCAGGTATGCGCCAATCGTCGTATCTGACCTGGGCGGCGGCAACCCACGCTCCCTGGTTACGATCTATGGAGGCGGCATCGTCGGCTGGTTCCCCGATGGGTCACGCTTGCTGATTCTGGGCAGCGAGACTTTTGGTGAAGAACGCACGTCGCTCTGGACCGTGAACGTGACCACCGGCGCCACCGCAAAGGTCGGCGATGCGGCGCAATTGCGCGATGCTTCGATTTCACCCGATGGCGCATGGGTGGCGTTTCTCGCCCTCTTTGAGAAAGACCCCACCTTGAATACCACGTGGGCGACAAATGTGCATTCAGGAGAGAAACGGCGGCTCGATTTCGTGGGTGGCTATGAGTGGGTAAAAAGTGAGCCGGCGACACTGGTGTACGTGCCGATGCGGGACGCGCTGGACGAAGGATTTGCGGTGTATCGCCTCGACGTGGCGGCCGGCGAGCGGACGCGGCTCATCGATCCGGCCCAAACACCGCTCTTCATCGCCAATGGGGACTGGGCGCTTGCCCCCGACGGCAAGCGATTCGCCTTCGTTTCTCATGAGGACTACGCGATCTGGCTGCTCGACATGGCCCCATAACAGCCGGGATCGCAGGGGAGCGGGGGAACGGTAATGCTGTCGCATTAATCCCTTGTGCACGCCGTTCGCCCTGAGCTACGTCGAAGGGTGAGCGGATGGGAGAACGGATCGTCGGTTTCGGGCATGCTGCTCTCCGTTTGTGCTTCGACAGGGGCTTCGCGCAGCCCTCAGCACGAACGGAGAGAACTAATCCCATCCGCTTTTATGCGACAGCATTGCGGGGGAACGGTCTACTGCGGTCGCTTGGGGATCGGCTGCGCCTGGCGCTTTGCATTCGTCACGGTTTGGGCCCGGGAACGGCTGACGCCTGCGGCAGTCTGTGCGTACTTTACTCCTCGCTCACCCCCGGCCGCGCCCTGTTACTTGCAGTTCCGCAGGAGGATTGCTGGCTTCTCAATATGAAAGTCTTCACGCTGGAAACGAGCCTCTGGCTGCCGCAGCCAGTAGAGGACGTGTTTGCCTTTTTCGCCGATGCGGCAAACCTGGAAAGCCTCACGCCGCCGTGGCTGCACTTCAAGATCCTCACACCCCTGCCAATTGAATTGGCGGCCGGCACCCTCATTGACTACCGGCTGCGGTACCGCGGTTTCCCGTTGCAGTGGCGCACTGAGATTTTGGTCTGGGAGCCGCCGCGCCGGTTCGTTGACTGCCAGATCAAAGGGCCCTACCGCCGCTGGGTGCACGAGCATCGCTTTGTGGAACAGGACGGTGGGACGCTGGCGATAGACAGGGTGGAGTATGCGCTGCTGGGCGGCGCGTTCACCAACGCGCTGTTTGTTGGCCGAGACTTAGAAAGAATCTTCGCCTACCGGCGGCAACGCATGCTGGAGATCTTTGGCGGCACGGCCGAGGAATAGCGCGCGTAGCCCGCGCCGGGATCCGCTAGTCCGACCCTTCATTCTTCGAATGGCCCTGTGTGACCGCAGCAAAGTACGCCCGTTCCAACGGTCCAAGTCTCAGGCCACCAAGCTGCGCGAGCGGAACGAACTCGACCGAGAGTTGGTCTTCATCCGGCGCTTGCAGCCTGGCGTGCTTACTGTGGGCGTGCGCTCGAAAGACCAGCCAGAAGAAGTCGGGGTAGGGGTACGCGTATTGCGGAGGTTTTGGCGTTTGGTGCCGTAGATGCACAAAACCCAAGCGGTGGATGTCCCCTATGCAAACGCCGGCTTCCTCGCGTATCTCACGACGAAGCGCGTCCAACAGCGTCTCTCCAGACTCTAGCCTGCCACCCGGTAGGATACGCGCTCCATCCCTGTTGCGCATCAACAGGATGCCGCCGTTGTGAAATACGAGTGACCGCACGGACGTAATGTAGTCCGGCGGCGGCAGGTCGTGCGTGACATAGGCAGAGGCAACCAGCTTGATCTTGACACTGCGCCAATCCATGCGCTCAATCGCAACGGCAGTGTAGTTGCTCAGGAAAGCGGCAATGGCGGGGCTCGAAGATTCGCGAAGCATGTTCTCCCCGTGGGTGAAGTCTCTCTCAGCAAGATACGCCGGGTCAGAAAAGCCAACCGAACCGATAAACGTGTCGACTGAACTCACCTAGTCCCGATCCGTTCACCCTTCGACTGTGCTCAGAGCCTGCCCTGTACCCGATACAGCGTGACGCACGATATGGGGGCGAACGGGTCGGCAGAATCCGTCTATGGGAGTGTCTCGTGATCAAACAGACTATGACGCAGCGCGGGGACTTGTCACCCGCTTCTAGGCGCAAGAAGTACACACTATCTCAGGCAAGATGCTTAGTGTCTGCCCTATGCCCATGTAGGGGCAACCCTTGTGGTTGCCCGTATCGCGGGTACATATGGGGCCGTCAATCGGGCAGCCACAAGGGCTGTCCCTACGCGGTGTAGTTGCCCTTGTTCCCGGTAGTTCTGAGCACCTAGACTCGTTGATGTTCACTTGCTGCGTGTAAACATAATCTCAGGCAAGATGCTTAGTTCGCCAAATTCGGCATCACCTACGAGATATTATGAATGTCCTGCCACTCGGTGTGGAACGCGCCTTCCTTATCCACGCGCTGGTAGGTGTGCGCGCCGAAGTAGTCGCGCTGCGCCTGCACCAGATTCGCGGGCAGTCGTGCCGTGCGATAGCCCTCGATGTAGTTGAGCGCGGCGCTCATGGCCGGGGTGGGCAGGCCCTGAGAGACGGCTGCTGCCACAATGCTGCGCAGACCGGCCGTACGCTCTCGGACGTCGCTGGCGAACGGTTCCGCCAGCATGATATTGGGCAGGTCCGGGTCGGCGGCGAACGCCTGCTTGATGGGCTCGAGCAGCAGTGAGCGTATGATGCAGCCGCCCTTCCAGATGCGCGCCACGGTGGCGAAGTCCAGGTCGTAGTTGCGTTCAGCCGAGGCCGCGGTGAGTAGATGCATGCCCTGGGCATAGGCGGAAACCGCTGCCAGATAGACGGCGTCCTGTAGCGCCGGCAAAAATTCTTCCCGCGCGCCGGCGAATGCAGGGGACGCGCCGTGCAGGATGCCGTCGGCCCGCTCGCGAATCTCCTTGAAGCTGGAGAGAATTCGCGCCTCAGTAGCCGCAGTGATGGTGGGAATGGGAATGCCGTGGTCAAGCGCGCTCTGGGACGTCCACTTGCCCGTGCCCTTCTGCGCCGCGCTATCCTGGATGATCTCGACGACGAACTTATCGGTATCGGGGTCTTTGCGGGTGAGGATGTCAGCGGTGATCTCCACGAGGAACGACTGCAATTCGCCTGCGTTCCACCCGGCGACGACTTCTTGTATTTCAGGCACGGTCATGCCCAGGCCGCGCTGCATCACGTCAAAGGCCTCGGCCAGCACCTGCATGATGCCGTACTCAATGCCGTTATGGACCATCTTGACATAGTGTCCGGCGGATCCCGGGCCCAAGTAGGCGCAGCACGGGCCGTCGTCCACCTGCGCCGCGATCTTGGTGAAGATCGGTTCCACGGCGGCGTAGGCTGCCTCGGTGCCGCCGGGCATGATGGAAGGTCCGTGCAGCGCGCCGTACTCGCCGCCGCTCACGCCGGTGCCGATGTAGCCGCGCCCCTCCGCTTCAACGGCGGCGGCTCTCCGCTCGGTATCGTCGTAGAACGAATTGCCGCCATCGATGATCAGGTCGCCGGGTTCAAGCAGCGGCAGCAGTGCGTCGATCACCGCGTCCGTACCCGCGCCCGCCTGCACCATGAGCATCGCCTTGCGCGGCCGCTTGAGCGCGGCGACGAAATCCTCCAGCGTCAGGGCGCCGACTACGTTCTTCCCTTGCCCGCGTTCCCTGACGAAAGCCTCCGTACGCGAGGTAGTGCGGTTGAAGACCGCCACCGTAAAACCCTTGCTCTCGATGTTCAGAGCAAGGTTCTGCCCCATCACCGCCATGCCGATGACACCAATGTCGCAGGTGCCTGTGTTCTGCTCTGCCATGTAGTTGCTTTCTCCCTCAATACGTGTCCGTTAAATGGTGCTCTCTGCCCAGCATCGTCAGGAGCGGAGCACGAACTACAATAGCCGCTGCGAGCGGCCCTGGATGCCTCTGCGCTAGATTGTAGCAGGTAAGACGGGCGTCGCGCCCACCGTGCAACAGCCTCATCTCGGGAGCGCCAATCTGAGAACACAGAGTAGCGGCAATGGTGAGTGTAGCCGTTCTGATCGTACCCAACTCTTCCGCGTCATCCGCCGTCCCGCCGGATAGGACAGAATGCACGGCTATTCCGTATACTGTCACCAATAAGCGCGGTCGGCGAGGGAGTAAGCCGGGCACAAGTAGCGTGCGAGGCTGTAATCGTGGAGTGGCGGCAACTGTGGCTGTGGAAGGAAACAGGATCATGATGCGTTCAGTGGTGTCCTACTTACTCTTCTTGGTTCTGCTGGTTTCGGTGCTCTTACTGGCTGGCTGCGCAGGCCAGCCACCCTTTGAGCAAGAGCCCAATTTGATAGATGGGGAGCCGGCGCCGCTCACGGTTGAGGTCCTGAAGAATGCCACGTACAAGTCTGAGTTTGTGAAAGCGGGTCAGGCGCAATTGCAGGACGGTGTGTACGAGGAGCAGGCGGCGCCGGACTCCGCCAGCAAGAACACCCTCATGTTGACCGAACATATCGCCTTTGGCGACGTGAACGGCGATCCAATAGATGATGCCGCAGTCGTGCTAGCGGCCAGCGGAGGCGGCAGCGGCACGTTCTACACGCTGGCTATCGTCATAAACAGAATGGGCAATCCTTACCACTTTCATACCGCTTCACTTGGGGATCGCGTCAAGGTCGAATCGGTCGAGATTGAGGATGCCGTGATTACCGTGCGGATGCTGGCGCATGGCGAGGGAGACGCCATGTGTTGTCCCACCCAAGCGGAAGTGCGCCGCTATAATCTGGGCTTCGGCGTGCTCAGGCTACTTGAACGCACTACGCCGGTCGGCCGACTAACGGAAGACGCGCTGCGCAACGCCACCTATCAGCATGAGTTTCCGAAAGAAGGCGAGGCGCAGTTGCAGGACGGCACGTACGAAGAGGCAATCGAGGGTTCAGCGAGCAAGACTCATATTGCGATGATGGATCTGGTGGCTTTTGGCGATCTAAACGGCGACGGCATATGGGACGCTGCGGTGGTGCTGGAGGCCAGCGGCGGTGGCAGCGGTACGTTTCGCTCCTTAGAGGCCGTCATCAACGAGGAAGGGGTGCCGGTGCACGTGGCTTCCGCTTTGCTGG
The DNA here is from genome assembly GCA_012270555.1 of Chloroflexota bacterium. GTDB lineage: Bacteria > Chloroflexota > UBA11872 > VXOZ01 > VXOZ01 > VXOZ01. Next base: position 67,588 of record JAAXIC010000006.1, read on the forward strand.
GCGACCGCGTGAAAATTGAAGAGATCATCGTCGCTGATCAATACATCAGGGTGCAAATGGTGACCCACGGCGAGGGCGACGGGATGTGTTGTCCCACGCTACGGGTGGTGCAATTGTATCAGTTGACCGAGGACGGTTTGGAACTGCGCCACCAGGAAGAGAGAGGGCGAGTCGGCGATTCTGAATAGTCGTCTGCCAGCGTGAAACTTGACAGCGCGGTCCAGTGTGCACTGGATCGCGCTGTTCGCATTTGACACATAGGGTTGCCAGACCAGCCTGCCCGATCTGGCTTATTGAGGCAAAGATTCCCTACGCAAGTTCGAAGACCGCGAACTCTGTCTAAGTTCGAAGACTGCGAACTCTACTTGAGTTCGACGCTGGCGCCAACCTCTTCCAGCTTGCCCTTGACTTCTTCGCCCTCTTCCTTGCTGACGCCTTCCTTGATGGGATTGGGAGCCGCTTCCACGGCGGCTTTGGCCTCGCGCAGGCCCAGTCCGGTGATCTCGCGCACGGCCTTGATGACCTGGATCTTCTTGTCGCCAATCTCAGTGAGCACGACGTCGAAGGAGTCCTTCTCTTCTTCAGCCGCGGCGCCGTCGCCATCGGCCGGCGCGGCGGCTACCGCGACCGGCGCGGCCGCCGATACGCCGAACTTCTCTTCCAGCGCCTTCACGAGTTCCGACACCTCGAGCAGTGTCATGTTCTCGATTGCCGCAATGATGTCCTCAGTCGCAATCGTCTGTGCCATGTTCATTCCTCCTCATCGCTAGAATGGCTTGTGTTCTTTAGTCTTGGCTTAGGTTTGCCAATCGGTTCGCTCGATGGATGTCAGCGAAGGCCACGCAGATAGCTATGCGCCCTCCGACTGTTGCAGTTGCTCGGCGCGGGCTTGCAGCACGTATGCCAGGCTGCGCGCCACGCCGCTGAGCACACCCACCAAGTTTGTTGCGGGGGCCTGCATACTGCCGAGCATCTTTGCCAGCATCTCCTCGCGTGAGGGCAGCGACGCCAGTGCGCCGACCTCTGCCGCGCTGATGCCTTTCCCATTCATAAGGCCGCCCCGCACCTCGAGCGCATCCACAGTCCTGGCGAATGTGGTGAGGGCTTTCGCGACAGTCACCATGTCGCCGTCGGCGAACGCGATGCCGGTCGGCCCGTCGAGTAGCGCAGTAAGGTCTGCTTGGTCCTCTCGCTCCGCCGCGAGGCGCAGCAGGGTATTCTTTGCCACCCTGAACTGCCCGCCGGCGGCCCGGAGTTCCCGGCGCAGCGTCTGCATCTGTCCTACGGTCAGACCCCGGTAGTCGGCTACGATCACCAGATCCGTGCCGCGCAGCGTTGCGCGCAGCTCGTCGATCATTACGGCCTTCTCTTCACGAGTCGCCAAAACACATCACCTCCTCTCTGCAAATAAAAAAACCTTGGCGTTGACCAAGGCTTTGCGCAATAGACTCACTGCAAGCACGCCGTTTGGCTAAGTGTGCCGTGCAGTGCTCCGGTCTTGCGATTGTGCCTGGACAGGCTTGCCTCACGCGCTGAGGATTATGCCCCATGGGGAGCGCCTGTGGTCAACGGCTTGTTCAATTGTTTCTTCGTGCTCGCGCACGTTCATTACATAGGATAGCAGGAGCGGCGCCGCAAATGCAATTCGCGCCCTGTTGGATGCGCCGCTTGCCAGTGAGAGCACGAACGAAGCAAGTCTTGCGCCATTGGGGCATAGCATAAGGCTTAGAGAAGGCCTTGTTCGCAGAGCCGCAGGTGGAAAGACAAAAAGAAGGTGGCTATGGGCATTTCGCCCACAGCCACCTTTTCGCCGCTATCCCTCACCCCGGCAAAGCACAAGGCTTGCGAAGTAAGGTGGAAAAGCAAGCGCTATTCGATGTTCACAACGATGTCAACCGCCAGCTCGTTGCGTCGCACCAGGAGTGGCGCCACGCTGCCCAGCATATCCCCGGCCTCATCGCCAGCAAAGGCTGCTGCAACCAAGGACAGGTTTTGCAGGGTCTCTTCATCGCCCAAGAAGACGGTCATAGCATGCACGTCATCCAGGTAGATGTCGAGGCCTTGCGGGACCAGTTTGACGGTTATCATGCTCAGTCCGGCTTCCTTCAAACCTGCCACGGTATCTGCCGGAAGCATGCCGGGCATGCTCAGGTTCAAGCCGATGGCTTCGAGCAGAGGCGCGGTGTTTTCCAGAATGATAACGTCAGGTACAAGCAGGTCGCCGTTGGCACTCAAGACTGTGCCGACAGTGAGCGGATACTGCGGGTCCGCAGCGCCGGGCACATCGGGAGGCTGCGACGTATCGCCGGAGAACTTATCGACTGCCGCAGCGCCGTCCGCCGTGGGGAAATCCACCGCGACGGTGCCAATCATCGCCAACGCGAGAGGCACGGCGAGATCGGGCAGCGCCACTTCATAGCCAAGTCCCTTCACAAGCGAAATGACTTTGTCCAGCGCAGCCTGCTCGTAGTTTACGGAAACGCGGAGCGCAAAGCCGCCATTGACGTAGACGTCGATATCGCCGCCCGGCCCCTTGATGATTTGGATGTGTTGTAGATTGGCCGCTTGTAAGGACTCGATGGCTGAAGCCGATAGGACTTCACCGACACCGAGTTGACTAATCTCACCCTCTGACAAACCGAGGGTGAACTCCTGTCCGGCAAGGAATGTGCGAACCTCTACGCCGCTGATGCCGCCGTTATCGCCGAATTGCACGGCTGCTTGCGGCAAGCCGTAGATCTCGATTGACTCTTCAGCGCGCTCCGGCGGTGCGCCCGGGCCGGAAATCGGCTGGGCAGCCGACATTCGCGCCGGTGCAAACGGTGTAGAAAGCCCGTGGCTCACAAAGCCCGTGGAAACAATCAAAAGCGAAGCCAGCAGGCCTACTATTCCGCCGATGATCAGGCCGACAATGCCCACGGCCTGACCGGTACCGGTACCACCACCGAGTTGGTACCCTGCCTTATAGCCAAGCCCCGCGCCGAGGTAGAGCAGTGAGAAGAGCAAACCAAAACTCACTAAGAACAGGATTGCCGCGAACTTAGTGAGTCCTCCACCCACCGCTACCAGCACAATCAGAGCGATGATGACAAGGACCAACCACAGAATTGGTACGGGCACCCACCAATGTCTCCAGGTGGTCATAGCCTTCCCTCTCTGTGCTTGCATGCATTCATGGTTTCGAGTCTAACGTTCATGCAAAGATACTGTCTGTCTTCAAGCCTTCTCTAAGCAATGAGGGATACCCTTGGGGCGCATAGGGTATCCCTCACCACCTGCGTATGACGGGAGCGTAGTGCTTTTCCTGATTTACACTACTGCAACCCCTTCTTACGGCAGGCTCACCGTCAGGTCAACGTCAATGCGGTCACGCAAGTGCAAGTATGGCAGAACAATACTAGCTTGCGGTGCGAACGCAGTGAGGATGCCCAATGCATCGGCGCCGCCCAAGCGGACGTCAGCCAGCATCTCACCGTTGCTACCCAGCGACAGACCGTCATTGTTGATCTTGACGTTCAACTCGCTGATGCCGTTGTCCGTCATGAGGGCAATGATGGCCGGAGCCAACTCGGTGCCAACCACACCAAGGTCGGCAGCAGACATACCCAGCACGGAGAGATTGCCGTCGGCATCGTAGCTGACATTGGCCTTGGCCATCAGCTCAATCTCTTGTTGCTCGGTGCCCACGTAGCCGGAAGGCGCGCCTTCTTCACGTACCGGAATGGCCGACTCACCAATGGTGATGACCACGTCGCCACCAGAAGCGAGCACCACGGGAACCACAACGTCCCGCAAGGGGATGGCAATGCCGGTGAAACCTTCCACCAGATTGAGCACCCGCTCGTAGTTCGCTGCATCCTCGCCAAGGTTTACACCAATGGTGTAAGCGCCGTTGACGTAGATGTCAATCAAGCCGTCAACGCCCTTTACGACCTGAAGGTGCTCGACACCAGCGCCCGTAAGCAAGCCCAAGGTCATGGCATCAAGGCCCAGCGCCGGTACAGGAATACCAAACGCGCTTAGCGCGGCTAGATCGTTCGCCGAGATACTCACCGGCGTAGCCGTGCCGCCGATGAAGACGCTAGTCGTTACCGACTGCAAAGCACCATCGTCACCAAGGGCGATGGTAATTCGAGGCGGCACGATCACAACTTCCATCTGCGCCGCAGATGCGCTGGACTGTGCCGCTGAAGCGATGCGCGCCGGCAGAGATACTGCCAACAGCGCAACGATTACCGCAATCACGAGAGCGACCTGGACAAGGGAACTGTACAGGAACGTCCTGTCTAGTGACTGGGTAGGGTATCTGGTAATACGCATTGATCCCTCCTCCTGAAGATCCGTTCGGGTTCGGTACGCCCCTTCACCGAACGCTACCTGAATGATACATACTGCTCACCACGTTTTCGATACCCACGGTGTGGTGCTGCTGACATTATGGGGAACGCTCCAATACCTGTCAAGGACAAAGCCTCTATTCAACCGAAAAAGTAACAAGATTCCGGGAAAATTCCGGTTATGACCTGTATATGCGGGTTGTCAATAGATGAAATGACCGTTGGTGAGGCATATTTTCCTATTGACAAGGAGATGATTTGGAAAATGCGGCTACAGAAAAGCTTGACAGATTATGACTATAGGGGTCTGAGCGGCAAGGGCATTTTTCTCATGACCCAGGAATCGTCTCGCGAGAAGAGGGATTCTTCAACTGCGGCATCATGAATCTTTGCGCGGAATCCGTAATTCTGAATTCTGCCGCAAACGTTGGCCGGCTCAACGACCTGCTCTTAAGCGAGGCGAATGCTATAGCGCCAGGCGGTCTTTACAAAGGTCACCATAGAGGAGAACTACAGCTTCAGAGAGGAGAGTTGCGGCTTGCAGGGGCGGCAATCTCAGAAAGCTGGGCGCGTTGCCGGCAGCTCGAGGACGTTACGCGCCTGCTCCAGAAAGGCATCGTCCGTGGTGGTGATGACGCGCGTCGAGACGTTGCCGCGGGGGTTGAACTCCATCATGAGCAACGCGCCGCGCGGCTCCAGCCCTGCCAGCAACTCGTCGAAAAGTTCGTTGGTGATGCGTTCGTGGGAAAAGTACTTGTCGCGGAAGCTATTAAAGTAAAGCTTCAACGTCCTGAGGTCCACGATGCGCGCATCGGGAATATACACCATGGTGGCGACAGCGAAGTCCGGGTAGCCGGAAACGGGGTCCTTAAAGGTAAGTTCCGGCAGGCGGATTTGCACGTAGTAGTCGCGCTTGGGCTCCGGGTTGGGGAAGTAGCGGATCTCTACGGATTGGATCTCCTCTTCCCCGTACCGTACCCGGCGCCTCTTCCTTTTGCTGCCTTGGCTCTTGTCGGATTCTTCGGTGCTCATCTCAAACGTCCTCAACGCCGGTCGCGGCGCGTGTGTATCATCGGTATGCAGCAAGCATGGACATGCCGCAATGCTGCAAATATGACCGTACTATGTCGCTCTGCGGAACGTCAACCCACGCTGGAGACCTTTGCGTAACGATGTCCTGAGGGAAGGGTGTTACGCCCTCTCCCTGGGGAGAGGGTTGGGGTGAGGGGGGACATCAGCACCGATCAAGTTCTATTCCTACTGGCTAATAGAATTGCGCAAGGATCCTTTTATAAGGAAACGGCATCTAAGTGGATTAATGTAGGGGACTTGCCGTCGCATCAGCGCAGAGAGGGTTGCCTGCGCCACAAGGACGTTGGAATCGATGCAGGCAAGCGAGCGCTCGCGTTGCCTGTGCGGTTGGTTGCCCAAGTAGGCATACGGCTGTGCCATAGCGGATAATAGAGTAGCTCGGCACTCAGATACTGCTAACGAGAAAGGTGAAAGACCGGTGGCAAAGGTATTCATTGGCGCGCGTTCTATTCTCGACCTGCCCGGCCCGCATTGGGACTTGCTGCACAATGCCGGCCTGGAATTGGCTCCGCCGCTCGACATCTATCGGCCGCTCACGGAACAAGAAATCATCGACAATATCGACGACGTGGTGGCGTTCGTGGCCGGCTCGGATAACTTCACCGAGCGCGTCTTTGCCGCCCATCCGCAGCTCAAGATCGTGGCCCGCGTCGGCGTGGGCTACGACCAGATCGACGTGGATGCCGCCACGAGACACGGCGTCTGGATTACCATCACGCCCGGAGCAAACAACGATACCGTGGCCGATTACGCCATGGCCATGATTCTCGCCGTGGCGCGCGAGGTCGTGGGCCACGCGGCGATTGCCCGCGAGGGCGGCTTCCACCGCATTCAGGGCGTGGACGTGTGCAACAAGACCCTCGGCATTCTGGGGCTGGGCCGCATCGGCAAGTCGGTGGCGCGCCGAGCGAGCGGCTTCAACATGCGTGTGCTGGCGTACGACGTGATGTGGGATGAAAACGCAGCGGCGGAGCTCGGGGTGGAGTTCGCGGAGCCGGAAGCGCTCTTTGCGGAATCGGACTTCATCTCGGTCCACCTGCCGAGCACGCCGGAGACCGTCAAATTCGTCAACGCCGACTTGCTGGCGCGCATGAAGCCCAGTGCCTACATTGTTAATACCGCGCGGGGCAGTCTGGTCGACGAGGAAGCCCTGGTGGCCGCCATCGACGCGGGCCAACTGGCCGGCGCCGCCTCAGACGTCTTCTCCGTGGAACCGCCGCCCAACGACCACCCCTTCCTGACCCACCCGAAGATCCTGCCCTTCCCCCACGTGGCCGGCGTTACCCAAGAGTCCGTCCACGCCATGGTGATCATGGCCTTCGAGTGCATCGCCGCCGTCGTCAAAGGCGAACGCCCGCCGTATCCGGTAGACGAACAGGCGGAGTACGAAACCCTGCCGTAATAGCTGATGCCACTAGATCAAGATCGCCAATTAGAGATCGTTATCGAACTTCTCAGCCGACCAGGGCACGAGAAGGTGCGGTCACTTGTCTATTCACTGCTAGTGGACGGCCTGGGAGCGAAGAGCGGCCAAATCCGTTTCGAGAAGCGACTCAATGAGGTGCGTGGTCGTGCAGACGCGTTGTTGGGACGTACACTCTTCGAGTTTAAGCGCGATCTGCGGGCTGAATCTGCGGACGCGGAGTCGCAACTTGCCCGCTATATCAACCAGCGGCAAAAGGACACCAGTGAGCATTACATCGGCATCGCTACCGACGGCGCAGTCTTCATTGCCTATGAGTTGCAGGGCGAAACGGTAGTAGAGCTTGCTCGATATACGCCTTCCGTTGACGACCCTGGCATGCTTCTCACTTGGCTGGATACCGCAGTCGCCATTCAGCCTGAGATTCCGCCCGAACCTGACGCCGTACGCAAGGAACTCGGGCGGGCAAGCCTCTCGTACTTTGTCGCGCATACTGAACTCGCGCGCTTGTGGCAAGAGGTAAAGTCAACGCCGGACGTGGCGCTCAAGCGCACGTTGTGGGCGGACTTGCTGCAAATGGTCTACGGCGAATCTGTGGATGCGGCTGACTTCGTCAAAGGCGACGACCTTTTCTTCCAGCACACGTATCTCACCGTTGTGGCGAAGACGATGGCAACGCAGGCGCTTGGCATCCCTCTGCCGCAGCCGGCTGATTTGCTTTCCGGTCAGCCATTTCGCGACGCAGGCATTACGGGGGCGGTGGAATCCGACTTCTTCGATTGGATTCTCGCTGTGCCGGACGGGGCCACGTTAGTGAACCGCATTGCCACGCAGGCCGCTCGCTTTCGCCTGCAGGACATCGAGCATGACGTGCTGAAAGGCCTCTACGAGTCGCTCATCGATCCCGAGCAGCGCCACCAACTGGGCGAATACTATACGCCGGACTGGCTGGCGGACCTGATGGTGCGGGAGGTGGTGACAGACCCGCTCGCGCAGCGTGTGCTTGATCCCTCCTGCGGCTCCGGCACGTTCCTCTTCCATGCCGTGCGTCACTTTCTGGCAGCGGCGGAAGAAAAGGGGTACGAGAATAGAGTTGCGCTGGCGGAGTGCACGCGCAACGTCTTGGGCGTGGACATTCATCCAGTGGCGGCACTCATCGCGCGTGTTACTTATATCTTGGCTCTCGGCTCGGAGCGTTTGAATGACAGGGATGAACTGGCTATACCGGTTTACCTGGGGGATTCGCTCCAATGGAATACGGAAGGCTTTATCGCTGGGCGAGACGTGGTCATTCGTGTGCCGGACGGCCCCCAGCTTCACTTCCCCACCGCAATTGTGGCGGACCTGGGCAGCTTCGAGCAGGTCGTGCAGGTGATGTTGGATTCTAGCGAGCGGGACGCACCGGCATCGGCTTTACGCGCATGGTTGCAGCGGGAGAACATCGGCGGCGATTGGGAAAGAGACACGTTGGCAGCCACGTATCAGCATCTCTGCGACCTTCGTGCGGCAGATCGGGACCACATCTGGGGCTACGTGGTGCGCAACCAGGCGCGTCCGGTGTGGCTATCTTCTCCACAGCAGCGCGCAGACGTCATCATCGGCAATCCGCCGTGGCTCGCGTATCGCTACATGTCCGCTGCCATGCAAAAACGTTTCAAGGAGGAGTGCCAACGGCGCAACCTGTGGGCCGGCGGGCGCGTGGCGACGCACCAAGACCTCTCCGCCTACTTCTACGCCCGCTGCGCCGAACTCTACGCGATCCAGGAACCTGATCGCCACAGCCTGATCGCCTTTGTCTTGCCCTATGCCACGCTTCACCGCAAGCAATATGAGGGCTTCCGCAGTGGAGTCTTTGGGAAAGGCGACGTGGTGTTCGCGCGGGCCGCGTTTCAGGCAGCCTGGACGTTTGACGAGTCCGTGCAGCCGCTCTTTCCCGTGCCCGCGTGCGTACTTATTGGTCGTGTGGGCGCGGGAGGTACACTGCCGCAGCAGGTGACAGCGTACTCCGGTGCGTTGCCCCGCCGCGACGCTACGCCGGCAGAGGCGGCGCGCTATCTTATCCAGCGACCCGCGCCGTGGCCGACGGGCGGGGAATTGGCGGGCGGCTCCGCGTACCGTGAGAAGTTTCGCCAGGGCGCGACGCTCGTACCGCGCATGCTTTGTTTAGTGGAGGAAGTTCAGTCGGTGGGAATGCTGGGCAGCGCCGCGGACACACCCATCGTTCAGAGCCGCCGCACGCGCCAGGAGAAGGAGCCGTGGAAAAGTCTCCCCGCCCTCCAGCAACAAGTGGAGAGGGAGTTCCTCCGTCCTGTCTATCTCGGTGAGTCTATTGCCCCTTATCGCCTGCTCCAACCGGTGCAAGGCGTCATCCCCTGGGAGGCTGGAAAAAAGCGCCTGCTCGACGCTGCGGCCGCGCAACATTCCGGCTATCCGCATTTGGCCGGTTGGCTTCAAGAAGCCGAACGGCTTTGGGATACGCGCGGTGCTGGGAAAATGACCCTAGTGGAGCGCTGGGACTACCATCGGGAGCTCAACGCGCAATTTCCAGTGCCATCAGTGCGGGTTGTCTTTGCGGCTTCCGGGACATTGCCAGCCGCCGCAATCCTGAATGAAGATCAGGGAGTCTTGGAGCATGCCTTGTACTGGGCCGCAACCGGCAAGCGCGAGGCGCACTACATAGTAGCCATCTTGAATAGCGAAGCCGCGCGCAGCCAGGTCGCTGCCATGCAGGCTCGCGGACAGTGGGGCGCGCGCCACTTCGACAAGCTCATGTTCGAGTTGCCCATACCCCTCTTCAACGTCAACGATCCTCTCCACCGCGAACTCTCCGCAGCCGCCGCCCGCGCCGCCAAAGTCGCCGCCAACGTCCCCCTCAAAGAAGGCATGTACTTCGTCACCGCCCGCAAGCACATCCGCGCCGCCCTCCACGACGACGGCATTGTCCAAGAGATCGAGGAACTGGTGACCAGACTGCTCGCTTTGCCTCAGTCCTAAAGTTGGCAGCTATTAGGCACTCACGAATCCCGCCCTTACGTACCTTATGTATTAGGTACGTAAATCGGGTGAATCGCCAGCAACTCATTTGCAGAGCATGAGAGAATGGAATTATAGAACTGTACGCAGACTTAGGGTATTCTCTAGTCAAATGCAGACTACAGGCGAAGTCTAGCCTTCTGGGAGGAACCGAAATGGCAAGATTGCATCTCACAGTGAAAGGTGAGCTCGGCAACATTGCTTTCGATTCACTTACCCTGGTGCTGGCAAAGTCTGACTCGATACTGCGCCGTTTTGATCGCGCGGTGTCCGGGAAAGAGAAAGGCACTATGAAGTGGATGGTAGCAGGGCTCAAGGAAGGCAATAGCGGCACAATCGAAATGCGCAGTCGCGTCATTAGCGGGGACACAGACTTTGGCGTTCAAGTGGGGTCTCGGTACATTGAGACGATAGACCACATTGAAACTCAAGGAGAGGCCCCACCCGATTATGATCTGGACATGCTCAGGGACTTGCAGGCCATGACTCGTGCGTTTGGTCGGAATGGTGTGGATGGGCTCAGTGTAAGCATGCCCGATTACAACAAGGGCGCGTTGCTCTCTTGGAAGTCTGATGAAATACTTCAGAATCTCACCGGGGTTCATTACAAGACGATTGGTTCTGTCGAGGGAAGAGTTGAATTAGTCTCCCTGCATGACGGAAACCGATATTTCAATGTTTACCACGCAGTTACGGACAGAGCAGTCCGGTGTTCTCTACCCGAAGAACGCGAGGAAGCGGTCATCGAAGACTTGAAACGCAAGCGTCGCGTAGTTGTGTCTGGAGAGATCTCTTACAACGTTGAAGGGAGGTTGCTTAGTGTAAGTGTAGACCGATATTGCAGATTGTGGGACGGAGATAAGCTACCAACACTCGAGGACTCCTTGGGCGTAGCACCAGACCTAACAGGCAACCAGAATACTGAGGAATACATTCGGAGCCTGCGCGATGGCTGAATCCTTTAGTAAGCCCTACCTCGACTCATCCGTCTTTTTTGCGCACGTCAAGAAAGAGACAATCGAGTGCCCTGACGGCTTGAAGCGATGGGAGGTGGCGTACGGTATTCTGAAGGACGCGCAGAGTGGTTTGTACAAAGTATTCACTTCTACGGTTACACTGGCAGAGGTGCGACGAATCAAGATTAAGAATGAGGAGCTGAACGAGAGCGAACTTGAAGCGGTGCGCAACCTCTTTGCCCACGAGTTCATTAGTCTAGTTGAGGTTAACCGTGAAATCGCGGAAAAGGCGCAACGATTAGGTGCAACCTACGGTATCTCTCCTATGGACTCTCTTCATCTGGCAACGGCAATTTGGTGGAAATGCGACGTATTTCTCTACTGGGACAAGAAGCTGGCGGCAGCACTTGGGCCAGGCCCTATTGAGGACGTCGTACTCGCTGAACCCTACTGGCCGAGGGCTAGCGGTGGGTTACCTATGGGATTGCAACCAGAGAGTAGTGAGAATAGCAGTTCGCCAGAGTGAGGCCTTAGACAGTTTGTAGCCTGCGCCCACGAATTGAGCGGCAATTGGGTTGGTTCATTAGGAAAGAAAGAGGGTGGTACCGATTTGGTACCACCCTCTTGTATTCCCAGACCTATCGCATGAAAGACCCGGTACTGACTCAGTGAGCCAGGTTTACTGCACCACGGAGTTGGCTTCCCACTCGTCGAGCAGTTGCTGGGTCTTGGCCTCGGCCTCTTTGATGGCCTCGGGGATGGTCTTCAGGTGCTGCCACGCATCCCGGCTGAGTTGGATGTGCGCGCCGAGGATGTCGGGGCCGCCCGCTGCGGTGACCACCCAGTGCGCACCCGGCATCTCGTCGATAGCGTGGGCACGGTCGGGGTCACCCTGGATGAAGGCCTCGCTGCGGCCGACGGACTTCCGCACCGGAATGCGGTCCCAGCGGTCGGCCCAGCGGCGGTCCTGCGGCTCCATGAAGAGGAACTCGAGGAACTGGAACGCACCCTCCGCCGACTTGGCGCCGGTGGGAATGACGTTCGACCAGCCGCCGCCGTAGGTCGCGGGCTGGCCGTCATCGGGATACGGCTCGAAGACGACGCTGTAGTCAATCTTGGCATATTCCTCAGCAAACGCCGTGTTGCGCGGCGTGCTGTAGGTATCGAAGAACATGCCTACGCCACCGCCGGTGAAGACGAGCGCCGGCGACAGATCGCCGCGGAAGGCCTGCACGGCGTCCCAGCCGCCCTGCGCGTCGTAGAAGCGGGTGCTGTGCTCCAGCGCCGCGATCATCTCCTCGTTGTCCATGGTGGCCTGGGTCTCGTCTGCGCTGGTCAGGGTCATGCCTTGCTGCCAGTAGGGAATCATCCAACCGGCGATAATACCGGCGCTGCCCCAGTTCGGCACAAAGCCCAGGCGAGTAATGTTCTCGCCTTCCACCGTGTGAATCCTGCTCGCCGCGTTGTGAAAGTCTTCCCAGTTCCCGATCGGTTCTTCCGGATCGATGCCGACTTCAATCAGCACGTCGTGGTTCAGGAAGAGCGTGCGGGTGTCCGGGCCCCACGGCCAGCCAAAGTGGCGGCCCTTGTAGGTCACGTCGTTCAGAATGCGGTCCCAGATGTCGTCCGGCTGCATCACGGCGGAGGCCTTCACGAACGGGGTAATGTCCATGGTGGCGCCCACGGCCGCGTGGCTCTTGGTGATGTAGCGGTCCAGGAACGAAATGTCGGGCGCGCTGCCCGCCGCGACCACGGTGGGAAGCTTGCTCTTAGTGTCGCCGTAGGCGGTACCAACGGCAAAGACCTCAACGCCATCCTGGGAGGCGTTGAATTCGGCAACCATCTCGGCGCCAATGTCAGCGTGGAAAGGCTGCGTGGAGTGAGACCAATAGAGCACCTTTTGCTTTTCCATCATGGCGGGCTCTTTGGCTTCCATCTCCTCAGACTCGGCCGGCGCTTCACCTGCCGGAGCCATACCGGCGCCCGCGCCGCAGGCCGCCGCGAACGTGGCGGCGAGACCGACGCCCATGCCGCCGAGGATCGTTCGTCTTGAAAATCGCGATCGCATCGTTACCCTTCTCCTTAGGTAATGCCAATACGCTTCGATCACACGTGCGCGTTTCTTGAAAAAACGCGGCTTGGCTTGGGTAGGCCCGAATCCCCCGTGTTTCGCACCTCCTTTAGAAGCGGCAAATGCACAGTTCGGATGGAATGCTGTCGCCGCAACACGGTCAGGCTTCCATGCTACCACTATTTTTAGTCCACTGCGCGGGCTTTGTCAACAGTATGTGTATGTGAAAGCCTGCCTCAGGGCTGATGGTGCATTGGATGGAGCGATTATAGGGTACAGCCTGCCTATGTGTCCCGGAGGTGACGGTCGAACCACGCCAACGTCCGCCGCAAGTAGTCGGCCTGGTTCTCCAGCTTGCGAAAGGCGTGCCCCTCTCCTTCGTAGTAGACGTATTCAACTTCCACACCGGCGGCTGTTAGGGCGTCGCAGAAGGGTTTGCCCTGCTCCATGCGCTTCATGGGTTCGCCCTCGAAGAGCAGCAGCGGTGTGCGCGCCTGTGTGGCGTAGGTCAACGGCGAATATGCACGGTAGTTCTCCGGCACGTCCTCCACCGAGCCGCCGTATTCCAGTTCGGCGATGTCATTGGGCGCGGTCGCCTTGGCGGCAGCGATGAGATCGGTTGGGCCTTCAACGCTCACGGCGGCGGCAAAACGGTTCGTCTGCGTGATCAGCCAGTTGGCGAACTGCCCACCGGCGCTATGCCCGCGAATGCCCAGGCGCGCCGGGTCGGCTAGGCCGGCCGCAACGAGGAAATCCACGCCTGTCATAATGTCCGCAGAGTCCAGCCGAGTGTTGTTATCATGTCCGGCACTCAGCATTTGCTGATACGCGTCCCAGCCGTAGACACCGCTGGAACGGTAGTCGGGCGAGAAGCAGAGGTAGCCCTGCGCAGCCAGGAAGTGCAGGGTCGTGTAGTGCAGCGCGTTATCGCCCAGCATTCGCCTGGGCGTAACATCCTTCGGCCCGCCATGCGGGTCAACGATGGTGGGCAGCGGCGACGGCGGCGGCCGGTCGGGTCCAAAGCCGGGCGGGTAGAGCAACAATCCTTCTATTTCCAGGCCGTCGATCGAGGTCCAGCGGACTACTTCCATCTCCAGCCGCTCGACCGCCGGGACGCTCTCTAGCTGCCGATTGGCATTGGTCAACTGACGCGTCTCGGAGCCGTCGGTGGCGACGAGGAAGATTTCCGACAATTGGTCCGGCGGCTCTACGACACTGGCAAGCCAGCGCCCATCGGATGAAAGCACAGGCGTCTTGTGATTGCTGATGCCACTGGTGAGCGGTTTGACCGTGCCATCCGCAAGGGAAACAGCATAAACCTGCCGCGTGATGGTGCCGTTGTTGCCTGTTATGAATATGGTCTGCCCGTCGGGCGACCAGAGCGGCGCGCTGCGGGCCGGCAGCACAAAGGGATCACGCGTCCGGTATTGCAGACTGGCGTCGCGGCGGTTCCAGGTAGCCAGGCTGTAAAACGCGTGGTAGCCATAGGGATGGGGCGTGGCGGCAAAGGCCAGCGCCTCGCCGTCGGCACGCCAGGAAGGCAAAGAGGCTTGACAGGCGCCCACCGGCAGCACGGTCCGGATGGTCCCATCTGCCACGGATAGCACCCGAATCTCGCGGTTCTCTGCCCGCCGGCCCTCGACGACAACGGCTGCACTCCAGGCAATCTGTTGGCTATCCGGCGACCAGGCGGGCCCGCCCAGCAGCAGTTGCCGTTCAGGCGGCGGATCGATACGCCGCCGGGTCTCTCCGGTTGCGGCATCCAGCAGCCAGATGGCGCCGGGTTTGGCGACCTGTGGGCGTTGCATGGCCCGCCCTTCCAACACGGCAAGGGTAAGCCCATCCGGCGACCAGGCGTAGGACCCTACCGAAAGGTCCTCAGGAGAAACTGAAGTCGGCTGCTCTTCTGCCAGGTGGTCATAACGCCACACGCGCGTCATGCCGTCAGTCTCGCGCAGGTAAGACAGCCAGCCGTCGGGATGCCACTGCGGATTGGCGCCGGGACCGACACTCACGGGCGCACCGCCCGCGGCTACAGTGATGACCCAAACGCCGCCGTTTTCGACATAGGCAATGCGTGAATCGTCCGGCGAAAACTGTGGCTGACTTGCCCCTTGCGGCAAATTCAGCAAAGTTTCTGGTTGAATCATGGTGCGACCCCCTTACACTTGTGAGCACCACCCCGCAGGATCCGCCAACGCCGCTTGTCCCCGTGAGTCTGCCACGACTCCCTCTCTAAAGCGCGCGTTGGGAATGCATCCTTGAAGGGAAAAGGATAATAGCAGGATTGAAGCACATAAATATGAAATTAACCTTAGAGAGCGCTGCTACACGCTTCAGTTTCGGGCGGCGCCGTGCCTCGTCACGTTGCGATGCAGTCAGGCTAGCTCGTCACCCAGACCGGCGTCGTCCACGCGAGTTGGCCGTTGCGCGCGGCGAGGCGGGCGTAGTAGTAGTCAGTGGGCCGCTCCGGTTCGGTATCCATGACGGTGGCGGCGAAGGTGTAGTCCTGCGCGGGCACGGCGCGGTGGATGCGCACGGCGGGACTGCGAAAGCCGTCGGTAAGGTGGCCGCGGGTACCGGTGAGTAGGTCTGCCAAGGTGTGTTCCGCCGTGTAGCCGTTTGCGGTGAAGGAGAGCGTGGCGCCGACCGGCATTTCCAGGTGGACGATGAGCCCCTGGGTGGTGGGGTGGCGGGTGGTCACGTTGCCGCGGGTGACTGAGCGCCACTTTAGCTCTTGCGCTGTCTGCTCTTCCACGGCGTGAGGTATCGTCTCGGCGACGCCTTCCACCTGCTCGTGGCGCAGAACGGGATCGCCGCGGAAGCAGGTTTCGCAGTCAAGAATCTCGCCGTCTTTCACGCGCACCGCCATCTCCCAGTTTGCGTCCTGGTCCACTGCGGACCAGCCCCACTCGATGTGCACTTTGGCACGCAGGCGGCGGTGCTGCTCCGGCATAACGTAGCTCGGCAGCGGCGCCCAGCGCCGCCAGACCTTGCTATTCTTAATGACTTCGATCGTGTCCCAGAAGTCGGACCCCTCCGCGCTGATGCTGACCTGCCGCCGGTCGCCGTGAGTCTCGCCGCCCAGCATGGCTTCATTGACGTGAAACGCCACCGCCATCTTGTCGCCGGTGACGGCATAGGTGCGGCGGTTCCAGAGCGCATCCCAAATGGCATCGCGCGAGAGATCCGTGGCATAGACCGCCAGCCGGCCGTCGCCGTACGAGCCTGGATAGCCGGAGTGCTGGTCGGTGGAGGCCACGATGCCGAAGCGGTGCCCCCGCTCCAGCCCCGCCTGGATGGTGCTGTCGTGGTCGCGGGGGCCCATGGTGTTGAGCATGGGATACGGCGCTTCATCGCTCTCGGAGCAGCCGTGCATGGAGTAGGTCTCGACGATGGGTGAATGCTTCGGGTCGTAGGCGTCCCAGTTGATGCCGCGCCCGCCCAAGGGATAGCCGATGTGATGGGGTTCGAGGATGAACGGCTGGCCGGTGTCGATGAGGCTCGCGCGCAATTCTGCCAATGTTTCTCCCCCGAGCAGCGGCCCGTGCGTACCCTTATAAAGCACGTGGTGATCGCCGTAGCCGCGGGAATGCCACTCGTAGCTCAAGAAGGGTATAAACCGCTCTTCTTCATGAAACGACCCGAAGGTATCCTGCACCGTGTCCCAGTTCCTGTGCAGCTTGGCGAACCCTTCCTGGTGGTAGTCTATGATGGCGCCAAATTTCTCACGGTCGGTGGGGATGTCCGGCCAGAAAGCATGGCCGGTGACGGAGGCAAAATCAAGCTGCTGCCGGGCCAGCGTCAGCGCCCGCTCCAGGCTGCCGTGCCCGTAGCTGATGCCGCAGTGGTTGTGGATGTCACCCCAATAGAGTTGATATGGCATTGCACTCTCCTCATTATCGCGTTGGCAGGGGGTCTGTCTATTGTGCGCGCTCGTTAAGACACCACATTTGGTCTGCTGCGAGCGGAAACCGGCAACTATAAGGGTCTAGTATACGATCTGGACGCGGTCAGCGCGATGGAGAACGCATCCATCTGTAGGATGAAGGGTTTAGCTCTGCTCACCCTCTGGTCCTGCTTTGTCCAGGTCGATCCAAACGATGTCACGTTCGACAGCGCGGCGGAATCTTGGCCGTAACGTGTCCAGCATAAGCACGTCTACGTGGTGGCCAAATTGCGCTTCCAAGAAGTCAATGATGGCAAAGTACTCGCGCACAGTCTGGTGTTCTGGCGGCAGGTCTATGATGACGTCTAGGTCGCTGGTGTCGTCCGCTTCGTCGCGTGCGACTGAGCCAATGAGCCCTATGGCTGCTACGCCAAGTGCAGCGATCTCTTCACGGTTCTTGGTGATGGACCGTATTGCGTCTGCTTTACGAAGGGACATGAGCAATCAGCCTACAATTTGGGCGAGGATTCATTGCTCTTCAGCAGTATCATTAGATGTCTGCTTCGGCATCATTTTATCCATATGGTACGTACGATTGGGATTTAGAAAATGATCTTCCCAAGGGCTAGCTCCACCACCGTCGCCCGCTCCCAACCCAGCCAAAATCCTGTTTGCTGCAATCGCTCCGGTAACCACCAAAGGTATCTTTGCTTTCTTCAGCAACTGCGACCATGCACCATAAGCAGATTTAACAGCCGAATCGATTTGATCATGCCCCAAGCCGGGAACGAACGTGCTAAACAAAACTTCGCCCTGACCCCCTACCTCACTAATAGAAGCTATTTGTGCTTCGGCCCCTCCTTCGTACTTGCCCAACTTCCGAGCTAACTTTACACGGAGCCTCTCAGGCATATTCCTAAACTCCCCTGCCGCCATCTTTGCAGCCCGCTGCCCAACTGCCACCAAGTCCCTTCCAGGTTCAGCTATCGCTTGCCTATGAGCCTAATATCGAGCATACGCAAGCTCGACACCACTAAGAGGAGGCCCTTTAGGATTTTCAACAGACCTAAACCCCTCTTCAAAAGCCTTATTGCGGTGAAGCATCACTTTCAACGCATCGGCATCGCTTAATTTCCCCTTTCCACCATTCTCAGAAATCAGCACCAACACCTGGTCCTCCAAAACAGAATGCCGACGACCAAAAATCACTGCCCGTTCCAGAAATTTGAGAAGCTCGGGCACATTTGTAGTGGCTGCGTCCCATACAATCCTGTTCGCGACCGTCCAGTAATGGTGGGCCAGTCTATCACGCATACGGGCCAGGGCCCGCCAATCGATTTCAGGTGCGGCAGTTGTTGTTTCCGTGGAGAGCGTCTTGGACGCTTCGCCGAGCAGAAAGAGCGCGTGGGTAACAGCAAATTGCTTCTCTAGGCTGGCCTCGAATCTCTCAAAATCCATGTCCTCGACAAAGCGCAGTATATTGCGGCACAAGTCCATCATATCCTGAATTCGATCTCGCTCATCTCTGCTCATAGTACGCACCGTTTCTTCGTATGCAGAGGCGAGAGTGATTCAAGGACAAGCCTTCGCTTTGTATTTGTCCCAACTGCATCACACCTCCACCGGAACCCTGGCACTGGCGAAAATCTCCTCCAACCGCGCGATCACCGTCGGCACTTCGCTCAGGCGCAGTTCGACGGGGTCAATATAGAAGAAGCCTTCGTCCACGTGGTGGGCGCGGGGGTGGATGCACGGCGTGCCGGCCTTTAGCGCATCGCACACTTCCTCAGCGGTGGTGCCGGTGATCGCCGGATCCACGATGATCTTGGCGCGGGCCTGCGGGTTGCCGGTGATATCCGGTTCCGAGATAGCGGTAATGCCGGGTATCTTGGCCATGGCCTCGACCACGGGGTCAGTTTTTGCGTCCATGTCGGCGAAGTAGGCGTCGCGATCGAAGGTGCGCAGCCACTCCATGGTGGCGATCACGCTCACGATGCCTTCTTTTGTCGGCTTCATGGCGCGTCCCAGGCCCATGGCTTGGCGGGCGGTGGCATCGATGAGATCGCGGTTGCCGGCGATCACGCCGGCCGTAAAGCCGTTGAGGTGCTTCTGGTCGCTGAAGACCACGGCGGAAGCGCCCGCTTCCAGCAGCTCGCGCGCCAGAAATGCCTCCGCCGCGCCATCCACGATCACGGGCACGCCGTGGGCGTCCGCGACCTCCACGAATTCCGCGAACGAAAGCTGGTTGTGCTGCACGGTGTGATGGGAAAGCACAAATATCGCCGCCGCCGTATTGGCGTTGATAGCACGAACCATGTGTTCGGGCAGGGCACGGTTGGTCTCGCCAAACTCCACCGCGGTCGCGCCGGTCATGCGGATCATTTGGGTGACGGGCGCGCCGAAGTTCACGGCATGGCCCTTCTGGAGGATGACCTCGTTCTTCAAGCCGGTCGTGTCCGGCAGGGAGAGCACGTTGCCGAGGTCGTCTCCGGTCATGGCGCCGGCGCAGGTCACCGCAATGCCCGCCGCCGCGCAGTGGGTCACCGTGCCGGCCTCGGCGCCGGTGGCGTCGGCAATGGCTTCACTCGCTACCTTCAAGAACTCCGGCATGTCGATGAACTCCGACATGGCCTCCATCACGCGGCTCGTCACCTCCGGCGGCACCGCCGCCGCGCCCAGATGCGTCATCTTGCCGCAGGCATTAATGATGGGCGTCAGCCCGTAACGTTCATGGAACCTGGACATACCTGTCTCTTTCCTTTTTTGAATGCGGAATCGTCCGCTCCGTCATTCCCGCGAATGCGTGCCCCCGTTCGGGGCGCGGAATCCATCTTTACGTTTGGCTGCTATGATAACCGCGCGGAAACCCCTCGTCTATGACGTACAAGCGGCTACAGGCTTGGGTAAAAGAATAGTCGTGTTACTAGAATCCAAAGGCATCAGCTTGAAGCTTGAGAGAACTTTCTCCGGTTTCGTAAGCGCAAGATAGATCAGCGCAAAGGTCTTACGTGTGCGCAGTAAACCACACCGGGCTCGACCAGGCGGTGCGTTCGTCGGCCTGCACTACGCGGACGTAGTAGTAGACCAGCGCAACGCCGTTACCGTCTGCCACCGGCGGTGAGACTTTCACGATCTTCTCCATGGAATCGTCGTCCACCAGGTCTACGGTTACGTCAGCCGCCGGTTCGGGCGGATGGAAGCGGCGCACGTCCACGTTGTTCCGCACCAAAGTAATGTGGGCGATGGGCGCCGTGCCGTTCACGGCCACGTGGACCGTGCGGGGCTCATCCGGCAGCGCGCCGCCGTCCGCGCCCATGACGTGGCCGTTCGTCTCGGTCCAGAGGCGAATTTTTCTGCCCGTGGCCGCATAGCAACGGCGGGCGTGCAGTGCCGCAAAGATGCCCTCGCGGGTGAATTCCTCCGCATAGACCCCGGCGAGGCCGGCGCCCAGGATGTTGCGCCGATACGAATTGCGCGCGGCACTTATCGGGTTGGCCGGACGCCCCGGTATCTTGGGGTCGAATGGAGGGTGGTGCCCGCCGGAGTGGCCGGAGTGACTGTCGCTGCTGCCGATCACGCCCACGCGGTAGCCCTGCGCCAAGCCGTCCTGCAGGAACGAACCGGGCACGCCGGGCGACCAATTGGGATCGCACGCATGCGGGTTGCCTTTGTATTCGTAGGTCCCCCAATTGGACGTTATTTCCACCACCGGCTCATAGCGCGGATTGAGCGTGGACCAATCATAGGGCGTCTGGTCACGCGCCAGGTGGTGGGGTATCATCATCGCTTCATACGGCAGATCGTCGAAGGCCTCCCACATCTCATTAATGGAGCTAATATCGTAGCCGCTGGGCAGCAAGGGCGGCTCGTCGTCACAAAAGTACGCATTGTGATGTCCGTAGGTGCGATCGAGGGGCGAGTTCCACTCGTAGGCCGGAATGGTTACGAACCTGCCGGGATCGTGATACGCGCGGTTTGCCTCCAGGATAACCCCAAACTGGTCCTCGGTGAGCAAAATGGGCTCCTTCTTGCCCAGGCCGGAAAAGGTGTGGTCGGTGACGGCGGCAAAGTCAATCTCCGCCACGTCGCGCGCGTAGCGGTAGCAGTCCGCGGGCGAGCCGTCAAAGCCGTCCGGAATCGACTCCGGCTTGAAGCACACCGAGTATTCCGCGTGAATGTGGGTATCTCCCCAGAGCAACGTGTAGGTCATGCTTTACCTTTCATAGTCCCCTCACCGGTCCATGATGTTCGAGCAAACACTATCTTCAATGCGTTTTTTGCCAAGTTGACGGAATTGCGCGGAGCCGTCAAGCAACCGCCCTCACCCCTGTATCGAGTACGGGGCAGGCTCTAACCCTCTCCCCCGGGAGAGGGAATGCCCCCGTGGTCGCGATGGTACTATCCTCTCCTCAGGTGAGGGCTTTCTTGCTCTTGAGGGGGACCTTGGTCGCACAATGTGGTCTGTTACTTTGCTTCGATGTGCTTGCCTAACTCGAGCGGAGTCCTGAATACCTTTAAGATGTCGTCGCCGGTTACGCGCGCTTCCCCGCCGGGTACGCCGTTCTCAGGACGCGAGGTGTGCACGAGGGTGTAAGGCGGCTCCAGCCAGAAGCGCTCGATTTCGTCGCGGCACTCGATGCCGCGCTTCACGCCGGCATAGATGAGTTCTCGCGCCTTGGTGGGATGCAGGTGAATGGCAGCGCCGTTGAACGCGCGGTTCGCGCCCATGCCGAGACCGGTGGCCGAACCCCGGTCCAGGCCTTCCTTCACCACCGCGGTCTCGATGCCGGGCGCCAGCGCCTCGGCTTCTTCCGCCGCTGCCAGATCGCCGCTCAGAAACACGTACGGCACGCCGAAGTACGCCGCGCTCAAAAAACTCCGGCCGCTTTCGCCGATCGAGACGCCGTTAATGGTCAGGTCTTCAACGTTGAACGAGCCGGAATGAGCCAAGTGGCCGCCGGGGGCATTAGACTTGGCATGCTGGCCGATGCTGATGGCGACGTCGAACGATGCGTCGAGGACGGCGCCGATGGGACGCGGGCGTCCTTTGAGGAGTTGCGCTGCCGGATGCAGCAGCATTGGCGTAATCGCCCCCTGGCCATGCCCGTCAATCACGACGATGTCCGTAGCGCCGGCCTCCAACGCCCCCTCGATGGCGGCGTTCGTTTCCAGCGTGGTAAGCTCGCAGCCGCGCTCGTAGTAGCGAGATTCGGGGAAGCAGTAGTTCGGCGAGTCTATGACCCCCGCCACGCCTTCCATGTCGGTCATCACGTAGACTTTCATCGTTCTCCTCAAGACTCACAGGAAAGAAACAACTGGGAGATCAACTACGTTGTCACTGTATTCTACCAGTCTGTGCGGCCTTGGGAACTCAGTTGTCTAACATGGAGAAAGGCAGTGATCTGATCCGTCATTTGTATGTTGAAAAAAGCCTACAAATGAGCGAATGTGAGAGGGTAATGCGAGGGGCGCATCGTTCGTCATCACCATGAAAAATAGAACTCCAACCTCCGTCATTACTCTGAAAATAGCGTGACCAAGCCGTTCGCCCTGAGCAGCGTCGAAGGGTGAACGGCGGAAGCGATTGACAGGTTTCGACACTCCTCCTTCCGTCCCTGCTTCGACAAGGGCTTCGCGCAGCCCTCAGCACGAACGGAGAGATCGGAGTCCATTTTTTATTCCCTTGTGTGGCCTTTGCAAGGCCATGGTGATTCCCGCGCAAGCTCGCCCCCGTGCGGGGGCGCGGAATCCATCTTCTCTTTAAGACGTAGACCCTTGTTCGCTTTGACGTACGCGGTCGGGGCCATATTGCACCGTCTCTGGACTCCGGCGTTCGCCGGAGTGACGGGTTGGGATGCTCGCTTTCCTTGGACCGGTTACTCTTCGATCCTTCGACAAAGCCTGTGCTGAGCTTGTCGAAGTGCTCCAGACAGGCAAGCTCAGAGCCTGTCCCCTACTCGATACAGCGTATCGACACGATACGAGGCGAACGGGGTTCATGTCCGCCTGTATTTCCTCTTGTTCCAAACGAACACCGGCGACTATATACTTGAATTGTCCAATAGAGACGAATTGGCAGACAAGAGTGCTCTCATGTGCGAACGGACGTACACGTGCCAGCATTCGGTTCCGCTGCAACTGCATCACATGAATGATTGGGTATAGAAGTATAGTTCCCGGTTAGGAGTATGCGCATCGTGAATAAGTTCGACCTCCCAACCCCGGCGCTCTGTATCGATATGGAAGCCGTCGGCGACAACCTGCGCCTGATGCAGGATTTCGCCGATGGCGCCGGGGTAGACCTGCGCCCCCATGCCAAGACGCACAAGAATCCGTTCTTCGCGCATATGCAGATAGACCAGGGAGCGGTGGGGATTTGCGTGGCGAAACTGAGCGAGGCGGAAGTGATGGTGGCGGGCGGCGTCAAGGACATTCTCGTCACCAACGAGATCGCCGACCCGCGCAAGTTGCGCCAACTGGCGGCACTGGCGCACTACGCCACAATCACATTGGCGGTGGACAGCTTGCCCTGTGCCGCGGACGCCGCCCGCGCTGCCATGGACATGGGCAGCACGCTGCGTCTCCTCATCGAGGTGGATAGCGGCTCGCTGCGCTGCGGCACGGCCCCCGGCGCGCCGACGCTGGAGTTGGCGCAAGGCATCATGGAGCTAGAAAACGTAGAGTTCGCGGGCGTGATGGGCTACGAGGGCCACTGCATGTTCATCGAGGATCCGGACGAACGCCGGCAGATGGTGCATGCGGACCAAGAACGACTCGTGGGCACCGCCGCACTCATCCGCGACCACGGTATTCCTGTGGAGACAGTCTCCGCCGCCGGTACCGGCACCTACGATCTGACCGGCAACTATCCCGGCATCACCGAGCTACAGCCGGGGTCGTATATCTTCATGGACGGGCGCTACCGTCCGCTGCGTCCGGAGTTCCGCTGTGCGCTCACCGTGATCGTCACGGTCATCAGCCGTCCCACACCAGAGCGGGTAGTGGTGGACGTGGGCATGAAGTCCCTCACCAACGAGTTTGGCATGCCGCTCGTGCTCGGTATCCCTAACGCTGACTTCTATAGAGAAGGTGAGGAGAACGCCTGCATCCGCTTAGAAGACACCAGCCACCCCATCCGCCCCGGCGACCCGGTGGAACTCCTGCCCATGCACGGCGATACGACCATCGCCGTCCACGACGCCTACCACCTCTGCCACGGCGAAGAGGTGGTGATGACGCTGCCGATTCAGGGACGGGGGAAGTTCATTTAGCTCATGCCTTCGCTCCTCACGTGCTGCAAGAGGAGGGCACCATATGCTACGCTGCGAGCAATGAGCGTGCGTTTGCTTTCCGCTGCATCTGGATGGATCGGACCCGGTGCAATAACTGCATCGTGAAAGGCGACCTACGTAATGAGTAAAGATCCGCATTTGCCTGTTGTCATCGGCATCACGGCTGCCAGCGGCGCGGTGCTCACCGAGCGGTGCATCACCTGGCTGGCGGCGCACGGTGTGCCGCTCTACGTGACGTGCAGCAACAACGGCCGGCTGGTCTGGCAGCAGGAACTCGACGAGTCGCTGGAAGCCGCCGCCGCCCGCTGGAGGGAGCAGGGCGACGTAACGCTGGTGGACGTGGGGGACGAGGCTGCGCTGATTGCCAGCGGGAGTCTGCTTACGGCGGGAATGATTATTGTGCCGTGCAGCACGGGATCGGTGGCGGCCATTGCCAACGGCGTCTGCACGAACGTGCTGCACCGCGCGGCGGAAGTGACCATCAAAGAGAAACGGCCGCTGGTGCTCATGCCCCGCGAGACTCCGCTCTCGGCCATCCACCTGGAAGCTTGGCTCAAGCTCGCGCGCCTCGGCGTCACTATCGTGCCGCCCATGCTCACCTTCTACAATCACCCCAAAGACATCCAGGACATGGTGGACTTCAGCGTGGGCCGCGCCCTTACGCTGCTGGGCTTCCCGGACGCCTTGCCGGAGCACCTGCGCTACCATCGGTAGGCTCCGCTGGCAATCCCCAATGCGCTGCTAACGATTTTCTCCTTCGCAGACCGATTTCCTCCCTGAGACATGGTCCGCCCTTCCATGCCATGGTATTTGTGCATTAGTTCACAACTGCGGTATCCTGCAACCAAAGTACACGTAAAGAGGAGGATGAGAATCTTGGCACTGACACGACGAACACTACTGCGCGGGGCAGCCGCCGGCGCGTTGGCGCTCCCCATGCTGGCAGCCTGCGGCCAGGTTACCGTGACTACGGATGAAGCGGAAGCGCCTGCAGCCCCGGCGGAATCGGCAAAGCTGCGCATCGGCGATCTGCCTTTGATTGATATGCTGCCGGTCTACGTGGCGCAACAGGAAGGTCTCTTTCCCGAAAACCTGGAAGTGGAACTGGTACCGTTTTCCAGCGCCCTGGAGCGCGACACGGCCTATATCTCGAAGCAGGTTGACGGCGTACTCAACGACTTCGTCTCGGCCACGGCCCTGAACCGCGATCAGGACTTCACCCGCAACGTGCGCGTGATTCTGCGGTCCACCCCGCAGCTCTCGCTGTTTGCGCTCATAGCCAAGAAAGACGCCGACATTGAGAAGATCGAGGACGTGAAGGGCAAGCAGATCGCGATTTCGCCGAATACCATCATCGAGTACGTGCTCGATCGCATGCTCGGCACGGTGGGCATGGGCCACGACGACATTGAAAAACTGGCGGTGCCCAGCATCCCGCTGCGCCTGGAGATGATCAACCAGGGCAACGTGGACGCTGCGGTGCTGCCTGAGCCGCTTGTTACTCTGAGCATCACCACCGCCGGGACGCGCCTCATCCGGGATGATGCCGAGACCCAGTTCGGTGCCTCGCTCCTTTCGTTCCGCAGTGAAGTGATTGCGGACCAGGAAGAGACCGTGCGCGGTTTCATGAATGGCTTTGAGGCCGGCGTGAACCGCATCAACAGTAACCCAGGCAACTATCAGGACCTGATGGAAGCACGCGGCCGCATTCCACCGCCGCTGTTCGGCCGGTTCTCGGTGCCCACGTTTCCTGAAGCGGCAGTGGTGCCGCAGGCGGAATTCGAGGCGGTGGGCCAGTGGGCCGTAGAACGCGGACTGCTGCAAGAGGCCATACCCTACGAAAAACTGGTGGATACACGCTTCCTGCCGGGATAGACCGCGGCAACGCATTGTCCGCTCGCCTCAGCAGACCCGAGTCAGTCAATTGCGCTGTGGCCGTTCGCGCTGAGTGGGATTCGCGAAGCCTGGGCTTTACGAAGCCCTTGTCAAGGCGCGCCGCAGTGTACAGCGAATTCTAACGGTTGAATCTTGCGTACTTTGGTGTGCCCATCATCCATCGCGAGTGGAGCAGTGTAATGAGTGCGCAGCGCCAGGCCGTACACGAGGTGGAAGACTCTACCACGAATGCCACTACCGCCACGCCGCGTGCGGAGTTGCAAGACGTCACGTTCTTCTACCGTGAAGGCCAGCCGATCTTTCGCGATTTCTCATGGCAGATCACGCCCGGTGAGGCTTGGGCGGTGATCGGTCCCTCCGGTTGCGGCAAGTCTACGCTGCTCTACCTGCTTACGGGCTTGCGCCAACCGCAAGCGGGCACGGTGCGCGTCGACGGCGGCGCGGTCGGCAAGCCGCACCCAGGCAGCATGACCGGGCTGATTCTGCAGGACTACGGCCTGCTGCCGTGGGCGACGGTGTGGGACAACGTGCGGCTCGGCCTGCAGTTGCGCGGCATATCACGCGGCGAGCAGGAAGAGCAGGTGGCGTCCTGGCTGGATCGTCTTGACATCGCGGGGCTGCGCGATCACTATCCCGCTCAGCTCTCCGGCGGCCAACGTCAGCGTACCGCCATTGCGCGGACGCTGGTCTTCCGGCCCAACCTCCTGCTCATGGACGAGCCATTTAATTCCCTCGACGCTCTCACGCGCGAACGCCTGCAGAACGTCGTGTTGGAACTCATCCAAGAGCACGGCCTGACCACGGTGCTCGTCACACACAACATCGAGGAAGCTGTCTTTCTCGGCCAGCGTGTGCTCGTGCTCACCCAGCCGCCGACTGCTGAAACGACAGCATTCGACAACCGCCATGAGGACCCTCATGCTTTCCGCTCCGCGCCCGCGTTCCTGACCCAGTGCACCGCGCTCCGCGAGTTGTTGGGCCGGTCGGATGAATGAAACCTGTAACGAATCCCCCTCGCGAGTGCACGGGATGCTAGGCGAGGTAGAATCACCAACGTCACTGTTGCGGCATGGTCGTCATTCCCGCGTGCGACTAGAGTGGGTGACAAGCCTCAATGCTGTCGCATTAAGATTAAGACGGTACGCTCTTTGGGCGCGCTCTGCTCCCTCTCCCTGGGGAGAGGGCCGGGGTGAGGGGAAATGGCAGGCGGGCGCAGAGCCTGCCCCGTACTCGATACGGGGTTGCAAACCTGCGCTACCGGGGACGTGAGGCGCGGTATTCATTGCCACTGTTTAATGCGACAACATTGGGGACAAGCCCCCGCGTTACTACTTTCAAAGTGACGACATGTTGGAGCTTTCTCTGGATCGAACGGTAGTATTTTTGGCGTAAGAGTCGGAACGTGTACGGTAACGCGATGGGACGCAACGTCAGAACGCAAAGAAACGAACTATGAGCGTCATTCCGCACTACATCATGAGCAAGGACAACCCGCAGATCAAGCGAGTGCGGGCGTTGCTGCAGTCGTCGCGGCAGCGGCGGAAAGAGGGAGCGTTTGTGGTGGAAGGCGTGCGCTTGGTGGAGGAGGCGCTGGCTGCCGCGCGTGTGGCCACGCTCTTCATCTGTCCTGAGTTGCTCGCCTCCCACGCCCGCAGCCGCGCGTTCCACGACGGCCTGGCTGCGGATGGCGCCTATGCGCTCATCCACGTCGCGCCGGATGTCTTTGCGGCGCTGGCGGATACGGCCACGCCCCAAGGGGTGGTGGCGGTGTGTTCGCTACCGGAAGACGCGGCGCTGGCGTCCCAGGCCACACTGGCAGTGCTTCTCGACGGTGTACAGGATCCGGGGAACGCGGGCATGATCCTGCGCGCCGCCGCGGCCGCCAATGCCGACGGGGTGCTCTTTGGGCCCGGCAGCGTGGATCCGTATAATCCCAAGGTACTGCGCGGGGCCATGGGCGCTCACTTTCGCACGACGCTGCTCAGCCTGCGTGGCGAGGACGACGTGCATGCCGTTGCCGGCAGGTTTGCGCAACGTATCGTGGCGGCGGCGCGGGACGGGGAGCGGTACGATACGCTAGATTGGACCGAGCCAACCTTGCTGATCGTGGGCGCTGAGGCCCACGGTACCAGCGACTTAGGCAGAAGTCTGCAAACCGCCGCAGCCTCGATCCCGCTGGCGCGAGGTGTGGAATCCTTGAACGTGGGTATGGCCGCGGGTGTATTGCTCTTCGAGGCCGTGCGGCAGCGTCTGAACGTCTCAGAGGCGTAGTATCGGCTACGTGCCGAGCGGGACTAAGGCCGCACGCACAAAACGACCCCCAATTTGGCAATTGTGCCGGCTAAACGCTCGTTGACTGCGGGAAGGGAGACTACAGATGGCGCAGGACTCCGTGTTCATTGAAGGCATGCGCGTCACCGCCCACATCGGCGTGTCGTCTGAAGAGCGCGAGACGCGCCAAGTCTTGCGTTTCGATCTGGAATTGCGCTGCGACCTGCGCCGCGCGGGGCAGAGCGACGAGGTCGGCCACACGATCGATTACGGAGCCGTCTACCAGCACGTCGTTTCTGTGGTGGAGCGCACGCGCTGCAAGCTCTTGGAACAATTGGCGTCTAGAGTGGCCGATGCCCTGCTTATGGCGTTTCCCATGTGCGATGCCGTATGCATCCGCGTAGGCAAGCCGGCGCTCTTTCCTACCACGGGCCGCTCCGGCATGCCGGGGGTGGAGCTAACTCGTGGCCGGTCCTGCCAGGGTTTGGGAGAGCCGAAAAGACTGGGGTAGGAAATGGCAGGGAATCACCGAATTGCGTGCCAATGAGGGGGTATTAGGAGGTTGAAAGCCAAGTATCTGCAAGATTTGTGCACGGGAAAAGCGCTAGTTTCCGTGCACAACCCACTATAGTGCACGGAAACCTATACACTACGGCCAATGCTTTCGGAGCAAATGCCAAGCAATTCCGGAAAAAACAGAACGGCTGGTTTCGGACCGCTGGCAGAGATAAGCTCCTGCAACACACGCAAATCCTTTAGTCTTCGAAACAGCTCTCGCGCTGACTGCATTGGAACGCCAGTGGCTCTGGCAAAGTCAGGTACCCGAAACACTGGATACTCAAAAATCCAATCTACTACCTTGTCCCTGTAACCAGAATTCGTCACTCGGGCGAAACTCTCCCTAGTCTCCCTTTGCAACGCCAGTATACGGAGTGCCTTAGATCGGTTGTGCCGTGCCTGTAAAATCGTCATCTTTAGGAAAAACTCGCACCAGCCATCCCAGTCATTGTCCCTAGAGACCGCCCGTAGCCTCTCATAGTACTCATCTCTATAGGCTTCTATGCTTTCGCTAATGTAGAAGTTCGGGCGATTAATTAGCCTTTTTTCAAACATGCTCAGTGGGATGAGTAGTCTCCCAATTCTCCCGTTTCCGTCAAGAAAAGGATGAATCGACTCGAACTCGGCGTGCGTAATTGCCACTTGAAGCAATGGATCCAAATTGTCTTCATGCAAATAGCCTTCCCAGGCTTGCATTGCCAATTCAATTCTGTCGTTGGGGCAAGGCACGTAGACGGTAACGGACCCTTTCTTGACGACTATGTCGTCTCTCATAAGCCGATACTCACCTGGGAGTTTATCTTGCCCCCGAACGCCCTGCATGAGATCAAAGTGTGCCCGTCTGACAATGGCTTGCGTTAGACGTGCGCTATCGCTAGTCATGGAATCGGTAGCGTTTTGAAGCGCCGTGATGTAATTCAATACCTCGCGCCTGTCGGCCCTTTCTGGCGTGCTTTCGTTGTAAATGTCTCCTTGTGCCTCGAATAGCAGGACGTCTTGCAGTGTTGCCAGAGTTCCTTCAATTGCTGTGGAAGAGACTGCCTCTTGTTTTGATAGTGGCATGAAGAACATCTCAATATTGGAGATATCGGCAATTGTAGCCTCATATGCGCCAATGTTAGCCCGGGCGCTGCCTAGTAGCCCAATTAGGCGATTCAAGTCTAATCGCTGTGGGGGGAATCTCCCTAGGTGGTAGCGGACTGGTGTCATAGTGAGGTCTCTGATTTCGACCTAGGACTATCCAGCAGGCTATGCCAGTCTTCATTTGGCTCGGCATTGGGTAACACGTCGGCCAGTGAATCCGGCGTCACGCCCTCAATCGGCGGCAGATGCTTCACAGAGACACAGAAGTGAAAAAGGAGAAATCGAATCTGATCACTGGTCGCCCAAAATGCCATCCAGCACCGTGCGGAATTCCTCCACCGGTCTCCCGCCCACGAAGATCTCCACCACGCGGTGGTCAGCATCGAGAATGAAGGTCGTGGGGAACGATGCAATCTGGTATGCCGTTCCGATTTCGACACTTGGGTCGAAGAGCAGGGGATAGGTGACGCCAAACTCCTCTTTGAACCATTTGAGGTCGTCCATGGTGATGCGGGGATGCTGGGCGATCCTGCTTGAACTTTGGCCGTAATCCTTGCCATACGGCGTTGCGCTGATAGAGACGATGTGTACGCGGTCGCCGTACTCCCCGTGAATCTGGCTCAGTCGCGGCGCTTCGTCCTGGCAGTGCGGACACCACGGCGCAAAGAATGCGATGACGACCGGCTTGCCTTGCAAGGACTCGAGGCTGATCGTCTCGCCTTCAGTGTCTTCCAGCGAGAACCCGGGGACGGCGGAGCCGACTCCCAAGACCGAGGGCTGTTGGGACTGGCCCTGATCCTCTGCCGGCGCGGCGCTGCTGCTCTCCGCCGGCGATCCCAGCGGGTTGAGGCCGGTGAGCACGGTGGGCACGACGAGCACGATGACAAAGAGCGCTATCACCGCCGGAATTATCCACTTCCGCCACACGGGGCCCACTGATCTTCGGTTCTGTGTATTGCGTCTCTTTCTCTTTGCTCGCGCCATGGTGCTGCTCTCTTACCCTATGTCCTGGCAGGTTCTTCGGTGTATTATGGAAGCAGATTCGGAACCGGTATCACCGTGCCCGTTGTGGTAATCCGCTCGCGCCTGGCCAGACAGCGAGGCACAATCCAGGAGCACACATCTGCCTCCCTCAGCCCGGGCCGCCGGTCTTGGTGGCTAGCGCCACTTTCCTCGCATACTGCCGTAACCCGTCGACTCTGTCAATTGAAGCGAGCGTAGGATTGCATCCGCTTGCACGCCGCTCGGAGCAGCGAGCATTCCAATACTAAGGAATCCGACCTCCACAGGGTCGAGGCCAGATAGTTTCCGAAAGGCTCTACGTGAAAAGAGCGCGCTGCTGAACACCGGGCTTGGGAATGAGCGTCACGCTCGCCACGGTATCTTCCTCAGCGCGCATGCGCATGGTGATAACACCGCGTGCGGGCCGGCCGAGCCGTTTGATCTCAGTCAGCGGCACCCGGGTGATCTGGCCTTTGCGCGTAATCAGGCAGATCTCATCGTCATCCGGTGTGACGATGCGGCAGCCAACCACGGGGCCACTCTTTTCGTCAACCTTCAAGGCGATGATGCCTTTAAGTCCGCGCTCTTTTTTGACGGGAAACTCCTCGGTGTCCACCTGCTTGCCGTAGCCGTGCTCCGTAATGAGCAGCGCGCGATTGTGCCAGTCCTCTGGAATGCTGCCCTCTGGCTCGACCAGTGCCATGCCGACTAGTCGATCACCTTCTTGGAGCGAAAATCCTTTTACTCCACCAGCGGTACGCCCATGCGCAGTTATTCTTGATTCGGGGAAGCGGGTGCTGAGCCCTTGTGCTGAAAAGAGGATGATCTCCTTCTTGCCGTTGGAGAGTATAGCGGAATACAAGGAGTCGTCGTCGGCCACGTTCATGGCGATAACGCCGTTTGTGCGCGCGTTGGCGAATGCGCTTAGTGGCGTGCGCTTGATCTGCCCATTCACCGACACCATTGTGATGAATGCGCCGTCGGCGGCATCGAACGCCGGCACCGGCACAATTGCCGTGATGCGCTCGTTGCGCGTGATGCCCTGCAAGAGGTTCACCATATTCTGGCCGCGGGAAGTGCGGGTACCCTCGGGGATTTCGTAGGCGCGTAGGGTGAAGGCACGCCCGCGGTCGCTGACCATGAGCATCCAAGCGTGACTGTCTACCAGCAGGATCTCCTGCACGGCGTCGGAGGCGCGGGTCGAAATGCCGATGATGCCCTTGCCGCCGCGCCGTTGGGCCTGAAATTCGCCTGCGGGCTGGCGCTTCACGTAGCCGCGCTCCGTGAGCGTGATCAGCACGTCCTCTTTCGGCACCAGGTCTTCCTGCGAAAAGCTGGCGTCCACGTCCTCGGCAATGACCGTGCGGCGCTCGTCACCAAACTTGTCCTTGAGAGCCGCGAGTTCCTGCTTGATGATGGCGAAGACCTCTCCAATGTCACCGAGGATGGTCTCCAGCCGCGCAATCGTCTGCTTGATTTCCTCGTACTCGTCGAGGATGGCCTTGCGCTCCATAGCGGCGAGCCGGCGCAGTTCCATCGACAGTACGGCGTTCGCTTGCCTTTCGCTCAGGCCGAAGTTGCGTTGCAGGTTATTGCGCGCGGTCTGGGCGTTGCGCGACCGGCGGATGGTGGCAATTACCTCATCCAGGTTATCGAGCGCAATGATCAGGCCCATCAGGACATGGGCGCGTTCGCGGGCGCGCTCCAGCTCGTATTGGGTGCGCCGGGTAACGACTTCCTGCCGGAAGCGGATGTACTCGCGCAGGAGGGCTTTAAGACTCAGCACGCGCGGTTGCTGGTCTACCAGCGCCAGCATGTTGCAATAGAACGACGACTGCATGGCCGTGTGCTGGTAGAGATGGTTGAGCACCTGCTGCGGGAAGGCGTCGCGCCGCAGTTCGATCACGACGCGCATGCCGGAGCGGTCCGACTCATCCCGCAGTTCGCTAATGCCCTCGATCTTCTTATCGCGCACCAGTTGCGCCATACGCTCCAGCAGGGCGGCCTTATTGACCTGGTACGGCAACTCCGTCACGACTATGCGGAAGCGGTTGCCGCGCATCTCCTCAATTCGTGCCCTGGCACGAACGATGACACGGCCGCGTCCGGTGGCGTACGCTTCGCGGATGCCTTCGGTGCCGACAATCGTGCCGGCGGTGGGGAAGTCCGGCCCGCGGACGAACTGCATCAGGTCTTCCACACCCACGTCCTCTTCCTGATTGGCGGCCATCTTGTCCGTAAGGAAGGTGAGCGCGTCGACCACTTCGCTCAAGTTATGGGGCGGAATGCTGGTGGCCATGCCTACGGCGATACCGGCGGCGCCGTTGATGAGCAGGTTTGGCACCTTGCTGGGCAGGACCGACGGCTCCTTCATCGAATCGTCGAAATTGGGCGTGAAGTCAACCGTTTCCTTCTCGATGTCCGCCAGCATCTCCATGGCCAGTGCATGCAACCGCGCCTCGGTGTAGCGCATGGCCGCGGGGGGATCGGCATCCACGGACCCGTAATTCCCCTGCCCGTCAATCAAGGGGTAGCGCATGCTGAACGGCTGCGCCAAACGCACCATGGCATCGTAGATGGGCTCGTTGCTGTGGGGATGGTAGCGCCCCATGGTGTCCCCGACGATGCGGGCACTCTTCTTGTAGGCGGTGCCGGGCCGGGCATTGAGTTCCAGCATCGAGTAGAGGATGCGCCGCTGCACCGGCTTGAGGCCGTCGCGGACGTCCGGCAAC
Organism: Chloroflexota bacterium; assembly: GCA_012270555.1. Taxonomy (GTDB): domain Bacteria; phylum Chloroflexota; class UBA11872; order VXOZ01; family VXOZ01; genus VXOZ01. Next base: position 101,223 of record JAAXIC010000006.1, read on the forward strand.
GCGCGGGAGACGATGACGCTCATGGCGTAATCGAGATACGCCGATTGCATCTGGTCTTCGATATTGACCGGGCTTACGGCTTCCATATCGTCAAGGGTATTCGCCATGCTCGCTCCTTGCGGTCAAAAAGGGCGCTCGCGGGTTTCACTTGCCTGCAGAAGTCTTTTTGCCGTGGCAACAATGTCGCTTGGGCAGTTAAAGGGCCTCGTTCCGGCGCAGGTTTACAACCTGCGTCCGCTTTCTAACTCTCGTGCAAGTGAAATCCTGCCTAAAGCGGACAAACTCTGCGCCGGCAAGACTGTTGTGTACGCAGTGCTTGCGTCGCCGGTAGAAGCGTCCCCAAGACCCTCAACGGTCGTTCGCGGCGTCAGCAGATTCCGCCGCGACGTAGTCACCGCTGCGGCCGCCGCTTTTTCGGACCAAGTGCACGTTCTCGATGCGCATGCCCTTGTCCACAGCTTTGCACATGTCGTAGATGGTGAGGGCGGCCACACTTACGGCAGTCAGCGCTTCCATCTCCACGCCCGTCTTGCCGGTGGTGCGGACGGTGGCCTGGATGCGGACGCAACTTTGCGCCTCGTCTAGGCTGAAGTCCATGTCCACGCCGCTCAACGGCAGCGGATGGCACATGGGGATCATCTGCCAGGTGGACTTCGCCGCCATGATGCCCGCCACTTGGGCGACCGCCAGCACGTTGCCTTTCTGAAGCGGGCCGGTCTCATTTGGCGGCGCTTCCTGCTGTTGCCGGATCAGCGCCAGCGTCTCAGGCAACATCTGTATGGTGCCTTGCGCCGTCGCCTCGCGCGCGGTATCCGGCTTGTCACCCACGTCTACCATGCGGGGCAAACCGGACTGATTGAAGTGCGTCAATGACACGGCAAGAATCGCCTCGTTGCCTAGTGTGGGGCTGATTTCATTATACCATTACGCGTCAGTTTGTGCCTTTTTTCACATATGCGCGTGCGCCGTGTGCATGGGGCTATACTAGGTGGCAGAGAAGATAGCTGGCAATCGGTACCGGCAGATGAAAAAGGCTCCTTCTCCCTGGGGAGAGGGTTGGGGTGAGGGGAACTCCTCGCGCCGATCTAGGCAAGTGCCTTGCGCTCATTTGAGTTATGCAAAGTCTGTTCCGTACCGAGAATTGGGGGGGATTATAAGGTAGCGCGGAAAGTGTACACGGAGAGACAGCGGTGTGGCTTAGGCTGGTTGCCTGTGTCTGATTGTGCGAAGGCAAACCTTGTTAACTGAGGAAAAGAATCATGATTATCGATGCCCACGTGCACATCAAAGGCGGCGATGCCTACCGCCGCGAATTAGACCCGGACGATACCATCCGCTACATGGATCAGGCCGGTGTGGACAAGTCGTGCGTATTCACTATCTGCCTCCCCAGCCGCGAGTCGAACAAGATGACGCGGAGGGCGATCACCGGCCGTGAGGACCGCCTGATTCCCTTCGCGCACATGGTGCCGGAGGAGCGGTCGGTGGGCATGGACGCCCTGCGCCGCGCCATCGAGGATTGGGGCTTTCGCGGCATCAAGCTGCACTTTGGCGAGGTGAAGGGGGAGATCACGGACGAGCTTTTCCTGCCTATCCTGGAGCTGGGCGCAGGCTACGACCTGCCTATCCTCCTCTGCTGCGCCCACAAACCGGAGTTTCCCGATCGCTGGGCTGACGCCGTGCCGGAAGCCAAGATCATCATTCCCCACCTGGGCTCCAGCCGCGACCAGGACATGAACTGGCGCTTCTTCGATGTAGCCAAGCGCCACGACAACATCTGGCTGGATACGTCGTTCACCAGCGGCCCGTGGATGATCCGCGAGGCCTACCACGCCCTCGGCGCAAACAAGCTCATCTGGGGCTCCGACGGCGGCGGCGACTACAATCCGCCCCTGCCCGAAATGGCGAAAGTGAAGGTCTGGGAATTCCCCGCGGCGGACTACCGGAGAATCATGGGCGGCAACATCCTGGAACTGCTCGGAGGGAGCGTCTAGGGCACAGCAACTGGGGCCGCGGCCGCCGCAGCGGACGTGAACAGGGGTTAACGTTGACGGTGAATTGCGTCCACGCTCTTGACTTCCTGCGCGGGCGGGAGCATACTTCCAGCATCGACGAGCGGAGAGTTCGTTATTTCTCGAACTCGCCGCTAAGGGAAATGTCAGTTGGGGGCGCTTGCGGATTGCTGCTAGCCGGAGCTTCGCAGAAAGCTGCCATTTAGCAGTGATACGTAGCGTGCTCCCGGTGAAGTACTGTACACACCGAGGAGGTAGCGCCATGGCGCGCATGAGTAGACGACAGATGCTAGCGGGAGTGGGTCTAGGGGTTGGAGCGAGCGTGCTCGCCGCCTGTGGACAGGTACAGACGATGCCGGCGCCGGAGGCGGCAGAGGGTGACGCGGCCGCAGCGCCAGAGGAACCGGCAGGCCTCTCCGGGGTCTTGCACGTGTGGGGCTATCGTTCCCAATACCTGCCCGGCGTGGTGCTGGACGCCTTTCAGGAAATGCATCCGGGCGTCGTGGTCGTGCAATCCCAACCGGCCGGCAATTTCCGTGGCGACAAATTCCCGGCTTCGGTGGCGGCCGGCGCGCCACCGGCGCTTATGCAGGGCTTTCTCGACTTTGTCGCCATGTACGTTGACCGGGGTTTCCTGGCAGACCTGGGACCCGCGGCCAAGGCGGGTGACTTTGGCGACTTGGGCGCGTATCTCCCCGGTATCGTAGAGACCGGCACCTTCAACGGCGTATTGCATTTTCTCCCGCACCGGCAAAGCGTGAACATTCCCCTCTACAACAAGGATATCTTCGAGAACGCGGGCATTAACGAACCGCCCACCCAGTGGGATGACGTGGCGGAGATCGCGCGGCAATTGACCCAGAAGAAGTCGGATGGTTCCGACCAGTTCGGCCTGACGGTTACCACCAGCAAGAACACGCTAAACTCGTGGTTCAACCCGGTGCTCTGGCAGGCCGGGGGCGAGTTCTTCGCGGAGGACGGCCGGTCGGTGACATTCGATGAAGACCCCGGACTGGCGGCGCTGGAGTTCCTGACCGATCTCTTCAATAAGAAGATCGCAGCCGAGGGTACCACGCCGTACTTTGAGGGCTACGGCGCCATGATCAATGCCCGTACGCCCACGCACGTGAAGAGTCCATTCGACCGGGGCACAATCCCCTGGCTCGCCGCCAGCCCTGCCTGGGAGAAGGAAAAGCAGCTTGGCTTTGGCTCGCTCTCCGGCTGGGTAGTGCCGAATAGCCCGCAGTCCGATGCGGCGATACAACTGCTGGCGCATACCCTGCAGCCTGACAACGTGAAAGCGTTCCTCAAGCTCGTGTTCCTGCTGCCGGTGCGCGGCGACATAGAGGTGGACTACGTCGGCGAGGAGTACAACGGCTGGATGCCGACGTTCATCGAGCAGAGCCAGAACATGCACTACGACATTCCGCACCCGCACATCCGAGCCATCATGCCGTTGGTTTCGGCCGAGATGTACAAGGCCATCGGCGGCGAGGTCACGCCGCAGGAAGCCATCCGGACCGCGGGCGATATCGCGAACCAGTTCTTGGCGGATAACATGGGCTAGCGGCTGTTTCTCGCATTCGCGAAACTGAGTGTGAACGAGAACCTTCAAGCTGGGGCCCGCAATGGATCCATTTGCGGGCCCCAGTTCTCATTCGCGCGGAAGCATGCCGTCGGGTATGGCGGCTTGTCATTTGGCTCGTTCATTTCGAGGTCATTCGAAATAGATTCGTCCAAGTAAGTCTACGTGTGGTTTGCGAATTCGATTTAGGCTGAACGGTAGTCCGAATACGGCCGTGTACAGCCTCAATACACGGCATTGAAATGCGGATTCAAAGAGGAGATGCGTACCGTGGCAGTGACAGCGCTCATCAATGGCAGGATCATCGACGGCAACGGCGGCCCGCCGCTTGTGGATGGCGCCGTCCTCATTGTGGATAACCGCATCGAGGCTGTGGGAAATAATGTGGATATTCCGTCGGAGGCCCAGGTCATCGACGTCGCGGGCGCGAGCCTCCTGCCCGGCATGATGGACCTGCACGTGCACCTGAACGGTCCGTACCACGCATTGCAGAAGCTGCGAAAGTCGCTGCTGGCGGGTTTCACGACGATTGCCCACGTCGCCGGCACCATGCCGCCCGCTTCGACACAATGCCGTCAGGCGATTGCGGACGGCTGGTTCCCGGAGTGCGCCCGGCTCATTGTGGGCGCAGTGGTGGACTGCACCAACGGGCACGTCCGGGGTCGTGTGGCGGACGGCCCGTGGGAAGTGCGGAAAGCCGTGCGTGAGATGGTGCAGGCCAAGGCTGACTTCATCAAGACGGCTGCCAGCGGCGGCTTCTGGGCGGAAGACGAAGAGACCTGGTGGCTGGACTACACCCAAGAAGAGCTGGATGCCCTGGTGGACGAGGCCCATAGCGTCGGCAGGCTCGTGGTGGTGCATTGCCACACGCAACCGGGGCTCGACATGGCGATTCAGGCCGGCTGCGATCAGATACACCACGGTGCGCTTATCGACGAGAAAGCCTTGCATGGGATCTTGGAAAGCGAACTCTTCTTTGTGCCGACCCTGCGCGTCACGTCCCGGCAGAACATGGCGATAAAGTACGGCGCGGGGCGACCGTGGGAGACCCGCAAGATGGGCGAGGCGCACCATGTCCACCGGGAAGGCGTACGCAAGGCCCACCAGATGGGCGTAAAGATGGGTCTGGGTACGGACTGCCCGAGCACGCCGCCCTGGGACATCTGGGACAGCGGCTTTGAACTCCAAGAGTTCGTGGGCTGCGGTCTCAGCCCCTTGGAGGCCATCGGCGTGGCCACGAAGGGTTCCGCGGAAGCCATGCGGATCGACGACCGGCTCGGCACGTTGGAAACGGGCAAGCTTGCCGACGTGGTCGTGGTCGACGGCGATCCCGCCAGCGACATTCAGGCGGTGGTGAACTACGCCAACGTCCGCTATGTCTTCAAGGAAGGCAGGCTCGCAGTGAGTAGAGACCCGGCACGGCCGGCGACGGCGCATTTGGAGACCTATCCGCCTGACTTCAAGCCGATCGACGAGCGTTTTACCGCCGACCCGGCCTGGGAAGCCGCGGCCGGTCTGGCATAGTTGGTTTATGATGCAGTAGCCGTCTTTGAGGCAGGCAGCGAGTACGCCGCTGCTGTTCTCTACCCCGCTTGCGCCCAAGTCACCGTACATTCTCGTGGCTGATATTTGCGCAAATCGTGAACACCTGCGTCGCAGAGAGCGAATGGTTACTGTTGCAGCGAAGTCCTCTCACATCCCCTTAGGGATTGATACTGTTGCGCAGGGTCCGGAAAGGCTACGGCATGTCGATCGCAGTGCGGAACACCGGTCTGCACGTGCTCAATATGCAGACGCGCATGCCCTTTCGCTACGGCATTGCGTCCTTGGTCGCCGTTCCCCATCTCTTTGTGCGCGTGGAGGCAGACATCAACGGCTCGCGGGAAGTGGGCCTTGCCGCGGACGGCCTGCCGCCCAAGTGGTTCACCAAGTATCCCGATACCTCTTTCAGCGACGACCTGGACGAGATGTTGGCGGTCATACGACAAGCCTGCACCCAGGCGGAGGCGGCGCCACCTGCCGACAGCGTCTTTGCTTTTTGGCTTTGGCTGCACGACCAACAGATGGCATGGGCGGCTGAGACTAGCTATCCCCCGTTACTCTGGGGTTTCGGCGTGAGCTTGGTGGAACGAGCCCTAATCGATGCCTTCTGCCGCACCACCGGCACGCCTTTCGCCCGCGCGCTGCGTGACAATACGCTTGGCATCCGGTTAGGCGCGATTCACCGTGAGCTTGCTGGGTTCAGTCCGGCGGAGTTGCTGCCTGCGGAGCCGCAGCGCAGCGTCAGCGTGCGCCACACGGTCGGACTGAGTGATCCCTTGACCGACGCGGAGATACCGGCAGAGGAGCGCGCGGACGATGGGTTGCCGCAGTCGCTCGTAGCCAGTATACGCTGCTATGGGCTGACCCACTTCAAGATCTTGATCAGCGGTGATGCTACAGCGGATCTCCGACGGCTCCGGCAGGTCGCTAACGTGTTGGAAGCGCACGTTGGCGGCGACTACGCCTTTACCCTGGATGGCAGCGAGCAGTACACGGAGGTGGAGGCGTTTCGGCAGGCCTGGGATGTCATTCTCGTGGATCCTTCTCTGCATGAATTCCTGGGGCATCTGCTCTTCGTCGAGCAGCCGCTGCGGCGCGACGTGGCGTTGAATCCACAGGCTAAGGCCAAGCTTCTTGCCTGGTCCGACCGTCCGCCTCTCATCATCGATGAGTCCGACGGTGCCCTGTCCAGCGTGGTGGAGGCGTTGGACTGCGGCTACGTGGGCGCCAGCTTCAAGAACTGTAAAGGCGTATTTGGCGGCATCGCCAACGCCTGTCTGCTGGCGCTGCGCCGCCGCAGGGATCCCGGCGGATACTATGTGCAGAGCAGTGAAGACCTGGCCAGTATCGGGCCGGTGTCAATGTTGCAAGACCTAGCGGCGCTGGCAAGTCTCGGCATCGCGCATTCCCAGCGCAACGGGCACCACTACTTCGCCGGGTTGAGCATGTTCCCCGCAGACGTGCAAGCGGACGTGCTGGCCAAGCACGCGACCCTCTACCGGCGCCACGAGCGGGGCTATCCGGTCTTGGACGTCCGTGAAGGCCGGCTGGATGCCGGCAGTGTCGTGGCCGCCCCATTTGGCTATGGCATTGAGCTGGATACGCGGCGCTTTACGCCACTGGAGCAGTGGACCGTCGATTCGCTTTAGCCTATTGACTCTTGTCAATCTCTCCTCTATGCTTTGACTGTACGAGAGTTGGTGTGCATGTCTAAGGAGGATTAGCATGCGAAAGCTAGTGTCTCGACGCACGTTCCTTGGTGGCAGCGCCGTTGCCGGTGCGGGTATATTGCTAGCGGCCTGCGGCACTGCGGCTCCCGCTGCTGTGGAAGAGGCGCCCGCGGCGCCAGAGCAGAAGGAAGCAGAAGCGCCCAAGATGGAGGAGGCAACGGAGATCAAGTATCTCCACTTCTCCACGCAGAGCGATGTTTGGGACAACGCCTACGACGGTATGTTCGCTACTTTCGAGGAGATGAACCCCGGTCTCAAGCTCAAGGTTGACATTGCGTCCGGCAGTTTTCCCACCTCGCTGACCGAGAAGGCGGTGGCGGCGTTTGCCAGCGGTGTTCCCTATGACGTCTATTACGGCTGGTTTGGCTATCTCAGCCAGTTCTACACTGCCGAGATGCTGGTGCCGCTCGACCCGTTCCTGGCCGCGGACCCGGATGTCAACCTGGATGACTTCCATGAATATGCCCTCGAGCGTATCGGTGGGCAGGCCTACGGCATTGCCTGGTTCACGAATGGCAAGGAGTACTGGTACAATGCCGACCTCATTGCGGAAGCGGGACTGAAGTCGCCGCGCGAGTTGGAGGCGGAAGGCAACTGGACCTGGGATGCGGTGCTGGAGATGGCTACGAAGCTCACGAAGACGGAGGGGAATCGCATCACCCGCTTTGGCACGCAGCCCTATCGCTTCAATCGCACCGGCTGGTTCTGGATTCATCTCTTTGCCTGGGGCGGGGCGTGGTGGAATGAGGACTTCACGGCGCCTACCATCGATACGCAGCAGGCAGCCGAAGCCGCGCAGAACGCGCTGGACATGGTGATCAAACACCGGGTGGCGTATGGCCTGACCCTGGGGAAAGAGCCGAATGTGGAGCCGGACTTCACGCAACAGACGGTGGCGGGTCTCATTACCGGCTCTTACTTTACCCGCACCATCAAAGCGCAGATCGAGACTCAGGAGGAGCCCTTCACGGTAGAGCACACGCTGCTGCCGAAGGGTCCGGCAGGCCGCATGGCGGCGCAATCCATCAACGCCAAGTGGATCAGCGCGTCAGCCACCGAGCCGGATGCCGGCTGGGAGTTCTATAAGTTCGCGATTGGGGAGGATGCCATACCGTTCATCGCACAGCTCGGTGGCAGCCGCTATGCGGCCAACAAGTCCATTCCGCCGTTCACCCAATACGAGTATGAAGACCCCGAGGTATACGCGCAGACGGCGGCGATGAGCGTGGCCCACCGGCAAATGGTGCGCCAGTCCGAGTTGGATACGCAGTGGGCGGAAGGCTGGATCAGCTTGGAAGAAGGGAAGACCACCATTCAAGAACTGCTGGAAGAGACGCAGAAAGTGGCTGAGGTGCACCTGGAGGAAGGTGGCTGTGTCTGCTAAGCACATCTTGAACGCGAATTTTGGGGCCGGACCGGTGTGTCCGGCCCCTTCTTTTGTTTTCAATTGTCTTTAGGGCTCTTGCACCACTGGAAAAGTGCTTGCCGGTAGCCTGGTAGGGCTATTGTTACTACGTGTGCTCCGCGTCCGTGCATACCGCTGCGATGCCAGAGGGGAGTAGCATTTAGCCGCATATCCGTTCGCCCCCGTATCAAGTACGGGGCAAGCTTTGAAACTGTCGAAGGGTTCAAAGGTCGAAGGGTAAGCGGCTCCCAACAGCCTGTTGGATCCCATCCGTTCGCCCTGAGCCTGTCGAAGGGTCTTAGGTTCAACGGCTACTAGCTGACACTGTAAGGAAAGCCACACCGGCGCATCAATCGCCGGTATAATGATGCACTAGCAGTGCATTCGGACTCAGATTGAGGAGTGAGGGATGGCGGATTCACTATTGGCCGGTGGCGCGAAGGTGGCGATCACGCCGCCTATGGGGAGCGCGTTCCAATCAAGCCGGGCGGACCTGCGGGTCGAGAGCGTTTACCACGACCTCTACGCTACGGCTGTCGTCCTCAGCGACGGCGAGCAGAAAGTGGCAATTGTTGGGTTGGACGTGCTCGGCCTTGATGCCCCGCTGGTCAATGCGGTGCGCGCGCGCGCGGAGCAACAGACGGGAATCCCCGGCGCGCATGTCTTGATAAACGCCTCGCACAGCCACTTTGGTCCCGCCATTCTGCAGGCCCTGCCCGATGAAATAGATCAGGGATACTATCGGAGTCTGGTGCAATCGCTGGCCGACGCCGTCACCCGCGCCGACGCGGCCCTGGAACCGGTGGCTATGCGCGCGGGAGATGCGGAAGGCACCTTTGCCATTAACCGGCGGCGCATGGAGAACGGCGAGGCTCAGTTGGCGCCGAACTACGACGGCATTGTGGACCAGCGCATCCGCGCGCTCCGTTTCGAACGGCTGGATGGGACCGTCGTTGCCATACTCTTCTCGGCAGCGTTCCATCCCACCGGCTATGCCTACCGCATGCCGGTGGTAAACGGCGACTACGTGGCCGCCGCACGCATGGAAGTGGAGCGGCAGTTTACCGACCAGGGCGCGCCGACGGTCGGCTTCCTGCAGGGCTGCGCCGGCAACCAGCGTGTGCGCGTGATCGCGCCGGGCGGCACGCGCTTTCATCCCTGCTCCGGCGAAGAGATCGACACCCACGGCCGCGGGGTTGGCGCGCTGGCCGCCCGCGCCGCCCGCGAGGCCACCATGGTGGTGGGTTATCCCATCGGCGTCGCGCACGAGTTGGTGTCCTTGCCGCTCATGCAACCGCCCACTGCGGCAGAACTCGAGGACATGCGCGCAAAGGCGAAGACCGACAACTATATGCAACTCTGGACCGGCTCGATGCTGGAGAGTCTGCGTAACGACGGGTCGCTGCCGACGAGTGTCGACTTCCCCATTCAGGTCTTGCGTATCGGCGGTCTCTGGATGGTAGGTCTGGGCGCGGAGGTATTCCTGGAAATTGGTCTACAGATTGAAGAAGCTCTCATGGCCGACAACGTGGGACAAGCCGCGTGGACGCTGGGCTACTCCAATGACACCATCGGCTACGTCTGCACCGAAGCCTCCTACGCCGAACGCGGCTACGAACCCACCCGCTCTCACAAGTTCTACCATCTGCCGGCTCCCTACCAGCCGCAGACGGAACACTTGCTCGTGTCTGAGGCCATCCGCATCGCGCAGAGTCTTGCCTAGTTGCAGCGAGACTTTTAGGAGTTTGCGATCTTCATGGGAACAAGCGCCATTTTCCGTCATTCCGGCGCAAGCCGGAATCCATCTTCTCTGCATTCCCTGGACTCCGGCCCCCGTATCAAGTACGGGCAGGCATTGCGCCGGAGTGACAGTCCCAATACCGGATAGCGCCCCAGCAATTTCCCCGGATAAGGAAGGACTATTGAGGGGGAGAGGCGGCACAGAGCAATTCGGGTAAGGCTAGAGGCAGGTTGGCCCCTTATCCCGCCTCTTGCAGCGGCATGGGGGACGCGCCGCTGAAATGGACGCCGATGTCGCTGGCCAGGGTCTCCTGGTACTGCCAATCGGGGACCAGGCAACGGTACGGCTTGCGCAGGAGCACACGCGGCTCGCCCTGCCACTGGGTAGCGGCCACAGAGCGCTGCAAGTTTACCTGCTGGTATTCCTCAGCGTCTTCCAAGGACTCATGCAGCGAGAAGCCGTCCGGATAGTAGCGTCCCTCAGTGGCACGCCGACCCCACTCCACGCACCATAACGCCTTTTCATCCCGCATCGGCATCTGGGACATTTCTCCTAACTGCGGCTAGTGAGCCGCAAAGTCCAACATCATTCTGAGGTCAAACACCGTTTTCCGTCATTCCCGCGCACGCGGGAATCCATCTTAATGTAGACTGGGCTACTTCCGCCCGAATCATAGCGTCAAACAAGCGCCTTAGCAACATTGGCATGACATGCTCTGACTTCACATGTGCGACAAGAGCAGACGGGTGCGCCCTCTATGCATCATCTTTGCCTCTCGCTTCGTCCTAAGGCGCGACTGGCGAGAACGTCTCCCTAAGCCAAGCGAGTACCCACTCAAGCGCGGCGCCGGCGTCCACACTCATTTTGCCTGCGCCAACCTGTATGAAACCCCATGTACCTTGCAACCACTGGGAAACATCGTCCGCTTCCCGCAAGACCCATTCAGAGGCATCTCCCAATTGCCGCTGAAATCTCGCGAAAACACTAGAAGCCTCCTCCCACACCTGCACTGAGACAGCCCTTGACTCGTCCCAAGCTTCCTGTAACGGCGCAAGCCCAACGCGCTGCTTCCACTCTGCGTCAAGAGTGTAGAACCGTTGCCCCACCAGTGCAAAACCTGCAAATGCCAACGGCAGGGTCATGTGGCTCAGCACCGGCAACAGTGGGGGAAAGACGATTGTCAGGCCTACCACGAGTCCTGACATTACAATGGCAAGAGCGGCGTTCTCTAACAAATGCTGCGCGATCTTGGAGTGCATCTCGGCTTGGCTCAGCTTGCCCTCTTGGAACATCAGCCCGTACTCCATTATGGCGAAAGTGCCTTCCGTCGCGGCAACGACCAGGCTCCAACCTACCATGGAACTGGCCGTAAGTCTTACGGTGCTTCTCACTGCTTCCGTGTTCAAGGCTGCTCGCGCCCGCGCTATTTCCTCCGCAGTCATCGGCGCAGCGCCTCTAATCCGATTCAGCATTTTATCCTCGAAGACGCCAGCGGTGGCGATGTCACTGCCACCCAGGCTTTGCGGAATAAAGTGACTCCAGTCACGTGAAGAGTGAAACTTCCGTACTGCGCCCGAGCCGCCCATGCGCACCTCATTAGGAATCGTCTCCCAGATCGATTGCGCTCCCACGAGATTCCGATATGTGCTGCCGGCGGTCCGGTAATACTTAATCAAGTCTGGCGGCAAAGTATTGAAGTTGAGATTGTTAAGCCAGCTCTTGGCCAGCATACCAGAGACCCAGAACGGCAGTGCGCCGGTGCGAACGTACTGAATCAGCAAGGACTCCAGACTGATGTTCTCATGCTTTTCTTCCCCGACTATTGTCGATAAGTCCTCTCTTGTAGTGTCATCTGAGCCTCCACAGCCATAGGCCAAAAGAGTATATCCCATCAAGACAACGATGTCCCTGCGGGATAGGCCCGCCTGTGTCCGCGTCATTGCGTGTAGACTCCTAACTTTCAATGCTCTTGTTAACTACCAATTGAACGATGATGGCACCATTTCTAGGCGGGAAGGATTCTACACTGCTCAACTAAAACCACCTTGTGATCACCACTTTTCGCTCGGTGAAGAAGTCAATCGCATCCCGGCCTTGGCCGTGGAGGGTGCCGAAGAAGGACTCTTTCGCGCCGCTGAAGGGGAAGTAAGCCATGGGCGCGGCGACGCCGACGTTGATGCCGATGTTGCCGGTGGGGGCGCGGTAGCGGAACTCACGGGCCGCCGCGCCGTCCTGCGTGAAGATGGAGGCGGCGTTGCCGTAGCGCTGGTTCTCGATGAGGGTGATGGCGTCGTCGAGCGTATCCACGTGGAGCATGCTGAGCACCGGGCCGAAGATCTCGTCGGTGAAGAGCGCCATGTCCGGCTGCACCTTATCGAAGATGGTCGCGCCAACGAACGCGCCGTTGGCGTCCTGCGTAGCCGCAGCCGCGCGGCCGTCCAGGAGCAAGTCCGCGCCTTCATCCACGCCCCGCTCGATGTAGCCGAGAATGCGCTCCTTGGCGGTCTGGGAGATAACCGGGCCGAGCTCCACGCCATCGTCCGCGCCGTTGCCGACGGCCAGCGATCCCGCTGCCTCCACGATGGCGTCGCGCACGCGTTCATGTCCCTCGCCCACGGTCACCACCACGGAACCGGCCAGGCAGCGCTGTCCGGCGGAGCCAAACGCGGAGTTGATCACGTTGCCCACGGTCTCGTCCAGCGCGGCGTCGGGCATGACCACGAGCACGTTCTTCGCGCCGCCCTGGGCCTGCACGCGCTTGCCCTGCTCGCCCGCGCGGGCGTAGAGATACCGGGCCGTCGGCGTCGAGCCGACAAAGGAAATGCCGCGCACTTGCGGATTATCGAGCAGGGCATCCACGGCGTCTTTGGAGCCGTTCACGACGTTGATGACGCCGGGTGGAAAGCCGCATTGATCCAATTCGTCGAACACCATCTGCATGCTCGTCGGCACCTGCTCCGACGGCTTGATGATATACGTATTGCCGCAGGCAACGGCATACGGCCAGAACCAGAACGGCACCATCAGCGGAAAATTGAAAGGGCACACCGCCGCAAAGACGCCCAGCGGCTGGCGTACGACGTCTTCGTCGATGCCCTTGGCGGCGCCGTCCTCCAGGCCGTAGCCCATGAGCAGCGAGGGAATGCCGCAGGCCACTTCCACGTTCTCGATGGCGCGGCGCACGGAACCGCGGGCATCCTCCAGGGTCTTGCCGTGCTCCTGGGTGATAGCGCAGGCAAAGTCCTCGAACCGCGCTTCCATGCGGGCTTTCACTGCAAAGAGCAGGCGCGAGCGCTCCAAGGGCGGCGTGGCGCGCCAGGCCGGAAAGGCCTCCTGCGCCGCTGCTACCGCCGCGTCGGTATCCTCTTTAGATGAAAGCGGCACCTGGGCGATGGTTGCGCCGGTGGCCGGATTGGTAACGCCCAGGTAGTTCTCGGTCTGCGGGGTCACCCATGCGCCGCCCACGTAATTGCGGAGCTTGGGAGTGGCGGCCTTCTTGCCGGTTTCAGTCTGCTTGAGTTGGGAGTCCATTCGTCGATCCTTAATTGCCTTCTGCCGTTGTGTGTTGTCCATCGAATCCAAAGAATAGATGGTAGTCATTATAGTGTATGCGTAGGGCAATGGCTGGGCGGGCTACTTAGTAAGAGGAAGCGATGGTCCGCGCATGCCCGTTCAGTTTCCTCATCGTAGAGGAGTGTGGCAGCGGCTATTCCAAGCAGTTGGGCCAATAGGATTCAGCCAGCACCAAGAGGCGGGGGACAAGCCCCCGCGCTACAGAAAACGCAAGAAACCGTAGGGGCACGATAAATCGTGCCCCTACGTGCGATCAATGTGCAATGGACTCCCAGGAGAGGAAGGTGCCTGCGGCCCACCCTGCGCGGGAACCCGCGCAAGGTGGGCGATTCTCCCCGTCAGGACGACTCCTGAACTACTGATTGCTCTCCCATTCATCCACCGCGGCCTGCATCTGGTCGATAGCCAGGTCGACGGTCTCCTCGGCAGTGAGCGCCCCTTCCTCCACGAAGGCACGGAGCGGGCCGGTGCCCGCAGAGGCGATCGCGCTCGAGGCCGGGTGCGGGAAGTAGCTGGTGGCGTAGCTGATGGCCTTGACGAACGCGCTCTGGTCGGCGGGTCGCGGATCGTCCGCCGGCGGGGCGAACGTGTCCGCCGCCGAGTTCAGCGCCGGCACCGACCAGCCCTCGCCGCCCATCCAGCGCTGGTGCTTCTCGCCCATCGTCCAGACGGCGAACACCTGGGCGTCCGGGTTTTCGGCGCCGCCGGCCAGCAGGCTCATCTGCTCGTGCCCGTTGAACGCGCCGCGCACCCTGGTGCCCGTGACCTCCGTATAAGGCACTTCCACCGTGGAGAACTGGAACGGATCGGCTTCGCGGAACGGCTTCAAGATGAACGTCCCGCCCGGTACCATGGCAGCCTTGCCGGTGGGAAAGACCCCGGTGCCGTAATAGTCCTCCGCCGCGGACAGGTCTTCCCGCGTAGGCGCGGCGCGGAACTTCTCGATCGAATCCTTCATGATCAACTGCACGAGGTGCACGGCAATCTCGCGGTTCACGATGACGTTGCCGTCCGTATCCAACATGCCCGCGTAGAGCAGCGGGAAGTAACTCCAAGCGTAGCTCATGGTGGAGATACCCCAGCGCGAGCGCTCCTCGCCCTGGTTCAGTCGGCCGGCGATATCGGCGGAAACCGCGATGGTCTCTTCCCACGACATTTCGTTCGTCGGCGGATTCTGGCCCGCTTCGTCGAACATGTCGCCTCTGAAGAAGAGCGCGGTGGTGTTCGAGCCGGTGGGCACGCCCATCGTCTTGCCACGCCAGTTGACGGCCTCGAAGAGCCTGCCGGCATATTGAGACGTGTCTATGCCTGCCGCAGCAATGATCGGTGCCGCATCCAGCCAGTTGTCGGCCAGAATGTGGGGCGCAGACGAGGTGTTCGCGATGTCCGGCACCTCACCGGCCGCCAGCAACGGCGGCAGGCTGCGCTTCCAATGCTCCCAGGTGATCTTCCACGTCACTTCGGGATGCTCTTCGGCGAAGAGCTCCATGGCGGTGTTCCAGCGCAATTGGCTGGTCTCATCCCCCATCCACACGGCCCACACGGGCGTATGCTCCATCGCAGGCGCTTCTTTGGCCGCCTCCTTGGGCGCCATCTCTTCCTTCTGCTCCATCGGGGCAGCGGTCTGTACCGTGCCGCACGCGGCGAGCAGCGCGGCGCCGGTAATGCCGAGCGTGCCGCCAAGCACCGTGCGTCGGGTCAGTTTCGTAGACATGAGTCACTTCTCCTTGGTTCGCACCACTACGCTTCGTAACAATCGCGGCCCTCTGCTTCGCGCCATCTGGTACGTGTGTACTGTCTGCGTATGTTCAGTGGATTCAAGACGGGCGGAGCACTGACCGAAATGTGGACTGCCACCTCCTTTGCTCTGCGTTGCGCGTATGTACACGATATACCCGACTGATTGAATCTGTCCAGCCCCTTCTGATTAAGGGAACGTGCGCCGGGTATTTCGCTATGGCTAAGCGGCAGGTCTGTAGGGCGCTTTGCGGATGTCGAGGAGAGAGAAGGTCGTATCTCTAGAGAGAATACCGAATCTCTACGGAAACCTTTACATAACTACTCGGAGACGCAAGAATATCTCCCTCTCCTTGGGGAGAGGGCCGGGGTGAGGGGGATTCTTGCGTGTCCATTTCCTAGTTGCCGGTAGGGACTATGTGCAAATGCGCCAAAACCGGTGAGAATGGCCCGTGTTACGTCGGATTTGCCCCTCACCCCCGTATCAAGTACGGGGCAGGCTCTAACCCTCTCCCACCGGGAGAGGGGACGTCATTGCCGCGGCGAGGGCTATGCAAAAGCCTCCTGCGGGACAACAGACCGCGTCGCCGGATTAGCTCCCCGCTTCCTTTTGGGCGGTATGCAGGGCGATGGCATCCTCCAGCAGCGACGAATTCGCTTTTGCCAGCAACTGGATGTCCGCCAGGAGGATGGGCGCGGACTCTTTGACCTTGCTCTCGACCCGCTGTTTTACCCTCCTTTGCAAGAAGAGCGACAACACCAGGATCACGATTGCTACTGCCGCCAGGCCATAGGCGAGCCGGGCCGCAAGCTCGCTATCAGTGAGCGCAGCATCCGTGATCGATGCTACAAAGACGAGAGCGCACACCCAGCTTAGGGTGACTAAGCCGTCATACGAGCGCCAAAACTTCATGCTAATTCCTCCCTCTGAAAGCTTTGTCTCACTGCGCACACTAGTGCACGATTACTCCTTGCTGAACGACGCCAGCACCGCGTCCCACGCGGTTTCCGAAGCGAGCACGCTGAGGACGTATTCATTCAAACCTTCTGCTTGGGGTATAGCGTTTGTCGTGACGGCGTAGAGTACGTCACCGTCGGAGATAGTGTGCAGCGGTTCGATGGCCCGCGCCATTGACGTGTGAACGTGGCGGGCGAGTTGGCGCAGCGACCAGCCGCCCAGGATTTGGTTTGTGACCACGACCGTGAGTGTGGTGTTTCCCGGCGGGGGCAGTCCAGCGTCGGCCACGCGTGGACGCTCACCTGTTTCCGGATTCAGCGAGCCGCGCACCACACGGCCTTGGCGATCCACGATAGCGCCCACGGCGTTCACCACCGTGAACACGGCTACCTTCACGCCCTCCACTTCGCGGAACGCGCCGCCCTGACCGGCGTGCTCACTTTGATAGGGCTTCTGCAACCACTTGCCCACGGTCGCTGAGCGTCCGGCGCCGCGCGGGCCCAGGGGAAACACTCCCGGTCGCGCCGCTTTGAGCGCCGCGCGGCCGAGGGCCTTGTCCGGGTAGGCGGCGTTGGCGCGCGGACCGTAGTCATAGATGATCGCCCCGGAAACGAGCGCGATATTGCCCCAATGGGGCGAGTAAGCGCGCTGCGCCAGAAGCTCCGCCGCCACGCCGGTGGCCGCTTCCAGGCCGTAGAACGAACCGCCGGCCAAACAGATGGCATCCAATTTGCCTTCGCCGTTCTGCAGCGCCTCGGTGTAGAGCGTGGCGTGCGCGCCGCCGCGAATGTCCACGGCGGCGACCGCGCTATGGCCGAAGGAAAAGACCGTGCAACCAGTCGGGCCTTCTGCGTACTCGGCAACGCCGATGGCCAGGTCGGGAAAGTTGAAGGTGAGCCTGGGCCCGCTGAACTCGGTCTGGGGCTCGAGCGTTAGCGCGTCGTTTGAAAGCATCGGTTCGTTCGTGTCTTGTTCCGACACGCGTTCCGCCCCACGATTTTCTACCATATAGTCATCTTGGTTGCCTTAACGAGACTATAGCACGGCTCGTCCGCGCGGCCGCTCACTGCGCACCAAAGCGCTCGGGAGCGTAGGGTTGCAGCGGCGCCAGGTCGCCCTTGCGGATGGCGTTGGACATGAGGTGGGCCGTAATGGGAGCGAGCAGGATGCCGTTGCGGTGGTGACCGGCGGCGATCCAGAGTCCCGGCCGGGCCGCGACTGGCCCCAGCAGCGGCAGGCCGTCGGGCGGCGTGGGCCGCAAGCCGACGCCGAAGTGGTGCACGCGTGTGTCCGCCAGGCTGGGGGCGAGTCTTTGCATTAACTTGACGAGAAAGGCTACGCCGCCGGCCGTATTCTCGCGCTCGAAACCCGCGTCCTCTTCCGTAGCGCCGACGACGATGCGGCCGTCCTGCTTGGGCGCCAGATAGCCCCCCGCGCCAAAGACGACGCGCCGCAGCGGACGGTTATAGGTTTCCAGCACCATCACCTGGCCGCGAGTCGGCTTCAACGGCAAGTTGATGCCTAAATGATCGCCGAGCAAACGGCTCCACGCCCCGGCGGCGATGACGACGTGAGCGGCGTGCACGGGACCCGCAGCCGTTTGGAGGCCGGTAACGCGCTCACCGGTGGTGAGGAAGCCGTGCACGGGCGTGTACTCGTGTATCGTCACACCTTGGGCAACGGCAGCCAGCGTGAGCACGTGCATGAGTTGGGGCGCGTACACGTGGGCGTCGTCCTGGAAGAAGAGCGCGCCGCGCGCTTTAGTGGAGAGCAGCGGTTCGGTCGCTTGCAGGGCGTCGGGTTCGAGCCAGGCCACGCGCTGGCCCGCCGCGGCGAGCACACCGGCCTGGTGTTCGAGGAACATCGCTTGTGTCTCGCCAAAGACGATGGTGAGCGCGCCGGAACGCGTGTAGGTAGCGTCCAGGCCGGTGGCGGCTTCCAGTTCGGCCGCAAAGTCGGGGTAGAGGCGGGCCGATTGCGCGGACAGACTGGGAAACGTGTCTCTCCCGTCACTCTCCACACCGGAGCCCAAGATCCCGGCCGCGGCGATGCGGGCCTGGCCGCCGACGCGTTCTTTCTCGAAGACGGCTACCTGCACACCCTCTTTGGCCAGGGTGTACGCGAGCGCGCAGCCGATGATGCCGCCGCCGACGATGGCGACCTCGGTCGTCATGGACATCGTGTCATTGCTTTCTGCCGGTGCAAAAGCGGATTTTCTGTGTAGGTACCCTGGTCGAAACCGGTGTGCGCGGCAATCGGGGCAAGACGCGTACTGGGCTGCCGGCCGCTGCCGCCGCCGACCATACGCACGATCTCCACCACGTCGCCGTCTTCGAGTATGACGCACGGGTGGTCGGCGCGGCGGACCACTTCGTTGTTCACGGCGACGGCGACGAACTGCGCCGGCACGTCTTGCGCCTTGAGGAAAGCAGCCAGCACCGTCTTTGAAGCCAGTTGCCGGTCTTCTCCATTCACCCTGATGCGGATGGACGCCGCCCGCGGGTGGCTCTCTTCCGCGTGGGGAATACGCTCATCTGTCGTCATTGCGGTTGCACCTAGGCCTAGCCGTTAAGGGCGCTGATCAGATTACGTGTTGCCCCGGACGTGTCGGGGGCGTCGAGCAGGGCGCTGATGACGGCGACGCCGTGCGCGCCGGCTGCCATCACGGTGGACGCGTTCTGCGCCGAGATGCCGCCTACGCCGATGACGGGAATGTCGACCGCCGCCGCCACGTTGCGCACCAACTGGGGTCCGGCCGGTGTGCGCCCCGGCTTGGAGTCCGTCGCATAGAGTGTGCCGACGTGCACGAAGTCCGCGCCGGCCTGCGCGCATTGCACGGCGCTGGCGACGTTGTGCACCGAACAGCCGATCAGCTTCTCCTCGCCCAGCAACCGGCGCGCCGCGGCCACCGGCAGGCCGTCTTCAGGCAGGTGCACGCCGTCCGCGTCCACGGCGAGCGCAACATCAACACGGTCGTTGACGAGAAAGAGCGCCCGACCCGCGGTCAGATGCCGCAATTGCTGTGCCAGCGTATAGAGCTCCTTGGCGAATGTCTCTTTCTCCCGCAACTGCACGACGTGTACGCCGCTCTCTATACCCTCCCGGACCCGCTGCATAAGCGTGCTCGCCAGTGGATTCCGCGTATGCAGGGGGAGGACGGGCCGCTGCATGGGGCCCAGATGCTCCGGCGCAACGCGCTGAGGCGCGCCGAGACGCGTAATGAGCGTGAGACAGGGGTATGGCAGTTGCGGTTTCATGCAGCGTGGAACCAAGTGCGCTCGTACTGCTTCAACGTGACTGTGTTCTGATGTTTTGCCCTCACCCTAACCCTCTCCCACGGGGAGAGGGAACCGGATAGGCAAGTGTCCCCTCGTCCTGAACGCTAACCAATGCTCCTTGACTGCCAGATAATCTCTCACCCTCTCCCTCACAAGAAGGAACAAGCGCGGGGTTTGGTTATGCGCTAGGGCTAGGTTGACGGGACGCTAGGCGTGCACCACGCCTGCCACCGGACTGCTGGGGCTGGCGAACTTCTGCTGGGCGATGCGTCCGGCCAGGTAGGCCTTGCGCCCGGCTTCCACGCCGAGACGGAAGCCTTCCGCCATGAGCATTGGGTCTTCCGCGCGGGCGATGGCCGTGTTGATGAGCACGGCGTCTGCGCCAATTTCCAGCGATTCGGAGGCTTCTGACGGCACGGCCAGCCCCGCATCCACGACCACGGGCACGTTGGCCTGCTCGACGATGAGTTCGATCTCTTCCCGGGTGAAGATGCCCCTGCCGGATCCGATGGGCGAGCCGAGTGGCATTACCGTGGCGCAGCCCACGTCTTCCAAACGCCGCGCCAGAATGGGGTCGGCGTGGATGTACGGCAGTACGACGAAACCGTCCTTGACGAGGGCTTCTGCGGCAAGCAGCGTATCCACCGGGTCCGGCAGGAGCGAAGCGGGGTCCGGCTGCACCTCCAGCTTGACCCAGTCCGAGCCGGTCAGTTCGCGCGCGAGCTTCGAGGTTACAATGGCCTCGTCCGCGGTGCGGGCGCCGGCAGTATTGGGCAAAATCGTGTAGCGCTCCCAGTCGATATGATCGAGGATCGTCTTTGCATTGGGGTTGCTGAGGTCGAGGCGGCGTATCGCCACGGTGATGATTTCCGCTCCGGACGCCTCGATTGCCGCGATCATCTCTTCCGGCGTGCGGTATTTGCCGGTGCCGATCATCAGCCGCGAATTGAACTGCGTGCCCGCTATCTCGAGCATGTCATTCATCTTCGTTCCTTCTCCACAGGCTGCCAGTGCTCAGGGCCGAGCGTGACTGACATCCACCCTGCTTCGCGTCAAAACAAATACCGCTTCACAGAGGGAGAGCGGTTCGCAGCAAGGTCTCGGAGACTTGCCGCTTCCCTCCGCTGGCATCTTCCAGACTGCTGGCATCTTCCAGGTCAGGTTCCAAGGATTGCCTCTGCGCACACACAGAAGCTCTCAGCCGTGGGGCTCCCCCAGCGGCCCTAGTGGCGCGGAGTTTCGTACGCCAGTAAGACGGTTTCAGTATACCATGCCTGCAGGTCTGTAAAGGATGCGCTTAGAATAAGGTGGAGTGTGGCAGCCCTCCGGCGACACGGGCGTACCTGCCTTGCAAATCCGCCACGGGTAGTCTGCCTCAAGAGGTCTCTGGGATCTACATAGGGGAGCAAATCGCATGGAATCAGTGAACATTGGCTTTGTAGGAACAGGAAATAACGCCCGCTCGCACGCACGCGGCTTGGCAGGCGTACCCCAGGCGCGGATCGTGGCGGCGGCCGATGTGAACGAAACGGCCGTGCAAGACTTCGCCGCCGCCCACAACGTGGCTGAGGTATTCACTGACTACCGCGCCGTGCTCGAGAACCCAGCGGTGCACGCCATAGTAATCAGTCTGCCCCATGCGCTCCATGGCGAGGTAGCCATCGCCGCGGCGCAGGCCGGTAAGCACGTGCTCTGCGAAAAGCCGCTGGGCGTGAGCGTGGCGGAATGCGACGACATTATCGCCGCTTGCCGAGATGCCAACGTGAATCTGATGGTGGGCCATACCCACCGCTTCATGGCGGAGCACCTGCGGGCTTTAGAACTGCTGCGAGAGGGCGCAATCGGCGATGTGCTCCACGTCCACGACTCTATCACCGGCGCCACGCGCCACAAGGACCTGGGCTGGCGCGGTGTGCGGGCGCTGGCCGGCGGCGGTGTCTTCATGGATAACGGCGTGCACAGCGCCGACCGCCTGCGCTGGTGGATCGGGTCTGAGGTGACGGCGATTACGGCCCGTGTGGGCCACTACGGCGCGCGCACCGAGGGCGAGGACCACGGGGTGGCGCATCTGGAATTCGCGAACGGCGTGACCGCGACCATGGAAATCTCGCTGATCGCGCCGCCCGTGCTGGGCCGCTGCCGCGCCGTGGTGACGGGCTCTTCCGGCGCCATGGAGATCGCCACGTGGCGGCACCTCAAAGTGGCCACGGCGGAAGCCGAGGAATGGGAGA
This sequence comes from Chloroflexota bacterium, assembly GCA_012270555.1. GTDB lineage: Bacteria > Chloroflexota > UBA11872 > VXOZ01 > VXOZ01 > VXOZ01. Next base: position 123,015 of record JAAXIC010000006.1, read on the forward strand.
CGTTCACGTTTCCCCAAAACCGCAGCCAGTTCGTCCGCGAGGACGGAGAATTTGTAGCGAGTATTCTGGAAGGTCGCGAGCCACTCGTGACCGGTGAAGACGGCAAGCGGGCGGTGGCAATCGTGCAGGGGATCTATCAGGCGTCGGAGAGCGGCAAGACCGTGTACTTGGACGCATAGCACAGGATGGCGCCTTGCAGCAGCCAAAAGCGCAAGCGAGTCCGAAGGTTCCCACGCGGGATTCCATGACCGTCATGCCGGCGCACGCCAGAATCCACCTTTGCCGGTACGGCTTTGGGGTGACGCCAGGTGAGGCAACGCGGCCCGGTTCTTAGTCGGTCGTCCGCATCTCCGCATGCTCCGCAACCGCCGTTATTGCTGTGCGAGCATCTGCCCCACGGCACACGCGTCGCATCTCTTCTCCCGGCACCAGTTGTGGTAGATGTGGAGCAACCCCTGCTGGCGCGCGGCGGTCATGGGCACGTATTTCGACGGCAAACCAAATACGTCGTCGCGCATGCTCCGGATGAGGCGGTTCAGGCCGGCGGTCGGCGCGCGGCGAAAGAGGGTGATAGCCCAGTCGGCAAGCCCGGCGTCTCCGGCGATGTCTCCATAGGCAACGAGGAACGGGAGAATCACGTTCGCGAGCATTTCGCGGACACGCTCACCGCCGATGAGGCTCTGCGGCCCGCCCCGCAGCGGGACCCCGAAGTCGCAGTGGGTCACCCAATAGGCCGAACGTGCCGCGGGCAGCGCGAACGCTGCTTGCACGCGCCGCAGCACCTGCGTCCAATCGGAAGAATCCGTCAAATCCAGGCAGGCGTGCACCGGTCCGGTTGCGGCAAGCCGGGCACAGAGGTGTCCTGCCGCCGCCACGCGCCGGGCGGGCGCGTTCACCGGACGCACGCCCCGACGAACCCAGGCTGCGGTCGGCACCACCGGCTCCAACCGGAACTGCCGCCACAATGTTTCAAGCTCCTGCGCGTACTCCCGGTCCGCGCCAGTAGGGGCACGATATATCGTGCCCCTACTACGTGAGTCGCCGTCACGTTGCGACGGCAGCAGGCCCGCGGCGCCGAGGAAGAGCGCCTCACCATGCTGTTCCGCATCCGGCTTGCCGCGAAGCAGCGCTGCTACTACCGGCCAGGGCAAGCCCTCACTGAGTAGTCGAAACGGTTCACGATTCTGGCTGTAGCCGAGCGCATCGAGCAGGGCGGCATACAGGGCTTGCTCCGGCCCGTGCTGCTCCAGCGCAGAGAGCATCAGCTCCGCCTTCTTCCGTAAGCGGCGCTCTCCCAGCGTCGCGAAGAGCATGCCGGCGGTCATGGGGTCACATTTGGTGTGGAGTTCCGCGCACGGTTGAAAGGAAGGGAGCGGCCGCGCCACATATTCCACTGGCATGCCGTCGGGAAAGTGGGGGGCTAACGCCAGCGTGCGCAGCGGGCCGCCCGTGACCGGGCCGTCGTCGTCCCACACCACGTGGAGCATCACGTTGTGGTAGGCCGGGTCGGGGGCATGACCGTGGGCGCGCCACGCAGACGTGACCGTATGAATCTCAATGTGGCCGTGGCGCAGCCGGCGACCGTCCAGGGCGATGATGGCGTCGAGGAAATCCGGCCCGGGACCTAGGTTGCGCCGCCCGGGATAGACGACTTGAATCTGTTCGCCGCCCGTGGTGCGCAGGAGCTTGCCGCCCCAGGGGCACGCCTGCCAGAGTTGCGCAACGTCCTCTTCACGCAGCGTCTCAGTCGGGGCAAGCGTGGGCGCGGCAATGCTCATGGCGGGTAGTAGTATGCATAACTGGGAATATTCTCTGTACATACTATACCACGCATGGCAAACTATCGCTCTTTGGCACTCCTTGCAGCCATCAAGAACCAACGAAGTCGCACTGCCGGGTACGACGTAGGAGCGTGCACTGGAGGGGGAGCGTGTTTCCGTTGCCGCAGCAAGCGGACACAGGGCAAATGGAGGCTGCCTACCGTGAGTCCCGGCGTTATAAGCAGGCGCACGCGTGGGAAACCCCACGCGTGCGCTCGTTTGCGTCGTAGCTCGCAACAAATGCGTCCTAGAAGTCGACGACTGAGTTCTCCAGCGCCTCGTCCAGCGCCTGCTGCACCTGCGCGTTGCCGTCGGCGAGCGCTTCGGGCACCGTCTTCTCGCGGTTCCAGATGGAACTCGCCATGCGCACGTGGATGCCGATGATCCGGCGTCCCCCGGGAGCGCTGACCACCCACTGGGCGCCGTCCATCTCGCGCGCGCCTTGGATGCGCAACGGGTCGCCCTGCGTGAACTCTTCACTCTGGGCCACCGATCGCCGCGCCGGCAGACTGTCGCGTACGTCGTTGAAGCGACGGTCGTTGGGCTCAAGGAACAACCACTCCAAGAACTTGAACGCCCCGTCCGGGTTGTTGGAGCCTTCGGGCATCAGGTGCGCGCCGCCGCCGCGATAGGCCGCGGGCGAGCCGCCCTCCGCCACCGGATAGGTGTCCACCCCGACGGTGATCTTCGCGAAGGCCTCCTCATAGGCCTCGAAGCGAGTGATGTTCATCACGTCGGTCCACATGGCGCAACGACCGGTGGAGAAGAGGTGTTGATGCCGCTCGTCGCCCCTGAACTCATTCATGGCGTCCAGGCCGCCCTGCAGGTCGAAGAAGCGCAGGGTCAAATTGAACGCGGTCTCCATCAACTCGTTGTCGATCGTAGACTCAAGCTCATCGTCGCTGAGCAAGCGACCGCCCTGCTGCCAGAAGGGCACCAGCCACCACACGAGCGAACTGTTGCCGTACCAGAAGCCGAGGCGCTCGATGTTGTCGCCCTCTTTCTTGAGCGTTTGCTGGATGGCTGCGTCAAGCTCATCCCAATTGGAAGGCCCGCTATCAGGATCGAGACCTACCTCTACAAAAACGTCTTTATTGTAGAAATAGGTAAAGACCGTGGGCGCCCAGGGCAAGCCGAACCAGTGGCCGCGATAGGTCGAGTCGAAGACCACGCGCGGGTAGTAGTCGTCGGCGTCGATCACCGTCGATGCCTTCACGTAATTCGTGATGTCGGCGGCGATGCCGCGCACGCCGAAGTCCTTCGGCAGATAGGCGTCAATGTAGGAAATGTCGGGTGGAATGCCGCCGGCCACCACCGTGGGCAGCTTGTTGATGGTGTCGCCATAGGTGGTGACGATGACGTTGACACTCTCGTTGGGGTTGGCCTCATGGTACTCGGCGACGATCTGCTCGCCAATGCCTTGCACCCAGTTACTGCCGCCCATGTCGATGGCCCAGAAGTTGGTGGGCTGCATCTCGGCAGGCGCCATCTCCTCGGCCTTTTCCATCTCTTCGGACGCCGGCGCGTCCCCTGCCGCAGGTGCCATGCCGCCCTGGGCGCACGCGGCAAAGAGCACCGCACCCGCCGCGGCTCCCGTGCCCGCGAGCATACGACGCCGCGTTAGTTGGCCGTGTGCGGCCAATTGGAAATCAGTACGACTCTTCATCGGAACCGATACCTCCTGCCTAGTAGGCGCTATTCCAAACTCGTACCACCGCTAAATGAGATGACGGGACACCAGTGGTTTGCCGTCCGCTGCCATCCCTTCCAGGAAACTACAGCAAAGACCGCAATTCCTAGACAGCTTGAAAGAATTGTAGCGTGCGCAAAGACGTGATGTCAAGGGCATGTACGGCCCGGAGCAAGGCGATTCCATGCCCAATCCATCTGAGATCTGACCGCTGGCAAAGCGTGGGTATCTTACGCAGTCAAAGCTGTTGAGGCCTCTTACAGAACCGGATTGGACCGAACTGCGGCCAATAGAGTATCACCACGCCGAGAATGCGATTTCCCTTGGGAGAGGCCGAGCGTAGCTTGCATTACATTCCTTATTTGGAATATACTACAGCCATGCGTTGGGATGTCGAGTATACGGACGAGTTCGGGCAGTGGTGGCAAGGCCTCTCGGAGGGCCAGCAGGACGCGGTAGCCGCCAGAGTCGAGTTGCTGGCGGAGCACGGCCCCAACCTGCCGTACCCCTACTCCTCGGACATCAGAGGTTCGCGCCACGGAGTCATGCGGGAACTGCGCGTGCAGAGCGGCGGGAGGCCCATCCGGGTCTTCTACGCCTTCGACCCGAGACGAACATCCATCCTGCTCATTGGCGGGGACAAGACGGGCAACGACCGATTCTACGAGGAGTACGTGCCCGTGGCTGACGACCTCTACGACGAATATCTGGAAGAACTGCGCAGGGAGGGGTTGATCGAATGAGTGGACGCCATCCGTTCAGCGAACTGACCGGGGCCTTCACACCGGAGCGCCGTCGGCGCATCGACGAGATTAAGCGGGAGTTGCTCGCCGAGATGCCGTTGCACGAGTTGCGCCGGGCGCGTGCGCTGACCCAGCGGGACCTCGCCGAGACGCTACGAGTGAATCAGCCCGCCGTCTCCAAATTGGAGCAGCGGGCCGACATGTACGTGTCCAGCCTCCGTTCCTACATCGAGGCCGTGGGCGGGAAGCTGAAGATCATCGCCGAGTTTCCCGAAGGCGAGGTGGTCATTGCCAACTTCTCGGATGTGGGAGAAGAGGAAGAAGACTCCGTCTGAGGTATGGCCGCCGGCACAGCGTTGGTATCTCACGTAGTCAAGGCTGTTGAAGCCGCTTACAGAGCCGGATCGGACTGAACTGCGCCGCGACACCATCGCCCTGCGCCGGCTTGATGGAATGGACTCTGAGCGGGCGCTACGTGGCGTGCTGGAGCGCGGCTATCTCTTCCGCGCTCAGGGCGCGGCCGTGCACGCGCACGTCGGCCAGGTTGCCGTTGAAGTGATCGTGCTGGCCGAAACCGATGCGCAGCGGCTCCCCGTTCGCGATGGAAGTGGGGAAGCGCACCGCGTCGGCGGATGTGGCTACCTGCACGCCGTCCACGTAGAGCGTGAGCTGATTTGCTTCCCGTACGGCTGCGAGATGGTGCCAACCGGGAGCGAGGGCACGGTCGTACGTCACGTTCGCGCCGGCCTGCAAAGAGTAGACCCGCCCTGACGGCAGCGTGCCGCCGAAGAGTTTTCCCTGGAAGACCGCCATCGACCACACTCGGCGGTATTTAACGTCCGGCGTGGTGTCCAGTTGCCCCGTATTGGTCCAAGTGGCCCCACCCTCGTAGCGATAGACGTTCGCCAGTGGCAGCGTGCCCGCGTAGAGCTTGCCGTTGTAGGCCGCCATGGCCATCACTTCCTTTTCTTCCTCCAGGCGGCCGACGCTCTCCCACGTCTCGTTGCCATCCCAGCGGAAAACGGTGCCGTTGGGCCAGGTGCCGACGTAGAGTTCGCCCTGGTAGGCGGCAAAAGAATAGACCTGAGTAACCCCCTCCTGGAAGCCGCAGGGTGTCCAATCGGTGCCGCCGTCGTAGCGAAAGACGCCGCCGCCCTCGTTGCCGGCACCGTAGAGGTGGCCCTTGAAGACCGTCAGCGCCATCATGCGGCGTCCGGGCGTGCCGCAGTACGCCCACTCCTGCCCGCCCAGATAGCGAAAGACGCCTTGGCTGTAGAGCGGTATGGCGTAGAGTTCGCCGTTGTAGACGGCCATACCCGCGATTGATTCTGCCCCTTCCAGGCGTCCGCAGTATTCCCAGGCAGCGTCTCCCAGATAGCGATAAATGGCGCCGCCGGGATGCTTATTCGGCGAATCTTCTAGCGCGGAGCCGCCCGCGCGGTAGCACGACGTACCGGCGTAGAGCTCGCCCCGAAACACAGCGAGCGACGCCACGGTGTTGCTCGCGTCCGGGCTGCCGCAGTCATCCCACGTCTGCCCACCCGCGTAGCGGTACATGTGGCCGGCCTCGTCAGCGCCCCATTCGAAGGTGCCGGTGTAGAGGTGTCCGTTGTAGACGGCCAGCGAGTAGACGCGCAGGTTGTTGCCGGGTCGGCCGCGGTCCTCCCAGGCCAAGTCGCCCGTGCCGTCGTCGATGCCGAAGTGTAGGTTGCGGTGGTGGGCCTGGGCGGCGGTGACGCCGGCGTAGTTGAGGGTGCCGAAGTTCAGGCCGGTGCGGGTTGTTGGATCGTACTTGCTGATGATGTCGCCGTGCAGGTTGGCGCCGTCGGGCGGCAACTCTACCCAGGCTGAGAGCGTGAAGTCACCGTCGGCGAGCGCCAGCGCGTCGCTGGCAGGGACTTCTACGCAGGCGGCGCGGCCGTCAAAGCGCGCGGCGCCGTAGGGACTGCCGTCGCGGCCCACCGCCGCGAGGTCGGCCCCGCGGTTCGTGCCGTGATTGCCGTTGCCGGAGGCGTCCCGGCAATCGCCGTTGAATTTCCAATGCGCCAACAGGCCGGTATCGATACTCATGGGATGCACACTTTCTTGTCCTTTGTTGACAGCCTCTTGCTAGGCTGTGTGGACATTTCACCGCAACCAGATAAGAGTGCTGACGAGATGAAGGAAGGCAAGGTATCTGTTCGCCAGCTTGTCGAAGCGGGAGAAGATGCGACGGCACTGCTTGATCTTGCCGATGAAGCACTCCACCAGATGTCGTTCTTGGTAGAGATGCGCATCATAGGCGTGTGGCTTGCGGCGTCGCGCGCGCGGCGGTATCACGGGGAGCGCCCCGCTCTGGATTACCGCCCCGAGGCAGTGGCCGGGGTCGTACGCGCGCTCTGCGATCACATACGCGCTCGTGAAACCGGTGATGAGCCCCTGCGCTTGGGTCATAGCGTGTGCTTCTCCTCCTGTCAACGTAAAGCGCAACGGGTTGCCGAGTGCGTCGACACTGATATG
>JAAXIC010000049.1:0-3102 GCA_012270555.1 Chloroflexota bacterium
TGGTGGCAGACCGAGACCGGCGCCATCCTCATCACCCCGCTCCCCGGCTACACCACTACCAAGCCCGGCTCGGCCACGAGGACTTTCCCCGGCATTACCGCGGCTATTCTGGATGAAGCCGGCAACGAAGTACCGGAGGGCGGTGGCTACCTCGTGATTCAGCGTCCCTGGCCCTCCATGCTGCGGACGATCTACGGCGATCCGGAACGCTTCAAGGACCAGTACTGGAGCCGCTATCCGGGCATCTACTTCACCGGCGACGGCGCCAAAGTCGATTCTGACGGCTACTACTGGGTGCTGGGACGCGTGGACGATGTCATGAATGTCGCCGGCCACCGGCTCTCAACCATGGAAATCGAGAGCGCGCTGGTCGACCACCAGTCCGTGGCGGAAGCCGCCGTCATCGGTAAGACCCATGAGCTCAAGGGTCAGGCGGTTTCGGCCTTTGTGCTACTCAAAGAAGGTATCGACCCGGGCGATACGCTGCTCGACGAACTCAAGAAGCACGTGGCACAGAAGATCGGCCCCATCGCGCGGCCCGACGACATCTTCTTCACCGCCGATCTGCCCAAGACCCGCAGCGGCAAGATCATGCGCCGCCTCCTGCGCGACGTGGCGGAAGGGCGCGCCCTTGGCGACACGACGACGTTGCTCGACGCCAACGTGGTGGAGAACCTGCGCGGACAGTACGAGGATTCTGAAGGCTGACAGACGACCCGACGTACCTCCGACAATTGGGCAAGACTAAGGGAAATAAAGGCAGCGGGTGCTATGGCGAAAGCCCACAGACTCGCTGCTTTTCCCTTAAACAAAAAACTCCCCTGCATCAAACTACAGGAGAGATTTTCTAATATGCTTGGAGTGACGGGGGCCTAATCTTTCCCAGTCTTCGTCAAGACCTATTTTAAAGCCACACCGACCTCTCCAACTGTCACCGGCTCCTCCTCGCTGGGACTGAGCCACCGTTCGCCGTACTCGCGCATCATCTCAAGCACAGGTACCAATGCGACGCCCTTCTCTGTAAGGGTGTACTCCACGCGAGGCGGGATTTCCGCGTAGGCGTGGCGCGTGATGATCTGTTCTTCCTCGAGCGTGCGGAGCCGTTCCACAAGAGTATTGGGGCTAATGCCCTCAAGGGAGCGCTCCAAAGTGCAGAAGCGCTGCGGACTCTGCGCAAGATCGCGCAGTATGAGTAACGTCCAGCGACCGCAAATCAAAGACGCGGTTCGCGCAATCGCGCACTCAACATCTTTGTCAGAACAGCGCGTGGACATGGTCTTGCTCGAACTCCACTCTGGGCGGATTGCCCGCCCGTGCACTCGCGCTACTTAATTTTGATTGTAGCGCAGCCTCCGAGCGACGGTCAAACGACCGGTCGCTTGCGCCAACCGGACAGCACGAGGTCGCGCCATCCCCGCAAGTCTCACCGCCAGAGGGCAAACCCAAGTTGACGACCCCACCCGCCATGCGCTATAAGAAATCGGAGTGGCAAAGAGGTATTGGTGCACTATGGCAAAACGACTTGGCATACGACTGCTTCTCATACTTGTGGTCTGTCTGGTACCGGCAACGCCGGCCGCGGCGTTCTCGTTTGTCGTCGAAGAAGAAGACGGCTCGCTGACGAACCTGACGCGCTTTCGCCCACCGGCCTTCCTGCGCGAGCATTCGGAATACACGGTGACGCGCATCGAGTATGGCAACGCCACCTACTACCATCCGTCCCTCCACGGCGGCACCATGGCGAACGGCGAACCGTATAACCGCTTTGACCCTATCATTGCCGCGAGTCCGTTCTTCCCGCTTGGCAGCATAGTCCGTGTGACCCGCCTCTCAACCGGTGCGGTCATCGTCGTGACTATCAAGGACCGCGCTCCTTCCCCGGGCTTCATGTGGATCGACCTCAGTGAAGCGGCGTTCATACAATTGTCACCGTTTGTAACCGGTCGCTTCGACGTGCGCATGGAAATCCTGAGCCAGTGACCGCGGGTTACCTACTTCTCCTGATTGCTCTGTCATGAAAAATGTGACGTACACCATTGAATCACTCACGCCCGTGCCCGAGCATGTGCTCGGCATCCGCGAAGAACTCAATCTGCTCACCTACGGCCCCAGTGAGATCCTGCTCGCCAAAGACGGCAACGCAATTGCGGGCGCGGTGCGCCTTGCCTTGCGACAAGATGAGCGCCGCCAGCACGGCCTGATCGCCGATCTCTCCGTGCACGCAGCCTACGCTGGCCAAGGAGTCGCAGAGGACTTGATCGTTGCCGCCGAGGAGCGCCTGAAGGCAGCGGGCGTGACGAAGATCGACGCCATCGTACGCGACGGTGAGGGTGGCACGGTGCCCTTCTATGAACGCGGCTACTGGGCAGCCCGCAAGATGGTGCTGCTGACCTGGGACCTAGAAACCCTCGAAGATCTGGACACTCATCACGAATTTACCATTGAGGAGCAATCCTCGCCGGACCCGGAGTTTCTCGCAAGCTTTGTTCTCGACAGTTACCAGCCCTATTGGCGTTGGTGGAAGGAGTACAAAGAAGACACCCGCTGGCACCGCGTTGAATATCCCGCAGAGCCGGAAGCGCCGCCCAGCGCGGATTTGGCTCAGGAGATGCGCGCGCGCGTGGCAGCGCGTGTTGCTGCGTTTGGCAAAGCAGCACCGCAGACGCTTTTTACCGCAAAGCTCGACGGCGAGATCGTCGGCCTCTGCGACGCCAAAGCCGCAGCCGACGACATCACGTTCGATTGGGGACTGCTGGTGCGACGCGACTACGGCGGGCGCCGCATCGGATCGGCGCTGCTCGGGCACGCCCTGCATTGGCTCAAGGCTCGGGGCCTTGAGACCGCTCGCATCGTCACAACCTCCGGTCTCGACGACTACGACCCCACGGTCTACCTCTACGCCGCTGCCCACGGCGGTGTGATCAGGGCCGAGTACCTGAACTTGGTGAAGAGAAGACTATACGGTACACATACCCGTGACGCAGGTGAAAGCTGAGCCTAAATGCCTGGACTTGGTTAATGTACTCTTGCTCGTACACCATCAAGGTTCGTTGACCAACCGTAGCGCGGGGGCTTATCCCCAATGTTGTCGCATTAACTTTC